>DASVUR010000001.1:0-331613 GCA_036386895.1 Flavobacterium sp.
AATGCTTCGGGAACTGCTTCTTTTGTATCGAATTATACTGTAACGAGCGTAATCGCATTGGTGAGTGTTGCAACAACAGGCGGCTGTACGCAGACCCTGACGAACTCGATCACGATCAGCGTCCGAACCCCGGCTACGGTAACTTTGTCTCCATCGGCAACAGTTTGTTCAGGCGCAACCGGCTCTGTTACTTTTACCGGAACCCCGAATGCAACGGTTACTTACACGGTTAACGGCGGGGCCAACCAGACCATTGTGCTCAACGCCTCGGGAACGGCAACCCTTACCGGAACGTATACCGCTACCACAACCTATACTTTAGTCAGTGCCGCATTGAGCGGAAATCCTTCTTGCCCCCAATCGCAAACGGGATCGACTACAATCACTGTTGCAACCCCGCCAACGGCCAGCTTATCGGCTAACCAGAGTATCTGTCCGGGTCAGAATGCAACAGTGACCTTTACAGGAACACCAAATGCAATTGTGACCTACAACATCAATGGAGGAGCGGACCAGACAATTACGTTGAGCGCTTCAGGCACAGCAACGATTACAGGCATCTACAACACCACCACTACTTATAATTTGGTAAACGTTGTAAGCGGCGGAGCATCGGGTTGCACACAACCTTTAACAGGAGCTGTGGTAATTACAGTGATTCCTGCACCGATAGCGACTATATCTCCGAATCAAAACGTTTGTATCGGGTCAAGTGCCGATGTCACAATTACAGGAACGCCTAATAGTACTGTGACTTATACTGTAAATGGTGGAACGAACCAGACAATTTTATTGGATGCTTCAGGTCAAGGTATTATTACCGGAACTTATTCTGCGAACACCACCTTCACGTTGGTGAGTGTTCAAACTGCAGGAACTCCTGCTTGTACGCAAACATTAAACGCAGCATCTACAATCTTGGTTGCGCCGTTGCCCATAGCATCACTATCGGCAGATCAAAACACTTGCGCGGGTGAGCAGGCGACTGTGACCTTTACCGGAACTGCCAACGCAGTAGTATCTTATACGGTAAACGGCGGGCCGGTCCAAACTATTACCCTAGGTGCTTCGGGAACTGCGTCTATTACTCAAACCTATTCGGCCACGACGACATATGCGCTTATCAGCGTATCCACAGGTTGCAGTCAGCCGCAAACCGACACGATGACCGTAAACGTTTCGCCTGCACCTACGGCTACTATTGCCGCTGACGCTACAATCTGCAGCGGTGGTCCTGCAACAGTAAGTATTACCGGTCCGCCGAATGCGACGGTTACCTATAACATCAATGGAGGCGCTTCACAAACAATTTTGTTAGACGCAGCAGGAATTGCTACAATAACGAACACCTATACGACATCCACGACGATCAACCTGACAAGTATCACGGCGTTTGGAACACCGGCATGTATTGCGCCATTGTCTGCCTCGGTAACCATTACGGTCTTGCCATTACCTACAGCAACAATAGCCGTAACAGGAAACGCGACGATTTGCTCGGGAGACAATGCTACAATTACCTTTACAGGAACGCCGAATGCTATTGTAACCTACACGGTCAACGGCGGCACTCAGCAAACAATTTTGCTAGACGCTTCGGGAACATCTGTAATTACAACTGCCTATTCAGCTAATGCGACCTATGATCTCGTAAGTGTAGCATTATCAAGTCCGGCTTGTAGCCAACCTGTAACCGGAACGGCCGTTATAACCGTTTCTCCAGCTCCAAATGCAGGAACCGACGCGGCGCCCGTAACATTCTGCGCAAGCTCAGGTTCTCAGGATTTATTTCTCTTGCTCGGACCATCTGCCCAAACCGGTGGAACCTGGTCACCAACGCTTGCAAGCGGAACAGGAATTTTCGATCCGAATATTGACGCGGCAGGAACGTATACGTATACTGTTGCCGGAAACGGAACATGTCCGGCCGACAGTGCTACTGTGACCGTACTGTTAAATCCGGTCCCGAACGCAGGAACAGACGCGACAATCCAATATTGTTCAAATGAGGGCATACAGGATTTGTTTCTATTACTTGGTCCGAATGCACAAACGGGTGGAACTTGGACACCGGCGCTATCAAGCGGAACTGGTATGTTCGACCCGGCCATTGATGCGGCGGGAGTGTATACGTATTCGCTAGGTGGTGTTGCACCATGTCCGTCAGACAGCTCGACGGTTACCGTATCGGTTTCACAAGCTGTAAATGCGGGAACAAACGGAACTGTAACGCTTTGTGCCAATAGTGCTTCAGTAGACTTACTGGCATACTTAGGCGGAACTCCACAATCGGGTGGAACATGGTCGCCGGTATTAGCAAGCGCAACAAGTATATTTAACCCCGCAGTCGATGCTGCCGGTGTTTACACCTATACAATTACCGGAACAGCTCCTTGTTTGAATTCAACTGCCACTGTAGCCGTAACGGTTAATCCGATTCCGGATGCTGGTACTGACGGAACAGTTGCGTTTTGTTCAAATGACGCTCCGGCCGACCTAATTTTAAGCCTCGGCGGAACGCCACAATCTGGTGGAACCTGGTCACCGGCATTGGCAAGCGGAACGGGAGTTTTTGACCCTACGGTGGATATGCCTGGCATCTATACGTATACCGTTGGCGGCAACTTATGTACGACCAACACAGCGTCTGCGACCGTTACGGTAACGCCACTTCCGGATGCTGGAATTGACGGTACAATCAACACATGTGCTGCAGTTACATCAATCGATTTAATGACCGGACTGACGGGTACGCCTGGAACAGGAACCTGGTCGGACGATAATTCGACAGGAGCCCTGACGGGAAATATTTTCGATCCGTCAGTCGCCGGAGTTGGAACGTATACCTTTACGTATACCGTCGGTGGCGGTTCATCGGCTTGCCCTGCCGACACATCGGTAGTGACAGTGGTTGTCGATCAATCGGTAAGTGCCGGTACGTTTGCCGGACTACAAAGTTTCTGCAACTCCGCCGCAACGCTCGACCTGTTTGATCTAATTTCAGGAGCACAGGCTGGAGGAACGTGGACAGACTCAAACGGTGTGGCTGTTACAAATCCAATTGCACTTTCAACATTGGCTACCGGATCCCAATCGTACGCGTATACCGTAACCGGAACATGCGGAACCGATTCTGAAACCGTCCAGTTCAATCTGCTGCAAAGCCCTGTTTTAACTACAGCGAACTTTACAGTTGCCTCGGTATGCAGTGGCTCGGGAACAACAGTGAACTTTACAGGAATGACCGATGGTGATTACACAGTTACTTATACCCTAAGTGGCGCCAATACGGGGAGCGAAACAGTAATCCTGGCAATTGCCGGAGGTACTGGAAGTATTACAATCAATGCATCCGATTTGCCCAATACGGGAACTACTATACTAACGTTTGGTACAATATTAAACAATGACAATTCATGCGGCGCAGTTCTGACAAATGTTTCTGCATCGTTCTCTGTCAACCCATTGCCGGATTTGACAGATGCAAACCTCACCATCCCGAATGTTTGTTTTGGAAGTTCGGTTGTAGTGAACATTGCGAGTACGCTGTCAGACGGAAATTATCAGTTCAACTATACCATTCCGCAGCTTTCCCCCGGTACGGGATCAACCGGAACAATAACCTTAACAGGTGGTGCTGGCCAGTTTACAATTCCGGCTTCAATGTTTACCACAGCGGGAAGTTATTCGATCGTGATCAACAACATCATCAACCCGTCAACAGGCTGCGATAACTTGTCTGAAAACGCAACAGCAAACTTTACAATTGATCCGGTCGCAAACATAGCCGGGGCTTCGATGGCTGCACCTGCAATATGTTTAGGACAACCTAATATTGTCACTATTACGGGTGCAACAAACATTGCTGATGGAAACTACACGGTTTCGTATCAGTTATCGGGAGCGAGTACTGCTTTAGGTTCGGTAACGGTTGCGATAGCTTCCGGAAGCGGTACATTTATTATTCCGGCCTCCGAAATTGCAACAGCGGGAGCGGTTACCGTAACGGTCAATCAATTCCAGGCTGCGTCAGGTACTTGTGCCGCATCAGGCACTATCGCGCCACTCAGTTTTAATGTTGAACAGGCGCAGACTCCAGTCTTAATTACAGATGGGGATCAATTTTGTGGGACAGACAACCCGACAGTTGCTGAATTATCTTCAAACATAACGGGAACCGAAGCGGTAACGTGGTACGATGCGCCAATAGCAGGAAATGTAGTAGCGCCAACAACATTGCTACAGAACGGCGTCACTTACTATGCCTCTTACAACACGGCTGCCGGTTGCGAAACCAGTATTAGGCTAGCTGTCACTGTTGATCTTACTGTGTGTGAAGTCGAGGATGAAGATATCCTTATCCCAGATGGATTTTCACCAAATGGCGATGGAATCAACGACGAATTTGAAATAGTAGACCTTGCTGTAACCTATCCGAAATTCCATCTCGAAATTTACAACCGATACGGCAACGTGCTATATAAAGGAACCAAAGACACGCCAAACTGGAATGGAACATCAGGTGAAGGTGGTGTCAATATTGGCGGTGCTGTTGTTCCGACGGGTGTTTATTTTTATGTCCTCGAATTTAACGACGGTGTACGCAAACCAGTTCAGGGAAGAGTTTACTTAAGCAGGTAAAACAAACGAAAAATGAAGAAATCAGATTTGAAATATGTAATTCTAACCATTGTCCTGACGCTGTCGGCCAGTGTTTCTGCTCAGCAAGATCCGCAGTTCACGCACTACATGTACAACATGAGCTCGATTAACCCGGCTTATGCAACAGATAATGAAGGTGTGATAAATATTGGCGGATTGTATCGCACGCAATGGGTCGGCGCGGTTGGAGCCCCAAAAACGGTTTCGGCATTTGTGCATTCACCCATTGCAAAACGGGTAGAAGTTGGACTGTCGATCGTCAGCGATGAAATTGGAGACGTTGTAAAAGAGAACAATGTGTTTGCCGATGTAGCTTACGTGATTCCGCTCTCGGAAAGCCATAAGTTATCATTTGGTGTTAAAGCCGGTGCGACATTTTTCGATGCGAATTTCAACGGGTTTCAATATAGCGATGCCGCTCCTGATCCGGCTTTTGCCGATAACATCAACCGCGTATTTCCAAACGTTGGCGCGGGCGCTTATTTTTTCGGCGAACAATATTATGTTGGATTTTCTGCGCCAAACCTGCTTCAGACAAAACATCTCGAACACCAGGATGCAATTTCTACAATAGGAGTGGAGTCAGTTCACTATTTTCTTACCGGTGGTTATGTGTTCAACCTTAATCCCGGATTAAAATTTAAGCCTGCATTTATGGCTAAAGGAGTTTCCGGAGCGCCACTTGCATTCGACCTCACAGCGAATTTCCTTTTTAACGATTTCTTCGAACTCGGAGCAGGTTACCGTGTTGACGATTCAGTTAGCGGCCTTGTCAACTTCTATGTGACGCCGAGTCTCAGGGTTGGTTACTCATATGATTATACACTTACAAATCTTGGCGATTACAACTCGGGAACCCACGAAGTATTTCTGCTGTTCGATTTGAATTTGTCAGGAATGGGCTCAAAAGGGTATGACAAATCACCGCGATTCTTTTAAAAATATGATGAAGATGAAAAAATGCTGTTTATTACTACTTGTGTTTGTTGCCGCTCTTGCGAATGCGCAGAAGGTCAGCCAAAAACAAGCCGATGCGCTGTTCGCCAAAAAGGCCTACGTGAAAGCCGCGTCGTTATACGAGAAAGTGCCCGAGAATCGCGTGGTACTTGAAAACCTTGGCGACTGTTATTATTATAACGGACAAATGACCGATGCTGGACGTGTATACGGAAAACTGTTCCTGGACTTCAAGGAGAGTGTCGATCCGGAATTTAATTTCAAATATGCGCACTCGCTGATGGGAATTGGGAACTATGAAAAAGCCGATTCCGTTATGGCAGTTTACACCAAGTTTAAAGTCGACACACCAAAGTTCATTGCGAATCTCGGAACAAACGTGCCTTATAATTACGTCCTGCAGCCGATGGCCAAGAACACCAGCAACGGGGATTTCGGAATGTCTTTTTATGGTGATAAAGTGGCGTTTGCTTCACTGCGAAACTCAAGTGGCAAGGCTTACGGCTGGAATGAAAAACCATATTTGGATTTGTTCAGCGCGAGCGTAAATGAAAAAGGGTTGCTGACGCACATCGAGCCGTTTCCCGAAGCCATTAATTCAAAGACACACGAAAGTTCAGCGACATTCAGCAAAGACGGCCGGATCATGTATTTCAACCGGACCAACGACAAACAGGTAAAGGTAGGCGAAGAAAAATTTGCTACCGTAAAGTTGTTTAAGGCTGAATATGTCGACGGAAAGTGGGATAATGTAACCGAACTTCCTTTTTCAAGCGACGCGTATTCCACCGAACATCCCAGTTTGAGCCTCGACGGCAAAAAACTTTATTTTGCAAGCGATATGCCCGGCTCATTGGGATCATTCGATATTTATGTTGTTGATGTCAATGAAGACGGAACATACGGCACGCCGGTGAACCTTGGCGAGACAGTGAACACAATTCATCGCGAACAATTTCCGTTTATTTCTGCCGATGGAACAATCTTATATTTTGCATCCGACGGGCATCAAGGCCTTGGCGGGCTTGATATTTTTATGTCGAAGGATTATGACGGTGTGTTCGCCAAACCGATAAATCTTGGCGAAACCATCAACAGCGGGATGGACGATTTTGGATATGTAGTTGATGAAGAGCGCAATCTCGGCTACTTGTCTTCTAACAGAAAAGGATCCGACAATCTTTATAGTTTCTCGCGAATCGAAAATCAGGCGCGATATGTTGTTGAAGGCGATGTCAAAGATAAGAACACCAAAGATCCGCTTCCGGGAACAACCGTTTCGCTGTTTGATGAAGACGGAAAGCTCGTTGGGACCATGGTCGTAGGCTCAAAAGCCGACTATGTATTTAATACCGAGCCATTCAAGAAATACCGTATTCAGGCGGTTCGCGACTTTTATATTCCGCATAGCGAAGAATTTACCACCAACGCCGATGGAAAAGTCCGTTTTGCAATCGAGCTGTTTGTAGAATGTTATGACGATGCTGAAGAAATTATTACCAAACGCCAGGATGGAAAAATCCAAATTGTATTGGAGAACATCTATTTCGATCTGAACAAATGGGAAATCAAGCCGGATGCAGGCCGAATCCTGAACGTACTATATGATCTTCTTGTGAAATATCCCGAGATGGAAATTGAACTTGGAGCACACACCGATTCCCGTGCTTCCGATACGTATAACCTGATGTTGTCCAACAGGCGTGCGGCCGCTACGATGGAGTACCTGATCAGCCGCGGCATCAATAAAAACAGGATGCGATCGAGAGGTTACGGTGAAGCAGTACCGCTAATTCCATGTGGCGACGGACCGGATTGCACCGAAGAAGAGCATTCAATCAACAGACGATGTGAATTTATAATCCTAAAATAATTATTTGAGTAATTTTTAGTTGTAGTAGTTTAGAGACGAAGAAACCGCTGGGGACAGCGGTTTTTTTGTTTTTATAGTTTAGAATTTGTTCTCGACCTCGGCGGCTTCAAGCATCAAAAAGTGCAGGTCGGTATTTTTTACAAACGGAACGAGCAAGCCGCTTCCGGGCCCGTACATTGCGAGTTCGACGTAGTCTGCCGAATGATCCATGCTGATCCACCCCACGGAATTTCGTTTTTTCTGCATTTCGGCGAATGCTTTAAACGGCAGATGTTTGTAGTTGTACAATCCGCCTTCATCCTTATTTAAGCCGTCGTAATAATCAAGCAGGATTTTTGCATCCTCAACACTCACCGTTTCCCCGTTTCCATCGGCAATTATTTCACGAACTTGCTCAACAGTTGAATTTCGCCTGATCTGGTTCAGGATCACTTCATTGGTTTTTGTGTAGGCCTGGATACTGTCAAAGTTCAGATTCGCATACTTGCCGTAGATTACCCCGGGATTTGCGTTTCCGTGGTCGGTGGTGATGATTACGAGTGTTTCTTTATCTTTTTCAGCAAAGTCCATTGCAACGCGGATTGCCTGATCGAACTCAATCTGGTCATGTATGAGTCCGGCAATATCATTTGCGTGAGCGGCCCAGTCTACTTTTCCACTTTCAACCTGAAGCACAAACCCTTTAGGATGCTGCTTCATCCGGTCGATCGCCTTCTGCGTCATTTCGGCAAGGCTCGGCATGCTTTCCGTTAGTATTGGATCATTATTTCTGTCTACATAATATGGCAAGGCATCTTCGGCAAAAACGCCGAGTATCGGTTTGTCAATAGGAGCGAGCATCATCTCGCGGCGCGTCTTTACAACAACATACCCTTTCGATTCAAACGCCGCATACATATCGGTTTTGTCCTTTCGACGATCGGCTGTAAAATATTGGCTTCCGCCGCCCATCATCACGTCAAAATTCAAATCGAGGTATTGAACTGCAATATCTTCCTGACTGTTTCGGCTTTTGCTGTTGACACAAAATCCTGCCGGGGTTGCATGCGTTATAGGAACAGTGGTCACACAACCGGCCATTTTTCCTGCTTTTTTGAACTTTTGCCAGATCGGCATATGTGGTTCGCCAAGCGGATCAACATTGAGTGCGCCATTGTTCACACGGATGCCGCAGCCCCAAGAAGAGCTTCCGGCAGATGAATCGGTTACAATAGAGTTTGCCGATGCTGTTTCCATTAAAGCACGCCTCACCCGGTTGTCCTTATACAATTGCATCCAGTTACTACCTTGTCCGTATTTACGTTTTAGGTACATATCGGCCATATTCAGCGTACCGGTACTCATTCCGTCACTAACAAGAAAGATAATATTTTTTGCTTTTTTAGCCCGGCTTTCGCTTTCGGCAATAAATGTATTCGCGGAAGATTGAAACGGATTTATCAACGCCGAGCCAATGGCAGCGAGTGAACCGTTCCTGAAAAATTTCCTTCTGTCCATGTTTATTTGGCGCTTGTATACTTCAAAGATAAAAAACTAACAGATGCAATAGCACCAAGCATTGTTGGGATTTTTAAATTTCTATCACAACCTGGTTTTTTAGCAGGTCGTCAAAAGTTTCGCGTTGCCTGATAAGGATGCCTTTACCGTCAAGCCATAATACTTCAGCGGGTTTGTAGCGCGAGTTGTAATTGGACGCCATCGAAAAGCAGTAAGCGCCGGCATTGCGGAAGGCAAGGATATCACCTTCTTTTATTTCAGCTATTCGCCGGTTATTTGCAAATGTATCTGTTTCGCAGATATAACCTACAACAGTATAAAATCGTTCCTTTCCTTTAGGATTTGAAATATTTTCGATCTGGTGGCTTGAGCCATAAAACATCGGTCGGATCAAGTGATTGAAGCCACTGTCGACGCCCGCAAAAACAGTTGAAGTCGTTTGTTTTATAACATTGACCTTTGCTAAAAAGTAGCCGGCTTCACTAACAAGAAATTTTCCGGGTTCAAACGCGAGCGCAAGTTTCCGGCCGTATTCTTTCTCGAAGGCATTGAACCGTTTGCTGAGTTTCTTGCCAAGCTCTTCGATATTGGTCTCGATGTCGTCTTTTTTATACGGCACTTTAAATCCGCTTCCAAAATCCAGAAAAGCGAGTTCTTTGAAATTGGCTGCTGCCTCAAATAATATTTCGGCTGCGTAAAGAAATACTTCAATATCGAGGATGTCCGAGCCGGTGTGCATGTGAATTCCGTTGATGTGCATTCCGGTATTTTCAACTATCCGCAAAACGTGCGGCATCTGGTGGATCGAAATCCCGAACTTACTATCGATGTGACCCACAGAAATATTCAAATTCCCACCGGCCATCACGTGCGGGTTAATGCGAATGCAGACGGGAACTTTCGGATGTTTGCTGCCGAAATGCTCCAGTACAGAAAGATTGTCGATATTAATCTGAACCCCGAGCGCTGCGGCTTCTTCAATTTCTTCAAATGAAACTCCGTTTGGCGTGTAAATAATTTTATCGGCAGGAAATCCGGCGTGGAGTCCGAGTTGAACTTCCTGTATTGACACAGTATCGAGTCCGGAACCCATCTTTTTCAAAAGCTGCAGGATTGCAATATTTGAAAGCGCTTTTACGGCGTAGTTGATTCGGAGATCGCTAACTTTTGAGAAGGCAGAGGTAAGCCTTTGGTATTGTGAGCAGATTTTCTCCGCATCATAAACGTATAACGGGCTGCCGAACTCTGTGGCAAGCTGTACTAAGTCTTTGGGTTGCATGTTTTTGTTGCAAAATTATTCTGCACTGAGTTAGCATCCTATGTTTTTTGGAAAGAATTAGTACAACAGAAAGACCCATAGAACAAAACCATCCAGCGGGCATGCCGGGTATTTTAATTTTTATGTTTCTATAATATGATTATCGTACAAGAGTAAGTACGTAACCGTCGGCTTCGGGTTGCGTGATAATTAGCTGATCTGACGAGAGCGTGTGGCAACCCAGATCCGTATTATCTATGACAAGCGTCTGCTCGCAAAAATCATTTGTGGTGTTTTCTTCGAATGAATAATCGTACGTTCCGCTTTCAAAAACGTCGTACGCATTCTCGTCGGTGTTGTTGTTCATGATCGTCACCGTATGCGACGGTGTGTCGAAGTTCCATGTGACAAGTCCGGTTTCAAAAGTGGTGGTTTCACCCGAGATTCCGCCTACGGTTTTTACCAAGTTCCAGGTTCCCCGTAAAGAGGCGCTTGGTCCGTTGTCATCGCAGCCGGAAAAGACGAACACGATAACTGCAATCAGAAGTAGTTTGATCTTTTTCATGATGTAGTTTTTTAAATTTTCTATCAGATGCAACTTTGCGAAAAAGGTTGCTTTCTGGCAGGTGGCGCTAGCCCTGATCGCGCCGGTATCCTTTGTTGCTGCGGCGTTAGCGAGCAAAGCAAAGATTGAGGCAAGAGCGGGAAAATGCTTCCATAAAAAAATCAGGTAAAGCTAAAATATGCGGCCGCCCGCTTTACGTTTTGCTGGATTTTCGCTACTTTTGTGACACTAAAAAGTCAAAAAACTTCAATAATGGATATACACGAATACCAGGGGAAAGAAATATTGGCCAGCTACGGAGTGAAAACGCAGCGCGGTTATGTGGCAAACAATCCGCAGGAAGCCGTTGCAGCTGCTAAGAAACTGACTGCTGAAACCGGAACAGGATGGCATGTGATTAAAGCCCAGGTTCACGCCGGCGGACGCGGCAAAGGCGGCGGAGTAAAGCTTGCGAAGAATTTGCAGCAGGTTGAAGAGCTTGCAGAGCAGATCATCGGAATGATGCTGATCACGCCACAAACACCGGCTGAAGGTAAAAAGGTACACAAAGTCCTTGTTGCTGAAGATGTTTATTATCCTGGGGAAAGTGAGACATCCGAATTCTATATGTCAGTTTTGCTGAACCGCGGCAAGGCGAAGAACATGATCATGTATTCAACTGAAGGCGGAATGGATATCGAAGAGGTCGCTGAAAAAACGCCTCATCTGATCTTCACCGAAGAGATTGATCCTACTGTTGGATTACAGGCTTTTCAGGCCCGTCGAATTGCATTTAACCTTGGGGTCACGGGGAATGCCTTCAAAGAAATGGTGCAGTTTGTAACTGCTTTATATAACGCCTATGTTGGATCGGACGCTTCAATGTTTGAGATTAACCCGGTTTTAAAAACGTCTGATAATAGGATTATTGCTGTTGATGCAAAGGTGAATCTTGATGACAATGCATTATACCGACACGCGACTTTAGCTGAAATGCGTGACGTTCGTGAGGAAAATCCGATTGAGGTTGAGGCGAAAGCCGCCGGACTGAATTATGTTGACCTTGACGGAACGGTTGGCTGTATGGTCAACGGCGCCGGATTGGCAATGGCAACAATGGATTTGATAAAATATGCGGGTTACGAACCGGCGAACTTCCTTGACGTTGGCGGAACTGCCGATGCAAAACGTGTCGAGTTGGCTTTCAGGATCATCTTGAAAGACCCGAACGTGAAAGCTATTCTAATCAATATTTTTGGTGGGATTGTGCGTTGCGACCGTGTGGCGCAAGGTGTAATTGATGCTTATAAAAATATGGGTGATTCAATTAAAGTTCCGATTATCGTTCGTTTGCAAGGAACGAATGCTGAGCTTGCAAAACAGATGATCGATACTTCGGGTATGCCCATTTTATCTGCGGTCGAGTTTCAGGAAGCTGCAGATCAGGTGAAAGCTGCTTTGAGCTAAGGAATAGCGTTAGCCACGAATTCAATATTTTTAGCCACGAATTCACGAATTAGTTTGTGAATTCGTGGCTTTTTTTGGGCCGCAGATGCACAGGTCTAAAATATAACACAGAGTATTTAGTCACGGCACGTGCAATAGCGAACTGGCGAAGCAATTAGTGGCTAACGTTTTTTCTGATCCCGGTGTCTGAGGTCAATTCGCAAGCGGCTTCATGTCGCACCGGGAAGTTCACCGAATTTGCAATGAAGCACAACTTGCTTGCTTTATGATGAAGTTCATCAAGGTTCGAGGTCATTTCCTGCTTCGCAACTGCAACAACAGGATGTAAGGTTACCGAGGTGAAGTGTCCGCTGCCGTCGGGGTTGACCAACATTTCAGCCGTAGCGTTGTCTTTGTAAGCGGTGACGATGACGCCCGCATTTACGCATACGTGCAAAAAGCTCATCATATGGCAGGCCGAAAGCGCGGCAAGCAGTAAATCTTCAGGATTATGGCGGGACTTGTCCCCGCGAAACGTTGGGTCGGAAGAACCGTATAAGTCGGGTTTGCCTTCAATTTGTATCGTGTGATTGCGATCGTAAGCTCTGTAATCCGAAGTTCCCTCGCCTTTGTTTCCCAACCAAATTGTGGTTAGCGAATACGTGTGTGTCGACATTATGTAAGTTTTGTTTTTTTAAAATTCAAACAAACCGCTGCAACCAATATTCCGATTAAGCTAAATCCCATATCCGAAATGGTAAAGGAGCGATAGGGCGAAAATGCTTGCATACATTCTTCGATTACGGCAATGACCATGCAGATTACGATGCCGGTCGGAACTATGAAATTTCCGAGGCTTATAATTTTGGAGCTAAACCCGCGTCCGAAAAAGTAGCCCCAGAGCCCGTACAATACGAAGTGCCCGATCGAGTCGAACCAATAAAACGTGATGCGCTCAAGCGGAAGCATGTGAAGATATGCCATTATGAAGATGGCAAGAATGAAAAGGGTATAAAGTAGTAGTGCAGCTTTCGCGGTCATGTTTTTTTGGCCACGAACTCACGAATCAACTCAAAGTTGTTTTTGTTTTGATTCTTGCGTTCGTGGCTCACTTTTATTTTTGTGGCTCCTCGTCAAAATTTACCATCCAGTTGATATCAAACTTGTCAGTGAACATTCCAAACCAGGCGCCCCAAAATGTTTTTTCTAAAGGCATTGTAACTCGGCCGCCTGCTGATAGTCCGTCAAAAATACGGACTGCTTCTTCCTTGCTATCAGCGTTGACCGATACTGAGATGTTATTTCCGACGATGGTGGCGTGTCCGTACGCGTCGGAACTGTCGCTTCCCATCAAGCTGGTTTCTTTGCTGATTGGCAAACAAACGTGCATGATTTTGTTTGCCTCTTCAGGCGATACCGGCTTTCCTTCTGTTGGAGGCATCTCGCTATAGCGGCCGATGTACGGGAAATCGCCGCCGAAAACCGATTTGTAAAAAGTAAATGCTTCCTCGCAGTTACCATTGAATGTAAGATAGGGATTGATTGCTGCCATGTCTGTTGGTTTTTGGTTATTTAAATTTTATTTTTTTCCGTTCTTGAACTTTACTTTCTCAACGACCTGTGGTTTCTGCTCTACACGCTTCGGACTCTTGTTCTTAAACGCGTTATTGGTTTTAGGCGGCGCTTTGGCAACAGGTTTTTTAGTCTCTTTTGGCGCAGACGTTGACGCAGATTTCCGGATCTCATCCTGATTTGCCTTAATAACATCCATCGCGTTTGTTGGATTTTCTTTTGTTCCGCGCAAATGAATAACAAGTCCGTTTAAAAAATTCCGCAACACCTGATCGCCGCACTCCATGAAATTTGGATGGTCCTGTGATCTGAAGAAAGCAGCCAGTTCGGGTTTGGATATGCGGAAATCCACCAATTGAAGGATCTCTATTATTTGATCGTCACGCAACTGGAGCGCCACTCGCAGTTTTTTGAATATATCGTTGTTGTTCATCATTAGGAGTAATAGGTTTTAAGGGATAAGGTTTAGATGCCAGTTCAGGTTATTTCTTTGGTGTCCAAGTGTGCGTCTGGTCTTTTCTGTCGTCTAAGCTCACTGTTCGCTGTTCAAAACATCCAAAGATAAGCATTCAGAAAATTCTCCCGCCACAATTTCTCATTATGCTGGCCTTCTTTGACAATCTTTTTCTTGGAAAGGTTGAGACAATCGCAGCGTTTCGTGTCAATCAGGCTGTACATTTTTTCAAGGTCCGATACCATATCATCGCTTTCGCTGTCGCCGGCAAGGAAGTAGATTTTGGCCTTGAGCTTCTTTCTTGCGGAAATATAGTGGTATATCTCTTCCGAAAACCAAAACGAAGGCGAGAAAACTCCGGCCTTCCCAAACGTGTCGGAATGTTTAACAGCAGCATAGAGTGACACGAGTCCGCCCAGCGAACTACCCATTATTCCCGTGTTTCTCGCGTTGGTTTTGGTCCGGTATCTAACGTCAACCGCCGGCTTTAAGGTTTTTACGATAAAGTCTATATACGCATCGGCTTTTCCGCCACCATATTTTTCATTTGGAAAAGGCGTCAGTTCATCGATACGCTTGTCATTCCCATGCTCGATCCCAATAATGATGACGTCGGCACTAATGCTGTCAAGTTTCTCGTCCACATTCCATTCGCCACCGAACGAGGTCTTGCTGTCAAATAGATTTTGCGCATCGTGCATGTACAAAACGGGATAGCGTTTTTTTGATGTGGCATAACTTTTTGGAAGATAAACCCAAATTCTCTTGCTGGTTTGTAGTTCAGGCGAGGCTATCTCGAAACACGAAACTTGTTTGGTGGCTGTACTTTGGGCAAAGACATTGTTAGCGCTGAACGCGAATAACAAACAGAGTAGGAAACGCATGAAATTTGTTTTGTAGTTATTAAAACGGATACTGCGGAAAATTGAGAATTATGTACTAATTTCGGAAAAAAAACATGAAAAAAATCTACTTCCTGATTTTAGTATTGCTTGTTACTTCAGCAAATGCTCAGAACTACAATTTCGTAAACAGCACTGCGCCCTACGCCAATCTAACGGCAGCGAATTCCCTGAATAATGGAGAAGCTTGGGATGACCCGGAATATCCCCTTTTACTGCCCTTTAGCTTTATGTTTAACGGGACTTTTACCAATATGTTATTGATTAACGACAGTTATATCACGGTTGCTGACAATCCTTCAATGCTTCAGGTAATTTCGCCACTTAGCGCTGACTTAGTCGATCGGGGAGTTATTTTTGAAGACACTTCATTGTCGCCGTTGAGCTACAAAATCGAAGGGAGTCCTGGATCCCGTATTGTAAAAATTGAGTTTAATAACTGCGGCGCCTTTAATGATAACAATTTAACGATGTTTGTTAACTTTCAGGTATGGTTATATGAAACCAGCAACATCATCGAGTTTCGTTACGGTCCGAGCTCAGTTCCCACTCCTGCTATTTTCTATGATGGTGAAAGTGGCGGATTAATTGGTTTGACGGATGTCGACTTCGACTCAGAAGAATTAACGAACACCCTTTTTTTAATCGGAAGTCCTGCTGCGCCGACCACAGCAACAGTTCCTGCGTTTATAACCGGCACACCTGCAAACGGTACGCTTTATCGTTTCATTCCAACCAACTTAGCACTGGATCAGCATTCAAAAAATACTGTTCAGCTTTACCCAAATCCTGCAAATGAAGTGCTTAATATTGGTGGGGATTATAACGCTGCTTCTTACCAGATCTACGATAGCACCGGAAAGCTAATTTCAAATGGTGTCATAAATGCTGAAAGTACAATAGATGTAAGCCAATTGCAAACGGGCATGTATTTTATCAAGTTAGACTCGGCAGCAGCCGTCAAATTTCTGAAGTCATAGTCTAACGCCTCACGCGTATCGGGGCCCAAGTCAGAATTTGATCCAATACAAACTGCATTAGCCGGCTGCGATCCCACTATAACTCAATTTTAGCCAAAACAGCAAATCGATGAATAGCCTCGAAGAAAGAATAAGCCTTTTAACTGAAATGATTTCGTTTTCGATAGTCGATGGGCGACTACACGAGCGGGAATATGAATTTCTGCTATTGGTTGCGCAGAGCCTGGGAATTGAAAAAACGACTTTTAAAGCGCTGTTTCATAACGAAATAAAGCCGTTGCCAATCAAATCGGAATTCCAAAGGATCCAACAATTTTACCGGCTCGCCTTGCTGATGCATGTCGACGGCCAGCTTCATGAAAAGGAAGAGATTGCCATCCGACAGTACGCCATCAACATGGGATTGAATCCGTCGGCCACAAAAAAAATGCTTGAAATGATAAAGGAATCGCCAATGAAGGTGGTCGATCCCGGGTGCCTGCTCAACATCTTTCGGGCGCAGCACAATTAAACCATCTTTTCCTGGAGCATTTTTATCTCGTCACGGAGCTTTGCCGCTTGCATAAAATCAAGTTCTTTTGCGGCTTTCTCCATCGCCTTGCGGGTGTCCTTGATTCTCTTTTCAATTTCACCCTTTGAAAGATATAAGCTTTCAGGTTCGGCGGCTTTTGCCGATTTGTTTTCAAAATACTTCGCTGAAACCGAATTTTTTGTCAGCGCGTTATTTAAACTTTTGTTCAGCGCCATCGGAGCGAGGTTGTGCTGCGTGTTGTAGTCCATCTGCTTTTGCCGGCGATAGTTAGTTTCGTCGATCGTTTTTTGCATACTGCTCGTAATTGTATCGGCGTACATGATTGCCTTGCCGTTGACATTTCGCGCTGCGCGGCCAACTGTTTGTGTAAGCGATCGGTTGCTGCGAAGGAAGCCTTCTTTATCAGCATCAAGAATGGCAACAAGCGAAACTTCGGGTAAGTCAAGCCCTTCGCGGAGAAGGTTCACACCAATAAGAACATCAAACAGTCCTTTTCGAAGATCCTGCATGATCTCGACGCGTTCAAGGGTGTCGACTTCAGAATGGATATACCTACAGCGTATCGAGACTTTCGTTAAGTATTTTGTCAGTTCTTCGGCCATTCGTTTTGTCAGCGTTGTGACCAGAACACGCTCATCTGCTTCAGCGCGAAGCTGAATTTCCTCGATAAGATCATCGATTTGATTTAATGACGGCCTGACCTCGATCACCGGATCCAACAGTCCGGTAGGACGGATGATCTGTTCGACGTAAATTCCCTCTGATTTTTGCAATTCGTAATCAGCCGGTGTGGCTGAAACATAGACAACCTGGTTTTGCATCGCCTCAAATTCCTCGAAACGCAACGGACGGTTGTCCATCGCAGCAGGCAAACGGAATCCATATTCAACGAGATTTTCTTTCCGCGAACGGTCGCCGCCATACATGGCGCTAACCTGCGAAAGCGTCACGTGACTTTCGTCAACAACCATCAAATAATCTTTTGGGAAATAATCGAGCAAGCAAAACGGGCGAGTTCCAGGTAAACGACGATCGAGATAGCGTGAATAGTTTTCAATTCCTGAGCAATAGCCCAGTTCGCGTATCATTTCTAGATCAAAATTTGTGCGCTCTTCAAGACGTTTCGCCTCGAGATGTTTCCCAATCGATTTAAAGTATTCCACCTGTTTGACCAAATCCTGCTGGATTTCCCAAATCGCGCCGTGCAACACTTCAGGCGAGGTCACAAACATGTTTGCCGGATAGATATTCAGCTTGTTGTATTTCTCAAGGACCTTCGATGTCTTTGCATCAAATGCTTCAATTTCTTCAATTTCGTCTCCGAAAAAATGAATTCGGAACGGTTCATCACCATAGCTTGGGAACACCTCGACCGTGTCGCCTTTTATCCGGAATGTCCCGGGAGTAAAATCGGCTTCTGTTCTTGCGTACAAACTCTGCACTAGACGATGTAAGAACTTAGTACGGGATATCACTTGGTCTTTTGCAATGGATATTACATTCTTTTGGAATTCGACTGGGTTTCCGATACCGTAAAGGCACGACACAGATGAGACCACTATAATGTCGCGACGGCCTGAGAGCAGCGATGAGGTGGTGCTTAAACGCATCTTCTCAAGCTCTTCATTGATCGAAAGATCCTTCTCGATGTAGGTTCCCGTCACCGGAATGAACGCTTCGGGCTGATAGTAATCGTAGTAGGATACAAAATACTCTACGGCGTTCTCCGGGAAAAACTGCTTGAACTCGGAGTATAGCTGTGCGGCAAGGGTTTTATTGTGCGCAAGAACCAGCGTTGGTTTTTCGACATTCTGGATGACGTTTGCCATTGTAAAGGTTTTTCCGGATCCGGTCACACCAAGTAACGTCTGGTATTTTTCGCCCGATACGATGCCTTTGCTAAGTTTGTCTATTGCCTGTGGCTGGTCGCCGGTAGGCCTATAATCCGATACAACTTTGAACTTCATGAAGAGAATTGATATTTGGCAAATTTACAAAACGACAGAATGAAAACCGTTTAAGAAAACTTAAATATTGGCGTACAGTTTTTTAGCGGGTTAAAAAGGCCGCCTCTTCAGGCAGCCGTTTTTTAATATTCTAAAGCTATTTTTTATTTCGGCCTTGCCTGAACTTTCGTAAGACGAAGTAAAGAATTGCAGAAAGCAGAATAATCGCCCACAAATTCGCGATCAACACGATAAGAGTCGTAATTATTTCCCAGCCAAAGTAAAACGCGTCCATCATGCGGCTGCCGAAACTTTGCGTGTACTTGGCGGTCTCGTCGTTCGGGATCAGTTCACGTTTAATTTCTTCGCGTTGGTACATTGCTATGTTGATTGTGCTAAAATTTACCTGGTCGTTGAGCGACATATTTTCAAGCTTAGCAATGTCGGCTTGTTGTTTTTTTACGACCAGTGCGTCTTCAGCGGTAGTAATGTCGTTCAATCTCCTGCCTTTGTTGTCAATAGCGGCTGTCAGCCTTTTTTGCGAGGCCGCCGATCGTTTGCTGTCCATATCGTTTGACAACATGCGAAGCGAAACATCATCCGCTTTAATTACACGAAAATCCAAGTGATCAATTAGTGGAGCAATAGCTTTAAGCGTTGAGTCCAATCGTGTGTTTGGTACACGGATGATCATATTATTCTCGACTGTGAAATATCGTGTTACGACGCTTGAATCGCCGGTAATTTTCTGCGTCACCTCGTTGTTGGTCTTGCTTTCGAGATTCGTATAAGTAACGAAGCCGTCGAGTCTGGCGGCGATGTTCTCGATGGCGTACGTGGTTTTAATAACGTCCTTAACTTTAAACTTTAAATCGGCGGTACGTATAAATTTCCGATTAGCATCGGCTTTACCAATCCTGGCGGCGTTAGACGACATAGCTACAGTGTCGGCAGCCATTGATTCGGGAAGAGCTATTGCCTGTACGTCAGACCCCTCTTCGTTTTTGTTCTCCTGTTTACATCCAATTGCGAGTGTGATTACCAACAAGAAGAGGATTGCCGCCGAATTTAAATTTTTCGTTTTCATAAGATTAGATTGGTTAAAAATGTTAAAATCGGCGCCTCAAATGTTGTGCCGTTAAATTCAGATGGTGGCCTACCGTGTGGAAGCTATTGAAATTTCCATTCCATTCGCTGTGCATCCGACTGGAATGTCCAGGCAACGAACCGGCTGATCTTTTGCCCTTGGCCCATTTCAATGGTCTGCACCGTTGCAACGTTGATTTTATTCAGGACTCTGTAGATCTGCTTAAGATTGGCGTTTTTTGATACCAGAGTCGTGAACCAAAGTACCTGCATCGGGTACTTTGCACTTTCGTAAATCATTTGGGTAATAAAGCCGATCTCGCCGCCATCGCACCAGAGTTCTGATGATTGTCCGCCGAAGTTCAATCGTTCATTTGTATTCAGGTTCCGCGTTTTTCGTGAGGCTGTTTTTGTTGCTTCTTCTGCCGAGGAATGAAATGGAGGATTGCAGATCGTAAATGCAAATTTGTCTTCCCGCCGTATAATGTCCTTAAATATTGCGCGACTGTCGGGCTGTTGTTGCAGGCTTATTGCTTCAGCGAGTTGGGGGTTGTTTTCGATAATCCTGATGCAGTTGTCCATTGCCGCCTGCTCAATATCTGTTCCGACGAAACTCCAACCGTAAGAAACATGTCCGAGGATAGGGTAGATGCAATTTGCGCCAACGCCAATGTCTAGTCCCATTACCGATTGTCCTTTAGGAAGATCACCTTTATTTGAATCTGCAAGTAAATCGGCAATATGATGAATATAATCGGCGCGTCCGGGAATCGGCGGACAAAGATAGTGCGGCGGTATATCCCAATTACGTATCCCGTAATGTTGTAGCAGCAACGCCCGGTTCAGTTCCCTTACTGCGGCCGGGTTGCTGAAGTCGATCGTGTCCTGGTTTGCAGGGTTCTTGATTATAAAATTAATCAGCATCGGACTTACGGCGGCTAACTCCGCGAAATCATAACCGAAACGGTGTGCGTTACGCGGATGCAAATTCGTTTTTTCAACGGGTTTAGGAGCTTTCATCCGTCAAAGGTAGGCATTACGTTTTGGAATTAGTCGGTGCATTCCATCATCAGGAGATCGCCGCTGTCATAGGTAATTTTTACAATCCCGTCTTCTTTAGCGGAGTTGCTGCTTCCGGTGCGATAACCGATTGTGAGCGTATCGTTGTTGAGCGGATATAACAAGTTCGTCGATGCAATACCGGTAACGGTGCCTACAGGAATAAGCGAAATTATCGTATTTGCCGCGTACCACTTTTGAAAGCTGTTTGGCAGCCGGTAGATTTTAGAATAATCGTCAAGCAGTACGATCTTAAGCTGGCCTTGATACCTTACGATGTTGGTCATGTTGCTGATGGAATGATCGGCGCGCCGGCCTGTTGCCCAAATGACATTGACAGCGGGGATTTTTCGCTCGATAAGGTAATCGAAAGCTTTTTCAAGATCGGTTTTCTCCTGATCAGGCGTGTGCATAATTTCGAGTGGGTACTGGATGTTTTCAAGGTTGCCAATTCCCTGGTCGAAATCGCCCAACAGCACGTCGACTTTTATATTCTTTTCCAAAACCCGGTCGATCGCCGAATCCAGTACGATCACCAGCGGCGACCACTCAAGAAGCTGGCCGAGCAATGCGTCGCTGCATGATTCGCCATTCGCAATTATTAAAGCGGGTTCCTGATCGTCGCGGACAATGTGATGGGAAGACATTCTTGGTAGGCAGTTTAGGGTAAACAGTTTATAGTTGATGCTCTACCGACAAATATAGCCCGGACAGCAATGGAAAACAAAATTGCGGCAATGCGATTTCATTTTCTTGTTATGCACAAGCGACCGGAGGAAGCTTTTGCGGAACTTAGAAAACCCGAAATTGCCGCATTTTTTTGAAATGAATGGCCGGAATGGCTTCTAAAAAAGCGCCAATAGCTGTTCCTTGCCGGTAATGTTTTGGATTTTTGTCAGTACCAAATCAATCTTCTTCTTTGTTGAACCTGTCGCAATCCTGAACTCGGGCGCTTTGATGATATACGCATCGCCGGCTTCTGTAAATGCAATTAACGTATTACTTGAAGACGGACTGTAAGCAAAATGGGTTGGGCTGTAGCCGTAAGAACCGTCATATCGCAAAACTCCGTTGAACTCGCTGTCGATTACGAATATAAAATCTGGTTTTACTGTGTTTCCGCTTCGATCTTTATATGCAGCATCCACCGTTACTGGTCGCGTCAATCTCCGAAGCTGGTCACAATTGTATATCCCAAGCTCGTTGATTTTAAGGGTTTGCGTCACCAACCGTAGATTTTGTTCAAGTTTTTGACGCTGTTTCTGCTCTTCGATCCGTTTTTGCTGCTGTTCGAGCAGCATTTTTTTACATTCCTCAGAAAGTGTTATCGCATTGTAACGGCTCTCCATTCTTGGCCTGTTTGTGTCAAAGAATTGAAACCATCCTTCGATTGACATTGAAGCCTCACCCGGTTCCATATATCTTTTGCTGTTGTTCCAAAAGCAGGCCAATCGTAAAACCTTATCGGTAACGCTGCGCTCGGCGCTGTCGATCTTGTTGTATTGCAATGCCGTAATTTGCCTTAGGTATTCATTGTTTTTAATTGTCAGTTCCTCTTTACGCAGCTCGAGTTTTTCCAGCTTTTTTTGAAAAGGCGGCCTGTCCGCCATTATTTGTGCGTTGGAAGCCGACCGTGTTGTTTCTATACTTTGTAAGTCGGTTGATCAGGGTTTGATTTCTTGTGATTCGAACACGCAGTTTCCTTATTTCAGGTGTTCGCTCGAGCTTTTCATTAAATTTTTGTTTTGCGATGCTATCATAGTATAGGTGTCGGGCAAGAGCAATCGAATCGGAGTACGTTTTCTCTTGTTGATAATCCTTAAGTAGCGAATTAGCCAATTTCGCTAGCGTGAGACCGTAGCTTCGCGTTTCATCGGTGTTTATACATGGGCCCTGATTACAGATAGCATCAACATATTTAGTGACGCCGGGAAGGTAATCAAGTTCCTGCTCATCTGTCCGCTGTCTTTCGGACGCAGGCAGATTTGATAACTCGGACCATGTTTTGTTGATCGAGTCGTATTTGTAGAAGTTAAGTTCCGGCATATCGGAGGTCAGCGCAAAATCGATCGTAATCTCTTTCTCAGGGTTTAAAAAGATTGGCTCACCGCTTTGGAATGCAAGGATTTTAAACATTCCGCCAGAGTCGAAATACAAGTCTTCCCGGCCATCTATGGTCATTGAAATATTTCCGAGAATAAAGTCGATCGGATCACGGTATTCCACATACTTGATGTCGATTTTACCGGCTATAGGCGTGCCGTTCTCATCAACAAATGCATTTGCAGGTATCCTGATTTTGGTCCCGGATTTATAGTCGATTGTCTGATCTGAATTGTTATCGATTGTTACATTATTATCGTCTGGGCGATAGCCACCGATTTGCGCAACTTCGTACGGAAGTGGTATGATTTTAATGCTGACACGGCGGTTTTTGGCTTTTCCGGCGTCGGTGGTATTTATGGCAATTGGTTTAGTGAACGCTTTTGCCGACGTTATAATTCTTGGCTTTTGGGTAAACTTTCGAGACCGTATTAAAGCTGCGACCGTATTCGCCCTGGCCATTGACAAAGATTTATTATAGGCTAGATTCCCTACAATGTCCGTATGTCCTGTAATTTCAATAAGATACTTTCGCGTTGGAAGCAAAACGGTTTTTAAAGTGTTGATTTTGGCTGCTTCTGCCAATGTGACTTCTGAGGAACCGGCTTGGAAAAATATTTGAAGTTCCTGTGTTTTCTGTGCATGCGAGCCAATTGCAAACAACAAAAAAAGAACGTATAGGAGCGGAGTCAGTTTCATAGAATCATTGTTGTTATGGTAAGGAGGCACACAACAGCCGAAGGGTTGGATTTGACACGGAACAAACATAAAAAAAAAGGCGGCTAAAAAGCCGCCCGATAAATTAATAAATGGTTACTGAAGTTTGGCAAGCGCTTCGTTCAGCGTCGCACTTGGTCGCATCGCATGTTCTGTCGATCCGAAATTTGGTTTATAATATCCACCTATTTCCTGCTTTTTTCCTTGTGCACCGATCAGTTCGGCATTAATTTTAGCCTCATTTTCCGAAAGCTCAGTGGCAATTTCGGTAAAGGTTTTTTTCAATTCAAAGTCGGTATTCTGGGCAGCAAGTGCCTGTGCCCAATACAAAGCCAAATAGAAATGCGAACCGCGGTTGTCGATAGAGCCGACTTTTCGCGCAGGTGATTTGTCATTTTCGAGAAACTTTTCTGTTGCTTCATCCAGCGCTTCCGCGAGAACAATGGCCTTCGGATTATTTAATGTTTGGCCCAAATGTTCCAGTGATGCGCCGAGCGCTAAAAATTCGCCTAGCGAGTCCCAACGCAGGTAACCTTCTTCAAGAAATTGTTCCACATGTTTTGGCGCCGATCCGCCGGCTCCGGTTTCAAACAAGCCGCCGCCGTTCATTAGCGGAACAATCGATAACATTTTTGCTGAAGTCCCGAGCTCAAGAATCGGAAAGAGGTCGGTTAAATAATCGCGAAGGACGTTTCCGGTAACTGAAATGGTATCTTTTCCGCGGCGAAGTCTCTCAAGCGTATAATTTGTTGCATCAACAATATTCAGGATTTTGATGTCCAGCCCTGTTGTGTCGTGATCCTGCAAATAGGTTTCCACTTTTCGGATCAATTGACGATCATGCGCACGTTTTTCGTCAAGCCAAAAGACGGCGGGCGTTGCAGAAAGTCGGGCGCGATTTACAGCAAGTTTTACCCAGTCCCGGATAGGGCCGTCTTTTGTTTGGCACATGCGGAAAATATCGCCTGCTGCCACGCGTTGTTCCATTACTATACTCCCATTTCCGTTAATAATTTTAACCGACCCGTCGCAGTCGATGGCGAACGTTTTATCGTGTGATCCATATTCTTCGGCTGCCTGTGCCATCAATCCGACATTGGGTACGCTTCCCATTGTTATGGGGTCGAACGCACCATGTCGTTTACAAAATTCGATTGTCGTTGTATACAATCCGGCGTACGATCGATCGGGGATAACTGCTTTTGTGTCCTGGCCTTTGCCTTGTGCGTTATACATTTGACCTGATGTTCTGATCATGGAAGCCATTGAAGCGTCGACAATCACATCTGAGGGAACGTGAAGGTTCGTAATTCCCTTATCGGAATTTACCATCGCAATGGCGGGAGCAGATTTATAAAGATCGCTTATTGCTTCAACTATTTCACCCTGTTTTGGATGCCCCTTAATTTTTTCATAAACATCGCCGAAGCCGTTTCGGGTGTTGATTCCGAGTTCAGCAAAAATGGATGCATATTTTTCAAAAACTTCTGCGTAGAACACATCGACAATCGCTCCGAAAATAATAGGATCGGATACTTTCATCATTGTTGCTTTCAGGTGAACAGAGAACAGTACGCCTTGTTTTTTGGCGTCAGCTATTTGTTCTTTAGTAAATTGTTTGAGAGCGTTGACGCTAAGGACAGCGCTGTCAATTACTTCGCCAGCCAAGAGCGGCGCATTATTTTTCAATATTTTGGTTTCTCCGTTGTCGTCGGTAAATTCAATTCGGTAGGTTGTTGGTTCGTCAATGGTAATCGACTTTTCACTTCCGTAGAAGTCGCCGTTTTCCATGCTTGCGACATGCGTTTTCGAAGTCGATTTCCATTCGCCCATCGAATGCGGATTTTTACGGGCGTAGTTCTTTACTGCTTTTGGCGCACGGCGATCAGAATTTCCTTCGCGAAGCACAGGATTTACCGCTGATCCAAGGACTTTGGCGTATTTGGCCCGTATTGTTTTTTCTTCGTCTGTTTGTGGGTTATCGGGAAGTTCCGGAAGAGTATAGCCTAAAGCCTGAAGTTCCTTTATCGCCTCGCGAAGTTGCGGAACCGATGCCGAAATATTTGGCAATTTAATAATATTGGCTTCGGGAGTCGTAGCCAGTTTGCCAAGTTCACTCAGATCGTCGTTTAGTTTTTGGTCGGTAGTTAAATACTCGGAAAGGTTCGCGATAATACGACTTGCAAGTGAAATGTCGCGGGTTTCAACTTCAATCCCGGCTGGCGCTGTAAAGGATTTTACAATTGGCAGGAAAGAATGTGTCGCGAGCATCGGAGCTTCGTCAGTTATGGTATAGTAAATCTTGGCTTTTGACATATGGATATTGTTAAGGTTTGCTACACAAAGATAAGGAACGCTGCTTTCAAATTGAAGCCAGAGTCGACGAAATCGATATAATTGCGAATCTGATTTTTATATACCGCGCCATTTTTGATCTGCTATTTTTTAGCCTCGAATTCGTCATTAAAACTGAAACCGCATCACCGGTAGCCGTAAGGTGTTTTCTGTCACGGGTTAAATTCGGGGTAGGGTATAAATAGGATTTTCAAATTTTCCCCAAACCTGCGAGGTTTAAGACCTGCGAGGTTTAAAATATACAATAATCCTTACCGCGCGTACAGAAAAACCAGAAGAAAAGTTAACATCTCCGGAAATCTGCGAACCTACTTCGACTACAATAAAACGCTGATTTCCTTAAGGAGCGGCTGCGTTAGCGATGGGAGCGAGTACCGCGTACTGCGGACAGCGTGGGGTAATGAGCTAAATCAAAAGTTTAGTTGACTGTCTTAGCGAAGAGCCAGCGGGCGTAGGCCGGTGTGAAGGCAACGCCATGGATAAACAAAAAAAAATCCCGCTCAATGAACGGGATTCTAATTTTTCAGACAAATTACTATCGTCTCTTATCTCTAATTTTCGCTTTCTTACCGGTAAGTTCTCTGAAGTAGAAAATACGAGCTCTGCGGACGTGACCTTTTTTGTTGATTTCAATTTTTTGCAAAGCCGGTAAATTCACTGGGAAAATACGCTCTACTCCAACTGAACCTGACATTTTACGGATGGTAAACGTTTCCGTGTTACCTGATCCTCTTCGTTGAATAACAACTCCTTTAAAGAACTGAGTCCTTGTTTTTTCACCCTCTTTAATTTCGTAGAATACAGTGATGGTATCACCGGCTCCGAATTCAGGAAAGTCTTTTCTTGTTACGAATTCGTTTTGAACGAACTGCATTAAATCTGCCATGACAATAAGTTTAATATGTTTGGATTAGAGCAACATGCACGGATCTCGCCAGAGGTTGGTCCAATAAGGCTGCAAAGGTAATTAATAATTAGTAAGTAACAATTAATAATTAAAAAAAAAGGCGCCATTTTGAATCCAATGCCGATTCGGAAGAGTCTGAATCATTTACTATTAATTATTCGTTGAGAAGATCCGGCCTTCTGTTCTTCGTATGCTCATACGCTTTTTCCTCACGCCATTTTTCGATCTTGGCGAAGTGGCCGCTAGTCAAAACATCTGGAACTTTCCATCCTTTATAATCTGCGGGCCTTGTGTAGATCGGGCCCGACAGTAAATTGTCTTGAAAGCTGTCGGTTAATGCCGAGGTTTCGTCGCTCAGAACACCCGGGATTAACCGGATCAAGGCATCGCTTAAAACAAGTGCGCCAAGTTCGCCGCCGCTGAGTACATAGTCGCCAATCGAAATTTCCTTTGTGATAAAGTGATCGCGCACACGTTGGTCGACACCTTTATAATGTCCGCATAAGATGATGATGTTCTGCAACATCGACATTCGGTTGGCCATTTTCTGGTTCAGCGTTTCACCGTCGGGCGTCATATAAATGATCTCGTCGTAGTCGCGCTCGCTCTTCAATTTTGTGATGCAGGCATCAATCGGCTGAACCATCATCACCATTCCCGCGCCGCCGCCAAACTGATAATCGTCTACACTTTTTTGTTTATTGGTCGTATAATCGCGCAGGTTGTGAAAATGGACTTCAACCAGGCCTTTGTCGATTGCACGCTTCATGATCGATGCCTCAAACGGGCTCCGAAGCAATTCCGGCAAAACGGTAATGATGTCTATGCGCATGATGATAATTTACAGAGGACGCAAAGGTACAAAGTTTTTTCAAGGAGCTATTCCGGCTATACGCTGCAATCTTTTGCTCCGCGTTGCTTCACAAAAGGATTTCCGCTGCTATCCGGGCTAATTTTAGCGGGCAGTTTGCAGTTTGCAGTCACAGTAAACAGTCTATGTCATCGTAGTAATCCTACAAAGGCAATCCAATCCGCTATTCCAATGCCCGGGTTCGCCAATGAAAAAGCAAAGCCAGGAATTCACGAATTAGTTTTTAATTCGTGGTAAAAGCCTTAAATTTGTTCTTCAAAATTTAAAATCAATATCATGGAAAACGGAATATACGCCAAATTCAAAACTCCGAAAGGCGACATTTTAATTAAGCTGACCCACGACCGCACACCGGGAACAGTTGGAAATTTTGTTGCATTGGCAGAAGGCAATCTTGAAAATAAAGCAAAGCCGCAAGGTCAGCCATTCTATAACGGACTGAAATTTCACCGCGTAATTCCGGATTTTATGATTCAGGGTGGCGATCCGCAGGGAACAGGAAGCGGCGGACCAGGCTACAAATTCGACGATGAGTTTCATCAGGAACTCCGCCATGATCGTCCGGGAGTTTTGTCGATGGCAAATTCCGGTCCCGGAACAAACGGATCCCAGTTCTTCATTACGCATGTTCCAACAAACTGGCTCGACGATAAGCATACGGTTTTCGGATATGTCGTAGAAGGTCAGGACGTTGTTGACGCGGTTGCACAAGGCGATCAGATGGAATCGGTAGAAATTATCCGAGTAGGCGAGGAAGCACAAAAATGGAATGCCGTTGAAGCATTCAGGACCTTTGAAGGTTCGCGTGCAAAACGTGAGGCAGCCGAACGTGAGGCAGCCGAAGCACAAATGGAAAAACTTGCAGCCGGATTCGAGAAGACTGAAAGCGGGCTTCGATATAAATTCATCCAGAAAGGAAACGGCAAAAAAGCTGAAATCGGCAAAACCGTTTCAGTACATTATTCTGGTTCGCTTGAAAACGGAAAAGTATTTGACAGTTCATACAACAGAAAAAAACCAATCGAATTCCCTCTTGGTCAAGGACATGTTATCGAAGGCTGGGATGAAGGAGTTGCGATGCTACAAGTTGGTGATAAAGCACGTTTCGTGATCCCGTCACACTTGGGTTACGGCTCACGTGGTGCAGGCGGCGTTATTCCGCCAAATGCAACGCTGATCTTCGACGTTGAGCTAATGGATGTGAAATAATATCAATTGCAATAACAATATCGATCATAAAAGAGGCGTCCAGATCGGGCGCTTTCTTTATTTCCATTTGATTCCGCAGCCAACGCTGGGTTTCTGGGGTTGCGCAAGCGTTCGGTTAAAAATTAATGCATCGAGCGCGCCTCGAAGGTCACTTCCGCTAAGTGGAATATTATTTCCTGGTCGTGAGTCATCGAGTTGTCCGTGATAGAACAATTTGTCACGGCCGTCGAACAGGAACAGGTCGGGCGTACAAGCGGCGTTGAACGCACGGGCAACATCCTGGTTTTGATCGTATAGATATGGGAAGTCGAAGCCGTTCTTAAATGCAAATTCGGTCATCATCTTCGGGCCGTCTTCCGGATATTTTTCGGCATCGTTGCTACTGATGGCAATAATTCCGATTCCCATAACGCGGTAGTCGCTGACAATCATCAATAGCTCCGGCAGCACATGATGCACATACGGACAGTGATTACAGATAAACATGACCAATGTTCCTTTTGTCCCTTTCAGCTCCTGATACGAATAATATGAATTCGAATTGGTATCCTTCAACCGGAAATCGGGCGCATTGGTGCCGGGCGGCAACATCGTAGACTCTGCTTTTGCCATTGAAAATAATCTTTAATTTTAGCGGAATAAAAATAGGCAAAACAAAGCTCTAAAAACAGAATCTATGGAAATCAGCTGGACCGATTTTGAAAAAGTAGCATTGCGCGTGGGAACAATCATAGAGGTTGCGGATTTGGCCGAGGCACGAAAGCCCGCGTATAAACTTACAATTGATTTTGGGCCTCAGATTGGCATTCTGAAATCATCGGCACAAATCACAAAACGCTATCAAAAAGAAGCTCTTCTTCAAAGGCAGATTGTTGCTGTAGTAAATTTTCCTAAGAAGCAAATCGGGAAGTTTATGAGCGAATGCCTGGTGCTTGGCGCAGTAGGCCGGGAAGGAGATGTGGTGTTGTTGAACACTGACTTCGAGGTGGAAAACGGTTCGCGCATCGCATAAAAAAGCCCGGAACGTGTCCAGGCTTCACTATTAATGGGAACCGTCGGTCGTAAACCATTTAAATATCGTCAAAATCAATATCGGTGAAACTTGCAACGGGCACTTCTTCGCCAACTTTCTCCAGTTGCAGTTCTTTTTTGAAATCTTTTTGATGGCGTTCTGAAATTACTTCCTCGCCCTTATGATTCAAAACGTAAGAAGTCATGTCTTCGAGGATCTCCGCGAAAGCGGCGAAATCTTCCTTATAAAGGTAAATTTTATGCTTTTTGAAATGGAAAGACCCGTCTTCTTCAGTGAACTTTTTGCTTTCGGTGATCGTGATGTAATAATCATCAGCCTTTGTCGCACGAACATCGAAGAAGTAAGTACGCCTGCCTGCCCGTAATACTTTAGAGAAGATTTCCTCTTTTTCTAACATATCATTTTCTCTCATCATTCTTACAAATTATTGGTTAATTTCCAGTCAAAAGTGATAAAAATTGATTTACAATCCAAATAATCAACTCAATTCTTTTTCAGAGAGTTGTTTTAAATAGAGTTCTTTGTAGTACCCGTCCTGTTCTACAAGCTGGTTGTGAGTTCCTTGTTGAATGATGCGGCCGTCTTCCAGAATTATAATGTTATCGGCATTCTTTGCGGATGAAACCCTGTGGCTCACAATAATCGTGGTTTTGTTTCTGCAGAACTGCAACAGGTTGTTCAGGATCGCCTCTTCTGTTTCGGTATCAACTGCCGAAAGGCAATCGTCGAGCAATAAAATTTCGGGATCTTTTATTACGGCACGGGCAATCGAAACCCGCTGCTTTTGTCCGCCCGACAATGTTATTCCGCGTTCGCCTAAAACGGTTTCATATTGCATATTGAAGTTGATGATGTTGTCATGCACAACGGCAAGCTTTGCTGCTTCTATGACTTCTTCTTCAGTAGCATCTTCTTTTCCGAATTTTATATTGTTCTTGATCGAATCTGAAAACAAGAACGCGTCCTGGGGCACAATCCCGATGCTGTTCCTCAAGTCAAAAAGATTTACATCCTGAATGGGAATTCCATCCACTGTGATCGTTCCCGATGAAACATCGTAAAGCCTGCTGATCAAAGATAAAATTGTCGATTTCCCCGAACCTGTCTTGCCTAAAATGGCCAATGTTTCGCCTTTTTGAACGTTAAAAGACACGTTTTTCAAGGCTGTAATATTGGTGTCTTCGTATGTAAAATTGACGTCATTAAACGCTATTGCACCGTGGATCTGGGCAGGCTGCGGATTATTGTTCTTAATTTCAGGTTCAATTTTCAGGAATTCGTTGATCCGTTTTTGCGATGCTTCGGCTTCCTGAACCATTGATGAAACCCAGCCCAATGAAGCAACTGGCCACGTCAGCATGTTTACGTATAAGATAAATTCCGCAATGGTTCCGATGCTTGGAATACTTCCGTTGATGTACATCATTCCGCCGAAATAAATTACAACAAGGTTACTTACGCCTATTAGCGCCATCATCAACGGCCCGAAAAGCGACTGCACTTTGGCCAGGCTCATGCTCTTGGCTTTACTTTCATTCGACAGATCAACCATATTCTGCTGTTGCGCGCCTTCAAGCGAATAGGCTTTTATGACTCGGATCCCGCTAAAAACTTCCTGCGTAAAACTGGACACTTTCGAAAGATACTGCTGAAATGTCGTGCTGCGCTTATTGATTTCGGTACTCAGGCGGAATATTGCGTACGACAGGATTGGCAAGGGCAACAACGTATATAATGTTAGCAATGGCGATACGTTATACATATATACAATCACGATAGCAAAGCGGATGAACGTGTTGATCGTGTACATTACGGCTGGACCAACATACATGCGGACTTTCCCGACGTCTTCACTAATGCGGTTCATCAAATCGCCAGTGCGGTTCTGTTTATAGAAATGCTGCGAAAGGTTTTCGTATTGACGGAACACCTCATTTTTGAGATCAAATTCGACGTGGCGAGACATCACGATCAGCGTTTGGCGCATAAGAAACGTAAGAAATCCTGCCACAATGGTCGTTGCAATAATCAGTAAAACGTTATGGAACAGCTCTGTCCGAATGAGTGAGATATTTGTGTCCCCATTTTTAGCAAAATCCTCAATCGCCTCAAACGACTGGCTGATCAGCTTGGGTGTGAAGAGCATGAAGATCTGAGCGACGATCGTGGTTATAATTCCGAACAAAAAACGGAATCTATATTTGACGAAATATTTATTTAAATATTGTAGTTCTTTCATCTGACTTTCGGAATCTTGGCTTATAATTAATCTTTTCCGTTAAATTATGCGGTTATAGTGATTTTATAACTTCCTTTTAGTCTTGAATATTCTTTAATAAATAGCCAATTAAAGATAAAAAGGATGTGGGATTCTGATTTAAATCATAATTTTGCAGAGTCTTTTTGAAAAAGTCGCAACTTAAAATCTTAATTATGACTACGGAAATCACAACCGCAAACGAGCTTCACAAAATAGATCCTGTCTTTGGCCAGGTGTCTTTTGACAACCACGAACAGATCGTTTTCTGCAACGACAAAGATACTGGTTTAAAAGCAATAATCGGGATTCATAACACCGTTTTGGGCCCTGCTTTGGGCGGAACCAGAATGTGGAAATATACCAACGAATGGGAAGCGCTGAACGACGTTTTGAGGTTGTCACGCGGAATGACATACAAATCGGCCGTAACGGGACTAAACCTTGGCGGAGGAAAAGCGGTAATTATAGGTGATTCAAAAGCAGATAAGACCCCGGAAATGATTACCAAGTTCGGTGAATATATCAATTCGCTGAGCGGAAAATATATAACAGCAGAAGATGTTGGTACCACGACTGCCGACATGGACCTGATTCGCGACGTTACGCCTTTTGTTACCGGAATTTCAGAATCGCGCGGAGGTTCAGGAAACCCGTCGCCTGTAACGGCTTACGGCGTCTACATGGGAATGAAAGCGGCCGCAAAATATAAATTCGGGACCGACGATTTGAACGGCAAGAAAATACTTGTTCAAGGAATCGGCCACGTTGGCGAAACGCTTGTAGACTATCTTTCTAAAGAAGGTGCTCTGGTTCAAATCACCGATATTAATGAAGCGCGTCTACAGGAGATTTCAGCCAAATATGGTGCACAGATTTTTTCAGGTGCTGATCTTTACGCTGCTGATGTCGACATTTATGCTCCGTGCGCACTTGGCGCTACTGTAAATGATGATACGATCAACAGGATCCAGGCGAAGGTTATAGCCGGAGCTGCGAACAACCAGTTGGCCAATGAGCAAATCCACGGACAAATTCTGAAGGATAAAGGCATTTTATATGCACCCGACTTCCTGATCAACGCCGGCGGGATTATCAATGTTTACGCCGAGATTGTTGGATATGACAGTGCCGAAGCCATGCGCCGAACTGAGAATATTTACAATACGACCCTCGAGATCCTGGCTTTCGCCGATCAAAATGATATGACCACCTATCAGGCTGCATTATCTGTGGCGCAGAAGCGTATCGAAGACAGAAAAAAAGAAAACGCTAAATAAGAAGCGCATCAACATTAATTATTATTTTTGCGGAGCGAAAGAATTTCTTTCGCTCCTTTAATTAAAAAAAGTTCTTAGACAGTGTTAAACAGAAGACATATCCGGGTGAAAGTGATGCAATCGATATATGCGATGCATCAAAACGGCTCCGACAGCCTGGAGAAAATGGAGAAATTCCTACTCCACAGCATTGATAACATTCAGGATCTTTATCTGATCATGCTTTCGTCGCTGATCGAGATCCGCAAAAGCGAGACTGTTTTTCTTGAAAAGTCTAAAAAGAAGCACATTACCACATCAGAAGAGCGAGATCCGAACCTGAAGTTTGTCAGTAACAGCGTCTTGCAGCTACTGCAGGAAAATAACTCGTTGAGCATTGCACTCGAAAATCGCAAGATCAACAACTGGAGCCAAAACGACGACTATATCCTGATTCTTTTAAAGGAAGTCAAGAACAGCGACCTGTACGCCAAGTACATGGCCAATCGCGTCAATAACTTTGCGGAAGACAGGCAATTTGTTGTGGATATCTTTATGGAGATTATTGCGCCTAATGACAAACTCTATGATTATCTCGAAGATCATAAGCTGACTTGGGTTGACGATATTCCATTGGTGAATACGCAAATCATCAAACAGCTTAAAGCGATTGGACCGGCTGACGATAATTTCCGCGTTCCGAAGTTGTACAAAGACACAGAGGACAAAGAGTTTGTTAGCAACCTGTTTCGAAAAACGGTTCTTAATGAGCGTGAACTCGCAAAAGAATATATCGATAAAACCCCAAATTGGGATACCGAACGTATTGCTGAAATCGATACGATCATCCTGAAAATGGCGATCTGTGAATTCCAGAAATTCCCGTCGATTCCCGTAAAGGTAACCATCAATGAGTATCTCGAAATTGCAAAGGAATACTCGACACCAAAAAGCAGTATTTTTATCAACGGAATCCTTGATAATTTGGTTAAAGAGTTTGAATCAGCAAAACGTTTAAATAAAACCGGTCGCGGTTTAATGTAAATCAACAATAAAATGACAAGAAAAATTATTTGTGCAGTAGCAATGATGTCGGCGATCTTAGCCACATCTTGCAAAAAAGGCGAAATTGGCTCAGCAGCAGCAAGTACGCCGGGTTCTGAACTTATCAAAACCGAAGAGACGAAACGTGCAACGCCAGTTGACGGAAAATATCCGGTGATGACATTTGCGCATAGCGAACATGACTTTGGTAGGATCAAATCGGGCGACAAAGTAGAGTACGTTTTTGTTTTTGAAAATACCGGAGAAGCGGATCTGATCATCTCCGATGCCAAAGGTTCCTGCGGTTGCACAGTGCCTGAGTTTCCGAAAGAGGCAATTAAACCCGGAGAGAAAGGCGAGATGAAAGTTTCGTTTAACTCTGCAGGAAAGCACGGCCAACAAAAAAAGACAGTTACTGTATTTACTAACACAAAGACAGGCGAGGAGCACCTTACGATTTCTGCTTCTATCGAAGAAGCTGCTAAATAAAATTTAATAAATAAACACCCATGGAACAAATCCAACAGTTTTTACCGTTTATCCTGATGTTCGTCGTCATCTATTTCTTTATGATCATGCCGCAGCAAAAGCGTATGAAAAAAGAAAAAGCTTTTGAAGCGTCACTTAAAGCCGGCGACAAAGTCATTACAAAAAGCGGTATACACGGACGAATAGCGGAACTTTCCGAAACTACGGTTGTAATTGAAACAATGTCGGGAAAATTAAAAATGGAGCGTTCTGCAATTTCCATGGAAATGAGCGCCAAGCTTAATGCATCAGTTGAAGCTAAAAAATAAGCTCAGGAAAAACTAAATAAAAAAGCCACGAATCACTAACTAAAATGTGAGTTCGTGGCTTTTCATTTGTTGAATTTCGTTGTTCTTGTTGTCGAGGCAAAGAATATGGTGATCCCATTTCATCGCTGCTTTCTGTTCACTCTGAAGGCCGCTATCTTCCTGTCATGGAGTCCGATGTTGCCCAAATGAGCGGTGCGATCTTGATAGGTCCTATTCCACGGTTCGCGATCGTCCCTGCTACTTTTTAAAACTGAAATCGGTTGTTGCTGTTAATTCGGCTATTCGCACGATCACTTCCACCGCTTTTTGCATACTCTCCACCGGTACATACTCATACTTTCCGTGGAAATTATGGCCGCCTGCGAATATATTCGGGCACGGCAAGCCCATATAAGACAACCTTGATCCGTCGGTTCCGCCGCGAATCGGCTTGATGATCGGCTGGATTCCAAGGTCTCGCATTGCGTGTTCGGCAAGATCGACGATAAACATTACCGGCTCAACTTTTTCACGCATATTGTAATATTGGTCTTTTATCTCTGCAATTACAATGTCCTCGCCAAATTGCTTTTCGAATTTCTTATTCAGCTTCTTCGCAATCTTTTCAACTTTCTTTTTTCTCTTTTTGAATTTTTGCGCGTCGTGATCGCGGATAATCAGTTCCACAATCGTTTCTTCAATGCTTCCGGAGATTTTTGTCACGTGGAAGAAGCCTTCATAATCCTGCGTTTCCTGCGGAATTTCATTTTTTGGCAGCTTTTTGATGAATTGGTGCGCAATCATCATCGAGTTGATCATTTTGCCCTTCGCATAACCCGGATGAACGCTTTTTCCCTTAAAAGTAATTTTGGCACCGGCGGCGTTGAAGTTCTCATATTCGAGTTCGCCAATCTGGCTTCCATCCATTGTGTAAGCCCATTCAGCACCAAATTTCTCTACGTCAAAGAAGTCGGCACCACGCCCAATTTCTTCATCTGGCGTAAACCCAACCCGAATTTTCCCGTGCTTGATCTTTGGGTTTTTCTTCAGGTATTCCATAGCCGTCACAATTTCGGTAAGTCCCGCTTTATCGTCGGCGCCAAGCAACGTGGTTCCATCGGTTGTAATAAGCGTTTGTCCTTTATACTGCAGCAGGTCGCTGAAGTAGTTCGGCGAAAGGATAATATTTTTCTCGGCATTCAGCACAATATCGCCGCCGTGATAGTCCGTGATAATCTGTGGCTTTACGTTGGCGCCGCTGAAATCAGGCGATGTGTCGTAATGTGAAACGAATCCGATTACGGGAACATCATAATCAATGTTTGACGGGAGCGTTCCCATGACGTAACCTTTCCCGTCGATCGTAACCTCTTCAAGTCCGATTTTCTTTAAGTCTTCGACGAGCAGTTTCGCCAATACAAGCTGTTTTGGGGTACTTGGCGTGGTTGGTGAACTTGCATCCGATTCAGTATCAATAGTGATGTAGCTGATAAATCGGTCAATAATATTTTGCATAGTGGGAAGTTTTTTCAAAGGTACAAATTCAAATATTTTTTTATTGTTTTTTTAGGAGCATGTTCCCGCTGTGCGCTATATCTTTTACGGCTTGCTTCGCGCCATAAAAGGATGCCGGCTTCCATCGGGGCTAGGAACCTGTAGTCTCGATTGTTGTCCGGTTGCCGATCAAACACTACTTTTGCAGCAACAACGTAAGTTAAAATGTATAAACTACTGATTCGTCCGCTATTGTTCCTCTTCGATCCTGAAGAGGTACACCATTTTATGTTTTCTTCGATCCGGGTTTTGTGCAGGATTCCAGGGTTTCCGGCGCTGTTCAGAATGCTTTTTGATGTTTCGGACAAAAGGTTGGAGAGAGAAGTATTCGGATTGAAATTTAAAAACCCTGTTGGATTGGCTGCCGGATTCGACAAAGATGCCCGGTTATACGGGGAACTCTCGAACTTTGGCTTCGGATTTATAGAAATTGGAACGTTGACGCCTGTCCCACAGGGAGGAAACCCGAAGAAGAGGTTGTTTCGGCTTAAAGAAGACTCAGCGATCATCAACAGGATGGGATTCAACAATGGCGGTGTTGCTGCAGCTGTTGAACGTCTTCGTAAAAACCGGGGCACGCTTATCGGAGGAAATATCGGAAAAAACAAAGTTACTTCTAACGAGGATGCGGCATCCGACTATAAGATCTGTTTTGATGCGTTGTTTGAGCATGTTGACTATTTTGTCGTAAATGTGAGTTCGCCAAATACACCCAACCTTCGTGCACTTCAGGATAAGGAGCCATTAACGCAATTGCTGCAAACGCTTCAGGATCTGAATCATCAAAAATTTAAACCCAAACCAATACTGCTTAAAATTGCGCCCGATCTTACCAATGAGCAATTGCTTGATATAATTGATATCGTTAGGGAGACTAAGATTGCGGGTGTTATTGCGACCAATACAACAATCTCACGCGACGGACTCACATCAGAAAACAAGGCGGAGGTTGGCGGGATGTCTGGAAAACCGTTAAGAAAGAGATCTACGGATGTGATTCGGTTTTTGTCGGAGAAAAGCAACAAATCGTTTCCGATCATTGGTGTCGGCGGAATTCATTCTGCTGAAGATGCATTGGAAAAATTGGCTGCCGGAGCCGCATTAGTGCAGTTGTATACAGGCTTTATTTACGAAGGCCCAGCGCTCGTAAAGGCGATCAATAAAAGTATACTACAGAAAGGGACGCCAGGGCATACTGCACCAAAAAGCCTGTAAGCATTGCAATTCCAAAGCTTAGCAAGGTTCCAATCAGCACGTATTCGGTCAGTTTACGTTCCTTTGCCTCCATCAAATCGCCGAAGCGGAAGATAGACTTTGCACCCAATAAAAATCCGATTGCTTCAAAATGCCCGGAAAGCATAAACGCAATTACAAAAAGTCTTTCAAGTATTCCGATGTAATTGCCGGCATTTTGCAGTGATCCGGCGGTGATTTCTGCTTTATTTTCGGGCGTCCAGACCGAGATAATGTTTTTGATGACTATTGATGTTGGCTTTGTCAGGAACAGCACGCCCGTAAGCAAAATCCAAAACCGGTTGTCAGGAGGCGAAAGCTGTAAGTCATGATTGTTGTAAACCATTGTGATCACCGCTAGTACAAAAAGATGCAGCACCTGATCGGTGATAAACCAGGATCGTCTTGTTGTGTCGCGTTGGAATTGTAGTTTCATAGCGTCGATTAAGCCATGTGAAAATGCGAGTATAACTGCGTACGGCCAGAAATCCCACTCTCCTGCGACAGCCCACGCGAGTATGCCGTGGAGCAATGTGTGCACGTACAAATACGCGCTCTTATATTTGTGGATTTCCTTGTGCGCTACCCAGCTATTGGGCTGTAAAACAAAATCACCAAGCAGATGCGCGAGCAATAGTTTTATGAAGATAATCATTCGGTTACTGTTTTTATTTTGTTCCTGAAGTAGGATTCAACTTCCATTATCAACTCAAACTGCGATCGCTTTTGGCGTCGGCTTACCGCTGCCTGGTTTATTCCAAGCAAAGCGCCGATTTCCTCCTGTGAGAGATTCCGGTGTTCGATTGCCGTACGTACGAACTCCCCCGATTGTGGCAGCCAGTTATTCATTATCGACGTGCTGAGCCTGAGCATCAGGTTTAACTCATAATCAAAGTCAGCGCTGCCTGTATTTATTGCCAAAGTTAATTTTTCGTTGCGTAATTTTTCGAATAACTCACCCGAACGTATAAAAGCTGTGCCGTTACTCTCCGTAATTTTTTCGGCTGAATAGCTTTTATCGCCGATCCCTATGCTCATCCGGGCGTCGAGTTTAAGGGTTTTCAGGAATGCCTTTATCCTAATCACGGTTAATAGTGCATCTTCAGGTCTTACCTCAAGTTGAAATTCATCGCCACGGTACAATTCCCATTTGCTCGGGTTATTCCCGATTGATGCCAACACGTCTTTAAATGCGGTTACCCACGTTGACGAAGGTATCCGCCTGGATTTTGTGATGTCGCCTGTTACAATTCCGATCATTTTCAAATATAATTAATTTTATACACTTTTGGATGGTGTGCTATTACCAAATTACGTAATATTCTGTATTATTACCAAATTACGTAATATTTTTTGTTATTACCAAATAACGTAATATATATTTTAATTACCGAATTAGGTAATAACAGCCTTTGACGCGCAATAAGTGTAGTTCGAACGAAAACGTTTTCACCATAGCTAATACTTTTTTATCTTTGAAAACCTATGAATCAAATCAAAGTCATCGAATGTCCGCGGGACGCAATGCAAGGCATTAAAACCTATATTCCCGCCGAACGGAAAGCTGCTTATATCCAGTCGCTCCTGCGCGTGGGTTTTGACACAATAGATTTCGGAAGTTTTGTTTCACCGAAAGCGATTCCGCAAATGCGTGATACGGCTCAGGTGCTGGCAATGCTCGACCTTTCCTCAACCAGAAGCAAGTTATTAGCAATTATTGCAAATACTCAGGGCGCCGGGTTGGCAGCCCAACATCCTGAAATTGCCTACTTAGGATACCCGTTCTCGATTTCGGAGAATTTCCAAATGCGAAACACGCACAAAACGATCGCTGAATCACTAATAACGCTCACCGAAATTTTAAACATCGCCGACCAAAATAACAAGGAGGTTGTAGCGTATCTTTCAATGGGATTCGGTAATCCGTATGGCGATCCATGGAATGTTGAAATAGTAGGCGAGTGGACCCAACGATTGTCTGCTATGGGCGTAAAGATACTTTCGCTGTCGGATACCGTCGGAACCTCCACGCCTGATGTCATCACTTATTTGTTCTCGAATCTGATTCCCGCGTATCCGAAAATCGAATTTGGCGCGCATCTTCACACAACACCGCACAAGTGGTTCGAAAAGACCGACGCCGCATACAAAGCAGGTTGTCGGCGTTTTGATGGCGCTGTTCAAGGCTTTGGCGGATGCCCGATGGCTACCGACGATCTGACAGGAAACATGCCCACAGAAAAATTATTATCCTATTTCACATCCCAAAAAGAGGACACAGGCACAAGTCCGTTAAGTTTTGAGAGCGCCTATAACGAGGCCACGAAATTATTTGGCGAGTTTCATTAATCGACAGCTTCCCACCAAGTCCCAAAGATGGCGGTTTCGTTGAGGTTCACAATCTCGCCCAACATGGGCGTCATCAGGGCGACCTTTTCTTTTTCAGCAGCAGCCGTAACGCGTAAAATAGGTTCATCCCAAGCATGGTTCGCGAGCGCAAATTTTCCCCAATGAACCGGTAAAAGTACGTTTGCATTTAAGTCGCGCGCTGCCTTCACCGTTTCTTCCGGCATCATGTGAATAAATTTCCAATAGGCATCATATTGGCCACACTCTAAAACGGCAAGGTCAAAAGGTCCAAAAGTTTTTCCGATCTCCGCAAAATGCGGCCCATACCCGCTGTCTCCACCAAGATAAATTTTCCAGCTCGGCGTTATCAGGATGTAAGACGTCCAAAGCGACTTGTTTCTTCTAAAGCCACGTCCGGAGAAATGCCTTGCAGTTGCCGTGCGAACCATAAAATGGTCAGATATAGCAAACGATTCGTTCCAATCCCGTTCGATAACAATGTCCTGCTGAAATCCCCACCGACGTAAATGTTCACCTACGCCAAGCGGACAAATTACCTGCTTTATTTTCGGCCGAAGCTGCGTCACCGTTTCGTAATCCAAATGGTCCCAATGGTCGTGTGTCAGTATCAACAGATCAATTTCAGGAATGTCGTGAACCGTATAAATATCGCTCCCCGCGAAACCCCGCGTTGTGGCCCTGATAGGCGAAGCTGCCCCGCTAAAAACAGGATCAACAAGAAATTTCTTGCCGTCCAGTTGCAGAAAATACGATGAATGTCCGAACCATACAACAACATCTTCAAAATATTCAATTGATTTCAGATTCTCTTTTTGCCCAGGAATATGAATTTTTGGGCGACTACGCTTGCTTCTTTCGAGCAGGACTTTCTTAATTACTTTAAAATAGGTTGCCCCGTCACTAAGGTCAGGCGTAGCAATACGATTATGGAATTGACCTTTCGAATAATTCTCGGAGGCCGCTATTCTACTTAACCGCTTGCCCGAAGGGAGGCGCCCGAACTTTGGCATCCTCGTGAAAAGATATACAGCTAAAGCCAGTGCTAAAATCAGTGAAAGTACAATCATGCGGCGTCGTTAGAATAAGTGATAATCAGAATATTAACGGCTACTAAAAGCGTGAACCCGGTTCATCCAATTTAACGCAATTTTCTGATTGGACATAAAAAAACTGTTGACTTTAAATACGTATATTTGCACGCAATTTAACTACAACTTCGAATTGCAATGAACGCACACAACTCCAAGATCATCGGTGAAGGTTTAACTTACGATGATGTACTTCTGGTACCTAATTACTCAACTGTGCTTCCGCGTGAAGTAAGCATCCAATCAAAATTCTCACGAAATATTATATTGAATGTCCCAATCGTTTCCGCTGCGATGGACACTGTTACCGAAAGTGCAATGGCAATAGCTATGGCTCAGGAAGGCGGGATCGGAGTTCTTCACAAAAATATGACGATCGAACAACAGGCCGCTAAAGTCAGAAAAGTGAAGCGTGCCGAATCAGGGATGATCATCGATCCGGTGACGCTTCCAATGACATCCACCGTTGCCGACGCCAAGAATGTCATGAAGGAATTCGGTATTGGCGGAATTCCGATTGTCGATGAGAATCAAAAGCTCAAAGGAATCGTTACCAATCGGGATTTGCGCTTCGAAAAGAACAATTCACGTCCAATCGTCGAAATCATGACGAGTGAGAACCTTGTTACCGTTGCTGAAGGAACGTCATTAGGCGAAGCCGAAGTCATACTGCAAGGAAATAAAATCGAAAAGCTGCCGGTTGTAAATGCAGATAACAAGCTCGTCGGGTTAATTACTTTCCGCGACATTACCAAGCTGACGCAAAAGCCGATCGCCAACAAAGACAGCTTCGGCCGACTCCGTGTTGCTGCAGCCATCGGAGTCACGGGCGATGCCGTTCAACGTGCTGAAGCGCTCGTGAATGCAGGTGTTGATGCAATAATTATTGATACGGCACACGGGCATACCAAAGGTGTTGTCGATGTTCTTAAACTGGTAAAAACACAATTTCCTGATGTAGATGTTGTCGTAGGAAATATTGCCACTCCTGAAGCGGCTTTGTATCTTGTTGAGAATGGTGCCGACGGCGTTAAGGTCGGAATTGGCCCTGGATCAATCTGTACAACACGTGTTGTGGCGGGTGTGGGTTTTCCTCAATTTTCCGCTGTGCTTGAGGTCGCTGCCGCCTTACGAGGTTCAGGTGTTCCTGTTATTGCCGATGGCGGGATCCGTTATACAGGCGACATTCCAAAGGCATTGGCAGCTGGAGCCGACAGTGTAATGCTTGGTTCTCTACTTGCCGGAACTAAAGAATCACCAGGCGAAACTATTATTTTTGAGGGACGGAAATTTAAGTCGTATCGCGGCATGGGTTCTGTGGAAGCGATGAAGGAAGGTTCAAAAGACCGTTATTTCCAAGATGTTGAAGACGATATTAAAAAGTTGGTTCCCGAAGGAATTGTGGGCCGCGTTCCATACAAAGGTGAACTAAACGAAAGCATGCAGCAATTCATCGGCGGATTACGTGCCGGAATGGGCTACTGCGGTGCCAAAGATATTCCGACATTACAGGAAACAGGACGGTTTGTAAGGATAACCGCAAGCGGCATTACGGAAAGCCATCCGCATAACGTAACCATTACAAAAGAGGCGCCAAATTATTCGCGATAAAAATCAGGGACATTCAGATGTCCCTTTTTTTATGCCGGTTCGGTACTTCGCATTAGGCGCGACAATAATTTCCTTTCGCCCACGATCCACAGAATATCATCTTTTTCAAGCACAACACTGGAATCCGGATTCAGAATACGTTTTCCTTTTCGCTCCAAGCCTACAACCATTCCGTTTGTCCGTTCACGCAGCTGCGATTCCCGAATCGTTTTGCCGATAAAATGTTCGTCCGTCAGTTCAAACTGCTGCAACACTATTTCCGCTTCTTTTACAACATCGGGAACATCAATTTCGTTTTTGTCGAGATACGATTTGAATTGTTCAACCTGTTTGTCAGTTCCGATAACGCAAATTTCATCACCGGGGAAAAGGCGCTCATTTCGACTCGGAATTTTGATCGTGATGTCGCCACGCTTAATAAACGCTACATTGACACCCATTTCCTCACGTAGCTTTAGCTCTTCAAGTGTTTTACCTGCTATGTTCGATTCCTTAGCAATATCAAACGTCGTTAGATGTCCTTCCCAAGGCGTCAAGTCGCTGCGCCGACGCTTGTTACCAATGATTTCACGCGCATTAAGGTTCTTGAGGAAATGGTTCTCGATACGATGATATTGCGCGTTGAGCTGCCGTGGAAAAATCAGATAAAGTAAGAATCCGACAACAAACGCTACTAACGCAACTTCTCGCGAGAAAAGGTTGTCAAGCAAAAAACCGACATAAACCAACGTTACGATGAAACGCAAAAGGATCATCATGATCACAGGACCGCGATATTTGCGCTCCGCCATCAGGATTCCAACTTCCTTTACCGCCACACGTCGCAATGCGAGCGCCCATAAAAACGGTGCCAGCAATACCAGTGTCAGAACCGCCGCAATAGCGCTGCCAAACTTTGAACCTTCGGCAAGCGGAAGAAGGAAACGGGCCGATAGCAATGTTACCGCCACAATGATGACCGAATGAATCATAATCTGCGTCAGGTAAGCCCGAATTACGATTTGCCATGTGCTAACCGACTTGATCGCTTGGGCGTTTGCGCTATATCGCTCAATGCGTTTGATCCATTTCCGCGGAAGCTTTCGGGCAAGCACTTCTGAAAACGGCGTCGCCAACCGGACCATAAAAGGCGTGGTAAATGTTGTAATGGCCGAAACGGCAACTACAATGGGGTACAGAAAGTTACTGGTTACGTTCAACGTCATCCCGAGTGTCGCAATAATAAACGAAAACTCACCGATTTGCGACAAGCTCATTCCGGTTTGAACCGACTGTTTCAATGGCTGTCCCGATAATAACGCACCGATTGTCGAGGATATCGACTGGCCGAAAATGGTAACAAAAGTTAAAATTACAACCGGCCACGCGTATTGCGCAAGCGTATCGGGGTTGATCAGCATTCCGACCGACACAAAAAATACGGCTCCAAAAAGATCTTTTACCGGTTTTACAAGATGTTCGATATGTTCGGCCTGCGTTGTTTCAGCAATGATTGATCCCATAATAAAAGCGCCAAGAGCCGGAGAAAACCCGACGTTGGCCGCCAGGATAACCATCATCAGGCAAAGCGCGATTGAAATGATCAGCAGCATCTCGTCTGTAAGCAGGTTCTTGGCTCGCTTCAACAGCGTCGGAATGAAGAAAATCCCGCCTACAAACCAAATTGTCAGGAAAAACATCAGTTTCAATACCGACTGGATTAATTCAGTGCCGGAAAATTGAGAACTCACCGCAATTGTCGATAATAATACCATCATCAAAATCGCCACAATATCTTGCACAATCAATGATCCAATAACAATCCCGGCAAATTTCTGCGCCTTTACACCAAGTTCATCAAACGTTTTTAATATGATCGTGGTCGACGATATGGAGAGAATAACGCCCAGGAAAATGCAGTCCATTTGCTTCCAGCCCATTAAATGACCCACTGTATAACCAAGGAAAAGCATCAGGATAATTTGCGTAGTTGCGGTTATCGAGGCCGTACCGCCCACTTTCATCAGCTTCTTAAAACTAAATTCGAGTCCGAGACTGAACAATAAAAAGATCACCCCAATTTCAGCCCAAACCTCAACGCTGTGAATATCCTGTACCGACGGAAAGAAATCAAAATGATTACCAGCCAGAAATCCTGCAATCAGATACCCAAGCACGAGTGGCTGCCGGATTTTCTTAAATAGCAAAACTGCAACGCCCGCTGTCATCAGGATCAGTCCGAGGTCGCTGATCAATGGGTACAGATGCGTTGCGGAATCTGCCGTTGAAGCGGCAACTGCTGTTACTGAATCGGCCTTCATTTAATAGGTTTTATTTGAAGCTAATCCTGCTGTTGGCTATATCTTTTTATGCGATCTCGCTAGCTCAGCCGCGTAAAAAGGATGCCGCCGCCATCAGGGCTAGGGCATATGGATGAAATTATATTCCGAGATAATTCGATGGTGTGATCTTTAGCAACTCGTCCTTAACATCGGCTGAAACTTCAAGCGAATTGATAAAATCGTGAATCGCTTTTTTGTCAATGGTTGTGTTAGTACGTGTCAGGCCTTTTAAAGCCTCATACGGATTTGGATAGGCTTCGCGCCGTAAAATGGTCTGGATCGCCTCTGCAACAACGGCCCAGTTCTTTTCGAGATCTTCGGCAAATTTTTCTTCGTTCAGCAACAGCTTGTTGAGGCCTTTTAATGTTGCTTCAAACCCGATTAGCGTGTGCCCGATCGGAACGCCGATGTTACGCAGAACAGTCGAGTCGGTCAAATCGCGCTGCAGTCTTGAAAGGGGTAGTTTCGCCGACAGGTGCTCGAAAATCGCATTCGCAATTCCGAGGTTTCCCTCCGAATTTTCGAAATCAATCGGGTTAACTTTGTGCGGCATTGCCGAAGATCCAATTTCGCCGGCTTTTATTTTCTGCTTGAAATATTCCATAGAAACATACGTCCAAATATCGCGGTCCAAATCGATTATGATCGTGTTGATTCGCTTCAGCGCGTCGAAAAACGCTGCAAAATGGTCGTAATGCTCGATTTGGGTCGTCGGGAACGAATGGTGTAGCCCAAGCTTTTCCTGAACAAATTTATTGCCGAATTCCTGCCAGTCGACTTGTGGATACGCCACATGATGCGCATTGAAATTTCCGGTTGCGCCGCCAAATTTTGCTGCAAAAGGAATGTTGAAAAGCAATCGCATCTGTTCCTCAAGACGTTCAACGAAAACCATAATTTCTTTTCCCAACCTTGTAGGTGAAGCGGGTTGACCATGCGTACGCGCAAGCATCGGCACCGATTTCCATTCGGTTGCCAGATCTTTTAGCTTCGCTACAACTGCCACGAGCGACTTCATATAAACATCGTGAAACGCCTGTTGGGCCGAGAGCGGAATCGCAGTATTATTAATGTCCTGTGATGTGAGTCCGAAGTGGATAAATTCTTTGTAATGCGAAAGATTTAGCTTCTCGAAGGCGTCTTTCAGAAAATACTCAACCGCTTTTACATCATGATTCGTTGTTTTCTCTATTTCTTTGATTGCTTGTGCATCCTCTGAAGAAAAGTTCTCATAAGTTTCGCGCAGTTCGCCAAAAATCCCGTGGTCTACGTTCTGGAGTTGCGGCAGTGGCAGTTCGCAAAGCGCAATGAAATATTCTATTTCAACAAGTATGCGGTACCTGATAAGCGCTTCTTCTGAAAAGAATGCGGATAGCGAAATAGTCTTGCTTCTGTATCGGCCGTCAATCGGCGAAACAGCGTTTAGTTCAGTTAAAATTTGCATTTTTATGTGTTTACGCGGTAAAAGCAAATATAACTTTTAACACGCAAAAATGAAAGGAAACAGGCGTCATAAATACGAAATTTGCCACCCGGCATTTTATTTTTCAGGCTTCAGCAGGAGCTCGCGCAGTGTCGAAACGCCTTCAGAAGCTACCTTTGGGATTACGGTCAGTCGCGGGCCAAGATTGATGATTCGCGCAGGATTCGGATCTATATAATAAACGGGAACGCCATCGGCAGTAAAGTCCATTAAACCGGCCGCGGGGTACACCTGCAAAGAAGTGCCAACCACTACAAAAATATCTGCCGCGGCGCTAATGTCGATCGCTTCTTCAAGCGCCGGAACAGCTTCGCCAAACCACACGATGTGCGGGCGCAATGGGTTTGCGTGGTTATCCGTGTCTGTTTCAAGCAGATCATGTTCCCAATTCAAAATAAAATCAGGATCTGCAACACTGCGAACTTTTAACAATTCTCCATGAAGGTGTAAAATCTTTGTGCTTCCGGCCCGTTCGTGTAGGTTATCGACGTTTTGTGTGATTATATGCACATCAAAATCCGACTCCAACTCTGCTAAAATAAAATGTCCCGTATGTGGTTGTACGCTATGAAGCTGCTGCCGGCGCTTATTGTAGAATTCCAACACAAGTTTCGGATCTCGGCGCCAACCTTCCGGCGAAGCCACATCCATTACATTATGGCCTTCCCACAAGCCACCTGAATCGCGAAACGTAGCCACGCCACTTTCGGCACTAATGCCGGCACCGGTTAAAACTACCAATTTCTTTTTGTAGGCCATTGGGTGTGGGATTAAAAGCTAAATTTGCAACCAAACTAAGTTAAGAAATTTCCCGTCATCTGCGCTATATGATTGACATCGACTACCTGCATTATCTCGAAGGCTTTCTCACCGAGAAGCGCAAAGCGAAGTTCATGAGAGTACTTGAACAACGCACAAACCATTTTACTATCGCAATGGAAGATGTATTCCAAATGCACAATACCAGCGCTGTAATGCGGAGCTGCGAAGTATTCGGCATCCAGCAACTCAACGTAGTGGAAGAACGTTATGGAAAGCGGATCGATAAAGAAATTGCGATGGGTTCCCAGAAGTGGGTCGACATCAACAGGTTCGATTCGATGGCCGCGTGCCTGTCATCCGTTAAGGAAAAAGGATACAGGATCATTGCCACGACGCCACATGAAAATGATTGTCTGCTGGACGATTTCGACATTAGTAAACCTTCAGCTTTGTTCTTCGGAACCGAACGCGACGGCTTATCGCCTGAGGTCATTGCGCAAGCCGACGGATTTTTGAAGATTCCGATGAATGGATTTACCGAAAGCTTAAATATTTCGGTTTCGGCTGCAATCATCATACAGAGTCTGACGGCCAGGCTGCGGAAATCTGAAATAGACTGGCACCTAAGCGAAGAAGAAATTCTTGAAAAGCGATTGGTGTGGGCGAAAAATTCGATTAAAGATATCAAACGGATTGAAGAGCGATATTATCAGCAGCAATAACTACTTTCGTTTCTTCAGTATCTTGTACTCTTCGTAACATTCGCTGATCGCATCCATTATCTGCAGGTCATTCGCGTTTTGAACGAACGATTCGGAGAAATTACAACGGGCAAGTATTTCCGGGATTTCCCGCTTATCAATATTTAAAAGCGCTGCAACGGTTTCCCGATCGTATTTCGATTCGAGCAACTCCCGCATTTTGTTGTCTTTCCTGAGTTCTTTAAGCTTTTTTAACTCCTTCGGCTTGCTTCCGAAGAGGTTATACAGCATGTCGGCAGGATTGAAGATCGAGCCAAGTACATTGCCAAACGCGCCGGGGGCAGTTTCGCCTGCTTCATAACCTTGGGCAAGGCCTGAAATGCTATACCTGTAATTGGAATACGTGGGAATCAGTTTGGAATCTACTTCAAGATATCCCGTTAATTTATACGGTTGGACAATTACTTCGTCAAGTGCGATTGCACTCTGCGTTAGCCGGATGGTTGTGGTTTTGTTCTTTACCCAGTCGTTGCTAACCCGTACGCGGATGGATTGGTATCCCAAGAGCGATATTAGCAGCGTATCATTTGCGACGGCCTCGATTTCAAATGCGCCGGTATTCTCACTGATGCTGGCTCTCAACTTGTTCAGGTTGACGATGTTTGCGTTTCCAAGTGCAGTTACGGTTTCATCATCAATTATAACACCTGACACTTTCGAACTTGTGGTTTGAGCCGAAGATAGGACGGAGATTAATAAAAAAAAGAAGACTGCGAAATATCTCATGTCGGTTTTAAAACGCTAAAAGTAATAAAACACGGTAAGATAAATTGCAGCCTCCTTATTATTATAAGAAAATTAACAGCGGGTGTTAGCTTTTCCTGGGACGTTTTGCTTTGAAGCCTTCGCCGAAGCTTTCCGACCGGCGTGGAGCGCGTTCAGGAGAACCTTCGCGTCTTGGTCTTTCAGATGAAAACCCGCCTTCACGTCTTGGTGATCCGCTACGGAAGCCGCCTTCTTTTGGAGCTGAGCTTCTGAAGCCACTTTCGCGTGGTGCGCCTTCGCTTCTGAATCCGCCTTCTTTGCGGGGAGCGAAATTGCCTTCTCTTCTTGGAGCTGCACTTCTTCCACCGCCAAAGCTGCCACCTGAGCTTCGTCCGTTATGGTCGCGTCGTCCGCCCCCGTCGTTTTTAGAAATTTCAACGTTAATACGACGTCCTTCAAGCTGGATGTTGTTTAGCACTTCCATAACCTTGTCGGAATGTTCCGGATCGGTATTAAAAAATGAAAACCCTTCTTTCACATCCACTTTATAGACATCGTCGCGGCCAAGGTCAAGCGTTTCTTTGAGGAAGTCCTTTAGTGACATCCAGTCGAAATTGTCACGCGATCCAATATTTACGAAATAACGCACAGCACCGCCATTGCTTTCACGCGGCTCACGGTCGTCACGACGTTCTGAACCTGATGACTGGGCCGACAAATCGCGGGTCTTTTTATAGTAGTTGATGAAACGGTTAAATTCTACCGAAACCATTTTTTTAATCAATTCTTCTTTTGAAAGATCCTCAAGGACGTTGTTAATAGCCGGAAGATAGTTGTCGATTTCGTGGTCAACTTCGGTATCCTTGATTTTAGTTGCAAGGTGCAAAAGCTGAATCTCACAAATCTCGATGCCGGACGGGATTGTTTTTTCCTCGAATTTCTGTTTGATGATCCTTTCGATCGCCGTAATTTTTCGCAACTCGCTCTTCGTAACAATAACGATCGAAGTACCCAGTTTACCTGCACGACCTGTACGGCCTGAACGGTGGTTATAGGTTTCAATCTCGTCAGGAAGCTGGTAATTCACAACGTGTGTGATGTTGTCAACGTCGATTCCACGCGCCGCAACGTCGGTTGCCACAAGCATCTGGATCTGGCGTCCACGGAATGATTTCATTACCGAGTCACGTTGAGCCTGCGACAAATCACCATGAAGGGCAGCTGCATTGTAGCCATCTTCAATCAACTTTTCCGCAACTTGTTGGGTGTCGCGTTTCGTACGGCAAAAAACTACGGAAAAAATATCCGGATTTGCATCAGCCAAACGTTTAAGCGCTTCATACCGGTCGCGAGCATTTACCAGATAAAACTCGTGTGAAACTGTTGCAGAACCTGAGTTCTTGGTTCCAACGGTAATTTCAAGAGGTTCATGCATGAACTGTTTAGCAATACGCGCCACTTCCTGTGGCATTGTAGCCGAAAACAACCATGTGTTTTTCTCGTCAGGCGAAGTTGAAAGGATGTTCACGATGTCTTCATAGAAACCCATGTTCAGCATTTCATCAGCCTCATCGAGGATACAGTAGCCAATTTGAGAGATGTTGACCAAGCCTCTGTTGATCATGTCCTGCATTCTTCCCGGAGTTGCAACAATAATTTGTGCTCCGCGCTTGATGTCGCGTGCCTGTTCCGTAATGCTGGCGCCGCCGTAAACCGCAACTACATTAATACCTTTTTCGTATTTTGAGTAGTTCTTGATTTCATTCGTAATCTGCAAACATAGTTCGCGTGTAGGTGATAAGATAAGCGCCTGAGTATTTCTGTTGCTGGCATCGATCTTCTGGATCAGTGGGAAGCCAAACGCGGCTGTTTTCCCTGTCCCCGTCTGGGCCAACGCAACCATGTCTGTGTCTTTTGCCAATAAGAGGGGAATCGCTTTTTCCTGTACTTCGGTCGGATTCTCAAATCCTAGATCTAAAATCGCCCGCAGTAGCGACTCACTCAATCCTAATTGTTCAAATTTATTCATATAGTATTTTAAATATTTTGCAAAAGTACGCCTAATATCTTTGTAATGCTAATGGTATATGGAGATTTATCCTTTTATTAGGAATTGAGGATCAGCACGTTAGTTTTTAAGATAATCGACCAGCTTCCGGATTGCAGCGCCGCGATGACTGATTGCCGCTTTTTGTTCCATCGGAAGTTGCGCAAATGTTTCTGTAAATCCGTCAGGAACAAAAACCGGGTCGTAACCAAAACCGCCTTCCCCGTTTTTGTCAAGGGTAATGTTGCCTGTAACTATTCCGGTAAATAGCGTCTGGGAACCATTCATGTTCAGTGCAATGACCGTTTTGAATTGTGCTGAACGATCAGTTTGTGCTGTTAAAGCATTGAGTAGCTTCGCGATATTGTCGTCAGCCGATCGGTGTTCGCCGGCGTATCTCGCGGAATAAACACCGGGCTCGCCATGTAGCGCCGTTACTTCAAGCCCGGTGTCGTCTGCAAAACAGTCCATACCAAATTTCCTTGTAACGTAATCGGCTTTAAGGATCGCATTTCCTTCTATTGTGTCGGCCGTTTCAGGGATATCTTCAAAACAGCCGATATCTTCCAGGCTCAGCAGTTCAATGTGCTGCGGAAACATTTGACGGATTTCTTCAATTTTGTTCGTGTTGGCCGAGGCAAATACTAATTTCATATCAACATTTTCAGGCAAATTTATGTGGAAGGAGTTAATCAACTATGGTAAACTTTTGCCAAAATTTGCCGTTTCCATAAAAATGGCTGTTAAATTGTAAGAACATTTTCTGAAAACAATATAAACCTAAAACCAACATTATGAAAAACGCAGCAAAAGTATTAGTCATCGCGATATTGCTCATTAGCGGCATCTCGAGCGCCCAGGTAAGGGATGGAAAGTTCTTCCCGGTAAAGTCAGTGACAACCAACTACTATTATCTTCCGGATGTGCAGTCCTACTACGATGTGAAGAATAATAAGTACATCTACGCAAAGGACGGCAAGTGGGTGACATCGACAACACTGCCAGCCAAATACAAGAATTTTAATTTAAAAAGCAGTCGCAAAGTGCAGCTAACGGATAAGTCTGCTCCCTACAGGAATTTTGTAACGCATAAAACCACCTATAAAAAAACATCGACCACAAAGAAGGCTGGCACCCGTCGTCCCGGAAACAGCGCCAATGCGCCCGGTCACAATAAAACAAGGAAACAGTACAAACACGACTAAAAATACAGGAGCCCGGAAGTCCGGGTTTTTTTATGCTATATACTGAAAACGTTAATGTTATAATTAATCGAGGCATCCGAAAATGAAAGTGATATTTTTGCCGCCCGTAAGTTCGCTAAACCAGATCTAAATAAAAATTCATGAAAAAGATTATCCTGTTGTTGTTATTTCTTCCCGTACTCGCATTTGCTCAAAAAATAAAAACCAAAAAAGATCGCATTCTTTTCGATGATAAAGAAGTGGCGATTTTAGACGATAAAGTGCGTGACCAATACATCCTGAAAGATTTGACAGGAAAAACAATGTTTATCGCGACCTATAAAGCGATTGCCGACGGAACCACGATTTTAAACCAATGGGTTGAAGTCACATCGCCCGATGGTGGAATCACTACAGAAATCCCTTATGACGTGCTGATTACGTCATTTAGTCCCTCGCGCATAATGCTGCAGTTACTGTCGGCTAAATATGAGCTTCTAGGAGCGAGTGGATTTGACAAAGAGAAAATTGACCGTTTTTTCGCCACAAAAAGGGAGAGCATTAGTGACAAATCGCTACGTGCTAAGGCTGATGTAATCGCACAGCGGCAGGAAAAACAGGGCAAGGTTGCACAATATAACCCGATTGTTAAGTACGACGGTACAGTTTTGTTTGGCGGAAATGCAGGAACAAACATAGTAGGCAGAGCAGTGAGCTCGCCATATTCGGCATTTGGCGATAATAATACCGCAACGGTGTTCGACCTCGACGGTGTAACGGTTGCAACGGCACATGCGAAAGGCGGGATGAACAATGATGTTGTGGTAACGCTCTATAACGAGACCGATTTTACCTATCAGGCAGAGAAAAGATTTGCCGGAGGCGATAATGTGTCGTTCCTTACGGAACTTATCGGCGAACTGGTGTACCGCGACGTTACGCTTGGACATCAGGCTAGAATCTATAAATCCGATTTACTTAAAGAAAAAACGAAACTGGCAAAAGAGCGCAGTCATAATATTTACAGCGTCCCAGGCTATGCGATCGATGAAAAAGGGGTTCGTTATGACGGTATTATAACTGCGCAGTTTGAGAAGCTCGATATTCATCAAACGGGAAACACCGAAGTTGTGGACGCCATCGACAAGTACGGTAAGTCCGTTTCCGTTAAATACAGCAACGCACAGGGTAAAGAGCGCACAATCACATTATCATCTAAAGATAATGTTTCATTTGGCGTTAGAAATGCCGACGGATCTTTTACAGTGTACGAAGGAATGAAAGTAAAAGGCGATTCGGCGAAGAAGCTTTCGAATGCGATGTTACTCGGATTCAATAACGCGTATTTTTATAAGGTTTTATTTTCTGAAGCTGGGAACGCTGTCCTGGTCGACCCAATAGAAGAAGACCGTTTTGTGATCAAACTCAAAAGCAGCGAGAGCGGACAGATGATAGACAGTCGTAACAATGAAAACGTATCGCGTGAGTTGAGCGAGTACGTAGGCACCTGTCCAATGCTGGCAAGAGAGATCAAGGAAGGCGCTTTTGATCTAAAGATTTCAGAGAATCTCGTCACGATTGTGAAGGAATTCAACGAATGTAAATAGTGGTTTGGGTACAAAAAGCCTGGTAAACCCGGGCTTTTTTGTGGGTTATTGGTACGAATCGGCTAGCAAAATCGTGAACGGAATAGTTAACTCTTGTTCCCTACAATTGATCCGGTTCCGAATATTGCAAGTACTGCGCCGACTGAGAGCAGGTACATTCCTGTTTGGTCTTCGGGCCCGATCATCTCAATAATTTCCGACGGAAATGCCATTCTGTAGATTCCGTAAACCACTAGCGCTGCTCCAACTGCCACCATTAAAATACTGATCTTTCTCCCGTTATCCATGACCAAAAGTTTATTGTTTTAAATGTAATGTAAATCATTAAGTTAAAGAAAATGAATTAATTACAATCGACCAACGTGCTAACATATCGGGCGAACTGAAAAAATTAGTAAGAGAAATTTTAGATTTTTTAAATTGCGCAAGCGTACCAATCATGCAAATTTCAATTTCAATTCTATAACTGCTGGGCGTAGAAGAATCTTAATTTTAAGCATCTAAAATTCCAGGATATGGACACTACCAGCCAACAGATGCAGGATCCGCAAAAACAATACGATCAGCCACCTTATCCGCAACAGCAGCAGCAGGAAACGCCGGGTTACGAGAGCGAAATGCATCCGAAAGCCGATCATGGTGAAGTTTCGTACAAAGGTTCAGGAAAGCTTACAGGCCGCAAAGCGCTTATTACTGGCGGCGATTCGGGGATCGGGCGTGCCGTGGCAATCGCTTTCGCCCGCGAAGGCGCTGACGTGTTGATTTCCTATCTTAATGAACACGACGATGCGAAAGTTACTGCAACATGGGTGGAAGATGCCGGACGAAAAGCAGTAACGATGCCCGGTGATATTGGTGACGAAGCCCATTGTCAGGCAATGGTACAGCGTGCTGTTGATGAACTCGGTGGTCTGGACATTATTGTTAACAATGCCGCTTTTCAAATGTCGCGCGAGTCACTGCAGGATATTTCATCTGAAGAATGGGAAAAGACATTCAGGGTTAATATCCACTCGATGTTTTATATCTGCAAAGCAGCCGAGAAGTATCTGAGACCTGGAAGTACCATCGTAAATACTACATCTGTCAATGCCTACAAAGCGCCGCCGCAACTCATTCCATATTCTGCGACAAAAGCGGCAATCCAAAACTTTACTGCAAGCCTCGCGCAATTATGGGCAGACAAAGGCATCCGTGTCAATTGCGTTGCGCCGGGCCCGATTTGGACTCCGCTGATACCATCAACAATGCCGGAAGAGAAATACAGGAGTTTTGGCGAAGACGTACCGATGAAAAGGGCAGGACAACCGGCTGAACTCGCACCTGCTTTCGTATTACTCGCGTCTCAGGACTCAAGCTATATGACCGGCTCGACCGTTCAGGTTACAGGAGGTTATCCGACGATTTAACTTTAGAAGAAGCCGATCGGACAGCGTCTTTTCATTCGGTTGTCAGGGCGTATTTTACCGGGTTTGTACCGACTTTGCAATGCTGCGTCTTGCCGCATCTCATGACGAAGTGTCTTTTCAATCCGGAATGCGTGGCTCGAACCCATTGTGACGAAAACCGTTTTTCCTTTACCCACTTCCTCAATAATGGCGTTGCAGAGGTGAATATCGCGAACGTTATTGCTATATGAGGCGATATCAGAAAGCCATCCTTTCGGCCATCCGTACTGGTCGCTTGAATCCCGCCAGTCTTTCTCGCCAGGAAAGTCTGTTTGCCACAGGCTGTCGATCTGGGCTACGCTTGTGATTGTATTACGGATGCGGTCGACGTCCGTCCTGCTATGGATGAATTCCAGCATCGCAGCATCGGGATCTTCAGGTTTTGCAAATCGGAAGTTGCTTAGGTAGGGCCGAAGCGCATAAAAAGCCGCAGCTTGTTTGGGTGAAAATTTCTGCAACACCATTTTCACTTCGTCTTCGCGGCGCGGTTCCCATGTAAAATAAGGGATACGGTCACGTTTTGCGAGGCTAACTGTTGCGCCACCTTCACCATACTTTTCTACAGGATCCTGAAGCCCACTGAATAAAAAGCCGAGCCGTCCTTCAACGAAGGCGACTTCGGGATTCACAGTTTCCCAAGTTGCTCGAATGATATTGATCTGGCCGTTGTTCTCGTCTTTAGTGTGTTCGATTCCCAGTATGTAAGCAATGCCATCTCCGTGCCCGACCTCGAATATGTAGGGACGCGGATGATTTCCGAGTGTATCGTACGCCGCCATATCCATAATTGGAACCGCAAAAGAGTGATGTTGACCGAGCGTGTAGTAGGCGGGGGAACGCCAGATGATCCCGCAATATAGCAGCGTGATGAATCCTGCTATAGCTACTCCGGTGATGATGCCGAAGATTTTTAAGTTCCTCTTCATTTTCATATGATTGATTGACTGATGAGCTTCTAAGACTATTATTTTAACATTATGTTACAGTAGTCTGGAGTTTTGTCAACACTTCGCACATACATTAGAACAAAAAGTTAAAAGAGGTGCATTCGGCGTGCTTTTTAAATAAATTTAAGTGATAAATTAAAAGCGAAACCTATGAGAAAAGTAACGGCACAATTTAAAATAGAAGGCGAGCTACTGACTGCTAATGCCGATTTGTACAGCAATGAGGAGATTACGGAGATGGTGGTGCAACGACTTAGAAACCGCTCGGCTGACTTCGACAAGATAATTGAAGACGACGGTGACGACAACGTTGAGGAGCAGCTGCATGACCAGGATTTGGGCATGAGCGAGGAACAGGCAACGACGATGGTAGATGTGACATTTTCGGTCACAGACGATGCGCTTGTAACCCTGGAAACCGATCCCGACTTGGTGTATCTGAAAGCACTTTCGGAAATAGAAAGCGGAAAACTAAAAATTACCGGAGACGAGACGCAAGACAATATCTCGCATTTAAGCTTTTCATAAAAAAAAACCGCCAACTGGCGGTTTTATCATTTTTTACCCAATCGGTACAACCGACCTTCATCCGTCACTGCATAGAGTGCGCCGTCGGTTCCTTGCGTTACATCGCGAAAACGCTGGCCTTCCTGCTCAAGCAACCGTTCTTCACCGACTACCCGATCATTTTCAATTATTAGCCTGATAATATGTCTGCTGCTCATCCCGCCGATAAAAAGATTGTTTTTCCATTCGGGTATCGCGTTGCCATTGTAAAAGGTCATTCCGCTTGAGGAGATTACAGGGTCCCAATAATAGACAGGCTGCTCCATTCCTTCTTTTTGGGTAATTCCGCCGCCCACTTTCTCTCCGCTATATTCAATACCATAACCAATTGTTGGCCAACCGTAATTTTTTCCCGGACGGATCAGGTTTAGCTCGTCGCCGCCACGCGGACCCATTTCGTTTTCCCAAATATCCCCTGTTTCAGGATGAATGGCAAGACCCTGCGGGTTCCTGTGGCCGTACGAATACAGTTCAGGCTTGGCATTCTTGTCGTTTGCAAAAGGATTTCCTGGTGCGGGCTTTCCATCTTTGGTAATTCTTACCATTTTGCCAAGTGCCGAATTCAGCCATTGCGCCTGCGGCCGGGTTTCAAGATCAGAGCGTTCCCCGGTGCTGACGATCAGGTTACCAGTGCGGTCAAACACAATTCGTGACCCGTAGTGCATATTGCCTTTGTAAGCCGGAAGCGCTTTGTATATGACGGTTGCGTTTTCTATCTTTTTTTCATCTTCCGACAATCGTCCCTTGGCTACAGCGGTTTGGTTCCCTTCGGTTGTTTTGAGTGAAAAAGTCCAATACACCATTCTGTTATTTGAAAAATCAGGATCGGTAATAACATCTAAGAGTCCGCCTTGTCCATCGGGATTGACTGCCGGAATCCCTGTAATCGGCATACTGATCTGACCCGATGCGGTTGCAATTACCATGTTTCCACCTTTATGGGTAATCAACAATCGTCCATCAGGAAGCGCTGCTATTCCCCATGGACGAACCAGTTTATCCGACAGTACTTTTGATTCGATTGTTGTTTGTGTCTTTGCTCCTGCAATGCGTGTTTGTCCTGCAAACGCAGGTTTATAGTCGGAGTTCGGCGCTTTCGTTTCAACAGGCGGTAAGGTCTGCGCGGTTGTTGACGTTTCAGCTGGAGCCGAGTCCATGTCGGTCGCGTTTTTGTTGTTGCAGGTTGATAAGGTAATTAAAACTGCGGTAAGTAGTGTAAGAGATAAGTTCATCGTGCTGATTTTTAAGTGCTTAAATTTATAAAAGATATCCTGCGCTACAAAAAGATGCGAAGTAGTTTCACAATGTATTAACGTAATCCAAATCAAGAGTTCAATTCCGAAGGCCGAAGCCATCCAGGAAGTCTGACTTGCCGGGAAGTTTGAGTTGTCTTCGAGGTCCTAAGACGCCCTTGAGCTTCGGATGTACATCTTTCGGATCAGCATATTCAGGCGCGATTTATATTCTTCTTCAAGCCAGTCGCGATAGTTTTTTGTCGTGTTTTCAAGACACTTCACATATTGTTTTACGCGCCACTGAATTTCATCTGAAAGTTCGTTTGCCAGTTCAATCGCTTCAGCTACCGTTGTGCTGTTCTCAAGGCACATCAAAACGTGCTGGCGGATTGACTTTTGTATAACCGATTTTGTTTTCCGATGTTCTTCAAGCGCGAGTTTGTATTCTTGCTCCACATCGAATGCGACTTCGAGGCTGTTTGGAAATTTCGTCCGTAAGCCCGTCGGAATCGCATGCGCAGATTCGGAGTGGCTTTGCGCGCTTAACATCTCATAATAAATCTCAGGATGTTCAAAAACGTGTGCCCAGTCAATTGGTTGGTTCCATTCGCCAAACCGTTCCGTGTTGTTGCCAAGATCGATTATCGTGAAAGTCTGCTTACGTGGCAATTTTCTTGAGCCACGGCCAATCATCTGGTGGTACAGCGTGAGCGATGTTGTGGCGCGGTTCAAGATCACGGTTTGTACCGACGGCTCATCAAATCCGGTTGTCAGGATTGACACTGAAGTTAGAATAGCGTTTTTGGTCTTGCGGAACCATTTCAGGATCTCTTTTCGTTCAGCAGCCGGCGTCTTGTTGTCGAGATGCCGAATTGCGTATCCTGCTTCGCTAAAAACATCGTAGACCCGCCGCGAAGTAAATATCCCGTTATTGAAAATCAGCGTTTTCTTTCCTTTAGAATGCTCTTCGTATGCGTTCAGAAGCAGGTTCAGCATGGCTTGCGACGAATACAGCGCATCTGAAGTGCTGACTGTAAAATCTCCATGGATTCCTGTAGCCAATGAGTTCAGTTCAACGTTATAACGTACTGTCTTCGGCTTCGCCAGAAATCCTTTTTCAATCAGTGAAACGATATCTTCGCCTGTAACAAGCTCGTCGTAGCTATTTCGTAACGGAAGATTCTTATCGGAACTGAATGGAGTTGCTGTGACACCAATAATGGCTGCATTTTTGAAGTTTCCCAGCAGTTTTCGGAACGAGTTATGATGCGCCTCGTCAATAATAACAAGGCCTACGTCCTCAGTCCGTATTTTTTTGGTCTTAAGACGGTTCTTCAACGTTTCAACCATCGCCACATAACAATTAAAACCATTGTTTAATGGAAGCCGTTGCACGCTGCTGTTGATGATTTTGTTGCTTACGCCTAACGTGCGAAGCGTGGCCGATGTTTGCCGACACAGTTCGGTCCGATGTGTAAGCACCAGTACTTTCTGTTTGTAGGTATCGATAAATTGTTTCGCAATTTCAGAAAAGACGACCGTTTTTCCACCGCCGGTTGGCAGTTGGTAAAGTAATCTTGCCTTTTTTGGCGCGTTTTGAAGTTTCTGAGTAAGGACGCTGATGTCGTTTTGCTGGTGGGAATATAACGATTTCGGCTTTTCAGCCAAAGTGGGCGCTGATACGTTTTCCATTTTCACATTTTAATGTAAAAGTGGCAAATACCCGCTAATGGGGTGTTACAGATTTTGCTGTGCCGATTATATGATTTGTAGGTTAGATGCTGAAGATGTATCGGTCGCGGCCGTGCTTTCGATAGTTGTCAAAGTTGCTGGCAACCACTTCACTGATGATTTTCTTTAACTTTGAAAACTCAGATGGCTTCCGGATATACAGGTCGGCGCCGCCTGCAAAAGTCTTTGCTATTTCACTTTCAGATGATGAAGTAGAGTATATAGCGACATGCAAATCACGGAGCCTTTTGTCGCAACGGATTTCCCGAAGGCACTGCAGCCCGTTCTTGCGGGGCATATTTAAGTCGAGAAACAAAATTTGAGGAAGGTCAATTTCGTCAGAATGCAGGTAGTCCATCAATTCATCACCGTTCGAGAACAGTGTGAGATCGTTCTGGATGCTTAGCTCATCAAACGCATCTTTAAAAATGCTACGATCGTCGGCATCGTCGTCGGTGAGGATAATTTTGACAGCTGGACTATTTGGAATCATGATACTGATTTTGAATTTCGCAACCTTTTACCGAGTCATGTAGGGATCTTGTTGAATTTTGGCAGATATATGGATACGAAGTTAGGTATTATTTTATAGTTGTTGTGGAAAATGTAAAAAAAAAATCCACACTGGGTGGATTTTTTTCAAGTATTGAATTTTTACCTACCTGACCCGGATGCAGCTCCTGTAGATCCGGAGCCAACCGACCCTGAACCAGTTCCTGTAGTTCCTGTCGCAGAACCACCGCCGGATCCGGTGCCATTATCGCCACGTTGTGTGTCATAGCCATGGGTATTGCTTTGGTTCTGCATATTGGGGTCACTTCCGGTGTTGCCTTGCTTGATATCTCCGGCGTTGCTTCCCGGGCTTGTAAGCGTATCCACGTCGCCGGCCATTGATCCTTCGTTTTGATGTGGTCTTTGGTCTTCAAGTTCGGTTCCTTCGGCCGTTGTATTTCCTGCATTGTTATTCTGGTTGCAAGATATTCCAAGCATCATCGCCGATGCCAGAAGCAGGTGCTGAATTTTAACTGTAGCTTTCATAATGTTGATTTTATATTGATACAAAGATGTTGCATCAACAGCAGAAGAGCGTTACATAATTCTGAATAAATCGTGCATTTTTATTAACCTATTTTCAGGCGGACGAATACGTGTTTGATTCCTTTCTTGTCCGAATCGCGTTCGTCAATTTCCAAAATATCGGTAAGCGATTTCATCATGGGGGTCAGTTTTTGGAAACCGTAGTTGCGCGGGTCGAATTCGGGCCGCTTGCGAACGATAAGATTCCCGACATCGCCAAGAAATGCCCAGCCATCATCATCGCCAACGTCATCAATGGTTGATTCAATTAAGTCGAGTATATCATCGTCGATTTTATCATACGATTTCGGCTGCGGCTTTTCAGCCGGTTTCGACTGCGTTCTCCCTATTGTTATTTCAACAGGTTTGTCTTTCTTAGCAGGTGCTTCTTTTTTAGCTTTCTTCTTGTTTCCACCGTCGATAACCTCGAGGAATATGAACCGGTCGCACGCAGAGATCAACGAAACGGGAGTTTTCTTTTCGCCAATCCCGATAACACGCATTCCGGATTCACGCAACCGGATCGCAAGTCGCGTGAAATCGCTGTCGGACGACACAATACAGAAGCCGTCGACTTTTCCGGCATATAGCAAATCCATCGCATCAATAATCAAGGCCGAATCGGACGAGTTTTTTCCGGTTGTATAACTGTATTGCTGAACCGGCGTAATTGCGTGTTCAAGCAAAACGCCCTTCCAACCCGTTGCGTTCGGTCGGGTCCAATCGGCGTAGATACGCTTGGTTGTTGGCGTTCCATACTTGGCAATTTCTTCCATCATTCCTTTGACATTGCTATACGGAACATTATCGGCATCTATGAGTACGGCTAGTTTGAGTTCTTTAGGGTCCATTTTGGGTATACAATATTGATGTGTTCAGGGCCAAGGTGAGTTTTGCCGAACAACGTTTGTTTGTAGTTGTTCACTGTAAACTGTCGATCGTTTGCTCCTTAATTGAGCCAAATATACATATTTACCGTTTGCCTAGCCCTGATGGCAGCGGAAATCCTTTTTTGTGCTGATATTGTAGATAGAAGCGGTGAAGCCGACACAAAAAAGATTGCAGCACACAGCAGGATAAAGCTCCCGGTCCCGCACAGGTACGGCATAGGAATAAAAAACGGGATACGACATCAAAATACGGTTTAAATATTTATTTTTGCACGCGAAACGACGGAGATAAAGCTCCCGACATTAGGAAATATGGTAAAAGATTTATTTGAAAGGATCCAGAACAATAAAGGCCCGCTGGGCAAATGGGCATCACAGGCTGAAGGATATTATGTTTTTCCGAAGCTTGAAGGTGAATTATCAAACCGGATGCAGTTTCACGGAAAAGAGATCATAAACTGGAGCATTAACGATTATCTCGGACTCGCGAATCATCCTGAAGTGCGCAAAGCCGACACTGAAGCTGCCGAACGATACGGCGCCGCGTACCCAATGGGAGCGCGAATGATGAGCGGCCACACGTCGATTCACGAGCAGCTTGAACGTGAGCTTGCTGAATTTGTAATGAAAGAATCGGCTTATTTGCTGAATTTCGGCTATCAGGGAATGGTGTCTATTATCGATGCTTTGGTTACCAAAAATGATATTATCGTTTACGATGTTGATGCGCATGCCTGTATTATTGATGGTGTTCGTTTGCACATGGGAAAGCGTTTCACGTATCGTCATAACGATATCGAGAGCATGGAGAAAAACCTTCAACGTGCTACGAAAATGGCTGAAGAAACCGGCGGCGGAATCCTGTTTATTACCGAAGGTGTTTTTGGGATGCGCGGCCAACAGGGAAAACTTCGCGAGATTGTGGCGATGAAACAAAAATATAACTTCCGACTGCTAGTTGACGATGCCCACGGATTTGGAACTCTTGGGAAGACCGGAGCCGGAGCAGGCGAGGAGCAGGGCGTTCAGGATGATATCGATGTTTACTTTTCGACTTTCGCTAAATCGATGGCCAATATAGGAGCATTCGTTGCTGCTGATAAAGAAATTATCGACTACCTAAAATATAATTTGCGTTCGCAGATGTTTGCAAAAGCGCTTCCGATGATCCAGACTGTCGGTTCGTTGAAACGTCTTGAGCTTATCCGCAACCATCCTGAACTGAAAGATAAACTATGGGAAAACGTAAATGCGCTTCAAAACGGACTGCGAAACCGCGGATTCAACATTGGCGACACCAATACGTGTGTAACACCGGTTTATCTTGAAGGAAGCGTTCCTACCGCGATGATGCTGATCAACGACCTTCGTGAGAACTACAATATCTTCTTATCAATAGTGATATATCCGGTAATCCCGAAAGGAATTATTTTGTTAAGGATGATCCCCACTGCAACGCACACCATGCAGGATATCGAAGAAACGCTTGTTGCTTTTGAGGCTATCCGCGAAAAACTCGAAAACGGGACTTATGAAAGATGGGCCGCTGAAAGAACTGTGGATGTAAGCGACGAGAGGTAATCGACGGTGAATTGTAGACAATTAAAAATTAATAGTTCCGGCGACAGGAATTTAAAAACCGCTTCAGTTTATGGAGCGGTTTTTTTTATATTTTTTCTGTAGTAAAAGTCGTATATTTAGGAAAACCAATATAATGAGAAATTCGATTTTATGTTCCGCAATAGGTCTTGCAATTGTTTCGGGATGCGGCAACAAGAAGCAGGACACCCACGACCAGCCTGGACCTGAAGTAAAAAATGAACAGCCGGTTGTCGACTCTGCCCGCGAATGTTTCGAATGGGTTAAAGGGAACGATACTGTCTCACTGCAATACGCCAGGAAAGTGAACAATGTGACCGGCGAACTCCGCTATGCCTGGTATGAGAAAGATAAAAGTGCCGGCACGTTTGTGGGTGTGTTCAAGGGCGATACGTTGCGGGCCGACTATACATTCCAGTCGGAGGGAATGGAATCTGTGCGTGAGATTGTATTCGTGCGTCGAGGCGACCAACTACTTCAGGGAAACGGTGAAATGGAAGACAAAAACGGCAAAATGATTTTTTCGGATCGCGGCCAACTCGACTTTTCTAACACGATTGCGCTGATCAAAACCGACTGCGGGAAAAAATAGTTTGGTTACAAATCAATCCTGTATGTACATCGGTGTTTGTGAATGACCGGGTCGAAATGTTTCCACAGATTATGGATAGAATGATTTTCAGCTAACTCCGGCGTACGGATGCAATTTTCGATGCCGCGCTTTTTAAACGTATAATAATATTCATTGAAAATTATTGCAGTGACGCCTTTGTTTTGGTAGTCCGGGTGAACCCCAATTAAGTAGAACACTACATCTTTGCTGTACTTGCGCGCTTTTAGCAGATGAAGAAACCCAAATGGGAACAACTTTCCTTTTGCTTTTTGAATTGCTTCAGAAAAGGACGGCATTACGATACTGAAAGCAACTAAATTTCCATCAGCATCTTCGACAAATTTTATGTATTCAGGATTGATGAAGTTAATGTACTTCTTTTTAAAATATTCTTTTTGCACGTCGGTTATGGCAACAAAAGAAGCAAGTGAAGCGTACGTAAAATTAAAAAGATCAAACATTTTATCGACATGTGGCAGTACCTCGCTCGTTTTTGTGAAGTTCACCGGTCTTAGTCCGTAGCGTCTTCTTACAAGCTCATTCGCTTTTTCGAAATGCTCGGTTTTTACGTTCGAAAATGGAAACTTACTTTCGATATATTCTTTCTCTTTTACAAATCCTAGCTGTTCAAAGTGCCTCACATAATAGGGATGGTTGTACCATGTAATCATCGTTCCGATTTCGTCAAAGCCGTACGTCAGCACACCAACTTTATCCAGGTTTGAAAACCCGATCGGACCTTCAGCGTATTCGAGATTGTGTTTGCGCCCCAGCTCATATACTTTATCGAGCAACGCTTTTGTGACTTCAATGTCGTCGATAACGTCAAACCAACCAAATCTGACTTTCTTTTTGTGTTGCTTATTAACTTCGTCCCAATTAATAATCGCCGCGAGTTTTCCTGCAAGCTTTCCTTCTTTATATGCAAGATAGAAAGTGGCTTCTGCCGTGTGAAAAGCCGGGTTTTTAGTTTGATCGAAGCTTTCGAGTTCTTCAGCTATGATGGGCGGAACCCAATACGGATTATCCTTATATAGCGCAAACGGAAACTTCACAAAATCGGTCAGTTCTTTTTTGGAAACGGCTTCTTTAATCGTGATCATTACGGCGTCATTTCAGTTTCAACTTCATCCTTGCGCTTTTTCTCTTTCTTCGCCTTTTTGTCCTTCTTGCCTTTTTTGTCTTCTGTCGGAACGCTCAGCAATACGTCTTCGTAGTTGTCGTCGAACCGCCACGAAATCCCGATTCCGGCCTGAAGCATCGACGGCGTTGTTTTCAGGCTTGTGCCGATGGACGCATCGAGTTGGATGTTCTCATAAACCAACCAGGCCGCGCCGCCACGAACAATAGCATCGGCATAGTAGTCGCTTTGGATTCCCTGATTTTCAACAAAAGCCGATAATCTTTCGTGAAAGCCGCGTGTCAGCGTGATAATGTAGGCGTTCGTTGGATGGTTTGTGAGGTATTTGTCGGCGATGAAATTCAGCACCAGCACATAACGGCCAAACTGGTTTTGCGTCATCACCATGAATTTCGGTGTCAGCTGACGGTCGTCGGGAAACGAAAATTCGTTGTCGCTTAAGTTGACGTTTGCCCCTGCATAAACTGCTACAGCGGGAATAAAGTTCCTGAAACTGAACTTGTGGTTGTTTTTCCAGCTTCGTAAATCGGGTTTTTTTTCGTAATTCTTATTCGGGTCGAACACCAGGTATTTTGCGCCAATTGTTGATGTTTTTAACGCACTTCGGCGATAGCTGCTAAACGGGAGTTCCACTTTGTCGTTCTGATATTGAAGATCGAGCACAAACTCCAGTTGCTCGAAAAATGCTCCGTAGCGAAGACTAAAATCGGCTCCAAAACCAGCCGACTCCCAATCCCGGTATTCATGTTCCTGACGGATTCCGTAGCCGCCGAGTTCAGCCTGGATGACGGTAAGCCCGACAGAGAAGGCCGACATCGATTGGCCGGGCCGGTTGGAATTGATAACGTCGGTAAACTGCGCGAAAATGGGGTTTGTGGCGAATAGCAACAGAAAAAGCAAGGCCGATTTGTTGAGCATGAGTGCGGGATTTGGTAAAACCCAAATGTATAATTTATTATTTATTTATGAGCGGATTTTTATAATTGAAACGGGTATTTGCTAATTTTGGGGAAATTTTAAACACAATGGAGACGGCTTCTTTTAACGGTTTTATAAAAACGCTTTTTTACATAATAGCTTTTTACTACATCTTCCGTTTCCTTGCGAAGCTGTTCCTTCCTATGCTCGTTAAAAAAGCTGTCGAAAAAGCGGCGCAGAACTTTCAGCAACAGCAGTACGGACAATATCAACAACGGCAGCAAAACCCGAATATTACCGTCGACACTTCAAAAGCACCTAAGGCCAGGACCACTAAAAATGTTGGGGAATATGTCGATTACGAGGAACTCGATTAGTATTCACCTACAATAATTTCGGGTCGGGATTTTTTGCCTATTTTTGGTCATTATTATCGATTTCCATCATGAAGCAACTGAACAGGTTTTATCCACACGCCCTCGCATTACTCGGTTTTATATTCATTTCACTCATTTATTTTTATCCGGTTTTGCAAGGCAGGAAAATCTTCCAGTCGGATATCGTGCAGTATACCGGAATGGCAAAGGAACAGAACGACTTCCGCGCTGTTGAAAATGCCGAACCTTATTGGACAAATTCTGCCTTTGGCGGGATGCCCACGTACCAATTGGGCGCCAAATATCCGCACGATTATGTTGGCGCTCTCGACGATTTGCTTCGCTTCCTGCCACGTCCGGCTGATTATCTTTTGCTGTACTTCGCTTGTTTCTATGTGTTGTTACTGGTTTTAAAAACCGATCCGCTGAAGGCATTCTTCGGTGCGCTCGCTTTCGGTTTATCAACGTACTTAATCATTATTCTAGGCGTCGGGCATAATGCCAAAGCGCATGCAATAGCCTATATGCCACTCGTGATTGCCGGTGTCCTACTGGTTTTCAGGCGAAGGTATATCACAGGCGGATTGCTGACGATGGTTGCTGCCGCGCTTGAAATAAATGCAAATCACTTTCAGATGACGTATTATCTGCTGTTGCTGCTCCTGGTGATTTCAGTTTATTATAGTATCGGTTATGTAAAACGCAAAGAGTTTAAGCCGCTGCTGATTTCATTCGGAGTCTTTCTCGGTGCCGGACTTCTTGCAATAGGTGCAAATGCCGGGAATTTATTGGCTACGGCCGAATATGCCGATTTCAGTATCCGCAGTAAAAGCGAACTTACGTTCAACCCTGACGGTTCTCCAAATAAGACGACATCATCAATGGATTACGATTACATAACAGAATACAGTTATGGCATCGCTGAAAGCCTGAACCTTGTTGCTCCGCGATTATTCGGCGGCGGGAATGATGAGAGTCTTGGCGAAGATTCTCATGTTTATGAATTTTTACTCGGTTATGGCGCCGCACCTCAGGAAGCGCTTCAGGCGACGCGTGCCTATGGACGGACGTATTGGGGCGATCAACCGATTGTGGCCGCTCCGGCATATATTGGCGCTGTAGTATTTTTCCTTGCTGTTCTTGCACTATTTCATGACCGACGAAAGGTTAAATATGCATTTCTTGCAGGCGCTATTTTGTCCCTGATGCTGTCGTGGGGAAAAAACTTTCCGGTTCTGACTGATTTCTTTATCGACTTTGTCCCGATGTACGATAAGTTCCGCGCCGTATCTTCAATTCAGGTGCTGCTTGAGCTATGCCTTCCTGTACTTGCGATGATGGGCGTTCAATCTTTCTTTAATTCAGAAAAAGAGACCCGCTGGCTGTCTTTGTGGAGATCGGCCGCAGCGTCACTAGGTTTGATAGTATTGCTGTTTTTGTTCAGAAGCGTTTTTGACTTTTCGGGCGAATCCGATGCATACCTTCGCGAAATGTTCAGCCAGAGCCAGGACCAAGGATTTAGCACTGGTTTTATGGATGCGCTGCACGAAGACCGAAAAGACCTTTATTCAGCCGATCTGCTTCGGTCAGGATTTTTAATTGCGCTGACCGGCTTGGCATTGTGGATGTTTCTAAAAGAGAAATTTTCTGCCACAACATCTGTAATAATTGTCGGATTTGTTATGGTACTCGACCTGTTTACTGTCGACAGGCGATACGTGAATGCTGAGGATTTTGTAAGCGCCCGCGAAGTGGATATCCCATTCCAGCCCACGCCATCCGACCTTCAGATTATGCAGGACACAAGCCATTATCGTGTTTTTGAAGTAAACGCGATCCACAATGCGCGGACATCGTATTTTCATAATTCACTTTCAGGTTACAGTGCGGTCCGGCCAAGAAGGATGGAAGAACTGCTTGAGTACCAGATCTCGAAGAATAATATTGCCGTCCTTAACATGCTAAATACGAAATATATCATCCAAACTGATGAGAAAGGGCAGGAGTTTCCGGTTCAAAATCCGGGAGCGACTGGTAATGCCTGGTTTGTTTCCGATGTCATAAAGGTGACATCTGCAGATGGTGAAATGAAAGCGCTCGACAGCCTCGATCCCCGAGAGTCGGCAATCCTTAACGTAAATGAGTTTAAAGATATAGGCCAATCATCGTTTTCAAAAAATTCGGCAGCGGTAATATCGCTTGTAAAAGTGAAGCCGAATTACCTAAAGTACGTTTCGTCAAACCCTTCTGAAGGTTTTGCGGTGTTCTCAGAAATTTATTATCCAAAAGGGTGGAACGCTTACATTGATGGAAAGAAAACCGAGCACCTCCGGGCCGATTATGTGTTGCGCGCCATGTTGATCCCAGCTGGAAAGCATGTGATCGAGTTTAAATTCGAGCCCGAAGTTGTAAAAACAGGCAGTTCGATCGCTCTCGCAAGCAGTGCATTGATGATGCTCCTTTTAGTTGGAGGTGTTTACTACCAAAGGAAGCGCAAAACCGATTCAGCAACTCTTTAGCAGCCAAAATTGGATAAAAAAGTCCTGATTATAACCTATTATTGGCCACCCGCAGGAGGTCCGGGCGTACAGCGATGGCTGAAGTTTGTAAAGTATCTTCCAGGCTTGGGGATTGAACCACACGTTTACATCCCTGAAAATCCCGCATATCCTATAATCGATCGAAATTTAGTTGGCGAAGTGCCACGTCAGGCGGTTATCGTCCGAAAGAAAATTATTGAGCCCTACAAGTTCGCATCATTTTTTTCGGGTAAAAAAACGAAAAAGCTTAGCGCAGGTATTATACCGTCGGAACGGAAACAGACGTTCTCTGAAAAAGTTGCACTTTGGATTAGGGGAAATATTTTTATTCCGGATGCGAGGGTTTTCTGGGTTCGGCCGTCAGTGCGTTTTCTCAGCCGATATCTTATCGAACACAAGATCGATACCATAATTACAACAGGGCCGCCGCATAGCCTGCACATGATCGGGTTGCGACTGAAATCGGTTGCAGACATAAAATGGATTGCCGATTTTAGGGATCCGTGGACAACGATCGGTTATCATAAAGAGCTGAAGCTGACACCATACTCGGAAGGCAGGCACAAAGACCTCGAGAAAATGGTGCTTCGCCGTGCCGACCAAATAATTGTAACAAGCAAAACAACGAAGGCCGATTTTGAGGTTATTACGTCGAAGCCAATCGAAGTTATTACAAACGGGTACGATCTTGAGCAGGTTCCAGATAAGGGCCTGGATCGGAAATTCTCACTCGCGCACATCGGATCATTGTTGTCGGAACGAAATCCGAGATTCCTTTGGCAGGCGCTTTCGGAAATTATAAAGGAAAACGACGACTTTAAAACCGACTTTGAGCTTAAGCTGATCGGAAATGTAAGTCGAAATGTTTTAGATGCATTGAATACATACGGGCTTTCGGATCATGTCCTGAATCTTGGGTATGTATCCCATTCAGAAGCAATCGTGCAGCAGCGGAGTTCACAGTTGCTGTTGCTGATAGAGATCAATTCGGCTGCAACGAAAAGCATAATTCCCGGAAAGCTATTTGAATATATGGTCTCAGGACGTCCTATTATTGGTATTGGGCCTACAGGTTCCGACTTTGCCGATATTCTCATTGAAACCAACACCGGGGTTTTTATAGATTATGCTGAAAAAGAAAAGCTGAAAGCTTCAATTTTGCGTTTCTACCAAGCGTATAAAACCGGATCATTGAAGGCAAGCGGAGTTGGTTTGCAAAAATATTCCAGAGAGAACCTGACGAAACATTTAGCAACCTTACTGACGCAATAATGGGAATCGTCATCAACCAGTCGATAAGAAACACTGTAATTACATACATTGGTTTTGGCATTGGGGCGGTTAACGCGTTGTTTATGTATACCAATTTCCTTGGGAAAACCTATTACGGCCTTACTGCGTTTCTATTGTCATCTGCCAATATCATGATGCCCTTAATGGCTTTTGGCGTTCACAATACTCTGGTAAAATTCTATTCGAATTACAAAACAGATGCAGAAAAAGCCCAATTTCTGACCGTTATGCTCTTGCTTCCGCTGCTGCTGATACTGCCAATTGGCCTAATTGGTGTTTTTGCATATGAACAAATTGCGGGCTGGCTCTCAGAGGAAAATCCCATTATCCATGATTTCGTTTGGCTCATTCCGATAACCGCCCTTTGCATGGGCTATTTCGAAATTTTTTACGCATGGGTAAAAGTGCATATGCTATCGGTTTTTGGGAGTTTTGTTAAGGAGATTGTCCTTCGGGTGTTGATAACGATTTTCCTTTTTGCAGTATATCTCAAATGGATTACGGCCGTTGAGTTTGTGTACATAACTGTCGGGATCTACTTTGCAGCTACACTTGTGATGGGGATCTTTGCTTTCCGGACGCGGCTTCCGGCGTTTTCGCTACAGTTCCCAAAGGAAAAAATGGAAGTATTTACCTACTCGGCGTTCATTATTTTGTCCGGAAGTATCGCGGTTCTGCTGCTTGATATCGACAAGTTTATGCTCGGGCAATATATAAAGATCGATAATGTCGCGTATTATTCGGTTGCGATTTTTATTGCGACCGTTGTTGCAGTTCCGAGCAGGGCGATGCATCAAATTACCTATCCGATTACGGCAAGGCTGATGGCCAACAACAAGCATGATGAACTGAACGATCTATATAAAAAATCGTCGGTTAGCCTGCAGCTGGTTGGCGGCTACGTGCTCGTGGGAATTTTGGTCAACATCAACGAACTTTATAAACTGATTCCACCTGAATATTCAGGCGGTGTTTTTGTGGTTTTTACCATTGGAATCTCCAAGTATATCGACCTGATCCTTGGAAATAACAACGCAATAATCTTCAACTCGAAGTATTACAGGATGGTGCTCTTCCTCGGGCTCATGCTTGCTGTGCTTGCGATATCGCTGAACATGTATTTTATCCCGCGCTACGGCATAGACGGTGCAGCAATTGCGACCTTAGTTGCCGTAACTTTGTATAGCGGAGCAAAACTTCTTTTTGTAGTATTCAGGATGCGTTTGTTCCCGTTTACAAAGCAAACGGTGTATGGCTTGGGTATTCTTGTGCTAACGTTTGTCATGTTTTACTACTGGGATTTTGGATTTCATCCGCTGGTGAATATTATGTTGAAATCGATCTTGGTATCCGTTGTTTATCTGGGGCTGAACTATTGGCTGAGAATCTCTCCCGAGATCAATCAGGTTATCAATCAGGTTTTCCGGAAATTTCGGCTGCATTAGCCCTGATGGAAGCGGCATCCTTTTGATCCGCTGCTTTAGCGGTCAAAAGATATAGCGAACAGCGGGAAACAGCTTCTGCAACTTCTTCTTATCTAACTGCAGCGTTCTTTCCTAAAGCAGGAACAAATTATTACAAAAAAAATCCCGCTCCGCTTTCGCGTCACGGGATTCCAACAAACCATCAAAACAAACTTCCTTTATTCCTTTTCTGCTACTTTGACCTTGGTGCCGTCAGATTTGTAGTAGTAGTAATCTTCACTGGGAACGCTGTCGCCATTGTTTCCGTTGCTGTAACCATGGCCGTTTCCATAATCCTGGCCGTATGCTGGTTGTGAAGAGCCATTAACCGTGCCGCTATATCCGGTGATAAATCCGCGGTGGTCGTATCTCACCCGGAGTCCGCCCACCTGGCTCAGTGCAAAGCGGTTATAGGTCATATATACCGAGCCAATTCTCTTTATCCGATTGTGAGCATCGTAATTGACGAATACATTTCCAATCCGGCGTACGCGGCCAAGCTCATCGTGCTCCACACGAACACCGTAATTTTGAGCAACACCCGGAGCACCGTGTGTGTTGTTGACGAATACGCGGCGGGTATTTTTGTAATAAACCGATCCGCTGGTTACCGGCCTTGTGTTAAAATCGAACTGACCGTCTGCGAAGACAAAGAATTCAATTCCGCGTTCAACGAACACCACCGGTTCTGCATCAGCAACCCAGACAGGCCTTGGAAGGCCGGCTTTTTCAGATGCAGTTACACCCATCGAAAATCCGATTAGTGCGAGCGCTAAAAGAGTAATTTTTTTCATGATAAACGATATTTGGGATTTGCCTACTCTTTCGCTTTTCGGCTTCCGCGAACAGAAGAAATTTCTGTTAAAAACTGATATTCAAGTTGCGTGCCAAAATTCTTTTTTGCTCCGCTGGGACGGTCAATGGCATTTAAGATATTGTTTAAATTCCTTTGGAACAGTACGTTAAAGCGACATAAATTGTTTAGCTATTGATAGCGGAATTAGTATCTTCGTACGCTTTAACGATCGTGTTCAATGTCTAAAATTAAATTTCTACTATTTTGCGTTTTTATCGGCAGCTTTGGTCATGCCCAGTCTTATGTTCCTTTTTACGGTCAGGTTGCTGAGCAGGTAAATGAAGAAACCATCCTGACTAATCTTACGGCTTTCGAGAATTTCGGTGTGAAGTATCGTGGAACTGCCGCCCAAGCCAATACGTTGTCATGGTTGCGGGCCCAATATATTAGCTACGGCTACTCTGAGTCGCAATTGACGGAAGACGTATTCACCTACGGCGGAAGCACTTGCAAGAACCTTGTCGTTACTAAAATGGGCACGACCTACCCAAACATATTTGTTATCATCGACGGTCATTATGATACTGTAAACGGTCCTGGAACCAATGATAATGGAAGCGGCACAACGATTATTCTCGAGGCTGCGCGTCTGCTGCGAAACATTCCGACTGAGTATTCCATCAAGTTTATTCATTTCAGTGGAGAAGAGGATGGGCTTATAGGGAGTCAGCATTATGTGGATAACGTAGTGAACAGCACCTCGCCAAAGATGAACATACGGCTGTTGTTAAACCTGGATCAGGTTGGGGGAATTGCAGGAATGGCAAACAACACAGTTACCTGCGAACGCGACACGGGAATGCCATTTTCAAATAATGCCGCCTCAACATCCATGACAAATCAGCTTGCGAACTGTATCGAGCTATATTCTCCGCTCGAAACGGTGATTGCAAGCGCGTACGCGTCCGACTATATGCCGTTTGAAAATAATGGCGAAGTTATCAGTGGGCTTTATGAAACAAACGAGTCGCCGTTTCCGCACACGCCAAACGACTTGCTCGTGAACATGGATCCGGAATATGTTTATAACATCGCCAAAGGAACAACAGGTGCGATGCTTCATTTCGCAGTTGCCTGCACCAATTGCAATCTCGGCACAGCCGATGCTACTAACAAGGATTTTATCTTGTATCCGAATCCGGCGCACAACTTAATAACGTTGCACAAAGGAACAACTTCGGCCGAAAGTACTTCGCTGAAGTTTACGAATGTATTCGGACAAGAAGTTTACAGCATTAGCTTAAATGCTACTTTGCAGATCGAAAATATTGACGTCTCGCACCTCGTGCGCGGAGCGTATTTTGTTGAAATTACAACAGGACAGGACCGGCACGTTCAAAAACTGCTCATCGAGTAATTATAGCTTGTCTTTCAGATACTTTCCGGTGACCGAAGCCTTGTTCTTCATAACTTCCTCAGGCGTTCCTATTGCCAGAATCTGACCGCCATTCTCACCGCCCTCAGGTCCCAGGTCGATGATATGATCGGCACATTTGATAAGATCGAGATTGTGCTCAATGACGATAATAGAATGTCCTTTATCAATCAGTGCCTCGAAAGATGCCAACAACTTGTTGATATCGTGAAAATGCAATCCCGTTGTGGGTTCGTCAAAGACAAACAATGCTTTTTCTTTTGTCGCGCCTTTTACAAGAAATGATGCCAGTTTTATACGTTGCGCTTCGCCGCCCGAAAGAGTTGATGAAGATTGGCCGAGTTGTACATAGCCCAATCCAACATCCTGTAGCGGCTGGAGTTTTTGTGTAATTTTGGTTTGGCCACTTTGAGCAAAGAACGCTACAGCATCGTCGATTGTCATTGTAAGAACGTCGTCGATGTTTTTTCCTTCAAACTGTATTTCAAGAATTTCCTTTTTAAATCGCTTACCGTTACACGTATCGCAAGGGAGCTGAACGTCGGCCATAAAAACCATTTCTACGTTGATGCTTCCTTCGCCTTTGCAGGTGTCGCAGCGGCCGCCGTCCACATTAAACGAGAAATGCTTTGACTGATAACCTCTGTTTTTGGCAAGTTTTTCCTTCGAAAACAAGTCTCGTATATCGTCGTATGCCTTGATATACGTAACAGGATTTGAACGTGAGCTTCGTCCAATCGGATTCTGGTCAACATACTCAATATGCCTGATCTTGTGATAATGGCCTCGCATTTCCGAAAACTGTCCCGCTTTTTCTCCTGCGCCTTCAAGTTTTTTTTGCATCGCCGGAAACAAGATCTTCTTCACCAGCGTACTCTTTCCACTTCCGGAAACGCCTGTTATTACGGTTAGAACTTCGAGAGGAAAACGCACGTCCACGTTTTGAAGATTGTTCTCACGGGCGCCAAGTATTTCGATGTAGTTACTCCATTTACGGCGCGTGCGCGGAACTTTTATCTCAAGTTCCCCATTTAAATATTTTGAAGTCAGCGATGTCGATTTCAGGATTTCGGCATACGTTCCCTGTGCTACAAGGTTGCCACCAAAGGTTCCGGCTTCAGGTCCGATGTCGATAATCATGTCGGCTGCACGCATTATATCTTCGTCATGCTCAACAACGATAACGGTATTGCCAAGGTCACGAAGCGACAGAAGAACGTTGATCAGGCGCTCGGTATCTTTTGGATGCAGTCCGATGCTGGGTTCGTCCAAAATATACATCGACCCCACGAGGCTGCTTCCAAGCGATGTGGCAAGATTGATACGTTGCGACTCGCCTCCGGAGAGCGACGCCGAATTCCGGTTCAGGGTTAAGTATTCCAATCCAACTTCAACGAGAAACCGCAGCCTGCTGTTGATTTCGAGCAAAAGCCTTTTTGCGACCTTCTGATCAAACTCTGATAATTGCATTTCTGAGAAGAAGGCGGTTAGTTTCTTAATAGGCAGATCGACCAGGTCAGAAATCGTTTTGCCGCTGACCTTCACATAGGACGCTTCCGGCCGAAGCCGTTTCCCGCGGCAAACGTGGCATTTTGTTTTTCCGCGATAGCGCGACAACATCACACGGTTCTGGATCTTATAATTCTTTTCCTCTAATTCTTTGAAGAATGCGTTTAGTCCGGTAAAGTGCTTGTTACCCGTCCATAATAGTGCTTTCTGATCTTCGGTAAGTTCGAAGTACGGCTTGTGTATCGGAAAGTCAAACAGGTAGGCACTGTTCACAAGCTGATCGCGATACCAGCCCATGCTTTCGCCACGCCAGGCATAGATCGCATTTTCGTATAGTGATAAAGAGGTATTCGGAATAACCAGTTCTTCATCGATACCGATTACGTTTCCATAGCCTTCGCAGACCGGACATGCGCCGTATGGATTATTAAAGCTGAACAAATGGACATTCGGCTCAAGGAACGTAATGCCGTCAAGCTCAAAATTGTTACTGTACGTCGTGCGCACATTGGTTGCAAGTTCCTGGATGTAGCAAGTGCCTTTTCCTTCATAAAATGCGGTTTGCACGGCATCTGACAAACGATTGAAGAATTCTTCCTCATCCTTTACAACGATCCGGTCAATAATCAGTAGAATGTCCTTATCATCAAGTGAATGTTGATCAATTTCATCGAGCCGCACGGTCTCGCCACCAATCAAAATCCGCGAGAAGCCCTGTTGTAAGAGCACTTTTAGTTTGTCTTCGAGTGCACGTCCGTTCTCGAGGTGTATTGGCGCAAGCAACAGCAGTCTGGAATCAGGAGAATATTGTTTTACATCGGCAATCACATCAGAAACGGTGTCTTTCTTGACTTCTTTTCCTGAAACTGGAGAGTATGTCCGGCCAATACGCGCAAAAAGGAGTTTCAGGTAATCATAAATTTCGGTTGATGTGCCTACGGTTGAGCGAGCATTTGTCGTGTTGACTTTCTGTTCGATTGCAATAGCAGGAGCAATGCCTTTAATGTATTCCACCTTGGGTTTGTCAAGGCGCCCCAAAAACTGGCGCGCGTAGGAGGAAAGGCTTTCAACATAGCGCCGCTGACCTTCAGCATATAAAGTATCGAACGCCAAACTTGACTTTCCTGAACCAGAAAGGCCGGTAATCACCACGAACCTATTCCGCGGAATAGCAACGTCCAGGTTCTTCAGATTGTGTATCTGCGCTCCTTTTATTATAATATTTTGTTTGGGTTCCAGAGTGCTAATGTCTTGATTCATGGTGGTTTTCTGCTTGTTGCAAAGTTACATATTAAGGCCATTAATTTAACTAGTTTAACATGTAATTGGTATGGTTTTGGGTGTATCTGAACAGCTATTTTACTTAGCAAGCCCAGCAAAACCAACACGTATTGCGCCAACCTTGTTAATTTTTCGCCAATTGTTTGGATTTCAAATTTATAGTACTACATTTGGTTCGTTAAGTACCACAACTTCAAAAACATTTTTGCCTATACATTAAAACTACTTTTTAGATAATTCCGAGATTAAACCCAAAACTAAAAAGTTTTTTTATGGCTAATGTTCACATCCCAGACGCTTTGTTGGTGAAAAGTTATGTAGCAGGTGACGAAAGCGCTTTGTCATCTTTAATTAACAGGCACCAATCCAAAATATACGGCTTCATATACTCAAAGATTGCGGATCGCGATATATCGGACGATATTTTCCAGGATACTTTTATCAAAGTAATCAAAACACTAAAATCGAACAGTTACAACGAAGAAGGTAAATTTCTTCCATGGGTAATGCGTATTGCACATAACCTGATCGTGGATCATTTCCGCAAAACGAAAAAAATGCCGATGTTCCGTGAAACAGAGGAATTTTCGATTTTCTCGATCATGTCGGATAACGTCCCGAACATCGAGAGCCAGATGATTACCACGCAGGTAGAGAGCGATCTTAAAAAACTTATTGAAGAGCTTCCGGACGACCAGAAAGAAGTACTGATGATGCGTATCTATCAGAACCTGAGCTTTAAGGAGATTTCTGAATTGACCGGCGTGAGCATCAATACCGCTCTGGGCCGCATGCGTTACGCGTTGATGAACCTGCGTAAAGTAATCGCAAAACACAAAATAATTTTAACGAATTAACAATATTCGATAAGGTGCTGCGTTGTAAGAGGAAACAATTCTTATTATGGCGAAAATCTACTCTACAAAACCTTTAGCAGCAACCAAGATGTTACCAAAAAAGCAAACAGTCGATTTGTTACTTAGTTATTCTAAAGCCCTCAGCATGGTAAAAGTGGGCAAAATGACATTTGAATGCATTGCTAATTAATCAAGATCCCGGAATTATTTACCGGGATTTTTTTTATAGTATTCCTGCAATACTGATTTTCTTCCAATCGTTCCCGTGATAACATCACGCACCGGGTTCCAACCGCGTGCGGGGGAATATTCGCGTCCGTACCAGATGATCTGAAGGTGCAGCTTGTTCCACAATTCCATAGGGAAGAGCTTCTTTGCATCACGTTCGGTCTGCACTACGCTTTTTCCATCTGAGAGGTTCCACCGGTACATCATTCTGTGGATATGCGTGTCGACAGGAAACGCTGGAATTCCAAAGGCTTGCGACATCACAACACTCGCCGTCTTGTGTCCAACTGCGGGAAGCCGTTCAAGGGCCTCAAAACTCTGCGGAACTTCGCCACCGTGTTCTTCGATCAGGATTCTCGACAATCCGTGAATTCCTTTTGATTTCATCGGAGACAATCCGCACGGCCTGATAATGTCGCGTATTTCTTCAACCGACAATTTCACCATATCGTACGGATTGTCGGCTCTTGCAAATAATGAAGGAGTCGTGAGATTTACCCGGACGTCTGTGCATTGTGCTGATAAAAGCACCGCGATAAGCAATGTATATGGATCCCTTGAATCCAGCGCAACCGGAACTTCGGGATACAATTCTTCGAGTGTCTTCACTACAAATGCCGCACGTTCTTTTTTATTCATAGGGATCTTTTGTCGTAAAAATAGCATATTTTTGAGCATAGGCAATCAACGTTCAGCTATCAACGATCAGCAATTCGAAACCAACCATTTTAAATGGAAATTCAGAATCTGTATTCTGAACCTGAAATCTTCACGCTAAACACAATACCCATGACTCTAAAACCCGGCGATCCCGCTCCCGATTTTTCAGGATTCGATCAGGATGGCAAATTCCATCAGCTTGAAGATTACAAAGGTAAAAAGCTTGTTGTATTTTTTTATCCGAAAGCCAGCACGCCCGGCTGTACGGCTGAAGCATGCGATTTGCGCGATAACTACGAACGCTTCCGGTTGAACAATTACGAGTTACTGGGTGTAAGTGCCGATAGTGCGAAAGCGCAGGGAAAGTTCCGCGACAAGTTCAAGTTGCCGTTTCCGCTTTTGGCCGACGAAGATAAGTCGGTGATTCAAGCATTCGACGTTTGGGGCCCAAAAAAGTTTATGGGGCGAACCTATAACGGCATCAACCGGACGACATTTGTTATTGATGAAAACGGAATCATTGAAGATGTGATTTCAGATGTAAAAACCAAGAAACATGCTTCGCAGATATTTAAAACCTGAAGCGTAATTTATTACTACATTTGCTAAAAAAATACGATGAACAAAGGCGGCCCGATAATAATAATTGAAGATGATCTGGACGACCAGGGAATGTTGACCGACGTCTTTGCGTCGTTACGTTGCAGGAATGAAATAATTTTTTTTTCCGAAGGTGAAAAAGCACTGGAATATTTAACACGGTCAGACGTAGAACCCTTTATAATCTTTTCCGATATAAACATGCCCGTTCTAAGCGGTATGGAATTACGAGCGAAGATACACGAGAACGAGGATTTACGCTTAAAATCAATTCCGTATTTATTCTTTTCTACAAGCGCTGAACAACAAAACGTAGTTGACGCCTACTCCAAATCAATACAGGGGTTTTTCGTAAAGCCAAACAGCTACAACGAATTGAGGGAAACAATACGGGTTATCGTAGAATATTGGGATCGTTGTGTCTCTCCGAACTATATCAAATAAGATCAACGATTACAAAAAAAGCCGAAACAACAGTTTCGGCTTTTTCTATTTTGTCTCTTCTAATATTTTGTTTGGGTCGTAACCGAACAGTCGGTGTTGCTTAATAAGCTCCGCGATACCTTTCGGCAGCATTGGTTCCCAACCCGGTTTTCCGTTTCCGATCATTTTCAATACTTCCCGTGAGAAAACTTCGAGTGTATGCGGATCAAAATCGTCAATATCGACTACTTTTCCGTTGAACTTAAAGAACTTATACAGTTCCTTCATTCGCGGATGCACTTTGAGGTTTTCTGAATTAATAATTTCGCCGTTCTCGCCAAGCATCGGATATAGGAACACTTTCAAATCCCTATAAAACAGCTTTCCGAAAGCTTCAAGGATTCCGCCGCTCAAATGCCTGTAGTATTTCTCGTCAAATATATCAACCAGGTTATTCACTCCCATCGCAAGCCCCATACGGGCTTTGGTATAGTTAGAGAAATATTCGACGACTTTATAATATTCCTGAAAATTCGAGATCATTACCGTCTGCCCCAGCGAGCAAAGCAACTCGGCCCGATCCATGAAATCACGCTCATCGATTTCTCCGTCTGAACGAAGATTTGAAAGTGTAATTTCAAAAACCACAAGTGTATTGTCTTTATCTACTTTGTTTTCCTCAAGGAACATGCGAAGCGATTTCTCGTACATGTCCATGTTTACTTTTGTAACAGGACGAAAACTTCCTCGCAATGCAAGGATGTTTTTCTTGTAAAGTATGGATGCAGGCAAAATGTTGTTTCCGTCAGGATTAAACATTACCGCATCGGTCATTCCGTTTTTCACAAGCTGCAAACTCATCAAACGGTTATCCACTTCGGCGAAACGCGGTCCCGAGAAGTTAATCGTATCAATCTCAAGCTGATCTTTGTCGAGGTGATCGTAGAGATAACGCAGCAGTTTCTTTGGGTCGTTGTACTTGTAAAACGCACCGTAAATAAGGTTTACCCCAAGCACACCAAGGGTTTCCTGTTGTAGCCGTGCGTCTGTTTCCTTGAACCGAATGTGGATGATGATCTCGTTGTAATCTTCATCTGGTTCAATTTGGTACTTGATTCCGACCCAACCATGACCTTTAAATTGCTTTGCAAAATCAATCGTTGCAACGGTGTTCGCATAGCTAAAAAACAATTTGTTTGGATGTTTTTCCCTGCTAAGACGCTTTTCTATAAGCTCGACCTCATGCGAAAGCATTTTTTTAAGCCTGCTTTCGGTGACGTAACGGCCATCGTGTTCGACGCCGTAAATCGCATCGCTGAAATCCTTATCGTATGCCGACATCGCTTTTGCGATCGTACCCGAAGAACCGCCGGAACGAAAGAAATGTCGTACAGTTTCCTGCCCGGCGCCTATTTCGGCAAATGTTCCGTAGATGTTCTCGTTCAGGTTAATCCGCAGCGCCTTGTCTTTCAGTGAAGGTATCTGCTCAATGGCCTTGTCGCCCTTTAAAATAATTCCGTTGTCCAATTTAATCATGATGGTGATTATACTCTCGCAAAGTTAATTAAAACGGGACTTAATGAAAGATAATATATCCTATTTTTGTAAAAAAATAACAGAGTGCAGGTCTACTTTTTGGGTACTGGTACGTCACAGGGAATTCCGGTCATCGGAAGCGATCACCCTGTTTGCCTGAGTACCGACCCGAAAGATAAACGCCTTCGGGTGTCAGTTTGGCTCACCTGGGACGACTATTCTTGCGTAATTGACTGCGGACCCGATTTTCGTACCCAAATGTTAGCTTCGTACTGCAAGAAAGTGGATTCAATCCTGTATACGCACGAGCACGCCGACCATACTGCGGGCCTTGATGACATCCGGCCGTTTTTTTTTCGACAGGGTGATATTCCGGTATACGGACATAAGCGCGTGCTGGAAAATCTTGCGATCCGCTTTGATTACATTTTCAGGACGAGCAATAAATATCCCGGTGCACCAACGGTTGTCCCTTTTGAAGTTCGTAATGACGAGCCATTTGCGTTAGGTGGAAAGACCGTGGTACCAATTAACGCATGGCACGACAGATTACAGGTTTTTGGTTATCGGATCGAGGGTTTTGCCTATCTGACGGATATTAAAACAATCGAAGCTGCCGAACTCGGAAAGTTGCGGGATCTTGATGTTTTGGTAGTAAATGCGCTTCGCGAAGAATCACACCAAAGCCATTTCAATTTAAAAGAAGCACTGGATTTTATATCTTTGGTCGCACCAAGAAAGGCTTACCTGACGCATATCAGCCACAGGCTCGGATTTCACGCTGATGTAAGCCGAAAACTGCCGGAAAACGTTTTTCTGGCTTATGACAATCTTTCAATTACTTTATAATTAGCACAATGAAACAGTCGCTTTTCCTCTATCTTTTTATAATCGCCGCATTGATGAATGTGTTCACGTATGCCTATTTCAGCAAAAAAAGCGAATCGGACCAACAGCAATTCAGGACCTCGGCAAAGCAGATGCGGGACAGTCTGAATATAATGTCGAACAGCCTCGACGACGCAACCTATTTCACGCTTGAGCGAAACGAAAATGCGAAAGAGTATCTCGGGATTTACGAAACAGGTCCGTTAGTGTCGAAAATTACAAACCAGGTACTGAACCTTAACGACAGCTCTGAAGGAAATATGCTTGTGCCTTACGACAAGATAAACGGCCAAAAGTTTATTGTCAACAAGGTCAAAGTCTTAAATCACCGTTGGATTATAGCCGACTTTAGTGACGGAACGGTTTGGGGTGAACTGCTGCTGAAGTATTTCCTTGAAGAAGATGGCAAGGTGACTTTCGAACGCATTGATTCACAACTGTATCAAAAGCGCCAGGACTAGCTACTTATTTTCGATCAGCCAGTTTTTGAACTCGAAGAAATTCTGCGGTGCAACACCATGTCCCACAGGGTACTCATAGTACCTATATTCAATTTCTAAAGCATCGAGAAAATCTTTTATCTGTCGAGCCCATTCAACTGGGATAACCTGGTCGACAGTGCCGTGTGATGCAAATATTTTTAGGCCTGAAAAGTTCTTGTCGGCAAACCCCTCTACCGCGATATCAGGATTTATATATCCACTGAGTGCTGCAACTTTCTGCACTTTCCCGGGATATGAAAGCGCCACCGCATACGCTAGAATCGAGCCTTGGCTGAATCCGACCAAAGTCACATTGTTTTCGTCGATAGGGTAGTGTGTAACCAATTCATCGAGGAACCGCACTATCAGATCACGTGATTCCCGCGCCTGATCGACATCTGAAAATTTGTTTTCATCAGCGTCAAAGTTGATCGCATACCAGGCATAGCTACCATATTGCAAATCGTACGGCGCACGCGCGGAAATTATGTAATATTCCTCAGGCAGTTCAGAAGCAAACGAAAAAAGATCGGCTTCACTGCTGCCGTAACCATGCAGCAAAAGCAACAACGGATTTTTCTCCAGCTTTATTTTTGGCTCACGCAGCAGGTAGTGCAAGGATAAATTTATCATGAAATATTTTTAAAAACGTTCTGGAAAAAGCGTCCTAACAAAGGAACGGGCTGTTGTTGGCCCCGGATCGCACTGAAAATCCCAAAGGTCCACAAAACCGCAACAAAGATCCACATCGCAAAAGTCGCCATAACATTATTGAAGTTGCTTAATATGAGTCCGAGCGAAATGAATGTCAGCGATAATCCCAGCGACTGCCGAATATGGAATGATGCAAACGGATTTTTGCTCTCCGAGTTCATCGACATTGCGATCAGGACGCCAACAATTAAAATATAACTTGTAATGGCTGTGGGTTTGCCTTCTTCTATTGTATCATTCATCGTTTAAAACCAGTTTACCATTATTGTAGACACCATACACTTTGCCTTTCATTTCCATACCCAAAAAAGCCGAATTTTTCGATTTTGAAAGGATTTGTTGCTTTGTAAAGCAAGAATTTCCTTCAGGATTAAAAAAGGTAAGATTTGCTTTGGAATTATTTTCAAATCCGTTCGGTTCTATTCCAAAGACGGTTTTTCCAAAGGTTAACTTTTGTACGATTATCTCCATCGGAAGGACCGTGGTCAAAGCGCCGAAAGCACTTTCCAGCCCGATTGTGCCATTTTTCGCCAGGTCGAATTCCATTTTTTTATGCTCGGGATCAATCGGATTGTGATCGGATGTAATCATGTCAATTGTTCCGTCAAGTACTGCTTCAACGAGTGCTTTTCGGTCCGATTCATCGCGAAGTGGCGGCGTGACTTTAAAACGGGTGTCGAAGGTCTCCAGTTTTTCATCCGTCAGAACCAGATGATGTACTGAAACGCTGCAAGTGACGTTCAGGTTTTTTGCTTTTGCGGCTTTTATCAGTTCTACCGACCTTGCAGTCGATATCGTAGGAATATGCATTTTACCGCCGGTATATTCCAGCAGGAACAGATTTCGCGCAACTTGAAGTTCTTCGGCAAGTGGCGGAATACCTTTTAGTCCGAGCCTTGTTGACGGCAGCCCCTCATTTGCAACGCCACTTCCGGCGAGTGTCGGCTCTTGTGAATACCCAACCACAAGTCCGCCGAAATCCTGCACATATTGCAATGCGATTTTCAGCAGGTTCGGATTGTCGATGTTTTTATTATAGTCACCAAACGCGATTGCGCCTGCATTTTTCATATCAAATAATTCGGCCAGATCTTTTCCTTCACTGTTTTTGGTCAACGCGCCAATTGGATATAAATCGGAAGCAGCTCCGATAGCCTTACTTTTTACGAAATTTACCTGCGACTGGTTGTCAATAACCGGATTTGAATTTGGCTGCAAGGCAATGGCAGTAAACCCGCTTCTCGCCGCTGTGAGTAACCCGTTTGCAATTGTTTCCCGATCTTCAAAGCCCGGTTCGCCAAGGGAGACGCTGCTGTCGAACCAACCTTCGGAAACATGGAGATTCGGAAGGTTTATCACGGTGAAGTTATCTGGATTTTTTAATCCGGATCCGATTTCCGCTATTGATCCGTCAGCTATTAAAAAGTCTACAACCTGATTATGATAGCGACTACCCGGAGCGATAACCTTGGCTTCTCTGATGATCAGTTTCATTTCACAAATTTTTGAATTAGTAATTCAGTCACCAAAAACAACAGTGCAAGAATCACGAAAAGTTTCCAGATTTCGTTGCTGGTCCGGTCACTCTGCAGTTTATCGAAAACGGCTTCTACACTTTTGGCTTGTTGATATTGTTCAGGCAAATCAACTACCTGATCCAGATTCCCTTCAGTGCGACTGTAATTAAAACTGATATTTTGAAGTGGCTGGTCTTGTTTATATACACTAAAATTTCCTGCCTGTTGTGGGTAATCATTAAAGTCAAGTTTGATCTTGTTGCTCAATATCTGTTGCACCGGAATGAATTTTTCGTCATGTTCGCCATCGCGTCTTCGGATGTTTACTATCTCGTCTTTTGAAAGTGTGGCGTTAATAAAAAGAGATTGACCGCTTCCAATTGTTATGGCAGAAACGCCTGTTTTTGATGCGCTCTGAGCCATATTGTAAAATGTTGGGACGATTAGCGGCGAGTTTTTGAAGTTACTGTTGCCTTTATCCAATGGCGCTGCAAATACATATACTGACGAAACCGGATTTTGAATCGATGTCAGGAATGCGCTACCATCTTCGTATGCCAGGATTGCCGGTGCGTTTCCACCCATTGTAAAGCTACTTTGTGTGCTCGGATATTGAAAATTTGTTATTTTTTTTTCGAACACGCCGCTGTACAACGGATGTGCAAATGCGATTTTAGTAATTAATTTTTGCGACTTCTGTTCGCCGCTAAACCGGATTCGCCCGAAGTTCGCGATGAAACTGTTCAGATTTGTCACCAAGCCGCCGGCCGCCGGAATCACTACCAGATTTCCACCTTTTTCAACAAAAGCCTTTAACGTCGTTTGAAGTGCCTGCGGGATTTCAGTAAGCTGGTTAACAATAATAGCGTCCTGGTTCTGCAGACTATTATAATTTAGCGCACTCAACGTATAATTGCTGTAGCGGAATTCATCGGGTGTGTAAATTTTTGCCAGAAAGGCGCTGTTTTCGCTTTCGCCGATGCTAAGCACATTTGTCTTCCCTGGCTTCTGAATGCTGAAATAGAATTTGTTGTCATGTTCAAGGCCGTTGTCGGTTACAGACGCATAGCCATGAAAATCCTCTTTTGGGATCATGAACTTGAGATTCAGTTGTTTCCCTTTAAAGGTTGCCGAAGTTTTCGCGATAAGTTTGTCGTTGTTGTACAATGCCACCGGCGCTTCGTTGGTATCGCCATAGCGTGAAAGCGTAATGCCAACCTCGTAAAAGTTATCCAGAGTTTGAATTATGAAAGCACTGTCAATAGAAATATTGTTTTTCTGTTCCGCTTCAGGAATAATAAACAGTGGATTTAGTTGCGCATCAGCCGATTCAAGCTGTTTCTGATCGAGCCCGACGCCATCGGTAATAATGATGACATCTTTACGAAACGGGGATTTTCGGGATTTCACCTTTGCCATCATAGCAGAAAGGTCGAACCGCGACGGACTATATTGCAACTGTTGCAAATCGCGCTGCACCGATTTGATGTCGGTATTCCAGTAACTTTCAGTAGCGGTAAGCAATGAAAACGATTGTCCTTCGGGTGTGTGTTGCAGCAAATCTTCGACAGCCCGTTTCAATAGCTCGCCTTTGTTTCCTTTGGCCTGCATGCTGTACGAATTGTCCAAAACGATAAACATTTCATTGGTGACGTTATTGCTGTCTTTTGCTTGATAAAAGGGTTGTGCAAATGCAAGAATAATGGCTGCGAGTAGTAATAGCCGTGTGGCCAGCAGCAGCCATTTTTTTACTTTGGAACTTTTTCGGGTCTGGATCGAAAGCTCCTTCAGGAAACTGACATTGGTAAAATACTCTTTTTTAAACCGGCGTAGCTGAAATAAATGAACGATGATTGGAATGACCAGTAAAAAAAGAAAATATAGGATTTCCGGATGTTTAAACTGCATTGTTATCGGTTTACCTCATTTAGAAGGTTTTTCAGCAAAAAGTGCGGATTTGCATTCCCAAAAATACTACTTTTTATGGTTTCGCTAGGATTAATTATGAATTTGAAATGCTATTTTTACTATTGACGAGCATGCTTACGACGATAACTATAAGCCTATGGAAACTAAAGATAGAACGCTTCTATTGATTGGAACGTATACGCAGTCCTGCGATAGCAGTGGTATTTATGTTTATGAATTTGACCGCACGAACGGCGTTGCGAAGAAGATTGGACATTCAGATCCAATTGTGAACCCCAGTTATCTTACTGTCTCAGACGATGCCGATTTCGTGTATGCGGTTAATGAAGACGGTAAAAACAGCAACGTCAGTGCATTAAATCTTGATCGGCAAACTGCAAAACTTTATTTGTTGAACGATCGCGGTCCCGAAGGACAAGATCCGTGTTACCTTATTAATGACCACAAAAACGTGATTGTAGCAAACTACGGTTCCGGCAGCATTTCAGTTTTCGAAAAAAAGAAAGATGGAACGCTGAAGCGGCCGAAACAAGTGCTTAAACATCACGGAAAAGGCTTGGATACAAAACCTCAGGAAGCATCGCACGTTCATATGGTGCACTTCTCGCCAGATCGTCGCTACGTGTTTGCGGTTGATCTCGGCACGGACCAAATTTATATTTACCATTATTACCCGGATTCTGAAAATGAGCCGTTGATTTATAAGAGTTCTATCTCGGTCAGAGCCGGAAGCGGCCCGCGTCATCTCACTTTTTCACCTGATGGTCGATTTGCGTATCTAGTGCATGAACTTGACGGGACGGTAACTGCGTTTGGCTATGACGACGGAAAATTGAAGCAGATACAGCAAACTACCCTCATAGGTTCGGCCGCGCCAAAGAAAATAAGTGGTGGTGCGATCAAGGTTTCTGCCGATGGTAGATTTCTTTATGTTACCAATCGTGAAGATGCAAATACTATCACCGTATTTGCAATTGGCGATGAGGGTAATCTGACACATGTTCAGACTACATCTTCAAGAGGAAAAGGTCCGCGTGATTTGACGCTCGATCCCACGGGAAAATACGTGCTTGTGGCACACGAAAACTCCAATGAAGTGGTTATTTACGAAAGAGATTTGAACACCGGCGAAGTAACGTATTCGGGTAACAAAATCAAACTCTGTATGCCGGTTTGCCTTGTATTTGTGGAGTAGCTTACTTCTTGTTTCGCTTTTTATTCTGTTCGCGAAGCATGTTTCGGTTTACCGATCCGGAGGTTTTCTTTTTTGTTTTCGAGGGCCCGCCCAAATTGACTTTCTTGTTCTTGGCCGCTTTTTCATGAAATGCGCCATCGCCGTCAAGCTTTGGCTTCTTCATTAAGAACTTCACTTTTTCCTTCTCCTTTTCAGGCCCAATTAAAAGAGTCGAGATTTCTACTTCAGAAGGCAGCTCCAAAACATCAAGTTCGGTGTTCATTAGAACTTCAACTTCGAGTTTAAACTCCTGTTCGCGTGGCGTAACAAAACTGATAGCAGTTCCGGTTGCATCGGCGCGACCGGTACGCCCAATACGGTGCATGTATTGTTCGGGCAGTTCCGGCATCTCGAAATTAATAACATGTGAGATATTCGAAATGTCGAGTCCGCGCGCCATGATATCGGTAGTTATTAATCCGCGTAATTCGCCATCCTGAAAAGCGGCCATCGTATTCAGACGGTAATTCTGGGATTTATTTGAGTGGATCACCCCGAACTCTCCAGAAAAATCCTCATCGATACGCTCATGCAGCATGTCGGATATTTTTTTGTTATTCACAAAGACGAGAATGCGCTCCATCGACGCATCAGTGCGAAGCAGGTGTTTCAGCAGGTTGATCTTCGTGTTGAAGTTCGGGACATCATACGTAAGTTGCGTGATCTGTTCAAGCGGCGTTCCCGATGCGGAAAGTGAAACTTCTTCCGGATAATCGAAAAAATCATTAAGTACGGCGTCAACTTCATCCGTCATAGTAGCTGAAAACAGAATGTTCTGGCGTTTGGGTTTCATCATCGCGAGGATCGAAGTCAGTTGCGGACGAAAGCCTAAATTCAGCATTTCGTCAAACTCATCGATCACCAGCTTTTGTGTTTCGTCAAAACGGATTACGTTGTCCAGAGCGAGATCCATTACGCGCCCGGGAGTTCCAACAAGAATATCAGTTCCTTGATAAACTGCTGTTTTTTGTGTGTTGATGTTAACCCCGCCGTAGATTCCGATGGTGCGAACGGACATGTATTTCGTGAGTTTCTCAACCTCTTCTACAACCTGTACAACCAGTTCCCGGGTTGGAACAAGTATTACAATTTTTGGTGTTTCTGTGGGAGTGAACTTGTATAACTTTAGCAGTGGTAAAAGGTAAGCAAGCGTCTTTCCAGTTCCTGTTTGCGCAATTCCCATCATATCGCGCCCGGACATGATAACCGAAAATGACTTCTCCTGAATTGGAGTCGGAGTTGTGAAGCCCAGATCGTCTATGGCTTTTTGTACGGATTTAGGAAGATTAAATTGCTCAAACGTCGACATTGCTTCTATTTTTTGCAAAGGTACGCTATTTAAAACGGATTCTAAGGCTGATGTTGAACCCTTAACAGGTTAGAATTTCTCGAACACGCCCAGGCCAAACAACGCAAAATCGTATTTCACAGGATCAACCGGATCCATTTTCCGTAATTCCGAATCGATTTCGGCAAGTGCTTTCGCGTCGTTTTGTTTTCGTGTCAGCAACCCAAGTTTGCGTGCCACATTTCCCGAATGTACGTCAAGCGGACAAGAAAGTACAGACGGTGAAATTTCTTTCCAAATACCAAAGTCGACGCCACGGTTGTCATTGCGAACCATCCAGCGCAGGAACATGTTGATGCGCTTGGCAGCCGAGCTATTCACCGGGTCTGAAACATGTTTTTGGGTCCGCGGCAGATGCTCGGCTTCGAAAAAGATCTTTTTGAAATTATGGATTGCAGGTTGCAGTGTTTCAGGATGTTTATTGTTTGAAAACACAGCTTCGAGTCCGCCATGATTTTGATAAACGTGCTGCAATCCTTTTACGAAGGCTATAAAATCGTCGCCGTTAAAGGTTCGATGACAGAAACTTTTTAGAGGATCTAAATCTGAGCCAGCGTGAGAAAGTACAAAGTCATAGGGAGAATTTTCCATCATCTCCATCATTTTTTTCGCGTTTCGGATGATTATTGTGCGGTTTCCCCATGAGATAGTCGCAGCAAGAAAGCCAGCAATTTCAATGTCTTCTTTCCGGTTGAACTGATGCGGTATCTGTATCGGATCGCTGTCAATAAAACTTGGCCGGTTGTAGAAATCGGCTTTCTCGTCAAGAAATGTTTTTAAGTCGGCGCTATTCATTCCGAGGGCCTTTAGAATAGAATCCATCTCGCAAATCACCACTTCGAAGTTGCGGCACAACACCAAACTTCCGTTTGTAATAACGGATTTGCGATGCTTTTACACAAGGCAATTTGCCATCACCGGTCAGGTAGCGGAATTTCGCATTAACAGGCGAATGGTACTGTAGGTTGCCTTCATAAACTGTCTCATAATCCAGAGCTAGCTTGGAGTTTTCATGCGGATAAAGGACATTTTCGACAGAGAAAGGGGCCGTTCTCTTACCAAACTTATTGTTGGTGAGCGGTTTCAGGTTCCATGAAAACAACAAAAACAACAGGCAGGCAGCACTCGCCGAGTAGACTATGAGTATTACCATTCTTTCCGATTTGAGTGTGATCGCAATAAGCATAAACCCGAAGATCAATATAAAATTTAGGAAGAATCTATATTGTGGCGATGAAGCGAAGAGCACCAACATCTGAAGGGACATCGTAAAATACAGCAGCCAAAAGCCCGCTGAATTAAATCGTTTCCAAATGACGATCGGGGAAATCATGATTAGTAAAATCGAGAGGCAGTTGAAAAGGCCGTGCAATTTTGGCAGTGTAAGCCACCTGACAAAAAGCGCTGCTGCGGAAGATGAGTCAAATTCAAGTTTGTTCATCTTATAGGCGAACAATTTCGTAATGGTGTAGAAATCCTCCACAACTACTTTTGGCACAACATGATTTTCACTCAGCGCCAGCGAGGTAATTGGAAATAGCGGATAGCCTGTGATGACCTTATTTTTAAAAATGAAAAGCGTCAGTACAACACATCCAAGGATACTGATCGGGATTAGCCGAAAAACATTTCTCCGAAATTGATAAACATGCACCAGCGGAATTAAGACTAATGCAACGGCGGTAGGCTTTATATACAATGCAAAAAGCACCAGCAGCGCGATACTATTGAAGTTGTCAGCCAATCGGTCTCTTTTAACGACATAATACGCAATTATAAGCGTAAGGATGTACACCGGAACATCAGGTGAAGGGGCGCTAATGAAAGGGAACAGTAGCAGGTTTGCGATTGGAAGGAGCCCGAAAACAAGATAATTTTTATCACGGTCTTTGAAGTAATCATTAAGATTACAGATTGCAAACAGGTTGCCAAGCAGCAGACTAAATCCGCTTAAGTCATTTAAGTTCGGCGAAAGCCAAGTGAAGTTAAAAGCACTTTGTGCGATATGCCAGCCGCTGGTTTGTCCGAGGAAAATATGAAGGTTTGCAACGCCTTTAACAAATCCGTACTCTTCGAGCCATTTGATCGTTTGGATGTAGTACGATTCGTTGTCAAATGCATACGGAGCCGAAGCACATTGGGCGAGAATTAGCAATGATAGGAAACCAATCAGGATTTTAAGCGGCGTCTTTAATGACAATAGTTCGTTCCTGAATTTGGAACATTGCCTCAAAAGTAACGGTCTATGAATTAAGCTTACTACAACATTCAAGCCTAAAAAAAACAAATCGAAACCCCATGAAAGGCCATCGAAAAATGCCCAGGCCGATGCCAGCATACTTGTTGCGAACAGACCTATAAACGCCGTTACAGAGAAATGCGGCGAGATCCGGAACATGCGGCTAACCACCACGCCAAGATTTATCGTCGTCAAGAGAATATAAATCCAGCTAACGAGGATAATTAACATCCCTAGATGATTTTTCCGTCTACCATCACCAGCTTCCGGTCGGCCATATCTGCCAAATCTTCGTTGTGCGTTACAATTACGAAGGTCTGACCGAATTCGTCGCGAAGATTAAAAAATAACTGATGCAGATTTTCTGCCGATGCCGTGTCGAGATTACCCGAAGGCTCATCTGCAAAAATAACAGCGGGTTTGTTGATCAGCGCGCGGGCAACGGCAACCCGTTGTTGTTCACCACCCGAAAGTTCTGCGGGTTTGTGATTGATCCGATGCGTAAGTCCTAGGTACGAAAGCAATTTCTTAGCTTCAGCTTCCGTTTCCGATCGGGACTTGTTTGCGATAAAAGCTGGAATGCATACGTTTTCCAGGGCGGTAAACTCGGGTAGCAACTGGTGAAACTGGAAAATAAACCCGAGGTGCAGGTTCCGGAAGCGCGATAGTGTCTTATCGTTCATTCCCAGTATCGGCTCGCTGTTAATCTTAAGTTCAGTGCCTTGCGCTGCTGACGGTTTGTCCAACGTACCCAAAATCTGCAGCAGCGTCGTCTTTCCTGCTCCTGAAGCGCCAACGACCGATACGATTTCACCTTTTGCGATGTGAAGGTCGACCCCTTTCAGCACGTGCAACTGATCGTAATATTTATGGATATTTTTCGCGTGTATCATTATTCACAAAGAAACAAACATTTTAAATAATAGGAGATCTTTACCGGCGTTCTTTTCGTATATCCCGTTGTAAAGTTACGTTAACGGCAACAGCGGCAGTTGCAGAATCCTTATTTTTGAAATGAAATCTGAAATTATGAAGAAGTTACTTGGAATTCCGGTTTTAATCCTGGTGCTGTCGTGCCAGGCAAGGGAAAAAGAAGCAATGGTGGAACAATTAAAAGAACCTGTTACAATGAATTTACAAGAAGGAATGGAAGTCGCCACTTTTGCAGGCGGATGTTTTTGGTGTACGGAAGCAGTATTTCTGGAACTTGACGGGGTTAAGAGCGTGGTTTCCGGATATATCGGCGGAAAAAGACCAAACCCTACGTATGAACAAGTAAGCAGCGGCGCGACCGGACATGCAGAAGCGATCCAGATTACATTTGATCGCGGTAAAATTACATTCGGGGAACTGCTCGAAATCTTCTTCGCAACGCATGATCCCACTACATTAAACCGTCAGGGCGCCGACGTCGGGACGCAATATAGAAGCGAGATTTTTTATCACAATGATGAGCAGAAGTCATTATCCGAATATTATATCAACCTGCTGAACACCGAGAATACGTATGGGAAGTCTGTGGTAACCAAAATTTCGGCAGCTCCGGTTTTTTATCCGGCAGAGAATTACCATCAGAATTATTATGCGCAGAATAAAAGCCAGTCGTATTGCAGCTATGTTATCACCCCGAAAATTGATAAGGTACGATCAAAATTTAAGGAGAAGCTGAAAAAATAGTGGCACCGGTTTTGTGAGGTCGGATGCGAACCTAAAAACTTAAAACTAATGACACAAAATGTGGATCTTGCGTCGAACCTCGCGAACAGGAACAGGAACCTAATACTCGGAATCGTATTTGATTTAATCGGAATGATGTCCTTCACGATCCCGTTCATAGGTGAATTCAGCGATGTGGTTTGGGCGCCGTTATCGGGTTATCTGATGGCAAGGCTCTACAAAGGAACCAGCGGAAAAGTAGGAGGAGTGGTGTCGTTTTTAGAAGAAATCATACCGTTTTCGGATTTCATTCCGAGTTTTACCCTCATGTGGATCTATACGTATGTACTGAATAACAAAAACTCCCAATAAGGGAGTTTTTTATTTATCGAAAAACCGGATCCCAAGCGCCCGAAGCATTTTTTTCTCGAATGTCCAGAAAAACCGAAACTGCCCGAACAGAAAACCAAAGGTTACAAGCAAAACCTGGTACACCGGAAAAATGAGGATGATATACAGCGGATAATAGGCCCAAAGAGATATTGAATCTTTTTCAATCCCGAGCCAGGATAGAATGGGCTTCGACAAATAAGCAGCCGACGACCCGGTTACCGCAAAAACAACAAATATAACGGCTAACTGAAAATTGGACGTGATGCCCCAGCGCTGCTTCAGCTTCTTCATTGGGCAAAATTACTATATTATATCCGCGCGGCAAAACCGCCAAGCCGCTGGCGGTACTTTAACTGGAAATAGGTCAGGTAATTGAACAACATATAATTGACCTCAAAACCGTAATCCGTAGACGAATTGTAATTGATCGGGAAGTCGTACATACTGCCGTATCGCATCGGGTTCGTCGCACGGATGTTCCACTCGGTGACCCAAACCCTGTTGCGCTGTTCGAGATAATGTTGAGTATAGCTCGCGCGAGGCCTGGCGTATGTGTTGAACCAACTGTTGAATTGCGGATCTAAAATTATAATGTCAAATTCATTGTCTTGATCTGAAATGCGCACGGTGTCATTTGCAGCAAGAACAGGCTTATCAGAATTATCGGAAGCAACTGCGGGTTTGGAAGTATTACAACTCACGGCAAACCCTGCAATCAATAGTAAAAACAGGAGTATCTTTTTCATGGCAATCCATTTAGGACACTAAAATTAAATAAAAAAGCACCGATGGAAGGGTGCTTTTTATAAACTTTAACTTGATGTCTTTACGTGTTTTGGGTCTTTAAGAGACTGATGATTTGCTCTGCCAGTTCCGTTCCGATCCGATCCTGAGCTTCAAGTGTCGCGGCCCCGATATGGGGTGTAAGAGAAATCTTCGGATGCATCAACACCTGAACCGACGGCGTTGGCTCTTCCTCGAAAACATCAAGGCCCGCAAACGCTACTTTTCCTCGGTCAAGCGCATCAATAAGCGCTACTTCATGAATAACTCCGCCACGCGCCGCATTTATGATCCCCACGTTATCCTTCATTGTTTCAAATTCTGCTTCGCCAATGACGTAACCTTCCTGAGCGGGCACATGAAGCGTTATAAAATCGGATTCTTTAATAATGTCAGCTACGGGTTCGGTCACGATGTCGACATTGATAAACTGGCCGTTGTAGAAATCAACTTTTATCTCGGCGTTGCCAACATATTTATCGGAAGCTATAACACGCATCCCAAGTCCGAGCCCGATTTTCGCAACCGCTTTTCCAATACGGCCAAAGCCGATGATACCGAGGGTTTTTCCACGAAGTTCTATTCCGTTTGCATATTCTTTTTTCAGCCTTTCGAAACTTGAGTCGCCTTCAAGCGGCATATTGCGGTTTGAATCATGCAGGAAACGTACACCCGTAAACAGATGCGCAAAGACTAGTTCGGCAACCGATTCAGACGATGAAGCCGGCGTATTGATCACATGAATGCCTTTGGCGCGTGCGTAATCGACGTCAATATTGTCCATTCCAACGCCGCCACGGCCTATTATTTTGAGCGACGGACAATTATCGATTACATCGGCTCTGACTTTCGTTGCGCTTCTTACAAGCAGCACGCTGATCTTATTGGCATTGATGAAATTCGCTACCTGTTCCTGCGCGACTTTTGTGGTTATCACTTCGTAACCTTCCTTTTCAAGTGCTTTGATGCCACTTTTCGAAATGCCGTCGTTGGCTAAAATCTTCATTCGTATATTTTTATTGCATTAATTTTTCTTTGAAGCTGATCCGGCTATTCGCTATATCTTTTGCGGCCTCGCGCGGGCGCTCGGCCCACAAAAGGATGCCGCTCCTATCCGGGCTGGGAAGTTACGGTATGTTCGAATTCCTGCATTACATCAATCAGCGCCTGAACGCTTTCAACCGGCAGTGCGTTGTACATTGAAGCGCGATACCCGCCAACCGACCTATGCCCGTTGATACCGGAAATTCCTGCTGCTTTCCACATTTTGTCGAATGCCGCAGTGTGGCTTTCATCATTCAGCAAATAGGTTACGTTCATGTTCGAGCGATCTTCAACAGCAGCTGTGCCTTTGAACAACGGATTACGGTCAATTTCATCGTACAGCATCTTGGCCTTCGCGTTGTTCGTTTTTTCTATGGCCGCTATTCCGCCAAGGTTTCTCAGCCATTGCAGCGTAAGCAACGAAGCGTAAACAGCAAATACCGGCGGGGTGTTGTACATGCTTTCTTTATCGATATGTACTTTATAGTCGAGCATCGACGGAATCTGCCGGCCCGTTTTACCAAGGATATCCTCTTTTACAACTACGAGTGTTGTTCCGGCCGGACCCATATTTTTTTGTGCACCGGCGTAAATCAGGTCAAATTTTGAAAAATCGATCACGCGTGAGAAAATATCCGAACTCATATCACAGACCACAGGAAGATCAGTTGCAGGAAAAGACTTCATCTGCGTGCCAAATATCGTATTGTTGGATGTACAATGAAAATAGTCGGCGTCTGGCGGAATCTCATATCCTTTCGGAATGTAAGTGTAATTGTCTGCTTTCGATGACCCGACCACCACAGTTTCGCCAAATGCTTTTGCTTCTTTAATCGCGCCACTGGCCCAGGTTCCCGTGTCCAAATAAGCCGCCTTGCCATCGGTGCGCATCAGGTTGTATGGCACCATCAGGAATTCGAGGCTTGCGCCGCCCTGAAGGAATAATGCTTGATATCCTTTGCCCTGTAATCCCAGAAGTTCCAGCACAAGTGATCGCGCTTCTTCCATAACAGCAACAAAATCATCGCTGCGGTGGGAAATTTCTAAAAGCGATAAACCGCTATCGTTGAAGTTCAATATTGCCTTCGCTGATTTTTCAAGGACTTCCTGAGGCAAAATGCAGGGTCCGGCGCTGTAGTTGTGTATTTTCATGTACCAAATTTTAATCAGTACAAATTACAGAAAATATGCTTGAAAAACGATGGGTTTTTTTAAGAGATTACGAAAACGTTCGCGCTGTTATTGCGTCACAAGTTTGAAAGTTTGCTGCTAGTTATGTTGATCAGTACCCGGCGCGAGGCAAAAACCGCTAAACCTATTATAATTTAATCAGAAATTCAAGAGTATCAACATTATCGGCATAATCCCAAAGTTTCGGGTTTTGGGTTTGCCCAAACGGAGTGCTATCTGGTACAAGGTTGTCCGAAACAACACACTGCAGTTTGTCAGCATCGGCAGCAAGCCGCTCCCGTAGCACATCAAGATCATCATAATATTCAAAAAAAACACTGGAAATCGGTGATGCGTAACCTGGATCTTCCTTCAACGTTAGAAAACCGTTGTCTGTCAGTTTGAAGTTGCTCATCAGGAAAACAGCTTTATTATAATCATAGTTGTTGGCGTATTTCTCGTAATGAATAACCTGGCGATATTCATAAATAGCTTCAAAGAAAGTCTTAAAATCATAATCGCGTGGCACAAATAATTTCGAAACATTGCGGCATCCGAGGCCGAAATACCTGAAAATATCCTCGCCCAGGGCAACCAGTTGTTCATGTGATTCACTTCCGGTAAGTATAGCAGCCGAGTTACGGTTTTTCCGGATAATCGAAGGCTTGTTCCGGAAATAGTATTCAAAGTACCGCGAGGTATTGTTGCTTCCTGTGGCGATCACAGCATCAAAATTCTCAAGCTTTCCGTGGGTAAATGAAATAAACGGAGTCATTTCGGGCGCAATGGCAGTAATGTATTTTGCAATAAAGGGAAGCAAATGCTGATCGTTTGATGATGTTTTTATTAACGCTTTATGCCCGCTTATCAGCACCGACATGAAATCATGAAAGCCAACAAGCGGAATATTTCCGGCTAGAATTAGTCCAACAGTTTTCGATTCGGTATTTCCGAGATCGTAGCGTTCAAGCCACTGCTCGAGGTTGTCACGCGTCAGCGCATCCGCCCATGACTTTATAGCGAAATAGACCTGCTCCGGAGTATACCAGCCGTTATGCGATTGGGATAAACGGATCAGCGCCTCGAAATCCTGAAAAAACATTTCCGATTTTGGCACCTCTGTATTTTTAACCGATTCATTTTCAATGAATTGCCTCAGAAAGTTGCCCACGTGAACAAGGATATCTTTTTTCTGCTCTAAAGTCATTTGATTTGCTTATGAAATGTTTTGGGTGTAATTTTGCACAAAAATACGCTAAAACTTATAATCGGACGTTACGGACTTTGTTGATCGTAGCGTTTGTGTCAAACACTTCCAAAAAAATGGCCATAGTAATAACTGATGAATGTATTAATTGCGGTGCTTGCGAACCGGAATGCCCGAATACGGCAATTTACGAGGGAGCAGACGACTGGCGGTATAAAGACGGAACGGCCCTGCGCGGAAAAGTGATCCTGCCTTCGGGTGAAGAAATTGATGCCGAGGAGCCGCGAACGCCAATCTCAGATGATATTTATTACATCGTTCCCGGCAAGTGTACCGAATGTAAAGGTTTTCACGACGAGCCGCAGTGTGCTGCTGTTTGCCCGGTGGACTGCTGCGTTCCCGATCCCGATCATGTTGAAAGCGATGAGACGTTGCTCAACCGGCAGGCCTTTCTGCATAACGAATAAAAAAATCCCGAATCATCAACTGATTCGGGATTTTTTCTTTGAAGTATATGGAGTTTTAAGAATGTTATTGATTCCTGGTGAACATTTCAGTTGTAACCTTGTCGGTTTTGTCATCGTAACTCTGCAAGATCAGATTTCCATCTGCGTCAAAAGAACCTACAGATGTTCTGTCTCCGTTTCGGTAAATATATGTATTGTTCGAAAGTGGCCGTAACACGCCGGCTTTTTGATTATTATCAGTCATCATCGTATAGCCGGTGTTGTCAACAGATACCTGGTAACGTTTTCCGCCAAGGGAATAATAGGCAGAGCGATCAACATCAACAACCCTTGTTGTACCGTCTGGCGCCGTGATGGTCGTACTGGCCGTAACCTGAACAGGTGAAGGTTTTACGTCTTTGTTTAGCGCATTTGATTCAGCATTTTGCAGTTCGACATTCTGTGTCTCATTGACACGTTGGGTTTTTACAAGTGTTTTTTCACCTTCCGAATCTTTAACGGTTGTAACTGTTGAAGTTGATGTAGAGGTTACATTTCTGTTTTGTGCGCTGGCGCCCGTTGCGAACAAAACCAAGGCTGCTGCTAAAACTATATTTTTCATAACTATGTGATTATTGGTGAGGTAGCAAAGTTATAACAGGGAGTCACTAAAGCTTTACACAATTCGGTACTTGTGTTATATAATTAAAACGATGCGTTGGGAATCTGGTTTTACGCCAAAAAATAAAGCCTATATTTGCACACTTTTTAAAACAAGTCATCAACACAGAGTAGCATCTGTAAACTATAGAATATGAAAGCAGGAATTGTCGGGTTACCGAATGTCGGGAAATCAACACTCTTTAATTGTTTGTCTAACGCAAAAGCGCAGAGCGCGAATTTTCCATTTTGTACGATAGAACCTAACATAGGCGTCGTAAATGTCCCGGATCCGCGGCTTCAAAAGCTTGAAGAACTAGTAAAGCCTGATCGCGTGCAGCCGGCAACGGTTGATATTGTTGATATCGCAGGACTCGTAAAAGGCGCCAGCAAAGGCGAAGGCCTCGGAAACCAGTTTCTTGGAAATATCCGCGAGTGTAACGCTATCATTCATGTACTACGCTGTTTTGACAATGATAACATCGTACACGTTGATGGAAATGTAAATCCCGTTCGCGATAAGGAAACGATCGACATCGAACTCCAGCTTAAAGATCTTGATACTGTTGAGAAGCGGCTTGAGAAAGTAAAGCGTGCTGCAAAAACAGGGAACAAGGAGGCACAGGTTGAAGAGGCGCTTTTGAACAGGATCCGTGAAGCCTTGTTGCAGGCAAAATCAGCCCGAACGGTCCAGCCGAAAAATGCCGATGAAGAAGTCTTGATGGAGAGTTTTCAACTGATCACTACAAAACCGGTGCTTTACGTTTGCAATGTTGACGAAGAATCGGCTGCAACAGGCAATAAATATGTCGATCAGGTACGCGAACTTGTAAAGGACGAAAATGCTGAAGTTATCCTGCTTGCTGTTGGAACCGAAGCCGATATAACCGAACTTGATACCTATGAAGAGCGCCAGATGTTTCTTGAAGACCTGGGGCTAACCGAGCCGGGCGCATCCGTTCTGATTCGTGCTGCTTACAAGCTACTGAACCTACAGACGTACTTTACTGCCGGCGTGAAGGAAGTACGCGCCTGGACCATCAACATCGGTGACACTGCACCACAAGCGGCTGGAGTTATTCATACCGATTTTGAAAAAGGATTTATCCGCGCCGAGGTGATTGCTTACGAGGATTTCGTTCATTATGGATCGGAAGCCAAAGTAAAAGAAGCAGGGAAATTACGGGTTGAAGGAAAGGAATACATTGTCAAGGATGGCGATGTGATGCATTTCAGATTCAACGTCTAAACATAAAAATTTATTTTAGCCACAGATTCACAGATTGTTTCGAAAATCTGCGAGTTGGTTGCAAACTTTTTTAACTTCGGCAAAAAGTAACAATGAAGGTAATAGCATTCGCAGGAAGCAGCAGCAAACAATCGATTAACAAAAAGCTTGCAATTTATGCAGCCGGGCTGATCGAAGGTGCCGAAATTGAAATACTTGACCTGAACGACTACGAATTGCCGCTGTTTAGCGTCGACGTCGAACAGGAACTTGGGCAGCCTGAGATCGCACGCACTTTTCTCGAGAAAATGGCTTCCGCCGATATCATAGTGTTGTCGCTAGCCGAACATAATGCTTCAATGACTGTCGCTTTTAAAAACATATACGATTGGGCATCGCGCCAGAACAAAGTGGTGTTTGCCAATAAGCCGATGCTGCTGCTCTCAGCCTCACCCGGTCGTGGGGGCGGAATAAATGCAATCGAGACCGGAAAAATTAGTCTGCCAAAGTATGGGGGTAACATTGTAGCCACCTTTTCGCTGCCGTCATTCAACCATAGTTTTGACATCGGGGCCGCACATATCTCAAATCCCGAACTCGATCAGCAGCTTCGTCAAGCAATCGCAAAACTTACCTTGTGATACGCAAGATACTGCGCATTATTGGAAGAATCCTGCTCGGGTTTCTCGCCTTTATAACTGTTTACCTGTTGGTGATGTTCATATTGTCGCTCATTCCGGTGAATACGGCTGATGAAGATCCGCGTGCTGAAGTTCCAATCTACATCAAAAGTAACGGCGTTCATACGGATGTAGTGGTTCCTGCGAAAAACGATATCGGGAATTGGACACTGAGAACCCCGGTCCGGAACACCCGTCAAAAGGATTCGCTTGCCAACTGGGTCGCATTTGGCTGGGGCGACCATGATTTTTATCTGAATACGCCGGAATGGTCCGATTTAAAAATGTCGACTGCTTTAAACGCTGCTTTTTACCGCGGCACGGGGTTGATGCACGTGGGTTTCTATAGAAGCTTGCGGGAAGACGACCATTGCAGGAAGATTATGATCAGCAAGGCCGAGTATCAGAAATTGACAGACTTCATAAACGCAAGTTTTGAGCTTGCCGCCGATGGGAATCCGGTGGTCATAGAAAATGCTTCGTATGGCAACAATGATAGTTTTTACAAGGCGACCGGCAAGTATAATTTGTTTTACACGTGTAATTCTTGGGCCAACAACGCCTTAAGGAACAGCGGACAAAGGGCTGCCTTGTGGACGCTGACCGACACCGGAATATTTCGGCATTACGAGTAATATAACGACCATTCTTAGCGTTGTATGGCAGGATTGTTGCTAACTCCGGCACGATTAAATCATCCACAATGTTACCCCTTAAACCTACTATCTTTTCAATTCTTTTATTTTTTCTCTTTAATACCGTTTTTGCTCAGGATTATTCTTCCGTTGATGCTAAAGTCAGAGCTTATCCTGATTTTGCCAAACCGGAACTTTTAGCAGCGAAAATTGCGGCCGATTTTACCACAGATGAACTTAAAGCGCGTGCGATATTCACTTGGATAGCCAGCAATATCAAGTACGACGTACCCCAATATTTCGCCTCCGGCGGTGTACGTCAGGCTGCTTTTTCTTATCGTACTGAAGCCGAAAAAGCGCAAAAGGAACAACAGTTTAAAAACCAGATCGTAATGCAGACCTGGCGTTCCGGGAAAGCGGTTTGTCACGGCTATTCGGAGCTGTATAATTTTCTTGCGAACCAGGTCGGGCTCGAAAGCGTCCTGATTCCAGGTGTCTCAAAGACTCACCCAACGCACATCGGAAAACTTCCAACTGTTGCCGATCATGCATGGAACGCAGTAAAAGCCAATGGCAAATGGCAGCTTGTTGACGTAACTTGGGCTGCAGGGGGAATCGACGGAGCAACGAAAAAGTTTCTTCAGAAGTTCAATGACAGCTATTTCTTTACCGATCCTGAAGTCTTTTTTCTAAACCATTTTCCGGATGACAAGCGCTTGCTGATGATCAACAAAACGCCTGAAGAATTTGCACGGCTTCCGCTATATTACGGCGAGTATTTATCATCAGAATATACGATTGTTTCACCGAACGACGGAATTATTAGAGCTACTGCTGCTTCAATCCCGTTTCGAATCAATAACTTTTCGGGCGCACGTATCGCGTATGTTTTCAGCAGCAACAACACCTTTCATACAGTCTCACCGACGGTTTCGGGGGACACAGTTGAATTTGACGTTCCTGTCAGCAAAGGCGATTCTGGTTTCCTGACGCTTTATATCGGCAGCAGCTCGGTCGTGACCTATAAAATTCAGCGCGGCTAGCTAAAATTTCAAACGATAAACAGTTGTTGCTTGTCAATATCATTCTTAATAACTTTGACGGCGGTGCCTTTTAACTTGCCGCCGTATAGAGTACATTAGCGGCAAATCGCTACTTTCCCAATGTCAGATCAAAGCAAGTATACCGAAGAAAACATCCGATCACTCGATTGGAAGGAGCATATCCGTATGCGCCCGGGGATGTATATCGGAAAACTTGGCGACGGTTCATCTCCCGACGACGGAATTTACATCCTTTTGAAAGAAGTAATCGACAACTGTATCGATGAATTCGTAATGGGAGCCGGAAAAACCATTGAAGTTACGATTAAAGATAAAACGGTTACAGTTCGCGATTATGGGCGCGGAATTCCGCTCGGGAAAGTCGTAGACGTAGTTTCAAAAATGAATACCGGTGGAAAATACGATTCGCTTGCCTTTAAAAAATCGGTAGGTTTGAACGGTGTCGGAACTAAAGCAGTAAATGCACTGTCAAATTATTTCCGCGTCGAGTCGGTGCGTGATGAGAAGCAGAAAGCAGCCGAGTTTAATGCGGGAAATCTTGTTCTTGAAGAGGACATCATCGAAACGACGAAGCGGAAAGGCACAAAGGTCATTTTTACTCCCGACGAAGCGATATTTAAAAATTACAAGTTCCGAAACGAGTACATCATTAAGATGCTCAAGAATTATTGTTATCTGAACACAGGACTGACGATAATATACAACGGTGAGAAATATTATTCGGATAACGGACTAAAGGATCTTCTCGACGAAAATATCGCTGAAGAGGATATGGTTTATCCAATTATCCACTTGAAAGGCGACGACATCGAGATCGCACTTACCCATAGTAAATCGCAGTATTCAGAGGAATATCATTCATTCGTAAACGGGCAAAATACAACCCAGGGCGGAACCCATCTTGTTGCATTTCGTGAGGCGATCGTAAAAACAATCCGCGAGTTCTACAACAAAGGCTTTGAACCATCTGATGTCAGAAAATCGATTGTGAGCGCCATTTCAGTAAAAGTGATGGAACCGGTATTCGAATCGCAGACAAAAACAAAGTTAGGATCGACAGATATGGGTCCGGATTTGCCGTCAGTGCGGACGTTCGTAAATGATTTTATCAAGAACAAACTCGATAACTTCCTTCATAAAAATCCTGAAGTCGCCGATGCGCTGCTTCGAAAAATTCTACAGGCAGAGCGCGAGCGCAAGGAACTTTCGGGAATCCGGAAACTTGCAAAAGACCGTGCTAAAAAAGCGAGTCTGCACAATAAAAAACTGCGAGACTGCCGAATTCATTTAACCGATTCCAAAAACCCGAGAAGCCTCGAAAGCACGCTCTTCATTACCGAAGGAGATTCGGCTTCGGGCTCGATCACAAAATCTCGAAACGTTAACACGCAAGCCGTATTCAGTTTACGTGGGAAGCCGCTGAACTCATACGGGATGACGAAGAAGATCGTCTACGAGAATGAAGAATTTAACCTGCTCCAGGCAGCGCTGAACATTGAAGAAGGCATGGAAGACCTGCGGTATAACAATATCGTAATCGCTACCGATGCCGATGTCGACGGAATGCACATCCGATTGTTGCTGATCACGTTCTTTCTGCAGTTTTTTCCCGAACTGATAAAGGAAAATCACCTGTATATATTGCAGACGCCTTTGTTCCGCGTCAGAAACCGAAAAGAGACTATTTATTGCTACTCAGAAGAAGAACGCCGAAACGCAATCGAAAAACTGAAGCCGAAGCCAGAAATTACGCGATTTAAGGGATTAGGAGAAATCTCGCCTGATGAGTTTGTCCATTTTATTGGCGACAACATCCGGCTCGATCCGGTCATGCTTGATTCGGTTACCTCAATCGAAACACTACTTGAATTCTATATGGGTAAGAACACGCCCGACCGTCAGCGTTTTATTATCAGGAATCTGAAAGTGGAGCTTGACGCGAGTGTTGGATAATTATTATACATTTAAGGAAAATTTATATATGGGTGATGATGCATTGAAAAAGGTAGCTGACGAACATCTAATTAATCTGTTTTCCAGTAATATTGATGAGGACGTCGAGCCCGAGCTGGATAATGATGATGTCGTAATAATTGAGCCTTTTGATCCTAACGCAATTAATATTAAAATTATCCCCTTTACGATTGGGCAATTAATTGATAAATTGTCATATGAGGAGATAAAAATTCCTGAGTACCAAAGAAAGGCGGGTTTGTGGGATATAAAACGAAAAAGTCGGTTTATAGAGTCATTGATTTTACGGCTTCCGATTCCTCTATTTTATTTTGATGAGCGAGAACTCGATATTTGGTGGGTTGTTGATGGGTTACAGAGAGTCACGACCATTAAAGAATTTATCATTGATAAAGCTTTTAAATTGCAGAACCTAGAGTTTTTAAAGAATCTGGACGATTATGATTGGGACACCTTGGAGCGGAAATATCAAAGAAATATTAACCAATCTCAGATAACAATCAACTTAATACAAAAGGGTACGCCAGAAAAAGTTAAGCATAATATTTTTCGAAGGATCAATCAGGGCTCGATCGAACTTTCTGCGCAAGAGTTACGAACTGCATTACTATGGGGATTTAGAACTAATTTTTTAAAGCAGTTAGTTTCTTCGTCTACAAATGAAGGTAAGGCTTTTCTAAAAGTGACCGATTATAGAGTTAAAAACGATAGACAAGAAGATTTAGATTTCGCGAGCCGTTTTGTCGCCTTTTACTTGATTGATTACAAGTCATATGAGCCGGATATGGATAATTTTCTAACGGATGGGACACTAAAGATACCCGAAGACGTTAAAGAACAAAACATTATCAAGAAGAAGTTTTTACAATCTATGAACTTAGCCTATGATATTTTTGGTACGGACGCATTTAGAAAAAGGAAAGATTTTAGCGAGCCACGAAAACCTATAAATAAACCTTTATTCGAAGCATTGGCAGTTGCTTTTGCACATTTAAACGGGAAAGGAATTCTCAATTTACTGAATCATAAGGATTCATTTAAAACGGATTTAATTAGTGCCCAAAATACCGATTTTACTTTTTGGAGTTCAATCTCGACCGGTACTGCGGCCAAAGACAGAGTAATCAAGCGTAATAATACAATTAGGGATCTAGTAAGCAAATATTCTAATGATTCAACATTTAGAGATTAATAATTTTAAATTTCATAAAAGCACTTCGTTAAAATTAAGAAACTTAACAGTGTTTTGTGGTTCAAATAGCGTAGGCAAGTCGTCGGCGATCCAACCGTTGTTGTTATTGAGAGAGGCATATGTGAATAAATCCGACTTTGCCTACTTGGACTTGTTGCCTAATCCCGTGAAAATCGGAACCTCCGCCGACGCAATATATCAATACTCAGACGACAACGAAATATCATTCCGCCTTAAATCTGACAAAAATGAGAATTTGTTTATTTTTGAATTGGAAAAAAACGATTATACTAAAACGCTGATTAATGCTAAGAAGGGAATTGTCGAGAAATTGCTTATAGATGACTCCGAAGGTCTTTTCAATGAGAATTTTCAATATATAAGCTCTGCAAGACTTGGGCCACAGGCATATTATAAGAGAGATGATGTAGTTGTTGATAAGTATAGACAAATTTCTGTAGATGAGGGTAAGGCTGAATATTGCGTTCATTACCTTCATAAAAATCAATCAAAAAAAGTACTTCTGGCTTTAATTAATGAAAATAGCCCATTAGACAACTTAATAAACCAGGTTACCGCTTGGCAGAAGGAAATTAGTGACGGAATAAACGTTTTAATCCAAGATATTGGAAAACTTGGATTTGAATTAAGATATCAATATGAGATTGAAGCCGGAAGTAGTAAAACAAATGAATACACTACTCAAAATGTTGGATTTGGGGTAACATATGTACTACCCATTTTAGTAGCAATATTGTCTGCTCAACCAGGGTCGCTGATAATTATTGAAAATCCTGAGGCACATTTACATCCGCATGGCATATCGAAATTATCGCACCTGATTTGTTTAGCTGCTGAAGCTGGCATCCAAATTATTATCGAAACTCATTCTGATCATATCATTAACGGAATACTTGTCCAATCGAAACTGTTTGAAAACTCTGAAGGAAAACGTGGAATAAGTAAAGATCACATAAGCATATATCAATTTGAACGAAATGAAAAAGAATTTTGTTCCGAAGCAATAAATATTGACGTTAAAGATGACGGACGAATTACATATGCTCCAAAGGGATTTTTTGATCAACTTACCTTGGATAGAAAATATTTAATGGGTTTTTGAGTATGCAGGGAGACTTTGTGTTTTATATCGATTCGGATTTTTTTGATATGGACTATTATTTAGATGCTAATTTTAACCATTTCTACTCTTCTGCGAAGCAAATTCTAAGCGTGGCAGAACAAATTCAGGCGGAGATTTATTATTCGCCAATCGATATTACAATCTTAGGTGACTATTTCGAGAATTTCCGGAATGAGTTTAACCGGAGTCAAGGAGACAAACTCCAAATCCTTCTCCAAAACTGTTTAATTAACAAGAGCGGAATTCATAATTTTTCAGTTAATTTTCTAGGCGACCAGTCATCCATTATTTTATCACCTATTCAATCGATCCATGATTTTCATCAACAAAAAGACATAATATTCCTTTCAATGGGGAAGTCAAACAAACAGCATTATCTCGCAGTTGACACAGATAAAAAAGAATTTAATAAAATCGAGATTTGGTTTATTTCAAATAAGGAAGAAGCGTGGAAGATTATCAATTCTAAGCAGAAACGAGTTCTAAGTGATCTAAAACACGGAGACGAGAATAAGCCAGCATTTAAATCAAATAAGGGAAGGCCGGTTTCCCAATTAAAGTGCTCGTTAGAAGAGGCACAAAAACTCTTGGAGTCGGCAATTTGTGACTTAAACCACAACAATAATTTGTTCGTATACGACCCTGTGGAAGATTCTTATATGGAGTTCTTTGACGAAAATGCATTGAATCAGTTTCATGGGTTTCATTTGTCTAAAGAGGAATGGAAACGTGTACCCAATTCAGTTAAGAAATATTACGGGAGGGAATAAAATGGACGACGAAGAAATATTAGATCCAGCGCAGAACGAGTCCTTTAACGAGGGCGCGCATTTCTACGACAATAACGAAAACCCCGAGGACACGATTACGAAAGTAACCGGAATGTATAAGGATTGGTTTCTGGACTATGCCTCGTATGTGATACTGGAGCGGGCCGTTCCCGCAATAGAAGACGGATTTAAACCCGTACAGCGCCGCATCATGCACTCGATGCGCGAACTCGACGATGGACGTTACAACAAAGTAGCCAATGTTGTTGGCCACACAATGCAGTATCATCCGCACGGAGATGCAAGTATTGGTGATGCAATGGTGCAAATAGGCCAGAAAGACCTGCTGATCGATACCCAAGGAAACTGGGGAAATATACTTACCGGCGATGGAGCTGCGGCTTCACGATACATCGAAGCCCGACTTTCAAAATTTGCGCTTGAAGTTCTTTATAGCCCGAAGATCACCGAATGGACGGCATCCTACGACGGAAGAAGAAACGAGCCGGTAAACCTTCCGGTGAAATTCCCGTTGTTGCTGGCGCAAGGGGCTGAAGGAATTGCTGTCGGTTTGTCGACCAAAGTGTTGCCACATAACTTTAACGAACTTATCGATGCGTCGATAAAGATCCTGAAAGGAAAGCCATTCCAGCTGTTCCCGGATTTTATGACTGCCGGGATTGCCGATGTCTCGAATTATAACGACGGAATGCGAGGTGGACGTGTGCGTATCCGGGCGAAAATTTCACAGATCGACAAAAACACGCTCGCCATTACCCAGATCCCATTCTCGACTAATACAACAACTTTAATAGACAGCATCCTAAAGGCAAACGACAAGGGAAAAATCAAGATCAAAAAGATCGAAGACAACACCGCTGCCGAAGTTGAGATCCTGATTCATCTTTTTCCAGGTGTTTCACCCGATAAAACCATTGATGCGTTGTTTGCATTTACAGCTTGTGAAACCTCTATTGCGCCGCTTGGCTGCGTAATTGAAGACCACAAGCCGCTGTTCATCGGTGTGTCTGACATGTTAAAAATCTCGACACATCGTACTGTTGACCTGCTGCGAAGCGAACTGGAAATACAGCTCGGCGAACTTGAAGAACAATGGCACTTTTTATCGCTCGAGCGGATTTTCATCGAGAACAGGATCTATCGGTTAATTGAAGAAGAAGAAACGTGGGAAGGCGTCATCCGTGCTATCGACGAAGGACTGAAGCCGTTCACAAAGCACCTGAAACGTGCTGTTACCGAGGAGGATATTCTGCGTCTGACTGAAATTCGGATCAAACGTATTTCGAAGTTCGACATTGATAAAGCCCAGGAAAAAATTGAAGCGCTTGAAGGCGATATTGAGCAGGTGAAATACGATCTTGAACATATTACCGATTTTGCAATTGCATTTTTTACAAAATTAAAAGAGAAGTACGGAAAAGGTCGCGAAAGGCAAACCGAACTGCGAAGCTTTGACACCATTGAAGCAACGAAAGTCGCCCTGCGAAACACCAAACTATACATCAACCGCGAGGAAGGATTTATCGGAACCGCACTAAAGAAAGATGAATATCTTGCTGATTGTTCCGATATTGATGATGTAATTGTATTTCTGCGTGAAGGAAAAATGCTCGTCACAAAAGTGGATGAAAAGAAATTCGTGGGCAAAGACATTATCCATGCAGCAGTTTTTGATAAAAACGACAAGCGCACGATTTATAACATGGTCTATCGCGATGGAAAATCGGGGCCATCATTTATTAAACGGTTCAACGTTTCCGGAATTACGCGCGACAAGGCGTACGACCTGACGCAGGAAAAACCAGGTTCGCAGATATTATATTTTTCGGCAAATCCGAATGGCGAGGCCGAAGTTATTACAATTTTGTTGCGGCAAGTTGGCAGTATCAAGAAACTGAAATACGATCTCGATTTTGCGTCTCTTTCGATCAAAGGCCGCAACTCAAAAGGGAACCTTGCATCGAAGTACCCGATCAAAAAAATTGAACTTAAGGAAAAGGGAATTTCAACATTGCTCCCAAGGAAAATATGGTTTGACGATACGGTTCAGCGGCTCAATGTTGATGGACGAGGCGAACTGCTTGGCGAATTCCGTCCGAACGACAGATTGCTGATCATCACCCAATCAGGCAAACTCAAAACGATTATCCCGGAACTTTCTACGCATTTCGATACCGATATTATCATACTTGAAAAATGGACTCCGAAGAAGCCGATCTCCGCTATTTATTTTGACGGCGAAAAGGAACGCTACTACGTAAAAAGATTTCTGGTTGAAACCGAAAACAAAGAAGATACGTTTATTACGGATCATCCAAACTCCCGACTCGAGATTGTCGCTACCGATTATCGTCCGGTTGCCGAACTCGTTTTTGCGAAGGTAAAAGGCGTACAAAAAGAAAATCAGGTCGTTGATCTGGAGGCTTTCATTTCTGTTAAAGGGTTTAAGGCAATGGGAAATCAGCTGACAGGCGAGAAGCTCAAGCAGGTTAATTTGCTCGAACCGTTACCCTATGAAGCGCCGGAAGAAGTTATTCCCGAAGAGTTGGAAGTTGCCGGCGAAACAGAAATTGATGAGGCAGGCGTGCAAATGGACGAAGAAGGTCAAATAACGCTTAGCTTGGATTAATGGGTCGAACCCCAAAAGTCGAATGATAAGTGAAGGGATAAAAACCAAGGTTGAATTTATTATAAATCCAACTGGCAATTGTCCTTGGTTTATCGGCAGGCGCGCAATTTACCTTCTAAATGGCCTTAATAGTGGGACCATAAAGGCTGATTTGGAATAAAACCTTTAAATTTCTTACGCATCTTAGTCCTTTCGCTCGCGTTTTTTGTTATTTTTCGACATTTTCATGTTTAGCACTTCAACCAGCAGTGAGAACGCAATGGCAAAGTATAAATAACCTTTCGGAATAGACGTTACGTGTGTATCAAAAAATTGCGCACCCGATAAGTGAGCCGCTTCGGTGATCAGCATAAATCCGATCAACACCAGGAACGACAACGCCAGAATCTGGATCGACGGGTGTTTGTTCACAAATGTGCCAACAGGAACCGCAAACTGCATCATTACCATAACTGCAATTACAACAGCCGCAATCATAATATAGAGCGCACCTTCAACACCTGTAGTCATTCCTACAGCCGTTAGGATACTGTCAAAAGAGAACACAATATCGATCATAATAATCTGGAAGATCACGTTGCCAAACGTTTTGGAAGCCGCCTTTTTATATTCTTTTTCTTCTTCCCCTTTTTCATCGACTTTCTCGCGGATTTCATTCGTACTTTTATATAGCAGGAACAAACCTCCGGCGAGCAAAATGAGGCTTTGACCCGATACCGCAGCCGATGCCCAACCCCAATCAAAAGAGAACCACGGTTCTTTCATCGCAATTAAAAGCGATATTCCGAACAACAACGCGATTCGCATAAACATTGCGAGAAACATCCCGATTTTTGTCGCTTTTTTTCGCTGCTCAGGTGGAAGTTTACCGGTTGTGATAGAGATAAAAATGATGTTATCGATACCAAGTACGATCTCTAAAAAGGTCAGTGTCAGTAAGGCGATCCACGCACTCGGGTTTAAGAATATCTCCATCGATTCAGGCTTTTATTGGATTTTTACAGCGGTCGCGCGCTGCTTGTTGTCACTTCCGACGATTCCGAACTCAAAGGTATAGGAATTTTTCGATGTGGTCAAGATTTTCATCGCAATTGCCTTCCTTTCCTGCATGGTTTCAGGGTGCAGTTTGGTCACGATATACTCGCAGTCGCTAACCCAGCGAATCCTCGACGTGTCGCTTTTTCCTTCAAAGGTTTCGATTTCAAGATCTTGTGTCCGCACAAATGCGGAGGTGATTTTTTTACCGTCAATTTCAATTTCTGATCGAAACGTTCCTGTTTTAAAATCAGCGCAGTTCCGCTCCTGCTCGTAGCACGAAACCAGCAAAAGAAGTAATGGAAGCAGTAGTAGTTTTTTCATGTTTTTTATTTACTTCGTCAATTCGCTATTGCTCGGGTGGAGCTGATCCCGCTTTTCGCGCCAATCTTTTTTACCTTCGCAAGCTCAGTTTAAAAAAAGGATTTCTGCTTCAATCGGGGCTAGGGCTTATCGGTCTTTTGAAGCTTTTTGATTTCCTGATCCGTAAAATGACGGATTCCTTTTTCGACCGAGAACTTTTCAGCATTGTAATGTTCAGAAGCATTCCGCGGAATGGACAAACTGTCCCATTTTGATGTCTTAAGCAATTTCGCGTAGAACACGATTTGCCCGATATGATATGGATAATGTGCCAGCTGCCGGTTTATCGCATCGGCAACCGTATGGCCTTCGTTTCTGATGTAGATGATGTCTGACAATTGCTCCGGCTCAAGTGACTCGATCGTATTGAAAAGACAATTCCAGCCTTTGTTCCACGCGTCCATCACTTGTTCGTTTGCCGTGAGTACCGGTTCAAATTCAAGGTCTCGGTTTCGCCATTCTTTCTCCCCGTCTGATGTCAGGAAGTCGGTCCATCGCGATTGCATATTTCCCGAAAGGTGGTTCACTATGATTGCGATGCTGTTAGTCTCCTCATTCAGTGACAAAAAAAGCTGTTCGGGTTCAAGTTGCGCCATCGCTTTTTCTCCTAAAGCTTTGTAGTACAAAAACTGTTTTTTTACACTTTCAAGATAGGTTGCATTTATTTCCATAACTAAACAATTTTGATATCATACTTTTCGAGCAATCCGGGAATTCCGGCAATTGAAAATTTTGCTTTTCGCATTGGATTGTATTCGGGGTCAATTGAGTAATTAAAAGCCGTTTTAAAGTCGGCTTCGCCCAATTGTGTTTCGTTAAACAGCGCATTGCTCAGGTCACAATTGTCAAAAATCGCTTTTGTGAGAATCGCGCTGCTGAAGTTAGTCTCGCGCAGGCGGCAGTTCCGAAACTCTGTCTTCGGCATTTTTTTGTTCGTGAACGAGCAATAGTCCAAGGCTGAATCGAAAAAGGAAACTTCGAATAGAAAATCAGCGCACTCATGGAAAAGCACTCCGAGTATTTTACACTCATGGAATTTTACTCCCTTTAAACTTGTATTGCGCAGTTTCATTGTGGCCAGATTGCAGTCGATAAACTCACAGTCTATGAAAATGTTGTCTGAAAAATCACTGTCCGAGAAATCGCATTTTCGAAAGACGCAACCGTCAAATTCTCGTCCGTTGACGCGCTGACTGTTGTACAGGATCTTATCAAACGTTTTATTGATGTGTAAAAAATCGTTCATTAGTTTCCGAACATACTTTTAATTATTGTGCGCAATCCTTTAAACATAAGCACGACCGCACCAATGCACATTGCAATGCCAACTCCAAGAACAAGATAATGCCACGCCGTATGCCGGTTCATAAAGGCATTATGGATAAGTGAAGGTCCGATAAAAATCAGCGGAAGTGCCCACGCAAAATAGGAAATACCTTTGTTTAATATTTTCTTGTCGGTTCCCATGGCGACTATCTCAAGTTCAGGTGATGAAAGTCGACGGCTTTCCTTACGCTCCCGTGTTCCTCCAGCAATCTCCATGCTTCTTCATATGAAACCGGAATCTCGCCCATGATCATTTTTACACCGCGGTCGACAAGCTTGTTGTTGCTTAGTTGCATGTCAACCATTTTGTTACCTTTTACACGTCCAAGCCGGATCATTGCTGCCGTCGAAATCATGTTCAGGACAAGCTTTTGTGCTGTCCCGGCTTTCATTCGGGAACTTCCGGTTATGAATTCCGGACCGACAACAACTTCCACAGGGAACTTTGCGACATGACCCAGCGGACTTCCAACGTTGCAGGTGATGCAACCCGTTGTGATATTGTTTTCGTTGCATTTCCGGAGTCCGCCGATAACGTACGGAGTTGTTCCTGAAGCGGCAATTCCTATAACAACGTCATTCTGATTTATCGAAAACGCTGACAAGTCACGCCAAGCCTGTTCTTCATTGTCTTCGGCATTTTCGACTGCACGCCGGATCGCTGTGTCGCCCCCGGCAATGATCCCGTTTACAAGATCGAACGGAACGCCAAACGTAGGCGGACATTCAGACGCATCGACAATTCCGAGCCGGCCTGATGTTCCGGCGCCAATATAGAATAATCTACCGCCAATTTTTAGTTGAGCCACTACTTCGTTTACAAGCGCTTCAATCTGCGGCAATGCTTTCTCGACAGCAAAAGGAACCGTTTTATCTTCGTTGTTGATATTGGCAAGCAATTGGGCTACCGGCATCTTTTCCAGGCTTTCGTATTTAGAAGATTGTTCGGTGGTTTTGGTGAAGGTCATAGTGTAATTTTGAGTAGCTCAAAGATAAGGAAGAATTTTGAAGGGAGAAGGGAGAAGGGAAAAGAGAAAACAGAAAAGAGAAAAGATTTGGCCCGGGCAGAGCGAACTGACAAAGTAGATTAAGAGGAGGACAGGCGGTGGCTGTCGTGTATTTTAAAATGATGAACAACCATTTCGCCACCGTCAACTGCGTGAGGGATTACTTCATCAGTTCAGACTCTGGCCTTGGGTGCAGGAAACTCCTTTTTGCCGGCTTTGCGAAAGCTAAAAAGAGTGGCGCAAAAGCCCGATCCCTGTGGTCACGCCTAAGATCAAACGAAACACGCCAGTATTATTCCGAGGATGATCATCGAAACTTTGGCGATATTGAACTTGTGGCCTTCGCTGGTTTCAAAAATAATTGTCGACGAAATGTGGAACAGGATTCCGATCACGACCGCTGTTATCTCCGTATAATAGTCGTTCAGCATCGGGAAATAGGAGGAAAGTACAGTTCCAAGCGGAGTCATTACTGCGAAGGTAACCATAAACAGGAAAATGATAAACTTTTTCAGGTTGGCTGTGGCGAAGAACGACGTCAGGATAATCGCAATAGGGAAGTGGTGTATCGCAATACCGAGTGCCAGATGATCGTGATGACTAACGGGAAAACCTTCAAGCAACGCATGAATGCAAAGGCTGATGAACAAAAGCCAGGGCATTCGGTTGATGTCGCCGTGAACATGCACATGCCCGTGTTCGGCGCCCTTTGAAAAAAACTCCAAAATGATCTGGAACAGGATTCCGACCATGATAAAGATTCCGATCTTATTCGAATGCTGATGTCCGGCGTCATCATGTTCGGCTTCATAAACCTCCGGGAGCAGATGCATCACCGTGAGTGACAACAGGAACGCGCCACTAAACGCGAGCAGGAGTTTCAGGTTGCGTTTTTTTTCGGGTTTGATCACCAATGCGACCAAATATCCCAGCAAAACCGACAATAATGGCAACAGGTAATTCATTATTTGAAGATCATGATTAGGCGGTCACTTTCATTTTTGTGGAATTTTCGGAGCTTGTAATCACCAAATGTGTCCAGCAAGTAGATTCCGGCGTCTTCCATTAGAGCTTCAAAAGCTTCGAGCGTGAAGGCGCGGACCTTCTCAATAAAATGGAACTTCTGCCCGTTGTCCTCAAAGTCAATTTCCTTATAGATATGGTTGTCGATGTGATAGCGTTTGATGTGGAAGTCGAGCCCGCCTACGTTTTTAACTTCCGATGGAATTAAGTTTTTAATGACTTTTTCGACATTCATAAAATCAATTACGCCGAAGCCGCTCTCGGTAAGGCTGTCACGAATGGCAACCAAAGTCCGCAAATTATCGGCATCATCATCAAAGTACCCGAAACTTGTAAAAAGATTGAACACAGCATCGTACTTCTCAGAAAAAGGTTCGCGCATGTCGTGCTGGATGAACTGCAAATTGGGCTGTTCCGACTTTTTTGCCTCGCGAATGCTGTTCTCCGATAAATCGGCACCGGTAACGTTGTATCCGAGTTGGCTCAAATAAATTGAATGACGGCCTTTGCCGCAGGCAAGATCAAGAATTTTTGCGTTCTCGGGAAGGTTCAGGTAGTTCGTGATATTGTCCATGAACAGCTGCGCTTCCTCGTAATCTCGATCTTTATAAAGAATATGATAATACGGCGAATCAAACCATGAGGCGTACCAGTTCTGGGTTTCCTGCTGTTGGTTTGGTGACGGATGCTGTTCTTCGGCCATATATTGGGTGCTAAGATTTCTACTCCGCAAATTTAGTGTATTTTTGCCATTATAATCATATTTTCCCGATGCTTCGGGCCTGTTTGGATGGAGAATAATTTTAAAATGGTAGCCAAAACTTTTTTCGGTTTTGAAGAAATTTTGGCCAAGGAACTGCAACAGCTAGGTGCGCAGGATGTTACGCCCGGAACACGAATGGTCCAGTTTGCCGGTGATAAGGGTTTTATGTATAAAGCAAACCTTAGCCTTCGTTCGGCGTTGAAGATACTGAAGCCGATTTATTATTTCCGTGTTACGAACGAAGCGGCTCTTTACAAAGGAATTTCGGGCATCGATTGGTCGAAATATCTGAATGCAAACCAGACTTTTGTAATTGATTCAACGGTCCATTCCGATAAGTTTAACCATAGTGAATTCGTGTCGCAGAAATGCAAGGATGCTATTGTTGATCAATTTCGGTCACGAACCGGTCAGCGGCCAAGTGTTGACAAGGATCATCCGGATGTTCGCATCAATGTTCATATCGATCGGGATCAATGTTCGGTTGCGTTGGACACTTCCGGTGCGTCGTTACACCATAGAGGCTATCGAACAGCAACGAATATTGCTCCAATAAACGAAGTCCTTGCTGCCGGAATGTTGCTGCTTTCAGGTTGGGACGGACAAGGCGACTTTCTTGATCCGATGTGTGGAAGCGGGACGATACTGGCTGAAGCGGCGATGATTGCGTGCAATATTCCTGCAAACATTAACCGTAAGGAGTTCGCCTTTGAGAAATGGAGTGACTGGGACAATGACCTTTTTGACGTTATCGTTGAATCATCTCTTAAGAAAGTTCGCGAGTTCCACTATACGATTACCGGTTATGACAAAGCGCCATCGGCAGTTCAAAAAGCGAAGGACAATATTCGTAATGCCAACCTTGAGGAATATATTACGATAAAAGAGAAGAACTTCTTCGACACGCAAAAGGAAACCAAAGGTCCGTTGCACGTGGTTTTTAATCCCCCTTACGGCGAGCGGCTCGATATTCAGATGGAGCGTTTTTACGCCGACATTGGTGATACGCTCAAAAAGAAGTATCCCGGAACGAACGCATGGTTCATTACCGCCAATCTTGAAGCATTGAAATTTGTAGGATTAAAGCCATCACGTAAGATCAAGCTTTTCAATGGGAGTTTAGAAGCGCGACTGGTAAAATATGAAATGTACGAAGGCAGTAAACGCACAAAATTTCAACAGGATAATTAATAACTGCCGATTGAAATCGAAAAGTAAGCTTAAGCGCTGCTTTTCAATCTGAACTTGGCACTCTGGAATCTAAGAGCCAAACTCTGAAATCAAGCTCAGATCTAAGTGTCTTTTTTCTGTTGTCTGTGCCCTGCCTTCCAATCTGAAGTATGAATCTTAAACCTGAAATCTAAATCTGCCATGTCCAAACCCGTAAAAGCCTTTGTCTTTCAATTGATATGCTTCGCAATTCTGTTCGTTCCGTTGCGATTTTTAATAAGTGAATACGCTAGTCTTTCGGGGTTGTGGATTCCGGTAACGGCAGCGGTAATTGCTACGCTGATTTCGCCGAAATTTCAGGCAGTCAAAACGCGCGATGGCGAAAAATTGTTTGTAAAATGGATCTTTATTAAAGGAGTTCGGGAGATAAAGTAGGTTGTTGCTGAGGGTTTAGTTCACGAGCACCAGATACTACACAACAAGACAGACCACCGGCAAAAGACTCGCAAACTTTTTGACTTGCTACGCGCTTTAAAGCCAGGCTTCCCATAACCAGACAGCAGCTACACGTCAAAAGCGTCTGATTATTATTTTACGTATCAATTAGTAATTTTCTTCTCCTTCGGTTTTACCGCTTTCTTATAAATCGGGATGAAGTAGGAAACCGTATAATTGAAACCTACACCAAATGGTCCGTCATACGTTCTGCCGAATCCCGGAATGTACAGGTTTGCAAAAGTATCAGGCTCGTTGTTGGTCACCAGACGCTTTAGACGCAGACTGAAACCTGCATATAGGTTTGGAAGCATTTCGGCTTTTACGCCCACGACAACTTCTGCCCACGAAGCGGTCAGCCCGCTGAATTTTTCGCCTGACCGGATCGGCGGCGCTTCCCCAAATTGCGGGTTCGGATTATAGATGGTATAGCTGTTGAGCGTCTGGTTAAAGCTCGCAATCCCGTACCGGAGCCCGACGTAAATCATGTTCTCCATGTTCAGCCAGTTCTCATAGGTGTTGTAATCAAAACCAAACGCGATATAGGAGCCCTTGGTCGTAAAATTAAGTTGTGTTTCGTCGATCGTCGCATCTTCATTACCCAGTTCAGCCGCAATAAAATGATTCTTCGTTAACCGATAATCACCCACAACTTCGATCCCTTTATAATCTTTGTCATAGATCGATCTTGAAAGTTTAAATAAATCAACACCGACGCGCACGCCAAAACGCTCGATTTTAGGCGGAATCGTATCGGCAGGTGCCGGCGCTTCCTGAGCCGACGAAAGTGCAAAGACAAAAATCGCGAGCAGGCTAGAAATAAATTTTGACATGTACTTCGTCTTCGTTTTCAATATTATAATTTTCAATGACAATATCTTTTATCCAATTGCCGGAATTACTGCCTGGAGTGGTGTTAAGTATGGTAGGTTCAGGCGTTTCCGGATCGTCATCGTCATTAAGGTCATACAGCGTTTTGTAACCACAGGCGCGTGACACAAAGACATCGCGGCGCGTATAATTAAATTGAAGCTCGTCTATGTATACCAGCGCAGGATTTGGATTGCCTGCATTCAATACAAAGCGGTACTCGGTGCTGTCTCCGGTAGTGCGTAATGGTACCGTGATGCTGCTCACATTGTTAAAAGCCAACCCTTGCGAAAGCCCTGATAAAACTTTTAAATTTGTCACAGGCTTAAGTTCCGCCCGATTTGCGAAATTATAAAATTCGATGACCATCCGGGGCGTTGTAGGTGTGGTATCGGCACAAATGTCGTCCTTCTCGCATCCCGAAAAAACAAAACCGAAAACGGCAAGAAGCAGCGCGATGATTTTTTTCATTAATAGCGTTTTTCCAAAAGTACGACATTTTCAACATGATGTGTTTGCGGAAACATATCAACAGGACGCACGCGGGTAACTTTGTACTTCTGGTCCAATAGCGCAAGATCGCGTGCCTGTGTTGCCGAATTACAGCTGACGTAGACAATCTTTTCAGGAGCGATCTTCAGAAGCTGTTCTACAACATCCTTGTGCATACCGTCACGCGGCGGATCTGTAATAATTACATCCGGATGACCGTGTTGGGCAATGAACGCGTCATTGAAGACTACTTTCATATCGCCAACAAAAAACTCACAGTTTTCAATATTATTTCGTTGCGCATTCAATTTTGCATCGGCAATGGCTTCCGGCACGCTTTCAACTCCAATTACCTTTGCCGCTTTCCGCGATACAAATTGCGCAATTGTTCCGGTTCCGGTGTAAAGATCGTAAACGATTTCATTCCCGGTCAGGCCGGCGAAATCACGTGTTATTTTATAGAGCTCGTACGCCTGTTCCGAATTAGTTTGATAAAAAGATTTCGCGTTGATACTAAATCGTAACCCTTCCATTTCTTCGAGGATATAGTCGCGGCCGTGGAACAAATGCACTTTTTGATCGTATATCGTATCGTTCGGCTTGCCATTGATCACATACTGAAGCGACGTGATTTCGGGAAACTTCTCTACCAAATAGTTTAAAAGTAATTCACGGTTATCTTTTTGCTCTTCGAAGAACTGGATCAGCACCATGATCTCTCCTGTCGACGCTGTTCGGATCATCAACGTTCGTAAGAAGCCTTCGTGGTTTCGCGGATCGAAAAATGCGAGGTTATGAACGTTGGCAAATTGCCGTACCGCGTTTCGGATCGCATTCGACGGATCTTCCTGGAGGTAACATTTATGGATGTCCAGGATTTTGTCCCACATACGCGGAATATGAAATCCAAGCGCGTTTTTATGTTCGAGTTCGCCAACTGAGTCAATTTCGGCTTCGGTAAGCCAGCGCGAATTCGAAAAAGAAAACTCCATTTTGTTGCGATAGAAGAACTGTTTTTCAGAGCCAAGTATGGGTTCGAATTCGGGAAGCGCTACTTTTCCAATGCGCTGAAGATGATTTCTGACCTCGTTCTCTTTATAGTGCAACTGCCGACTGTATTTCATGTTCTGCCATTTGCAGCCGCCGCACGATCCGAAATATTCGCACTTGGGATCAATACGATGTTCTGAAAATTCATGGAAACGCACTGCTTTTCCTTCGTAATACGCTTTGCGCTTTTTAAAGGTTTGCACGTCTACAACATCGCCGGGGACAACATTCGGGATGAAAATTACTTTTCCGTCGGGTGCTTTTGCAACAGAAACTCCTTTCGCCCCTGCATCCAATACTTTGATATGGTCGAAAACTAGTTTATCGGTATTTTTTTTTGCCATGGCGCAAAAATACGGGATTGGGATTGTAATAAAATAATATTGGGAATTTTTTTAATTTGTCGACACCTGACAGTTACAGATGACAGTTTCAGTAGAACGAACTCTTCGTCTGGCTCAAACTTCTCCGAAGTTAACAATAGCATGGTAGGCGCCGGTTACGACTTCAGTCATTTTTTCAAAGTCTAACGTCTCAATTGTATCTGATTTCAGATGATAATTTGGATTTCTAATGAATGAAGTATCGTTGATCATTAATGCCGGGTAGCCAAATTTCCAATAGTTTCTCTGGTCCGATAGTCCGGCGAGGCCATTCTCAGACGGAAAGCTTATGCTTTGAACATCGACCTCCGATTTTTCAGACATTAACGATTTTACCCGTTCATTGAAATCATGGAACTCACTGATGCCTACAACTATTATAAAATTCGCTGTATGCGGATAGATTTCAGCCAATGCGGGGTCAGGGAAAGATTGTGAATTCGGTTCATCTGAGAAATAGCCTATCATTTCGAAACAGATCATTCCGATTAGGTCGGCGTTTTGGTCGTGAAGCGATTTCGCATGAACGTAACTTCCCATTTGGTGTGACGCGAAAAATGGCGGTTCTTCAAGACAAAAGGCAACCAAATCGATCTGATAGTCCAGTTCCGGACGGCTTTCGCCTAATAATCTCGCCGTTTCTAACAGGCCTGCTACCGCACTTGCGTTATCATCGGCGCCGGGTTGATCGCCGCAAACGTCGTAATGCGCACCCACAATTAATCGCTTTTGTTTTCCTTTGTTGTACGTTCCGATGACGTTCGTGTACTCAATTCCATCGATCTTCCAGGTTTGATCCTGTACGTCAAATCCGGCTGCTGCGAATTCCAGCCTGACGTAATCGCATACTTTGTTCAGGCTATCAACGTTGCGGTAATTTCGATAGGGTCGGAGTTCGGTCAGGAATTCAACGTCGTTATAGAGTCGGGAGCGTCGGGCTTTCATGGCAATGGCAATTTCAATTTAGATGTCAATACAATTTCAATGTCGGTCGGAATGAGGGCTTTTATGAAGGAAGAATGTTTCCTTCGATCGAATCATCATAGGTTTCCCCGACTACAGCTCCGTATGCTCTTTTAACCATCGCAACTGCCATTCCGTGTTTCGTATCCCAGTAGTAGCCCTCGGTTGGCCGTACTTTGATTACAGTAATTCGTGGGTCGTTTACACCATCGGTAAACCAGGTTTTCAGGAACGGGTTCCACAATTCTTCAATTTTTTGCTTATTGGTTGAAACTTCTGCACGTCCGTAAAGCATCAAGAAGTCGCTGTGGGCTGAACCCTGAAACAGCAACTGAACTGCAGGGTCCAATGCAATGTCGCGGTTTTTATGGCTGTCGGATGCGCTTAAGAACCAGAAGTTGCCCTCTTCATCAATGTGTTCGGCTGCCATTGGTCTGGTGCGAAACGCTTGTCCTGTTTGTATTCGCGTACAGAAAAAGCATGAGCCGGCTTTCTTAGCAAGATCCGTAATCTTGTCGTGCGCCTCCTGGCCGATTAGGTTCTTGAAGTTTTCTTCAGGCTGGTTTTTATTGATACTGTCCATGCTTATGAAATTTAGTTTAAACAAAAATACGCTGAACTGTTAGCTTGTCAGTTACAGTTTTTAAGTCGGATGTTATAGGATTTAGCAATGGCAATGTCAGTATCGCCAAAAGCGGTATTAAGCTCCTGATAAAAGACTTAAGGAAAGATTAATACATGTTGTGGCTGAAAAGGCTTAAATTTGAAAAAATACTAAATCAACAGTCATGAAAAGAAATGCAACAGCGGTTTGGAACGGATCGCTTAAAGAAGGAAACGGCAAAATTTCAATGCAGAGCAAGACGCTCGATAATGCGCAATATTCGTTCAAATCACGCTTTGAGCAAGGCGTTGGAACCAATCCTGAAGAACTTGTCGCAGCCGCTCACGCAGGATGTTTTACGATGCAGCTGTCGGCTTACATCGGGGAAGCAGGACATACGGTCGATTCGATCGAAACCAAATGCGATATCGATTTCCAAGACGGCTCAATTGTAAGTTCACATCTGACGCTAACTGCAAAAGTTCAGGGTATTACCGATTCCGAATTTCAGGAACTTGTGACGAAGGCTGAAAAAAACTGTCCGATTTCAAAGTTGTTGAATACCAAAATCTCGTCAAGCGCCACGTTGGCACAGTAACACGTTGCCGATGCGGGAATATTTGGCTAGTTTTGTAACCGGATGATTTCTCTCCGCAAGAAGGAATAGCATAAAAATGATTAAAAAATAGCAGCATGTCAGTTTTACAAAGTACCAGATCCGAAGAATTAATGGCTTTGGAGAATCAATACGGAGCACACAATTATCATCCGCTTCCGGTTGTACTCAGCAAGGGTGACGGCGTTTATGTTTGGGATGTTGAAGGCAAAAGATACTACGACTTTCTTGCAGCATATTCGGCCGTAAACCAAGGACATTGCCATCCGAAAATTGTAAGTGCAATGATGAAGCAGGCGCAAACCTTGACCTTGACTTCGCGCGCATTTTATAACGACCAACTTGGTCCGTACGAAAAATTTCTATGTAATTATTTCGGATTTGACAAAGTGCTTCCGATGAACACCGGTGCCGAAGCCGTCGAAACCGCGCTAAAACTGTGCAGGAAATGGGCTTATGAAGTTAAAGGCATTGCTGAACAGCAGGCGCAGATTATTGTTTGCGACGGAAATTTCCACGGAAGAACTACAACGATCATCTCCTTTTCAAACGACGCCAACGCCCGACGAAACTTCGGACCGTATACAGAAGGGTTTATCCAGATTGCGTATGATAACCTCGAAGCGCTTGAAAATGCACTGAAGTCTAATCCGAATGTAGCAGGATTCCTTGTTGAGCCAATTCAGGGCGAGGCAGGCGTCTATGTCCCGTCGGAAGGTTACTTGTTTAAAGCAAAAGCGCTTTGCCAAAAATATAATGTGCTCTTTATCGATGATGAAGTTCAGACAGGAATTGCACGCACGGGTAAATTGCTTGCGGTGGATCATGAGAATGTCAAACCTGATATTTTAATACTAGGAAAAGCACTGTCAGGCGGGGTTTATCCTGTTTCTGCGGTTTTGGCCAACGACAACATCATGAACGTCATAAAACCAGGCCAACACGGGTCTACATTTGGCGGAAACCCGATTGCAGCAGCGGTTGCCGTTGCAGCGCTTGAAGTTGTAAAAGACGAACAACTCGCCGAGAACGCTGCGTATCTTGGAAACTTATTCCGTGAAAAACTAGCCGAATACATAAAAACGTCGACAATTGCTTCACTCGTTAGAGGAAAAGGCTTGCTAAACGCGGTTGTGATCAACGATACCGAAGAAAGCTCGACGGCTTGGGATATTTGCATGAAGCTCCGCGATAATGGCCTGCTGGCCAAGCCTACGCACGGCAATATAATCAGGTTCGCACCGCCCCTGGTGATGAACGAAGAACAGTTAACCGACTGCGTTTCGATTATTATTCGAACGCTGAAAGAATTTGAGAAATAAAAAAAGTCCGCTTTTAAAGCGGACTTTTATCTTAATATCAATTTGGTTACTGAACGCCGTACTGACGCATAGCATCCATTTGCATCTGCTGCAGGCCTTCCAATCCGTAGGTAGCAAACATGTAGATCATAATGATCATATAAACCGCACTGATTGCAAGTCCGACTATGGCAAGGATCCGTCCTGTATTTAGATTTGAATAATTTGAATACAATTCAGGCTGTGCCCTGTAAAGTTCCATGTCTTTTTTAGCGAGAATCAAGGCGACAACGCCAAGAATGACTCCAAGGATTCCGTAACAGCAACATCCGAGCAGGGACAAAATTCCGAGAATCAGTACCGCGTTGGCATTAGGTAATTTTTGTTTTTCCATAATTTTTGTTTTGGTTAAAGGTTCGTTATTTTGTAAATATAGGAAATAATCATTATGGCTGCGTTTGCGATTGCAAGCCGGATGATGATATCGTTGTACTTGCGTGAGCGGTCAACGAAATGCAGTCCGATGAAGGCGAACAGGATAATGGTAGTGAAAATGGCGGGAAACATATGAAAAGCTCCGGCAACATCGCCTTTGAGTAGAAGTGCAAAAGAACGCTGGGTTCCGCATCCGGGACAGTCGAATCCGAACAACCTTTTGCTCATGCACGGAATCATGTATTTCTCCATCAGGTAAGTTTTCACAATTTTACGAAAAATACTGCTATGATACGATAAATGTCCGATTGTGTTTTACTTTTGAAAAATACAAAATCCAGATGAAAAAAATCTTCGTTCCAATGATGGTACTAGCGATCCTGGTCGCACTGTACGAACAGAGCAAAGCAAAGCCAAACCTCTTTATCATGATTGCCTGCATTGTTATTTTCATGTTTGGCATGATGCGATTAAGCGCAAAAACACCAAGTAAGAACCAAGACGACGACAATGAAAAAATTGAATAAAGGCGACAAGGTTTCAGTCCTCGACGAAGCGGTCGACGGAGTCGTGCTAGCTGTAGAAAACGACCGGATAACTATTGAAACAACCGACGGATTTGTGATGACTTATAATGTCAACGAACTAATTAACATTGACGTTACCAGTGATTTAGCTGCCGATTACGGAAGAATGGATTTAGATAAGGTAAAAGCTGAAAAAGAAATTCCGAAGCCGCGGAGTTTTGAACGGATACGAAAAGAAAAAGGCGAAATTCCACCTCCCGAGTTCGACCTACACATTGAAAAGCTCGCAAAAAATCACAAGTCGTTATCCAACTACGACATTCTTACGATCCAAACCGAAACGGCCAAACGGCACATCGAGTTTGCGATCCGGAACCGCATTCCGAAGATCGTTTTTATTCATGGTGTTGGCGAAGGGGTCTTGAAATCGGAACTTGATTTCATGCTCGGGCGCTACGACAATATCGCGTTCCAGGATGCGAATTATCAGAAATACGGACTTGGCGCTACCGAAGTTTACATCCGGCAGAATACAAAATAATTATTCGGTTATTAAGACCCCGAAGTTGTATTCGGCAGCAAGGATAAATTGACTGTTACCGCGGGTTAGCGTAATATTGCGAAGGATTATAGTGTGCTGAAGACTTGTTCCAACTTGCGTACTGGTAACTTCAATTTCGCCTGTACCCGTCCAAACCTGTACCGGATTGGCTTCAGGAGTGCCTGTGCAGAAATGGGTTGCGCCTTCTAATGTTGTACCCAGGCTAAAAATCTGGTAGGTGAATGGATTTGTGCCGGTCGAAACGGTTCCTGTTTGCGGCACGTTCAGCGTTGATCCATCAATTAGCGAAGGATCGACCTGCAACACCATGGCATGTGCTCCAGCAATATTATAAACGATATTACTTGTTCCGCATTGTTCAAGTTCATCGTCAAAAACTATAGGCAACGCGAAGGTAATGGGCTTATCAAACGTTCCGAAATTAAACTCCGGATACAGTTGCGTCGTGCCGGAGCTTCGGTTAAATTCCAAATTATTAAAACTTATATTATGCCTATAGCCGGTAATTCTTTGTCCGCCTTCAAAACCTGCAGTCGTATTTTCTACAATGTTTGCCGTAGTGGTAATTTCCATCAGTCCTGAGGCAGCCGTCCAGCTTTCGGTTGGCGCCGGATTAATTGGCGGAATGGGATCACAAACCGATTCATCGTCGACGGTGCCATTGAACGATCGGTATGCTACGATAATTTCGGCACCGCTGGTTGTAATGTCGATTGGCTCTGGTCCGCCGGTGCCGGTAGGGTTTTCGATAAAGAAGCTATCAAACTCAGAATCAGATTCTCCAAGGTTCAGGATTAAAGCTTCGTTTTCATTCAGCTTATAAAGTTTGGTTCCGCATCGTAGCACGTTTGCGTCATCAAAACTTATTTCTTCAAAGGTGAGGTCGCCGTCGTCACAAGATGTGAGTAACATCGTTAGCGCAAGTATTCCGAGGAATGATTTCATGGTCACGTAATTAGTAGGACAAAAATAGGATTTTAAAGCCGTCAACAAAGCTTTGAAGCGGCAATCGGAGAAATTTAACGGTATATTAGTATCTTTGACCACAACAATCCACTTCCTTACGCATCCACAAAATGAGCAAAATATTGTTGTTATCTATCGCTATGCTATCGTCAGGTATAATCGGCGCCCAGTCACTAGATTCGCCTTCAAAGGAGTTGAAAATGATGTTCTCGTTAACGGCCGACGGAAAGCCCACATACACGCTTCAGTACAAAGGTTTGCCGATAATCGAGCAAAGCGTACTAGGGTTTGAACTCAAAGAAAAACCTGCGATGGAATCTGGATTTTCAGTAGTTAAAACCACGCCAAGCAAATTCGATGAAACGTGGTATCCTGTTTTGGGCGAACAATCCCAAATCAGAAATTATTACAATCAGCTGACAGTCGAGATGATACAGCCTCAAACCAACCGAAAGCTTAACGTTATCTTTAGAATGTTCGACGACGGCCTCGCCTTCCGGTATGAATTCCCGAAACAGCAGGAATTGAATTATTTCGTTGTCAGCCGTGAGGTAACCGAATTTAATCTTACGGCTAACCATAAAGCATTTTGGATTCCGGGTGACTTCGATAGCCAGGAATATGTGTACAATGAGACCCTTCTGTCCGGTATCGACGTTTCAAAACTCGATCTCAATAACGGTGTCGGCTTTAAAGGCAGTACCGCAAATACGCGCGTTCAGTCGCCGCTAATGATGAAGACCGCCAATGATCTGTACCTGAACATTTTTGAGGCTGCCACAATAAATTATCCGCTGATGCACCTGCTTCTCGATCCTGCTCGTTTTAGCTTCACAGCCGATCTTGCGCCGAATGCGATTGGTGATCCTGCCTATCTGCAGGCGCCGTTCCTTTCGCCGTGGAGGACGATTATGGTAAGTGATGATGCGCGCGATATCGTTGGTTCCAAAATGATTTTAAACCTAAATGAGCCGTCAAAAATAGCGGATACATCTTGGATCAAGCCCATGAAGTATGTCGGGATTTGGTGGGAAATGCATGTCGGACGAGCCACTTGGGACTACGCCGGATCACAAAACGCACAAAATGTTGGTGGTGCCGATTTAAATAAGAAAGTTCCGCATGGTGCGACTACCGAAAATACAAAACGTTATATCGATTTTGCTGCAAAGCACGGTTTCGATGGCGTTCTTGTAGAAGGTTGGAATATCGGCTGGGAAGATTGGGCCGGAAACTGGAAAGAAGAGGTTTTCGATTTTGTAACGCCGTATCCTGATTTTAATGTGCAGGAAATAGCTGCGTATGCGAAGGCAAAAAACGTAAAGATGATTATGCACCACGAAACCTCGGGATCGGTCACTAACTACGAGCGGCGTCTGGATCGGGCCTTTGACTTCATGAAAGCGTACGGCTACGATGCGGTTAAGACAGGCTACGTAGGCCGGATAATTCCTCGTGGCGAGACCCATGACGGGCAGTGGATGGTAAACCACTACAACCACGTCGTTGCACGTGCAGCTGAGAAGAAGATCATGGTGAATTCACACGAATCTTCGCGTCCTACAGGCGTGCATCGCACCTATCCTAATTATATTGCTGCCGAAGCGGCACGCGGCAATGAATTCAACGCCTGGAGCAACGGGAATCCGCCGATGCATGAAACGATCCTGCCGTTCACCCGGCTTCTCGGCGGACCGATGGATTATACTCCGGGAATTTTTGAAATTAAGATGAGTTTTTATGATCCGAAAAAAAAGGAGCAGGTGCATACCACATTAGCCAAACAGCTGGCATTGTATGTAACGATGTATTCGCCGCTGCAAATGGCTGCCGATCTTCCTGAAAATTACGAACGCTATCCCGATGCATTCCAGTTTATTAAAGATGTCGAAACCGATTGGGACGATACCAAAATACTAGAAGCTGAACCCGGAGATTACCTAACGATTGCACGTAAGGCAAAAGCAAAAGAGTCATGGTTCGTGGGCGCAATTACCGATGAGAATGCGCGCAAAACGACCATTTCACTTGATTTTCTTAAACCTGGACAAAAATATACGGCGACGATTTATGAAGACGCCAAAGACGCACATTGGCAAAAAAATCCGAAAGCCTATACCATCCGTACAATACCTGTTACATCAAAATCCAAATTAGTGTTGTCTCTTGCCGCCGGCGGCGGAACGGCAATAAGCATCCTTCCCCTTCCATAACAAAATGAGAAAAGTATATCTGGACAACGCAGCCACCACGCAACTCCGACCTGAAGTTATTGCTGCAATGACAAAATCACTTGCTGAAGATTACGGGAATCCCTCGTCAACGCACAGTTTCGGCCGACATGCGAAAAGCATCATCGAGCTTAGCAGAAAATCCGTTGCAAAAAATTTAAACGTTTCGGCACAGGAGATCATTTTTACCTCTGGCGCGACTGAATCCATTAACTGGCTTTTACGGAACGCAATCGTAACGCTTAATGTAAAAAGGATCATTTCAAGTAGAATCGAGCATCACGCTGTTATACACGCGATTAACCATCTGGAAAAGGAATTTTCTATAGCCGTTGATTTTGTTAAAGTCGACGGCAACGGCGCGATCAATCTATCACATTTATCTGAGTTACTGGCTGCAAGTGATGAAAAGACGCTCGTATCGCTGATGCATGTCAACAATGAGATCGGAACGGTACTCGACCTTGCTAAAGTGTCGCGGTTATGCAAGCAATATGATGCGTATTTCTTTTCAGATACGGTTCAGTCGGTGGGCAAGACGAAGATCGATCTTCAGGAAGTACAGGCTGATTTTATTGTTGCAAGTGCACACAAGTTTCATGGTCCCAAAGGAAGCGGCTTCCTGTTCATCCGTAAGGGAATTCCGCTGCAGCCGATGTTCTATGGCGGCGAGCAGGAGAAAGGCGTGCGTCCGGGAACCGAAGCGGTACACAATGTGGTAGGGCTTTCAACCGCTCTGGACCTTGCGTCGAGGAAATTTGAGTTGGAACATGCATACATTGAAGGTTTACGTAGCTATGCTGCCAGGTCGTTTCAGTCAAAGTTCCCCGGAACCAAAATAAACGGCAGTTATGACGGCGGTTTTTACAACATCCTGAACGTGTGTCTTCCGTTATCTGAAGATCGAGCTGCGATGATCCTGTTTCAACTCGATATCAAGGGAATAGCGGTTTCCCGTGGCAGCGCCTGTCAATCGGGGAGCGTTCAGCCCTCACATGTACTTGCCGAAGTGCTCGCCGGGACTGATTTAAAAAAACCGTCGCTTCGAATCTCGTTCAGCCACTACAACACTGAAGAAGACATCGATTATCTTATGGACGCGTTATCCGATACAAAATAGAAAATGATACAAATATTGTTTTAAATCCTATAAATGAGTACGAGTGTTATGGCGTAATTTTAAGAGTCAAACAGATAGCAGTTCAACTGAAACCTTAAAATTAACAACTATGAAAAACAAACCTATTACGCCGGAAATGCATTGCATTATGGATTACGCCATGTCTGCGACATTAATAACGCTGCCTTCGATGCTTGGAATGAACAAAACCGCAAGAAACACCTATTGTTCAGTGGGCGCAAGTATATTGTCGCTGAATGCAACAACCGACGTTAAGGGCGCGGTCAAAAAGATGGTTCCATTAAAAACCCACAAAAAAGCAGATCTTGGACTTTTGCTAGGTACACTTGGAATGACATTTATGAAACCAATCTGGCGCGACAAGAAAGCCCTTGCGTTCCATGTTGGTTTTCTTGCATTGGCGACAACCCAATACCTGCTGACCGACTTCGATTCGGGAACCGTATAAATTCAAAAAGATCCGCTTTAAGCGGATTTTTTTATAGCTTCCGGGTGCGTTGGCGGAGCGGAAGCGTAATAGTAAAGATCGCGCTTTCGTCCTTTACGCCGGTTGCTGAAATGGTTCCGTGATGCCTTTCGACGATCTTTTTGCAAAGCGCCAATCCGAGTCCGGTTCCTTCGTATTTATCTTTAGAATGGAGTCGGGCGAAAGCATTGAAAATTTTATTGGTATAATCAGGGTCAAGCCCAATGCCATTATCGGTAATAGTAATCTCAGCTTGTTTTTCCCGTTCCCTTTCAACTATGCACGCAGTAATTGAAATAGTAGGAGGAACGTGTTCTTTTGAAAACTTCAGCGAGTTGTTGATGATGTTATAAAACAGCTGATACAGCAAAACCGATGCACCTTCAACTGTTGGCAGGTGTTCACGTTTAATCGTGGCGTTTTTTCGAGATACCGCGACTTCCAGATCCTGCTCGATATGTGAAAAGACTTCATTTAGATCCACTGCCATAATCGCCTGCTCCGACGATGACATTGTTGAATAGCTTAATACGCCCTCGATCATTGAAAACATCCTGTCGGTTGCGGTTTGGACTTTCTGCAGATGCGTTTTTCCGCGTGGCGGAAGCAAATCTCCAAAATCGTCCTCGAGCATGCTGCTGAAGAATTTGATCTTGCGGACAGGTTCTTTTAAGTCGTGGCTTGCGACATGGGCAAACTGCAATAAATCTTCGTTTGAACGGTGCAGTTCAGTTGTGCGTTCGCGTACCAATCGTGTCAGCTGATCGGCAAACTCCTTCTGCTCGGTAATATCCTGGATGATTCCCAATAATGTTTCAGGATCGCCATGGTCATTGTAAATAACTTTTCCTTTTACCCGCACCCAATGTATTGATTCATCTTCATGAATTACCCGGGCTTCGTAATGCAAGTTTCCTGTTTTCAGGGAAAGTTCATGCGCCTTTAACCGGATTTCAGCGTCTTCCGGATGTATTTTTGATGCAACTACGGCACGGTTGACGCTGGCATCTCGTTTGATTCCCCAGATCTCATCGAACCGTGGACTCGTTTGAATTTCGCCAGTGGCAAAGTTTGTTTCGTAGGTTCCTAAGTCAGCCGATTCTATTGCCAACCGTGCTTTTTCTTCAGCCTGTTCGATTTTTTGCCGGGCCAACACCTGTTTTGTCACATCCAGGGCTACAGCCATGATCCCGGATACCGTTCCGTCGGCCTCGCGAAAGGCTTCGTAGACAAAGTTGGCATATATCGTTTCCATCACGTCATTTCGGAACAGCCTTACCGGAACCTCTTGCGCGCGGAAGGTTTCTCCTGTGGCGTACACCTCGTCTAACAGTTTATCGAAACCTTGTCCTATAATTTCCGGGATTCCAACTACAACCGGCTTTTTAAGCACAGCATCGGCTTCTTTTCCCCAAAGTTCAAGGATACGGTCATTGGCGAGGTCAACAACGTGCGATTCCCCTTTAAAAAGACACATTGCAACGGGTGCCTGCAAAATGGTTCTTCGCAGGTTCTTCTCGCTCTTTTCGACTGTTTTTTGTGCAAGGACATTTTCCGTCACGTCAATTGCAACATTTAAAATGGCGTAGACTTCGCTTTTTTCGTCAAGCAGCGGCATGTAGGCTATGTCATAATAGTTCGAGGACATGATCCCGTTCTTGGCGATCTTGACGAGTGTTCCATTGCTTTGGTAGGGAATACCGGTAGAGTAGACCTCTTCAAGTAATTTTAGGAATGGCTGATTTTCTGTTAGAAGTTCCGGCATTACCTCGGCAAGCGCGCGTCCTTTTATTGAAGGGCCTTTACCCAATACTTCTTCAAAACTCTTATTGTACGTGTCAATGATAAACTTCGGGCCCAGGTACAAGCCAATTGCCACCGGCGCCGCTGCAATCAAGCTCCTGAACCGATGTTCGCTCTGTTCGATCTTTCGACGCGCGACAACCTGCTGTGTAACCTCGATAACCAGTATCATGACCCTGTCGGTTTTGCCCAATTCGTTTTTGAGCGGCTGGTATACAAAGTTTACATAAAATTCTTCCTCCACGCCGTTTCGCAGCAATTTCAAGTACTGTTCTTCGCCGACGAACGGAATTTCCGTTTCGAAAGTGTTTTCAAGTAGGGGTGCATATTCCGGCTCGGCTTCGCTCAGAGTCTCCCAATAAGGTCGGTTCTCCATCTCGTTCCTTGTCCTGCCGACTACCTCGAGAAATTTGTTGTTTACAACTTCTACAACCACCTGTTCCCGCCGCACGATACAGATCCCAACCGGCGCATGTGTGACCAGGTTTTTAAATTTTTGCTCGCTTTGTTCTAAGCGGCGTCTGGACAATACCTGGTCGGTCACATCTACTGCCACCTCTACAATGCCGTACACTTCTCCTTTTTCATCGCGCAGCGGCTTATAGGTGTAGTCGAAATAACCGGTCGTCATTTTACCATCAATCATAAGATGTGCAACCGCTCCTGTATCCGAATGAGCAACGCCGGTCCGATAAACTTCATCAAAAAGATCAAAGAAAGGTTGTCCTTCAAGTTCCGGAAGTGCCTCCCGGATCGTTTTTCCGATTATCGATTCCCCTTTTCCCCAAAGCTTCATCATGCTTTTGTTTAAAAGCTCAATTTTCATTTCGGGACCAAGGAAGAGACACGTAGCGATGGGCGACTCCAGAATAAGTTGTTTTGTCTGATATTCGCTTTCTTCGATTTTCTGCTTTGCTACCGCCAAGTCAGTTACGTCAGCACCGGTATTCATTACTCCGTAAATAACATTGTTGCGATCCCGAACGGCCGTAAAGCTGTAATTAAAGTAACAGGTTTTTATCGCGCCGTCGATAAGGAGGTCGAGCGGCTGATTTTTTGCATGAAAAGCCTCGCCGGTAGTAAAAACGTGTTGCAATTGTTCGAACACTCCCTGGCCGTGCAACTCCGGCAACGCGTCTGAGTAGGGTATGTTGATCACGTCACTTGTTTTTCCCCATGCGTCGAGCATTGCCTGGTTGGCGAGTTTGATGATCATATCGTGACCCACGTAGAGCCCGATTGGATAAGGCGCTCCTTCTATTAAGCTCTGAAGCTGAAATTGATCGAAAAATAAGGAGTCGTTCGATTCGTTAATGTTGTTATTTGAAGAGTGTCCTGAATGTATTTCCATAGTAATTGTACAGTTATAAAGTTACTGTTTCTTTACTTCTTGTTAGTTTTGTGTAATAAAAATTTCTGTTACCGTTTAGTCCGGACAAGGACAAGATATTTCCATGCCTCCAAGTTGAAGCTGTCATTTCCACGCAACGTGTACTTCTTTCCACTAAATAATTCTGAATAAGTACCACGTTGATATTGAGTATTTAAAGTCGTGCTGACGGATTTATTGCTATAATTCACGATCGAAATTACGCGGTCACTGGCCATTTGTCTCGAAAAAGAAATTATCTGCTCCGGGCGGTTATTGAAGATACGAATCATTTCTCCACCATACTTGCCGTTCCATAACGATCTGTTCCTATGTTTTAGTGCAAACATTTTTTTATATATTTCGGTAAACGGATGCTCTTTCCATTCAATCTCGTCCTTCTCAAAAAACCTTAAGGACCGGTCCAGGCCTGCTTCCTGACCGCTGTATACGAGCGGCATTCCGTTCACCGTACATGCTAAAATCATTGACGCCTCAAGCGCAGGACCGAAGTTCTGAAACTGGTTGCCTTCCCACGAATTTTTGTCGTGGTTCTCGGTAAATGTCATCCGGTAACCGTTCCGGGGAAATGTGCTTACATCATGAGCCATATATTCTATTAGTCCGCCAAGGGGCTTATCGTCTTTCGCAACAGCATGCATTTTATCCCACAAACTCCATGAATACGTCATATCGAACGCCTTTTTATGAAGGTCGCGCGATTCCCACTCTGCCAGCATAAAAACCGGTTTAATTGCGTCAAGCTCTGCACGGGCGTTCTCCCAAAAATCTACAGGCATAAATCCGGCTACATCACACCGATAGCCATCTATATCATATTCGCGCACCCAATGTTTCAACGCTTCTGTCATATATTTTCGAATTCCCGGCTGCTCGTAATCAAAGTCGATTATATCTTCCCAATCGTACCATGGCGTAGGCTGGAAATTTCCGGAAGGCGACTTCGTATACCATTCAGGATGCTGTTTTACAAGCGGATTGTCCCAAGCCGAATGATTGGCAACCCAGTCTAGAATTACGTGCATTCCCATTGCGTGAATCCTGGAAACAAGCTTCCGGAAATCTTCTTCCGAACCGAACTCAGGGTTAATTCCGTAGTAATCCTTAACGGAATAATAACTTCCAAGCTTGCCTTTTCTATTTTCGACGCCGATAGGGTGAATGGGCATCAGCCAGATAATGTCGACGCCCATTTCTTTTAATCTCGGAAGATGTTTCTCGAAGGCTTTGAATGTGCCTTCAGACGTATACTGGCGGATATTGACCTCGTAAATCGTTGAATTCCGGGTCCACGCGGGGTGCGTGATCTCGACATACTCTTTCGGCTGATGCGCAGGCTGCTGTGGTTGGGCTCTGGAACTGTGGTTGCAGGCGGCCACCAACATTGCAAGCGCGCCGGCAAGTAGCCTGAAGTATATCGATTTCATTAATCTATTCTTTTACTCAAAGATATAAAATGTATGACAGCCTTGGCAGGTCATTTTAAATGGTTAGGTTTGCCAAAAAAAAATGAAAAAAGTACTGCTCTCGTTTGTAGTTTTATCTGCTTTAAGTGCATCGGCCCAATCAAAAGGTGATGTTGAATTCGGTGTAAATGTTGGTTACAACTCTTCGGTCGTAGCTATAGAAGGCTTGACGTCAGACCCCGGAAGTGGCATTAACGTAGGCTTTTCGGCAGATTATTATTTCTCTGACCGATGGAGCATAAAAGGAAAACTTATCTATGATCAGAAAGGTTTTAACAATGGGTTTTACTTCGACTCCTTTGATCCTGCCGATTCGTTTGAAGAAACTGATTTTAATCTTAACTACCTCACAGTGCCTGTTATGGCCAACTGGCATTTCGCTAAAAAACGCAACTGGTATTTGAACTTTGGCCCTTATGCCGGATTTTTGCTGAGCGCAAAAGAAACCGAAGGCGGAAACGACGTGAAAGAGGCATTTAGTTCGACCGATTTCGGGCTGGCATTGGGAATTGGCGTTAAAATACCTTTGTCTGAGAAACTTAAGCTTTCATTAGAATACGAGGAGCAGTTCGGACTTAGTAATATTAGCGCGGACGGTGATGACGGTGCTGCCACAAACTCCAGAGGTGCGTTTAATATCGGTTTGAACTTTATGTTGAAATAGGACACTAATAAAAAGAAAATCCGCCGTAAGCGGATTTTCTTTTTTTAAAGACTGGAATCACGATCATTGCGGTCACGGAATTCCCGCCGCATATAGAAGGTTTCCTGTGTTATAACATCGCGGTCGAATGTGTCGTCGCCGATATAGCTTCGGAAAACGGATGTCTCATATTCAGGCACAATTTCATTTCCACGGTTGTACCGTTGTGTCTTCGCAAACGTTGCAAAATTGATCTCGTCGGAACGTACAATCTTGTGCTTCTCGTCAAGCTCCACCATACCAATGGGGATAATCAAGTGGTTGTCGCCTTCTTTATTGATAAATTCATGCATTCCGCCGGACACTTTTGCTTCAAAAGGTTCATGGCCTTGCTCAATGACCGATTTGTCAACCTCAATATCCAGATAGACGACACGTTCGGTTTGTTTGTTTACAAGCAGCCGGTCAACCTCACCAATTGTGCGATTATCAGCGTCTTTTACTTTCCAGCCTTTCACATTGCTATAATGCGATGCTACTTTATAATCTGGCAATTCGTCAAGGAAATACAATGTTTTGTTTTTTTTCTCGCTCATGATGTTTAGATTATAGGTGATGGATAGTAAAAGTGGTGGAACCGTGCGTGGGAAGTACGGCCGATGTGTCTGTGTTCTCGATAGTCGTGATCTGACCCTCGTTGTCGTCGTCATTTCCCTGCATCCAGAGATAAAGCAATGCTGCGAGCACCAGCACAAGGATCAGCACGATCCACGGCCAAACGGGTTTTTTCTTTTCAATTTTGATTTCTGCCATAGTACTTGATTTTAAGTTGATTGCTGAAACAGCATCATAAAATTAACTTACAATCCTTGTAAAGTGTTACAACAAAACCATGATGCGTTACATATGCGACACTATTTAAGAAAAATGTCGGACAAGAGTTCATACGACTTCTTTCTGTCGGCAAAATCTTCCGCCATCGTAGCAATCATAACTTCGTTGGTTTCATAGCGTTCAGATATCTTCATAATTTCTTCCTTTAATTTTGATGGTGTACCGGCGACAAAGCGTCCTCTGTTGTACGCAATCCGTGCTTTCTGCTGCATATTATAACTAAACGTTTTGATTTGCTCGAAGGACGGAAGTTCACCTCTCGCGCCTGATTCGATATGCAACATCCGGTAGTCGAATTCGCTAACCCAGTCAGCAACTTTTTGTTCGTCTTCAGAGCAAAACGCGAAAATACCGACATTCACTTTCGGCTCCGGTAATTCGGCTGACGGCCTGAAATTATGGCGGTAGAAATCGGCAGTATCTGGTCCGCCATCAGGATTTATAAATTGTGCGAACGATAATCCTGCCCCAAGATGCGCGGCAAATTGGGCACTTCCGCCGCTAGATGTTAGCAGCCACATCTCAGGAATACGTTCAGGATTTGGGTAGGATTTTACTTTCTCATGAATGGTATCGGGCGTCTCCTCACCACGTAAGAAGGCCTGCAGATCGAGCAGCTGCTGATAAAATTCTTTTTCGCTAAACGTGTTTGAAGGATTCAAAAGATGGGACGATAGCCTGTCGCCGCCCGGGGCACGGCCAATTCCGAGGTCGATCCGGCCGGGAAAGAGCGTTTCAAGCAGCCCGAAATTTTCAGCAACTTTGAGACTACTGTGGTTTGGTAACATGATTCCGCCGGAGCCAATGCGGATCTTACTTGTCTTTGAAGCCAGATACGGAATAAGAACTTCGGGCGCTGTCCCGGCCACCATCTTGAAGTTATGATGTTCCGAAACCCAATAACGCGTGTAGCCAAGTTTTTCGGCAAGCTGAACCAGTTCGCCTGATTCGAGCAGTGCTTCGCGGGCGGTTGCATTGCGCCGCACCTGCGACTGATCAAGGATGCTTAATTGGATTTTTTCCATGACATAAAGATAATCAAACGAAAAACGGCTGCCTATTGCGAGCAGCCATTTTGGTGTTATAATTATGCTAAATGCCGGGTAAAACCGTTGGTGCGAATAAACCCGTTCGGTCTAAAAGTCCGATAGCTGGTTCGGCCCAAATCTAAGGATCGAAGAAGTCCAGATCTATGCCCCGTTTTTCTACAAATGTATCACTTCGCCATACGCATCGGCGGCAGCTTCCATTATGGCTTCGCTCATCGTTGGGTGCGGATGAACGGATTTGATGATTTCGTGACCTGTTGTTTCAAGTTTTCGAGCTACGACAGCTTCAGCAATCATGTCGGTAACGCCTGCGCCGATCATGTGGCAGCCTAACCATTCGCCGTATTTCGCATCGAAAATAACTTTTACAAACCCGTCGGGCGTGCCGGCAGCTTTTGCTTTTCCGGATGCTGTGAACGGGAATTTCCCGATTTTCAATTCGTACCCTTTTTCTTTTGCCTGCTTCTCCGTTAATCCGACAGACGCAATTTCGGGGAACGCATAGGTACATCCCGGAATGTTTCCGTAGTCGATCTTATCAACGTGGATTCCTGCAATCTTTTCAACGCACGTAATTCCTTCCGCGGAAGCGACGTGTGCAAGCGCCTGTCCCGGAACAACATCGCCAATTGCATAATAGCCAGGAATGTTTGTTTGGTAGAAGTCGTTGACTACTATTTTGTCCCGGTCGGTTGCGATCCCAACTTCCTCAAGTCCAATATTTTCGATGTTTGTTTTTATCCCGACAGCTGAAAGCAATACATCTGCTTCAAGCACTTCTTCGCCTTTTGCTGTTTTTACAAATGCCTTTACGCCGTTTCCGGAAGTGTCGATGCGTTCTACCGACGAGTTCGTCATGATCTTTACACCCGATTTTTTCATTGAACGTTCCATTTGTTTGGAAATATCCTCGTCTTCAAGGGGAACGATGTTTGGAAGGAATTCCACAATTGTGACATCTGTTCCCATTGAATTGTAAAAGTGCGCGAATTCAACGCCGATCGCGCCTGATCCGACGACGATCATTGATCTTGGCTGCTCCGGCAAGTTCATAGCTTGTCGGTAACCGATTACTTTTTTTCCGTCTTGCGGCAGGTTGGGCAATTCGCGCGAACGCGCTCCGGTTGCAATAATGATATGATCGGCAGAATATTCGGTTGTTTGTCCGTCGGCCGACTTAATGTCGATTTTTTTTCCGGGTTTGAGTTTACCGAAACCTTCAATAATATCGATCTTGTTTTTTTTCATCAGGAACTGGATCCCTTTGCTCATTCCATCGGCTACGCCACGTGAACGTTGGATTACAGCATTAAAATCCTTATCGAACTCAGAAACGGTGATTCCGTACTCCGAGGCATGCTTCAGGTAGTCAAAAACCTGCGCCGACTTCAGCAATGCTTTTGTTGGGATACAACCCCAGTTCAGGCAGATTCCGCCAAGGCTTTCTTTTTCAATAATAGCCGTTTTAAATCCAAGTTGTGACGCCCTGATTGCAGCTACATAACCGCCCGGGCCGCTGCCTAAAACTATAATATCGTATTTCATTGTATAAGATTTCTGTTCGTGATCGACTGCGAAATTAAGCAATTTTTATGGAATGGAACCGGCTCAAAAACCGGTTAATCTATTTTCTCTTCGGTTAGGAATTGCGAATAATACAGGTTGCGGTAATAACCTTGGGCACGGTTTAAAAGTTGGTGGTGCGTACCCTGTTCTACGATAAGGCCTTTGTCCATCACTACAATTTTATCAGCATTTACGACAGTTGCGAGTCGGTGAGCGATAACTATTGATGTTCGTCCTTTTGTAATTGTCTCCGTTGCACGCTGGATTAGCTCTTCAGAATAGGTGTCGATTGATGAAGTCGCTTCATCTAAGATCAAGATGCCTGGATTGCTCACGTATGCCCGAAGAAAAGCAATCAATTGGCGCTGGCCTGACGACAGCATTACGCCACGTTCTTTTACATTGTAGTGGTAGCCTCCGGGAAGGCTTTGGATAAATTCATCGACGCCGATCTTTTCAGCAGCAGCAACAACATGTTCTTTTGTAATTTCAGGATTGTGGAGTGTGATATTGTTCAGGATCGTATCGGCAAACAGGAAAACATCCTGTAGCACGATTGCAATTTGCTTGCGAAGCGAATCCAGCGTGTAGTGTTCGATGTTTTCGCCGTCGATGGAAATTTCTCCCGACTTTATTTCGTAAAACCGGTTTAGCAGATTGATGATCGTCGATTTTCCGGCGCCCGTTGATCCGACAATAGCAACTGTTTCTCCGGGCTTTACATCAAGGTCGATTCCTTTTAAGACTTCTTCCTTGTCGGAATAACCGAAGCGCACATTTCGGAATTTGATCTCGCCACGGAAATTTGGCGCCTGTAATCGGCCTGTATCCTGGATATGGTCGGTGGTGTCAAGAATATCAAATACGCGGTTTGCAGCAATCATTCCCATTTGCATCTCGTTGAATTTATCCGCAATCTGACGCAACGGATTGAACAGCATTCCGATAAACATTGTGTAGGCGAATAAATCCCCGAACGTGGTGAAATTGTCTCCGCCGAGGATCCGCAATCCGCCGTACCAAACTACAAAGCCAAGGGTCAACGACGATATAATATCTGCGATAGGAAAGAAAACCGAGTTATACCAAATGGTTTTGATCCAGGCTTTATTGTGCTTCATGTTGATGGTGCTGAACTTTTCGGCTTCAATGTCTTCACGGTTAAAAAGCTGGACGATCTTCATTCCGGTTACGCGTTCCTGTACAAATGTGTTCATATTGGCGACCTGCGTCCGTACTTCTTCAAAAGCAAGTTGCATTTTTTGCTGGAAAATTCGGGTAATGAACACCAGGACCGGCATCGCAAGGATCACGATCCAGGTCAGTTTCCAGTTCATGTAAAACATAATGATCAATACGACGAACATCTTCAAAAGGTCGCTGATAATCATGAAAAGTCCCTGGCTGAATATTCGTGCAATAGCCTCAATATCCGATACTGAACGGGTTACAAGTTGGCCAACGGGCGCATTGTCGTAATATCTCATGCGGAAACTCAGCATGTGACGGAACAACTTCACGCGGATGTCCTTTACGATGTCTTGTCCGAGCCAGTTCGCCCAATACACGAAATAGAATTGCGAAAATACTTCGAGCAGCAGGATAATACCCATTAAAATAACATAGAAAAGCAAGCCCTGAGGATCACGCGGACCAATATATTCGTCGACCGTCCCTTTTAATACAAACGGACGTGCTGCAGCAAAAACCGCCAGAGACACGGCAAAGAAAACAACACCGCGAAATCTCCATTTGTATGGCTTCGTGTATTGCAGGATTCTTTTAAAGAGGCGCGTATCGAATGCTTTGGCTTTCATATTTGGGTATAGGGTTCAGTATGAAGGTTCAGGGTAAAAGTTGGCGTTTATGTTTCGATTTACCAGTAATGACTATTGTTATCGGTTCGGTCTTGTATTGATACTGCAATTGTTCTTTATTTAAAGCTGTTTCCGGTTTTCTGCTATATCTTTTCCGGCTCCGTTCCTCCGCCGTAAAAGGATGCCGCTGCAACCCGGGCTAGAGAATGTGTTATATAATATTCTCTTTTGTTTGCGACCGTCAACCGCGACTGTCGTCTATTTCAAATAATCGTATTCAATGTGCGTCAGGTACAATCCGTGTGCAGGTACCGAAAATCCGGCTTTGCTGCGATCGCGGCTTTCAAGAATCTCGAGAAACTCATCGACGGTAGTTTTGTGGAGCCCGACATTTATTAATGTTCCAACTACGGCGCGGACCATGTTCCGCAAAAACCGGTCGGCCGAGATCTTAAAGACTATTTTGTTGCCGTGCTGCTCCCAATGCGCATGTGAAACGGCGCAAAAGAATGTTCCAACGTCTGTATTGACCTTCGAAAAACATTCAAAATCGGTGTGGCGCAGCAAAGCATTGGCAGCGATGTTCATGATTTCAAGATCGAGTTCGTTATGATAATGCCAACTCAGTTCGTTTTGGAATACCTCTTTTTCCCGATGCATATGATATTCATACGTGCGCTTTTTTGCATCGAAGCGCGCATGTGCATCATCGTGAACCGGAATGATATCGTAAATTGCAATGTCTTTGGGAAGATATGAGTTCAGTTTGTAAGCCAACTCCTGAATTTCAAAAAAACCTTCGAAATCAAAATGCGCATACATCTGTTTGGCGTGTACGCCGGTGTCGGTCCGACCTGCGCCTGTAGCGGCTATTTCGCTTCCCAAGATCACAGTCAGCGCCTTTTCAAGCGTCTGTTGCACGGTAGTCGCATTGGGTTGCGATTGCCAGCCGTGGTAATGGGTTCCGTTGTAGGCGAACTTTATAAAATATCTCAAACCTGAAAATAAATTTTGAAACACAAAGATACTTAATAATAGTTTTTGGATTTAGGGTGAAGTGTTAGGATTTGTTAATTCGACCAGCCCCGCATTACGAGTAAAAGCAATGGCTGTGGTTCTAATGCTTGGTAGCTGCGTTTAAATTAATGAATGAAGACCTTGGAGGTTTAGACCTCGAAGGTTTAAAATACGCATTTTTTTTTTCGCACCAAACCAATCAGCGAGTTCCTGGCAAAAAATATTTAAATTTACGCCAGCTAGCCCTGATTGAAGCCGATATCCTCGCAGCCTGCGAAGAGATAAAGGCGAAAGCAGGTTCGAGCTCCGGAGAAAATGAAAAAGATACTTTTACTTTCCGATACGCACAGCCATATAGATGAGGCTATACTGAAATACGTCCCGGCTGCCGACGAGGTTTGGCATGCAGGCGATATCGGTGACTTACATGTTACGGATACTCTGAAAAAAATAAAGACGTTACGTGCTGTTTATGGTAATATCGATAACGATAAAGCCCGGTTGGAGTTTCCGCTGCACAACCGGTTCATGTGTGAAGACGTTGATGTTTGGATTACGCATATTGGTGGTTATCCAGGAAAATATAACCCGAATTTGAAGATTCGGCTGGCCGAAGATCCGCCGAAACTATTTATCTGCGGACATTCACATATCTTAAAAGTAATGTTCGACAAGAAGCTGAACCTGCTACATATGAACCCGGGCGCCGCCGGAAAAAGCGGCTTTCATCAAGTGAGGACGATGCTGCGATTTGCTGTTGACGGGGATAAAATTAAAGATCTGGAGATAATTGAATTGGGAAAAAAGTCTTTGTAGGTTCAGGATTTCAGGTTCAGAGGAAGGGAAAAGCAACAGGAGATAGAAAAGGAGACCAAGAGAACAGCCTAGAAAAGCCTTCGTGTCTTTGCGGCTGATGCCTTGAGAAACAAAAAAACCCGGACAATCGCCCGGGTTTTCTTCGCACTAATAAACTAAGTTCATAGGCTTACCTCAATCGGTCCACAGATTTTACGAGATCTTCATCCTTCTTGATGGCTTTGTTGGCCAGAGCTAAAAAAACGATAGAAACAATCGGGAGGAACATCCCAATACCTTTCTCAGAAACCGCTGCGGCTTCTCCAGATACATTTAGTGAACGATATACAAACAGGCCTAATAAAATTAAATTTAATATGATGTTCAGTCTGTTGATTACAAACTGACGTTGTCTTTTCTGATAAAACAAGATCGCCAATAACGACAATGAAACGCTTAAACCGATCAAACCGGTATAAGTGCTGCTTTCCATAAAATAGAAGTCATGCGAAGCACTGCCTGCCGCGCCCGGAGCAGATTGCGTCCAAAGTGGAAAAACGAACGGAAGCACACCCATGATAATAAGTGCAAGCGCCATATAAAACGTTTGTATCCGTTGTAGCATAAAAGCCTTTTTTAGTTCCACAAAAATATATTTTCTTTTTAAATTATGCTATTGTATCATAAATTTAATTTGTATTATTGCATTACGATTCCGTTAGTACTTCATTCTTCGTACCGTTCTATAGTTAACAATACTACCCTGGATATACAATCCCTTCACATCAATTTAAATTTCAAGAACATTCATGTTTGATATTTCTGTATTAAAAGAAATGAAGCTACCCGAGCTTCAGGAAATTGCGAAAGCGACAAAAAAAATAAAGTTTAACGGGGTTAAAAAAGAGGCGTTGATTTACCAGATTCTGGATTATCAGGCTGCGAACCCTTCTGTTGCAGGCGAGATCGAGAATACTGTTTCTGCCGAAGACAAACCAAAAAGGACCAGGATCCAGGCCGAGAAGAAACCGGCAATTCAAAAGAAGCAAAACACAAACCTGTTCTCCGATTCCGATGCCCGTGAGGAAAGCAGGAAGAGTCACGAGGAAGCTGCGCCTGTTAATACGGCGGAAGAACCTACACCGGAACCTGTTTCAGAACCCACGCCACAACCACAGCAACGGGAACGAAAAGTCATAAAATTTAAGAAGAATCCCGATCGTGCGAATAACCCGGTCAGTGAAAAAATCGAACTACCCGAGGCACCGGCACAAGCTCCGGCCGAAACGGCGTTTGGTGAAGAGCCATTTGTAAGGCAGAAGCCGAATCCGAACCAGCGGCAAAATCAAAATAAACAAACCGATACTCAAAAAGAAAACGGCAACCAGAGAGAAAACGGCAACCAGAGAGAGAACGGCAACCAGAGGGAAAATGGCAACCAGAGAGAAAACGGAAGCCAGAACGGGAACCAAAATCAGAATAGCCCGAACCAAAATAACAATCAGAACCGCGAGGCTAACGGAAATCAAAATCCGAATTTTAAAGGCAAAAAGAATAATAATTTCCGCGATGCCGACTTCGAGTTTGACGGAATAATCGAAAGCGAAGGCGTTCTTGAGATGATGCCGGATGGTTATGGATTCCTACGTTCGTCAGATTACAATTATCTCGCTTCGCCCGATGATATTTATCTATCCACATCACAAATCAGACTATTCGGCTTAAAAACGGGCGATACTGTAAAAGGTGTCGTTCGTCCGCCGAAAGAAGGTGAAAAATTTTTCCCGCTGGTACGTGTATTAAAAATCAATGGACATGATCCGCAGGTAGTGCGCGACAGGGTTTCCTTTGAACATCTAACACCGGTATTTCCGTCTGAAAAATTTAAACTGGCGGAAAAGCAAAGCACGATCTCCACACGAATTATAGATTTATTTTCGCCAATCGGTAAAGGGCAACGCGGAATGATCGTCGCTCAACCCAAAACCGGTAAGACGATGCTTCTAAAAGACATCGCAAACGCTATTGCTGCAAATCATCCCGAAGTTTATCTTATTGTCCTGTTAATCGACGAACGTCCTGAAGAGGTAACCGATATGCAGCGCAGCGTAAGGGGAGAAGTTATTGCTTCAACCTTTGACCGCGAGCCGCAGGAACACGTTAAGATTGCGAATATCGTGCTCGAGAAATCGAAGCGACTTGTAGAATGCGGGCATGATGTGGTGATTCTTTTGGATTCAATTACACGCTTGGCACGTGCATACAATACGGTTCAGCCGGCCTCCGGGAAAGTCTTGAGCGGAGGTGTCGATGCAAACGCGCTTCAAAAGCCGAAGCGTTTCTTTGGAGCTGCACGTAACGTGGAAAATGGTGGCTCGCTGAGTATTATTGCAACTGCGCTGACTGAAACCGGCTCGAAAATGGACGAAGTTATCTTTGAAGAATTTAAAGGAACGGGTAACATGGAGCTGCAGCTCGACAGAAAGATCGCCAACAAACGTATTTTTCCGGCGATCGACCTTACTTCTTCAAGTACGCGTCGTGACGACATGTTGCTTGACGAGAAAACGCTGCAACGCATGTGGATCATGAGAAAATACCTCTCGGATATGAATCCGGTTGAAGCGATGGATTTCATCAACGACCGTTTCAAAAAGACCCGAAACAACGAAGAATTCCTGATATCGATGAACGACTAAAAAAAAATCCCGGCCAGTTGGTCGGGATTTTTTTTAGCTTTTTGGTCACTGTTTAGTTTACGATCAGCATCTTCACCACAGATCTCTCTCCGGCGCTTAGCTTCACGAAGTAAACACCTGCTTTCAAATCGTTCAATTGGTAGGTAGCATTGTCGGCAACCGGATTTGCAATTTCCCGGACAGTTTGCCCGGTAACGCTAAATACCTGGATTTTTGTCAGCATGTTTTCGCTGTTAATAAAAACAACCGATCCGTTTGCAGGGTTTGGATACAGCACCACATCTGCAAGGACAACATCATTTGTACCCAACGCAGCACACGCAGCAGTCCAAATCTGACAGACATATTCTGGATGGTCAATATATGGATTGCGATTGTGTTGGTAGTTGTAAATTGCATTATTGATTGCAACTTCCTTAGCACTGACAGGATCGTTTTGATGCCAGGTGATCAAAATATTTAAGAACGTGTCGGAAAACACTTTGTTTGTAGTTCCGTCAAACATGACTTTGGCCTGCGTCGTGCCTGCGTTAGCGGTTGTATAGAAATCGTCCATGAAGTTCTCATAACGGGTAGCGAAGTAAAAAATGCTACGGGCAATGTCGCCCTTGAATTCGTCTATCGGTTCGAAAACCGTTCCGCTATAGCCGGCGGCATATCCCGCATTGATATTGTTTCCCTTTTCTGATCCGTTGGTCGATGTATAGGATGCGGTGCCCACAACCCCAAAAGGAAGGTTGTTTCGCTGGCCGTTCACATAACCATCAGAAGGGACAACATGATGCGGGTCGTTCTTCATCGGATCTACCTGAAAATTGTCGAAGTACGATTGCGGAACAAGGTGCTCACGATTATAACAATCGCCTTCACCGTTGTAGTTTCCGCATTGCTGTGATATTGTAGAATATTCATAACTGTCAGCTCCGGCAGGTTTCTCAGAATACATATCGAGCAGCGTTCCGTCGGCTTCATAGTAATTGTCCCGGAAAGCGGGGTTGGTGTAAAGCGTCCACAATGAGCCGTAGCCCTGGTCATTATGACCGTTGGTGATAATCGTTCGCAACTGGGTTTTTAAAGTATAACCCGTACCGGTTGCGTTGTTGTAGTAGCCAGCCGGAATTTGGGCAAACCCAGTAGTGGCAACGATCAGTAATAAAAAAGAATAGAGGTTTTTCATAGCTTTAATTAGGTTTGCGTTCAAGAAGCGCCATGTAAAATCCGTCAAAACCGGATTCAGACGCAAGGATTTTTGAGTCTTTTATAAAATTAAATTGTTTGCCTGTCTCTGTGGTAAGAAATCGTTCAACCTGTTGCTGGTTTTCCGATGGCAGTACCGAACACGTTGCATAAACCAGCTTTCCGCCAGGCTTTACAATCCGCGAATAGCTTTCGAGAACTTCCGATTGTACTTTACGGATATTATCGATGAATTCGGGCTGCAGCTTCCATTTCGCATCAGGATTCCTCTTTAAAACGCCCAAACCGCTGCATGGGGCATCAATTAGTACCCGATCCGCCTTATCGTAAAGTTTTTTGATGACTTTGGTAGAATCGATTATACGGTATTCGATGTTAAAAGCGCTGTTTCTCTTGGCACGTAACTTTAACTGCTTGAGCTTACTTTCATAAAGATCCATTGCGATCAGTTGGCCTTTGTTTTGCATCAGCGAGGCAAGATGTAACGTTTTACCGCCAGCGCCTGCACATGTGTCCACAACGCGCATTCCGGGTTCAACGTCAAGAAAACGAGCTACAAGCTGGGAATTGGCATCCTGAACTTCAAAAAGCCCCTCTTTGAAAGCATCAGTTAGGAAAACGTTTGCACGCTCTTTCAAAACCAGCGCATCGGGTTGTTCTGAAAGGAATTCGGTTTCAATGTCGAGATCCATCAGAATGGCACGCAGCTTTTCACGCGTGGTTTTCAATGTATTCACACGCAGTATCACTTTTGCAGGCTGATTTTGTGCCGCAATTTCTTTCGCCCAGGTTGCCTCGCCAAGTTCTTTCACGCCGATTTCGTCCATCCAATCGGGAATGGATTCACGATAGGCGCGGATTTTCGACAATTCGTCGAACCGGCCTTTTATTTTCCGTTCAGGAGTTCCTTCAAGTTGACGCCAATCGGGAATCGGATAACCTCGCAATACCGCCCAAACGGCAAATACCCGCCAAAGGTCGTCCCTGTCAAAAGGCTCCTTAACGGAAGCAATTTCAGCGTAGAGCCTCTTCCAACGGACTATTTCGTAAATAGTTTCGGCAACAAACTTTCTATCGGAACTTCCCCAACGTTTGTCTTTTTTTAAAGCCCGCGCGACCACTTTATCAGCATATTCGCCCTCATTGAAGATAGCGTTTAACGAATCGATGGTTGTGTAGACTAAATTCCGGTGTAATCTCATTTATATAAATTGAGGGGCAAAGGTAGCACATATAGGTGAACGAAAATAGTGCCTGCTTTATTTAACATTGACAGAAAAAAAGCACTGAAAATCAGTGCTTGGTATTATTTGATCCGGTTCAGGCACATTCGTTCCGGCGGATGCAACACCATCGGGAATTTTTCGATTTTCACTGAACTTGAGTCTAGTCCGAATGCTTTTTCTTCCGATAAACTTAATTTCTTGATCAGGAAATAGGTGTTCATGATGATCTTTTCGTCGAAACGCATGTCGCTGTCGTTCGAAAGAAACTTTTCTGAAAGCACGAACTTGAAGTCGCCAAGGATGTTGTTCTTGTTTAGCGATTCATAACGGCTGGTAACATCAACCTCACCATTCTTCACCATGTCGCGCAAAACCTCCTTGAACATCAGGTTTATTTTTGTCGGTTCCCGGAATCCCAGATTGAAATCGACACGGAATAGGTCATCCTTTACAATTTCTGTTACACGATATTCGGTTTTATACGGTTCGCTAAGGATGTTTACATGGACGAACCAATAGATATCAGCTCGTTTTGGGCGTTTCTGTAGGATCGAATACATCACTTTCTCTTCAATTTCGTCGCCTCTGTTGGCATTTGTCATGTAGACAAGATGCGTCGCATACTTAGGAATTGAAAGATCCATGCTGAGCGCGGCCAAAACAGTTTTGTAATTTTCAATCTTAACCATTTTAGTATAGCTCTTGCTGATTTTTTTCGCACGATACCACACTGCCATCAATCCTACCAATGCGATTGTAATTCCTAAGGTAAAATAACCGCCGTCGTAGAATTTCTTCATGTTGGCGATAAGGAAGCTGATTTCGATTGTCAGGTACAACAGGATGATCCCGATAATCGCAAATCCCATGACGCGTTTGATCAGGAAGTAGTAGGTTAAGAGCAACGTTGTTGATATCATGCAAAGGATGATGGCCAGTCCGTAAGCCGCTTCCATTTTTGCCGATACCTGGAAATGCAGCACCACCAGGATACAGCCCACAAGCAATAGCCAGTTTATCGAGGGGATGTAAATCTGACCCTTAAGTTCGGTTGGATATTTTATTTTCACCTTGGGCCAGAAGTTCAGGCGCATGGCTTCATTAATCATCGTAAACGATCCGCTAATGACGGCCTGGGACGCGATTACGGCGGCCATCGTCGCAATTGCTATCCCGATAGGATGGAAGCCCTTCGACATAATAAGGTAGAACGGGTTTCCGAATTCGCCGCCAAGGGAAGTCAGTGTCTGGCCTTCGTGCATCATCAGATAAGCCGCCTGTCCGAAATAGTTCAGCAGTAACATTGTCTTGACGAAGATCCAGCTTACGCGGATATTTTTCCGTCCGCAGTGGCCCATATCTGAATATAGTGCCTCGGCACCTGTCGTACAAAGAAAGACCGCTCCCAAAACGAAGAAACCTTCGGGATGTATTCGCAGAAGTTCGTACGCATAATATGGATTGATAGCCTTGAAAACTTCGGGATGATCTACAATTTGAATGGCCCCCAAAATACCGAGCATGCTGAACCAGATCAACATCATCGGAGCGAAAAATTTTCCGACGAGTTTGGTTCCAAATTGTTGAATGGAGAACAATACGAACAGAATCCCGATCACTATCGGAACCGTGTTGAGTTCAGGATAATAGGACCGAAGTCCTTCTACCGCTGAAGAAACGGAAATCGGAGGTGTAATAATACCGTCGGCTAAAAGCGCACTTCCGCCAATTACAGCCGGAATAATCAGCCACTTGACTTTTGTTCGTTTGACCAGAGCATACAATGCAAATATTCCACCTTCACCGTGATTGTCGGCGTTGAGCGTGATATATACATATTTAATGGTCGTCTGTAATGTAAGCGTCCAGAAGATACAGGAAACGCCACCTAAAGCTATATCGGCTACAATAGGTTCCAGGCCGATGATCGCCTTCATTACGTAAAGGGGCGAGGTACCGATATCGCCGTATATAATGCCTAAAGTAATTAGAAGTCCGCCAAAGGACAGTTTACTTAATTGGCCATGTTGTTGAGAACTCATATCTTAAAAGCAAACCGCAAATTTATAATTATTAAAGTTACCAAGCCGAAATAGCGCCGGTTTTTTTAAACGCAGAAAAGCACCCCTTGTTAGGCGGTGCTGTCTTGCAATAAGGTGTGTTACTATCCTCGGCGCGATGACGCGGAAGAACGAGATGACATTGCTGCCGGTGCGGTGGTTCTTTGCGGTGCTGACTGCATCGAAGGCATTGATCTCGGCGCAGTACTTCGCATTTGTGTTCCTGATCCGGAAGTCATCGTGCTTGTTGAACGCATTGATGAACTGCGTTGTGCCGGTGCGGATTGATATCTACTTGGCGAACTGGTTACCGCCGACTGTGATCTTGTTGGCGCAGCTGAGCGTGTTTGCGGTTGAACCGATTCGCCTGTGGCTGAAGTTCTGGTTCCTGAAGACGTGCTTCGGGTTCCGGATGCTGTTGCCGCTGAACGTGTACCGGCTGTTGTTGTACTTCTGGTTGGCGATGTTAACGTTGCAGAACGTGTACCGGATGTTGACGTACTTCTTGTTCCGGAAGTGGTCGCAGCTGACCTTGGTGTTGCAGTTGCCGTTGTGCTGCGTGTTCCCGTTGTTGTCGCACGGGTTCCAGCAGTTACTGACGCTGCTGTAGATCTTGTTCCGCTTGTTGGTGAAGCGGTTCTTGTCCCTGTTTGTTCAGATCGTGTTGAAGCAAGTTCGTATCTGTTGCGGGCCCCGTTATTTCTAACTGCAAACGAGCGCGTTGGATATTGTTGCTCGTAACCGTTTGACCTGCGGGTGCTGTACAGTTGAGCCGCTCTGGTGCTTCTTCTCACATTCACATAATTATAGTGATGGTGTGTGTTGATGTGCAAATGGATGTTATTTTGGTAGTAGTAAACCGGGTAAGGGTTCCATGCATAGTAATAAGATGGGTAGTAGTTCCAATACCATGATGAATAATAAGGACGGTAGACCGGCGACCAGAATACATTGTAGAAAACCGGCGTGTGAACGTAAACAGGCTCGTAAATATAGTTGCTTCCGTACATGTAGACATCACCTACGACTTGTACCTGTACATTGTTATTGCGGTCTTTTTCTACTTCTACTGTAGCAACATCCTGGAAAACATCGCGATCGATGACAGCCTGTATGATAATAAGGTGTGTGTTGCCTTCAACAGATTCAATTACCCGAAGGTAATCAACCTGGTTGTCGCGGTTAAGATCGAGGTTCGAAATTTGCACCTTCGGATCATTCAATTGACGCTCGAAGTCTTCAAGGTCTCTTGAGTCACCAAAGATGGATGCAACAGCCCGTAGATCGAGGTTGTCACTAATGTCATAACTCATCGCATTCACAGTTGTGCGATCTTGCGCAAACACGTTACCACTAAGAAGTGAGGCAAAAAGGGTAAGGGTGGTTATTATCGTTTTCATTTGGAAAGTTATTTATTTTTTGGGTAAAAGAATTTACATTCTGGCAGGTAACTAATATCGTGCCATAAAGTATTTTAAGTCTTTGCCAAAGCCGAACATCCAAGATTTTAATGTACATTGGACTCATGAAATTGTATTTGTCAATTCTCAGCGTGTTCTTGATTTTGGGTTGTAAACCCTCGGATATCAACGTAAATAAGGTTTTTTCTGCACTTATAGTCGACACGTTGCTGGTTGACAAAATCAGCGTCCGGGCGATTGAAATTGACGACAACAAATTATGGTATGCGGCCAACGAATCTAAATTTGGTTCGATCAATCTAGCTACTAAAATCCACGCGCAGGCAAAAGCACCCGTTGACGGACTCGAATTCAGAAGTATCGCCGCGACTATGCCGGATTTGTTTATCCTCAATGCAGGTAGTCCCGCCTATCTTGTAAAGGTCGACAAAGAAAATGGGCAGATGCAAACCATGTACTCAGAGAACAACGAAAAAACGTTCTACGATAGCATGCGGTTCTGGAATCACAAAGAAGGAATAGCAATTGGCGATCCTGTCGAAGAATGCCTTTCAATCCTCATAACACGCAACGGCGGGGCAACCTGGCGGAAACTCAGCTGCAGTGAAGTCCCGAAGGTTGTGTCCGGAGAGGCGGCGTTTGCGGCAAGCAATACAAATATTGTAGTTAAGGGAAACAGCACATGGATCGTTTCCGGTGGTGTTAAAGCGAGAGTTTACCATTCGCATGACAAAGGCAAAACGTGGAGCGTAACCCAAACGCCTATTGTTCAGGGAAAGGCGATGACCGGAATATTTTCAGCTGATTTCTATGATAAAAACTTTGGATTTGTTGCCGGAGGCGACTATGACGACCTAAAACAAAATCATGCAAATAAAGCGATTACTTCGGATGGTGGAAAAACCTGGCTGCTGATTGGAGAAAATTCCGGTCCGGGATATATTTCCTGCGTTCAGTTTGTTCCGGGCGGGAAAGGCAAGGAGCTGGTAACGGTTGGGTACGGTGGACTTTTCTACTCGGCCGACAGCGGCGCTACCTGGACACTTTTGTACCACGACAACGACCTTTATACGATCCGGTTTGCCAGTCGTGAAACGGCATATGCAGCGGGAAGAAATAAAATCCTTCGGTTAACTTTTAAATAACAAGGAATCGAATATATCCTATTTTCTGGGCTTGTTACGATATTGACGCAGTAGTTTGCGGTTAAAATCTTCCTCGGCCTTCTTAAGTTTTATGATTTTGAGCGGACTAATAATTCCGCGCAAGCTGGCAATAAAGTTTTGACGAAGTTCAAATAACTCCTCTTCCGTCTTTTCCATCTGCGTAAGAAAAGCTGATGCTTCCCTGTCCGACATAGCATTTATCGATCCGTCATCCATCCGCTGTTGGAATGCCTTCAGTTTTCGCTGGCGAAGTTCAAACTGTTTGTTGTCGTACGCATTATAAAGAGGCCAGAATTTCTCGGCTTCAGCCGATGTCAATCCCACTTCACTCGTTATAAAAGCAGTTTTCATTGACTTAAGCTGCTCCTTTTTTTGTTTTAGCGTTCCGCCCTGAGCGTAAAACGAGAATGATACCAACAGGAAGAATATCGATAAGAGGGTCTTAAATTTCATAATTATTCTATTAAAAGTTGTTCAAAATCGGCATTTGCAGAAAGCACTTCTTCAATAACCTCGTCTTCAACAGGAAGTGTAATCTCCATCTGGGCAATATCTTCAGGCGCCATTTCCTGTAAAAGATCAAACTGTGTGAGCCCTGAATGATATGCCAAATAAGATTCTAGAGTGGCATCGTCAAGTTCAGTAGTCGGATTGAACGAATTGTAAACAGGAACCAGCAATGCCAACAGCAGAACTGCCGCAGCCGCCATGATTAAGTTTCTCCTCTTGCGATGCAACGGAATAACAGGTGTAGTCTCCAATTTCTGCAAAACCTGTTGCGGAAGCGCATCAAAATAGTCCTCCGGCACGTTAAATCCGGATTTTATCTTCGGCTGGCTGTTTAGGTCAAAAGTGTTCATGGGCGTTAGACATTTTTAATTGCGCCGGGTTTAATCCTTACGCATATATTCTTCAATTTTTTTTACCGCGTGATGATACGAAGCTTTTAAAGCTCCGACAGAGGTTCCGAGAATTTCTGAAATTTCCTCGTACTTAAGGTCATCGAAATATCTCATTTTGAATACGAGTTGCTGTTTCTCGGGAAGTAGTACAATGGCCTTATGAAGCTTCACCTGCAACGCATCCCCATCAAAATAAGAATCAGATTGGAGATTTGACACGATCTTTGACTGCATCGCCTCACTTGTCATCCCGTGTTTTTTCGCTTTTTGGTTAATAAACGTAATTGCCTCGTTTGTGGCGATCCGATAAATCCATGAAAACAGCTTGCTTTCACCCTTAAAATTTTTTAGGTTCTGAAATACTTTCACAAAAGTGTTTTGTAAAACATCGTCCGCGTCATCGTGGTTCAGCACAATATTTCGAATCAGGCTGTACAGTGGACGCTGGTAATCCAACAACAATTTTTGAAACGCAACATTCTGCGTTTTCGGATCGAGAAGCTGCTGTATGAAAACCTTTTCTTCCAAAGTTGAATTTGGCGTTAGATAGCAATTAACCGAAATGGTTTAACCGGCAACGGATTATTCTTCGGACGGTACGGCAATTGCCGGTGGATCGGCGGTAACGGTTGCGGGCGTAGTGGTGGCAGCGCGAATAGGCCGGACGGATGCCGGGCGTGCAGGAACCGCGGCAGTTGAACGGACGGGAATATAAATATCGGTTATCCACTTCGACGGGCTTTTAATTTCTTCCATCCCTTTACTAAAAATTTCAAGCGATCTGAAGTCGGCAACCCGCTCAAGACGATTGTCGCTGATAAATTGCGCTGCCTTGGCCCACGCTTCCGATCGGTGTGAATAATCGCCGTTCAGCGTAACTTTTACCGCTCGGAAAGGCTCAAGCTGTCCGAACGAAATATCGCTTCCTGCGCTCGTATAGATTTCCTCACGTATTGGCATGCATATTGAAAAACGGGTCAGCCCTGCATCTGAATTGTAAGTGTGATAGATGATAAACGGCTTTCCGGCAGTGGGAACTTTATTTTTCTTGCAGAAGAAGATCATTTTGGAAAGCATGATCTGTATATTTTTCGGTGCCTTGTCGATTTTGCTGTTAATCGTTTGCCTTAGATACATTACGCCTGTTTTTTGGGTTATTCCTGCGACAATAACCTTGTACGTGTTGATTTCGTAATCCAATGTACGATCAAGATTGGCAAGACTTTTTTCGAACATTTCATTAAAGATCGTCCCGGCGCCACCCTTTGCGGCAGCATAAATCTTGGACACGAAATCCAGTCTGCCCTTCGCATGCCATGTAACTTTTGTACCGCCAACCGTGTCCTTAAATTTCCATGAAATTGCTGAGGGCGATCCGTTGAAGATCATTTTTTGCGAAATGCTGTCGTTGTCCTTCACGAATATGGTTTCCAATCGGCCTTCGCTGTCACCGCCTTTCCAAGTAAACGACGCGCCTTTTCCTGAAGTGGCTTGCGGATAAGAAAATTGCGTGTCGGCATCATCGGTCTTCCACGAACTCCAGTTTTCCCAATTGCGGTAGTCGTTCACATAATTAAATATGACGGTTCGCGGAGAGTTGATAATCCTGCTTTGGGTAACGTCGAATTGTCCTTTTTGAGTGGCAACAAAAACTGTTAATGCGATCAGGGCTAATACGATCAGCAGGAAAATGTATTTTAAAATCCGCATACAGGTTATGGGTTAAGCAAGCGTAAAGTTAAAAATTAAATGTGAGAATGCCTATATTTGTTCGATAACCAACGCATAACATCGAAATATATGAAACTAACCACAATAGCAGGCGTCGTACTTACTGCGGCTATGCTGTTCTCGTGCAAAGAAGAAACCACGGAATCGAAAGTTACAATTAAGGCTCCCTCAGATTTTCAGTATGAAGCAGAACAATTTGCCGATATTAAAGTACTTCGATATCAGGTTCCGGGCTGGGAGAACCTCACGCTAAAGGAAAAAGAGCTTGTATATTATCTTACGCAAGCCGGCACCGCGGGAAGAGATATTCAGTGGGACCAAAATTACAAGCACAACCTGAAGATTCGAAAAGCACTTGAAAACATCTATCAAAAATACACCGGCGACAAATCAGGTGCCGATTGGAAGAATTTCGAAACATACCTGAAACGTGTTTGGTTCGCAAATGGAATCCATCATCATTATTCAAGCGAAAAAATCAAGCCCGAGTTCAACCGGGAATATTTCAATCGTCTTTTATCTGAAACGCAAACCGCACTTGCTCCTGAAGTTGCCGACATCCTGTTTAACAATGTGGACTCCAAAAAGGTTAATCTTGATGCGTCAAACGGACTTCTCGCAGGATCTGCGGTTAATTTTTACGAAGACGGAATAACAGAGGCCGAAGTCGAAGCCTTTTACAAAAACAAGAAGGTCAGCGACGCGAAACGCCCTGTGTCGTTTGGGCTGAACTCAAAGTTGGTCCGCAATGCGAATGGCCAGCTTGAAGAGAAGGTTTGGAAGAGCGGCGGAATGTACGGACCGGCAATCGATAAAATTATTTATTGGCTCGGAAAGGCGAAATCGGTAGCAGAAAACCAACAACAGGCCAACGCTATCGGTTTACTCATCAAGTACTATCAAACAGGCGATCTTAAGACCTGGGACGATTACAACATTGCATGGCTGGGCGCAACAAACGGCAATATTGATTACATAAACGGATTTGTGGAAGTATATAACGATCCGTTAGGTTATCGCGGATCATACGAAAGTATTGTCCAGATCAAAGACTTTGACATGTCCGCTAAAATGGAGAAGATTTCGCAAAATGCACAGTGGTTTGAAGACAATTCGCCATTGCTGCCTGAGCACAAAAAGAAAAACGTCGTAGGAGTATCGTACAAAACAGTCATTGTTGCAGGTGAAGCGGGTGATGCGTCCCCGGCAACACCAATTGGGGTAAACCTTCCGAATGCCGATTGGATTCGGGCTGAACACGGTTCAAAGTCGGTCTCACTTGGAAATATAATCGATGCCTATGGAAATGTCGGCAGCAGCGACCGCTTACGTGAATTTGCCAATGACGAACAGGAGATTGAACTGGAGGAAAAGTACGGTGCCATTGCGGATAAGCTTCACACGGCGTTGCATGAAGTCGTCGGACATGCGTCTGGCCAAATCAATCCGGGGGTTGGCACACCGAAAGAGACTTTAAAAAACTACGCTTCCACGCTCGAAGAAGGCAGAGCAGATCTTGTGGGATTGTTCTATCTGTATAATCCTAAAATTCAGGAACTCGGACTCGTAGACGATTGGAAGAAAACCGGAATGGCAGCGTATGATGAATATATCCGAAACGGGATGATGACGCAACTGGTTCGGCTTGAACTTGGCGCCAACGTTGAAGAAGCACATATGAGAAACCGCAAATGGGTAAGCGAATGGGTGTTTGAAAAAGGTAAGAAAGACCACGTGATCGAAAAAATCACCCGAAATGGTAAAACCTATTTCAACATTACCGATTACGAAAAGTTACATGATCTGTTCGGCCAACTTCTAAAGGAAACCCAGCGCATCAAATCGGAAGGGGACTTTAAAGCAGCAAAAGCGCTCGTGGAAAATTACGGGGTGAAGCCTGATCTGAAACTTCATAAAGAAGTGTTGGAACGAAACAAGAAATTCAATTCGGCTCCGTACAGCGGGTTCATCAATCCCGTTTTGGTCCCGAAGATGAAAGACGGGAAAATCATTTCGATCGATGTGACGCAGCCGAAATCATTTGCCGAGCAGATGCTTTTCTACTCAAAAAACTACGGCTTTTTGCCAGTTGAAAACTAATCGAAATCCCTGCTCCGGCGGGGATTTTATCGTTTGAGGAATATCTTTATTACAAACAGCAGCCCGATGAACATCAAAAAGCCGATGAGGATGCGATAACTTCCCTTATAAAAAACCTTGTGGAGCTTTGCATCCCTTCGATAAACAAACACCGCAGCTATGATAAAGGCGATAACGAAGAAGACCGCGAAAGTCAGTTGTCCTTGTGAAAACATCGTTTAAAACTTTTCGGCAAAGTTACAAAACCAAACGCCGGAGTAATTACTTTCGCCGGCAATTAATATGACAAACCATGCAAAAACAACTTGATGCAGTAAAGGAGTTTCATGCTGCGTTCGGCCTTGGCTACAGCGAAACTTTAAAAGGCGATCTTGGCGAAAGCAAAAATATGCTGCGTTTCAACCTGATGAAAGAGGAAAACCAAGAATATCTGGAAGCTGTTCAAAACGATGATATTGTAGAAATTGCCGACGCACTTGGCGATATGCTCTACATTTTGTGCGGCACAATAATCGAACACGGGCTTCAGCACAAGATCGAAGAAGTTTTCGGCGAGATCCAACGCAGTAACATGAGCAAGCTTGGCCCCGACGGAAAGCCGATTTATCGTAAAGACGGAAAAGTGATGAAAGGCCCAAATTACTTCAAGCCCGATCTTTCCTTAATATTAAAGTAACTAGACCTTTACAGTCCAGCCAAAAGTATCTTCAGCGAGTTTGTACTGGATGTTCGTCAGCTTTTCCTTCAACTGCAAAGCGATGGAATCCTCAATTTTAGGAAGTTCGAAATATTGCTCGCCATAGCCAAAGCCTACGATCGGGTTTACGACTGCTGCAGTTCCGGCGCCGAAGACTTCTTTAAGGCTGCCGTTGCGCGCGGCCTCAATGAGTTCGTCGACCAATACGGAACGTACTTCTACCTTGATGCCTTCACGTTCAGCAAGTTCTATAAGGCTTTTACGTGTTACACCGTCAAGAATTCTTTCGCCAGTTGGTGCAGTATATAAAGTATCGTTGATGCGGAAAAAGACGTTCATTGTTCCGGCTTCTTCAAGTTTTGTATGCGTAGCATCGTCGGTCCAGATGATTTGCTGGAATCCTTTCTCGTTCGCAAGTTTTGTCGGATAGAATTGAGCCGAGTAATTCCCTGCCGCTTTTGCAGCTCCAATTCCGCCATTCGCGGCACGGCTATAGTGATCTGCAATGACAACCTTAACTTCACCTGAATAATACGCTCTTGCAGGCGAAAGGATAATCATAAACCGGTATTGTGTTGACGGCGCTGCAATTACCCCAGTTCCAATCGCGATCATAAAAGGACGTATATATAAGGTGTTACCTTTGCCTTTTCTAACCCAGTTTCGCTCAAGGTCGATCAGCTGGTGAAGGCCATCCATGAAAACGTCCTCAGGAACTTCGGGCATCGCCATACGTTCAGCCGATTTGTTGAACCGGATGAAATTCTGATCAGGACGAAACAGCCAAACTTCATCGTTCTCGGTTTTATATGCCTTCATTCCTTCAAATATTGCCTGCCCGTAATGAAAAACCTTTGCTGAAGGATCCAACAGGAACGGTTCGTATGGCTTGATAACAGGTTTCTCCCATGCGCCGTTGCGGAAGTCACAAACGAGCATATGATCAGTGAAAACGTTTCCAAATGCCAGGTTTTCAAAATCTACAGCGTCAATTTTGGAGGCTGGTACTTTCACGATATCGATTGCGTGAGTAGTTTTTTGACTCATTCTGATTAATTGTTTTAGGATAAAAAACTACCTTAAATTGCTTGTAATCAAGCAAATAAAAATAAATATGGGGATTATGTCCCGTTAGTAGCCTATTCGGCTAAAGTAGTAAATTTTAGATTCCGCTTTTGCGACTCGAAAATTATTTGTCACTTTTCAATATTTCTGTGGCCTCAACACAAATTCCTGTTGAATTGCCAGTCCAATTTTAAAATTTCTGAAATTTAACACCGTGTTGGAATAAAGTACATATTTTTGCAGCACAAGTAACTTTAATTTACCGAGATGAAAAAATATGCTGTTCTGGCCTGTGCGCTTTTGTTCGCTTTGGCGTGTAAAAACAACGAACAGGAGGTTGCTCCTGATCCCGTAATGGAAACGCCTGCCGACAGCTCGCGTGTAGATACTATTGCAAGCATAGTGCCGCCAACAGAGGCGGTGGAAGCTGAGGAAATAAAAGAAATTGAAATTGAAACAGCAGATGAAAAGCCTGTGAAGGTTGAATACGCTTCTTTCGGAAGCAAGATCGCTGCAGATAAGGCACTGACAAAAGAGCAAATGCTCGCCAAATATAGGGCGATGAAAAAAGGCGACACAATAGCGGTTAAGTTTAAATCACTAATTACCGATGTCTGCAAGAAAAAAGGCTGCTGGATGAAAATGGATCTGGCTGGGGAAAAGGAATCGTTCGTCCGATTTAAGGACTACGGATTTTTCGTTCCTTTGAACGCCGATCAATCCGAGGCTATTGTTAGCGGAAAGGCGTATCTGGACGTGATCTCGGTTGAGGAACTGAAACATTACGCAAAAGACGGCGGTGAATCTCAGGAAGCGATCGATAAAATAACCAGTCCGAAAGTTACTTACGCTTTCCAGGCCGATGGCGTGTTGATTCAACAATAATGAAAAAGGTTGTTCTTTTTGTAGTTGCGATACTGCTGCTGAGCTGTCATTCGAAAGATACTGCGGCAAAGAATAAAGACTGTGCGGAGAAACCTGCAGCTGCGAAAAAGAAAAAGTTCGAGATGTACGCCATGTCCGAGATGTCTGTTCTGATGGAACAGATGTACCTCGACAATGAACGGCTTAAGGAAAGAATCAAGAATGGCGATACGATCGGCGAATTTCCAAATCATTTTTTGAGAATACACAAAGCGGTAATGACCGACACGAAAGAAAACGACGCGTTCTTCAAAGAACAGGCTGCAAACTTTATAAAAGCCCAGGAGCAAATCTATCTTGATCCCAAAAACGCGGCCCAACACTTCAATAAGGGTATCGATGCGTGTATCAAATGCCACCAAGTAAAGTGTGGCGGACCGATTCCGAGGATAAAAAAGTTATACATCGAATAATTGCAGCGCGAAATTATCACTACCTCTGACGGTTCAACAACCATTCGTATTTCCGATTGGGACGAATGTTATCATTCAAAACACGGCGCAATTGTAGAAGCATACCATGTTTTCATCAAAAACGGTCTTACGTTGTTCGGCGAAAGTTCCGTTTCAATTATGGAGATTGGTTTTGGAACGGGGCTCAACGCGTTTATCACCTTTTTAGAAAGCCAAAAGAAAAACCAGCACATAGCCTATACAGGAGTAGAAGCGTACCCGGTTTCTGCCGAAGAGGTTGCTGCAATGAATTATGTTTCTGAACTTCATGCCACCGAATATGCCGCGACATTCGATCTGGTGCACGCCACGAACTGGAACATCCCCGAAGCGATCACGCCACAGTTTTTCCTGACCAAGCGACAGCAGTTTTTTGATCAGATTGAGGATGAGCAAGCGTTCGATCTTATCTACTTCGATGCATTTGGCTATCGCGTACAACCTGAATTGTGGAGTACCGAAATTTTCCGTAGGATGTATAAGGCGCTTAAACCAAATGGAGTTCTGGTAACTTATGCTGCGCGTGGTGTTGTGAAGCGAAGTATGATTGAAGTTGGATTTTCGGTCGAAAAACTTGATGGGCCGCCGGGAAAACGCGAAATGTTCAGGGCAAGAAAAGGTGCGGCATCGTAAAATTAACAGTCGCGTCGATAAAGCGAAAATTATTTTTCATAAATTTACGCATCAACGAATCCAATCGATATATGAAGAGAACCATGTTTGCTTACACTAAGTCGATACTTGAAAGAGTAAGTTTTGATCCTCAACTGTTCTGCAAAGAATTGGAAAAAGCACTGAAAATCTTACTGCCTTATGAAATCGAGCAGTTAACCGAATGGCTGCTGAGCTTTACAGACGAAAAGCCGGAACTAAGGCAATGCATGATCTACATTAACAAATAAACATGGAGCTGATAGCTCCTTTTTTTTTGATCCTACTTTAAACTGTAAGTATAGGCTTACCGAAATTAGATAATTTTGCATATAATCGGTTAAAAATGCATTTAATCGGATATTTTGATTATATTTTCTTGTTTGGTATACTCTTTTATAATAGATTTACCCCCAAGATAACCCCTAAATCTTATTCGTATGCCCAGAATGATATACGATTACACTAAATCGGTCCTGGAGAAAGCCAGTCGGGACCAGGCCCTTTTCAACAAGGAATTAAAAAAAGCAGTTAAAGTGCTGCTGCCTTATGAGATTGAGCAATTGAACCGATGGCTGATTTATTTTACAGATGAGAAACCCGAACTCCAGAAATGTCTTTGCGTTGTGGAATTTGCTAAAGAGGAGTCGTAAGACTCCTTATTTTTTTGCCAACGGGCTTATAATTTGTACGTTCTGAAATACAATTGCACCTTTTACAACACCGGCAATTGTGGTTCGTAGTGCTTCGATAATATGAATTTTTAGCTCCGTTTTTGGAAAGATCAGGCTCACTTCCCGGGCTGGTTTAGGTTCTTTAAAATGCCGCAACTTACTTCTGTCTTTTTCTTTCAGATCCATCGTATGCAGAAATGGCAAAAGTGTTGTCCCCAAACCTTCATCGGCAAGACGGATCAAAGTTTCAAAACTGCCGCTTTGGATACTGAAGTGGCTGTTTTCACTTACTTCGCTGCTTTTACACAAATTGAGAATCCCATCGCGGAAACAATGTCCGTCCTGCAGCAACAGAATCTCATCAATATTTAAATCCGTTACTTCAATTTCCTGTTTCTCCGACATTTTGTGGTTCGACGGAATGTATGCCACGAACGGCTCAAAATAAAGGACGATTTCCTTAATCTTTTCTTCGTGAAGCGGCGTTGCGGCAATTGCGGCGTCCAGATGCCCGTTATTCAGCCGCGTAATGATCTCGTCAGTGTTTAGCTCTTCAATGATCAGCTTTACTTTCGGATACTTTTTGATGAAGTTGTTCAGGAACATCGGCAATAATGTCGGCATTACAGTTGGAATGATCCCAAGCCGGAATTCACCGCCGATAAAACCTTTCTGTTGCTCGACAATATCCCTGATGCGACCCGACTCATTTACAATATTTTTTGCTTGGGTTACAATCTTTTGTCCGATGTCGGTAAGTTGAATTGGTTTTTTGCTCCTGTCGAAAATCAAGATATCAAGTTCTTCTTCAATTTTTTGTATCTGCATGCTGAGCGTAGGCTGTGTTACGAAACATTTCTCTGCGGCAAGCGTAAAGTTCTTATGTTCGGCAACCGCAAGAACATACTGAAGCTGGGTAATTGTCATTATCAATAATTTTGTGATAAAAATAAGAAAACAATAGGTTTTAATTATTGTTTTCCGAGCTGAATTTTCTTAAATTCAATCTGCAAAACAACAAAACAAATTAACATGAAAACCAATATTCTAGGGCTTCCGGTGGCGGAGTCGGAACAAATTGTTACTGAGCTGAATACCTTGCTGTCAAATTTTCAGGTGTATTATCAGAATTTGCGCGGCCTTCACTGGAACATCCGCGGAAAGCGCTTTTTCAATCTGCATGTGAAGTTTGAAGAGCTTTATAACGATGCACAGGAGAAAATTGATCTGGTAGCCGAAAGAGTCCTGACAATTGGCGGAAAGCCGTTGCACACGTTTGAGGATTATATGAGCAAGAACAGGCTTACCATTGGTAAGGATATATCAAAAGACGAAGATGCTGTACACCTGATCGTGGAATCGCTAAGTAAGCTTTTGCAACTTGAGCGTCGCATTCTGACCATGTCGGATGAAATAAATGATGAAGGTACAAACTCGATGATGAGCGACTTTATCTGCGAACAGGAAAAGACCATCTGGATGATGAATGCCTGGCTTGAGGAAAGCCTTTAAATTATAAAGCAAGCAGTTTCAGCTACATAGGTTTTCGATCTGCTGCCGGCTGTTAATAATTTCTTTAAATGCTTCCCGCGATTTGTATTTTTAATTTCTTTACCGCTATTTTTGTCCCATGAAAATGGCGGTAAAATTTACGTTATTGATGTTTATGATCTTCCTTTCGACTCCAACAATCGTGAGTCTGATTGAGAAGAGCTGCGATACTTCTGTCTTCTACAGCATGACTGAAGAAGAACTTACCCACAAAGAAATTAAAGCCGAGTTGAGGATCCACGAGTATCATTTTGTAGATCTGTCCGGCAGGACTTCAAGCCTCATCCTTTCCGAAAATTTGTCGCGGCACGATAATGTATGCGCGGCAATCTTCATTCCGCCTCCAGAGCAAGTTTAATACATCCGGATCTTTTATTCGCGGCGCATAATTATGCGTTGCCATCTCATGTATTAAACTTATCTATGGTATGACAAAGAAAATTAATCTTTTGGCAAACCTCAAATCGGATTTTGCGTCCGGTTTAGTGGTCTTCTTGGTTGCGCTTCCACTTTGCCTTGGAATCGCGTTGGCATCCGGCGCACCGCCGTTATCGGGAATTATTGCCGGTATTGTTGGCGGAATAGTAATCGGCTCGTTGAGTAAATCCCATCTTAGCGTCTCCGGTCCCGCTGCCGGCCTTACTGCAATCGTACTGACTGCCATCACTGAATTTGGTGCGTTCGACATCTTTTTAACTGCAACAATAATCGCGGGGTTGATTCAACTGATTCTCGGATTTTTAAAAGCAGGAAGTATTTCAAATTACTTTCCCACAAATGTCATCGAAGGAATGCTCGCAGGTATCGGGCTGATAATCATTCTGAAGCAAATTCCGCACGCGGTGGGTTATGACGCCGATTTTGAAGGTGATCAGGCATTTATTGAAGCCGACGGAACAAACACATTATCCTCGATCGTAGGCGCTTTGGATTATGTTCATTTTGGTGCAATAATGGTCACCTTACTTTCAATAGCAATCCTTATTTTATGGGACAAAATTGCGATCCTGAAAAAGCTCAAGCTAGTTCCTGGCGCACTGGTTGCCGTTCTTGCCGGAGTAGCATTGAACGAGTTCTTTATCGCCACCGGAAGCCCGTTTGCAATTAGCTCGGAACATCTAGTAGCACTGCCAGTTCCGGAAACACTTTCCGACTTTAGTAACCTTCTCGTAACACCAAATTTTACAGCAGTGACAAATCCGCAGGTATGGATCGTGGGGGCAACAATAGCAATCGTGGCGTCTATTGAAACGTTGCTTTGTATCGAGGCTGCCGACCGGATGGATGTACACAAGCGTTATACTGATACGAACGCAGAACTTCGCGCCCAGGGAATCGGGAACATGATCAGCGGATTGATTGGTGGACTACCAATGACCTCGGTTGTTGTACGGACATCGGCAAATGCAAACGCGGGTGCGAAGTCTAAAATGTCGACTATAATTCATGGTGTGCTTTTACTGATCAGCATCCTCACAATTCCGTTCCTGCTAAATCGGATTCCCCTTGCGACATTGGCAGCAATTCTGTTGCTTGTAGGTTATAAGCTTGCAAAACCTGCAACAGTTATGCATTTCTGGCACAAAGGGAAGTATCAGTTCATCCCTTTCATTGCGACCTTGCTCGCTGTGGTTTTCACCGATTTACTAAAAGGAGTAGCCCTTGGGATCGTCATCAGTATCATATTCGTGCTGAAAGGAAACCTGAAGCGCGCCTACAACTTCCGTAAGGAGGAATATGCCGATGGCGACGTGATCCACATCGATTTAGCACAGGAAGTTTCGTTTCTGAACAAGGCTGCAATCAAGGAAACGCTGAACAACATTCCCGAAAATTCCAAGGTGATTATCGATGCGCATGACACGGTTTATATAGCACATGATATCCTTGATTTAATTCACGAATTTAAAACTACGCGCGCTCCGGAAGAGAATATAAAGGTTAAGCTGAAAGGCTTCAAAAAAGCATATAACCTGGAGAACAGCGACAAGTTTCCGAACAAGGTTACTGTTGAGCATCATTACGATGCAATGCGTAGGCGCACCCTGAAGAAGGAACTTAAGAACAGTGAATTTGCGAAATAATGTGGTTAATTTAATCCGTAAACAGTTAATTTTATAAACCTTTGCGAAAGCATCAAAACACAAAACATGGACGATTTTTATAAACAGATTCTAGATAACAACAAGGCATGGGTTGAAAAATCCCTTGCAATAGATCCAAACTACTTTCAGGATTTGGCAAAAGGTCAAAAGCCGCCATTGTTATGGATCGGTTGTTCCGACAGCCGTGTTCCGGCTAATGAAATTATCGGTGCGAAACCGGGTGAAGTTTTCGTTCATCGAAACATAGCAAACATGGTTATCCACTCAGATATGAACATGCTGAGCGTCCTGGATTATGCCGTAAACGTGTTGCAGGTTAAACATGTAATTGTGTGTGGCCATTATGGTTGCGGTGGCGTAAAGGCCGCTATGGGTAACGATTCAATCGGAATTATCGACAACTGGATCAGGCATATTAAAGATGTTTACCGTCTTCATAGCACGTATCTTGACTCGATCTTGAATGAAGATGACCGATTCAATGCGTTTGTAGAGCTGAATGTGAAAGAGCAGGTTTTTGATCTTGCGAAGACCTCGATCGTGCAAGGCGCCTGGCGAAACGGACAGGAACTGACGCTACATGGCTGGGCTTACGGACTCAATTCAGGTTTTGTAACCGATCTCAACGTAAACATCAGTTCGGAACGTGATCTGGACAAAGTATACCAACTAAAATTCTAAGAAAAGAGGCCGCTGAAAAGTGGCCTTTTTTAATCTTCAGTATTTTCATTGAAGGCTGAGGGCAGCATCTGCGGGATGAATTTAATAAGTATTGGCAGCAATAAACTTCCTCCAGGCAGCAAGAAAATGGTCATCGCCGGGATCGTCTTGCAGATTTCCAATAGCTGTTTTTTGACTTTCTTTTTCTCCTTCGGATCGAGATCGCGCCGCGCCGAATGTGCCAGCAATACCATCAACTCGCCACTTTGCCGGATTTCCTTAATCAGCCTGTTTTTATTTCGCGTAATAAGTACGACCACGCTTTCAGTCATATGGTCGTAAAAATGCTTTACAGGATTCGAATAATTGAAGTACCTGATCTCCTTTTTGTGTTTCGTGATGAAGGTGTTCGAAGCGTCGATACTTTCAATGACAAACTTATCTGATATGTCCATCGCATTCCCAATACTGTGTAGGAAGTACGCTTCTTCTTTTTCGATCATCCCGTCGCTCCAGAGCGCCATTCCAGCCATGTCGATTAAGTAGAATTTTTCGAGGTCGTTTGTGAAGTACTCAAGTTGAAGGGCGTCAATTCCGCTAGCGGCCGTTTTCGAGAACTTGCTGTAGCGGACCGAGGCTTCAAAAAGCTTGATCAGCAGTTTATCGTGTGCCGATTTATTTGTCTTGATCTTCAGCGCAAGCGAGACAACGTTAATAATTATTTCTTCTGTTTTCTTTAGGTATTTCTCGGGGATCGCATCATGAGCAAGATACTGTTGAAACGCCAGTACGTCTATAAAAAGCAATGCGTTCGTAACAATATGGGAGAAATTTTTGCTGATGAAATTGTCGTTGGTCTGCACGCGCTCGTCAAGAATATTCTCGAGGTTCGAAGACGGTGTATTTCCGGGAAGCACTTTTTTAAAGATGTTGAAGCCTTTTGGATTCATTTCATCGTAAAACGCCACGGTCTTTGAGATGAAATGCTTCGGCGTGGGGTCGTTTGTTACATAAACGTAAAGCCGGTAAAGGGTGTTTAGAAGTGCAAGTTTTGAAATTTCGTCCGTCATCCACGAACGAGAATCTACTGGAACAGTCGTATTAAAAGAAATAATGTGGCCGTAGATGAAACCAGTGTCGCGCGTGCTCAGATAAAACTTTTCCGTGTCGGGATTCGCCCTCACATCAAGAGGAACCTGTCCGCTAAAAAATTTGTCGATCCAGCCGTGTGCCGAAGGGTTGATCATTGCTTCACGATGAGTTGCAAAGCTATAGTATTTTGAAACGTGGTGTATATTAAATTTAGCGTATGATTGCCGAGCATGCGATTCTTCCACCCGCATTCCCTGTTGGTTGCGTCACATAATCGTCCGGATTTGTGTGAACAATTACACTTTTTCCGAGAATATCTTTGGTTTGGTCGCCACAGCCGATGCACCATTCTGAAGTTGTCATCGTAATTGTTCCTTCACCATTCTGGTTTACCGGAAAGTTGCCGATATCGCCTCTATGATATGACGCAGAACCCCATTTCCCGTGACTTTTAAACGTAGGATTCCAGTGTCCGCCGGCGGAACTCGCATCGGGAGCCGAACAATCCGATTTTTCGTGAATATGAATCGCATGTACGCCAGGCTCGAGTCCTGTCAGGCTTGCAGTAAAAGTCACTTCGCCGTTCTGCTCTGTAAAAACCGCTGTTCCTGCCGCTTTGCTGCCGCTTTTCGGAGAAAAGTCAAGGGTAAGGGATTGCTGGTTCGCAGTGTCTGTTTTAGATGTGGCGGTTTTGCAACTGATGGCAATCGCAAGTGCAATGGCGGCTGTTAATACGATCTTTTTCATAACTCAGGATTTCGATAAGTCCAAAGATACCATAATACTAGTTTTAGACAGGCGGCGTTAACAGCTCTTTAACGGCTTATTTCTTAAGAATATATTAAAGGAACCCATGGCTCCCGCCGGATTGTTTTAACTTTATGAAAACGTTAAAGACCATGGCAAAACCCAAAAAATTTCCTGAACAGCGTCAGGATGTTCCAGGAGAAGAACATAAAATGAGTCCGCAGCCGGAAATCATCAACAAGAACTACCGTGGCAGCGGCAAATTAAAAGCAAAAGTTGCCCTTATAACCGGCGGCGACAGCGGTATCGGCCGAAGCGTCGCAGTGCATTTTGCACGCGAAGGTGCAAACGTGGCCATTGTTTATCTAAATGAAGACAAGGATGCCGAAGAAACGCAAAAAATGGTGGAAGAAGAAGGTGGTGAATGTTTGTTACTTCGCGGCGACCTGAGAGATGATCGGTTTTGTAAAGCTATCGTGGCAGAGACAGTTGAGAAGTATGGAGAGCTCGACGTTCTGGTAAACAACGCTGCCTTCCAGATGCCAAGAACCACTATTGAAGATATTACGAAAGAACAGCTTCAACTGACCTTCGAAACAAATATTTATCCCATGTTCTACGTAGTGAAGGAGGCCATGCAGCATTTAAAAAAGGGTGCTGCAATTATCAACACAACTTCAGTAACGGCCTATCGTGGCAGCGAACATCTGCTTGACTATTCAAGTACGAAGGGCGCAATTGTTACTTTCACACGATCACTGGCTTCAATGGTTGCCGAGAAAGGAATCCGGGTTAATGGTGTGGCGCCAGGACCAATCTGGACGCCTTTGATTGTTTCTACATTTGAACAAGTATCCGATTTTGGATCCGACACGCCAATGGGCAGGGCAGGGCAGCCGTCGGAAGTTGCGCCGGCGTATGTTTTCCTGGCATCGGCCGACAGCAGTTATATCACCGGTCAGATTATCCATGTAAATGGGGGCGAAATGGTAGGAAGCTGATGTCTCACCTTTGGACATTGCGCTAAAATCACTTAAGTCTTTAAAAACAGCGGCGTTAGATTTCGGATAAAGTGGTAAAGGCAACCGAATGTTGACAATTCCGAAATTATATCGGCACGCATACTTTTTAATTAGCAAAGTTTTATATTTACATTAAAAAACAGATGAAACTATACGTAAAATACGATATTAATCTTGCGTGCAAAGTAATCCTGCAGGAACAGCTTGAACGTCTTGGTCTTTCGTATGAGTTAAAGGAACTTGGCGAAGTGGAAATCCAGGGAACGCTGACGCCAGAACTTCAAAAGGAACTCGACGAGGCTCTTGGCCGATACGGTATCAAAATCGTCAGCAATCATAAGAACACGTTGATCGAAAAGACCAAAGACATTATCATTGAAATGATCTACGAAAAGGAGAAACTGCCGAACACAAACATCTCAAATTACCTCGCCGACAGACTTAATCACAGTTACGGATATATTTCAAACCTTTTTTCGGAAGTAACGTATTCTTCCATTGAAAACTTTATTATTATCCAGAAGATCGAGCGCGCGAAGCAACTCATCATTGAAGGCGATTTAACCTTGACCGAGATATCGTATCAGCTAAACTACAGCAGCGTGGCGCACTTGTCGAATCAATTTAAGAAAACAACCGGACTCACTCCGACAGCTTTTCAGCGGATTATAAAAAAACGCGTCAACGCTCATTAAACGTAACAGAACAGCAATCGCACGGCCCGAGAATGACGTGATAATCTGAAACTGTTACACTATCTGTAAGAGACTATGAAAGTACGGAACCATTTAGCACCGCCAACGTTTTTAACTGTTGTCTTTGTGGTTTCGCTTTTCTTGTTGTTTTTCATCGCCGGACTCTCATTCCGGCAGATCAGCAACCTGACTGAAACCCAGGAAGCTATCAAACGGTCGCTTGAAATCAGAATCAATCTCGAAACGATGTTTTCTGAACTTAAGGATGCAGAAGGAGCACACCGCGGCTATCTGTTAACGAAAGACGAGCGCTACCTGCTGCCGTACAATTACAGCCAGGTCCGTATCAACAAGTCGATGCTCGCCATCCGCGATTTAATCGAAGCCGACAAGCAGCGACAGCACGAATTCGATATTCTGAGAAACCTGATCAACAAGCGTTTTCGTGAGCTCCGCGACAACATCAGCGAAAGTAGGCTCATAGACACGTCGGCCCCCAATTTCAAGGCGCGGCTATGGGACGGAAAGGGTAGCATGGACGATATCCGCACGCAGATCAACAAAATAGTCGAGAGCGAAAAGAAAATTCTCGATCGCCAGGAACTTGAACATGACGATGAAATAACATTTACGCCGATCACCTCTGTCGTGCTCGTCATTTTTTCACTCATCGTATTTCTCTTTACCTTTAGGCGCATCAACCTGAACCTGCGCCAGGTGGGTAAGCTCAACCACAGGCTGCAGCTTATCAACGAAACTTTTAATTATGCTGAGAAAATTGGCGAAATCTGTCACTGGCAATACGATCTTGCGACGCAGGAACTGACTTTTTCAGACAACAAATTCAACTTGCTGGGTTTTACGCCGCAGTCTTTCAAGCCTACAGTTGATTCTTTTATAGCAATGGTTCATCCGCAGGATCGCAAGAAAGTCCGCAATGCATTTTTAAAAGAGCTTACTACAGACACGTTTTCGATCTATTTCAGGATCATACGAAAAGATAAAAGAGTGCGCTATTTTAAATCGATCAGTAAACTTACACGCGATAGTGAAGGCAAGGAGATTATCATCGGCGTCGACTGTGATGTAACCATTCAGCACCGCAGTACAATGAAGCTTGAGCAGAAGAACCTCGAACTCAAAAGCAGCAACGCAGAATTGTCATCATTTAATCATATCGTCAGCCATGACCTTCAGGAACCGCTTCGGAAAATACAGATGTTCATTTCACGGATCGATGAGACCGATGTAGCGAAACTTTCCGAGACTTCAAGCGGGTATTTTGAACGCATTCGATCTTCCTCGGAACGGGCACAGAAACTAATAGACGACCTTCTGGTATACTCCCGCCTTAACCGGACCGATAAGAAGCCTGAGCCTGCTAATTTGAATGATTTGCTGCAGAACGCGAAAACCGATCTTGCCCAGGTCATTGAGGAGAAGAACGCGGTAATTATTTCTGATGAATTACCAACTATTAAAGTCATTCCACACCAGATCGAACAATTGTTCCTGAATTTAATCAGCAATTCACTTAAATACGCAAAGACGGATGTTACGCCTGAGATTAAAGTTTCGTATCAAACCGTCCTTAGCAGACGCACGCCCGAACTCCGCAAACGCATCCATAAAAAATACCACCTGTTTACATTCTCGGACAACGGCATCGGCTTCGACCAGCATTATTCAGAGAAAATCTTCGTTTTATTCCATCGTTTACACGATCGTGAGAACTATTCCGGAACGGGCATCGGCTTGGCTATTTGCAAGAAAATGGTAGAAAATCATCACGGGCTCATCTTCGGTTACAGCAAGCCCGGCGAAGGGGCAACATTCAAAGTTTTCCTTCCTGCATAAGGGTTTCCGTGTTCCAAAACGCCATATTAATATCATGTAACACTTTATAGATATCGTGTAACGAGATTCCTGCGTACTATTAACACCTTTGTAGAACTAGTATAGTATTAACATAAAAACCAACAATTATGAAACGCAGAACACTTTTACGGCCTCTTCATTTCGGGGTAACTCTCTTTGCTGCATTGCTTTTCTCGGTTACTTCCTGCAAGGAAAAAGAAACCGATACCGAAGACGTAGCCGAAGAACAAAACGAGGAAATGATTGACGATAACTCAAAACAGAACGATGCTGATTTTATGGTCGAAGCGGCGGGAATGGATTTGCAGGAAATACAACTGGGAAAACTGGCGCAGCAAATGGGTAACGCCGATGTTAAAGCGCACGGTAAAATGATGGAAGACGAGCACACGAAATCGTCGATGGAGATGAAAGCCCTTGCAGGTCAAAAAGGCATTACACTTCCACCTTCTTTAACCGAAGACGGAATGGAAGCTTATAATAAGCTGGGAGAGAAAAAAGGAGAGGATTTTAATGAAGCGTACATTGATATGATGGTCGATAATCACGAAAGAGCGGTAACGAAGTTTGAGAATAACATTGACCGTACAAAGGATGCCGACATCAAAGCATGGGCAACAAAAACTTTGGGAACTTTGAGAATGCACCTTGAGCACACAAGAGCGCTTCAGGAAAAATATAAAAACGCAAATAAAAACCAATAACCTCTTTTTTCTAACGTCGAAAGACATAAAACCAAAACATTATGGGAAATTTATTATATACAATCGCGGTAATACTTGTTATCATCTGGGCAATAGGATTTTTAGGAGGATTTGTTGATGGAAACCTGATCCACATCCTTTTAGTTATTGCCGTAATCGTTGTACTTCTTAGAATCATTCAAGGGAGAAGGCCGCTCTAGAGAACTGGAATAGATAATTAATAACTTAAATACTTTTATTATGAATAATCAAAAAATGTTAGTCGGATTGTTTGCTGGAGTAGCCGTAGGAGCTGCGTTGGGAATTTTGTTTGCACCGGATAAAGGTTCAGAAATCCGCAGAAAGATCACCAGCAAAGGCGGAAACTATACACAAAATCTAAAAGATAAATTTGGAAACCTTGTGTCTTCTGCCACAGATCAGGTAGATAGCGTTAAATCAAAAATTAGCGATCTTGCCGGCGGTATGCAAGGTGGTTCACAAGAAGGCGGAAACGACCAGCAGTCGAAAGGTGCTTCTAAAGGAGCAAATGCTACAACTGCTTAATTACTGCATTTTGACAATTTATTGTCATCTAAGAAAAGGATTTACATTTCGTAAATCCTTTTTTTTATAGCTACATTGTGGACGTATATTTAATATTATGACTGTAAAAATCTTAGCCAGGAAAATTTATAGGCTGTTGTGGCGCACGGTTGAGGAGTTTATTGAAGATAATGCGATCAAGCTCAGCGCATCCTTATCCTACTACACGATCTTTGCGCTTCCGCCACTTCTGATTATCATTTTATATATATGCGGCTTATTTTTCGGACAAGACGCTGTTAACGGAACCTTCTTCGGACAGATAAACGCCTTTGTAGGGAATGAGGCGGCGATCCAGATTCAGGACACTATAAAAAACATTGAACTTGCTGAAAGCGGCACGTTCGCGGCCGTGTTTGGGAGTATCATGCTGTTGATTGGCGCATCGGGAGTTTTCGCTGAAATCCAGAGTTCTATAAACTTTATTTGGGGACTAAAGGCTAAGCCAAATAAGGGTTTTGTGAAGTTTGTCAAGAACCGGCTGATGTCGTTTTCGATGATTGGCGCAGTTGGTTTTATTCTTTTGGTAGCGCTTTTTATCAATACATTATTGGATTTGTTGAACGAGCGGCTCATAATATATATGCCCGAAGCCACCGTATATGTATTTTATTTCCTGAACACACTCGTCCTGTTCCTGATTACGACGATGTTGTTCGCAATTATCTTTAAAACTTTGCCCGACGGCGAGATTGGCTGGACAGATACTTTAATTGGTTCAGCATTTACCGCATTCTTTTTTATGCTCGGGAAATTTGCGATCGGATATTATCTTGGCGCATCTGAAATTGCTACCGCTTACGGCGCGGCTGGTTCTGTGATTATCATTCTTATCTGGGTTTATTACTCGGCCATCATCCTGTATTTCGGCGCAGAGTTTACAAAAGTATTTGCAACAAAGTACGGCAAGAAGATTATTCCTAACGAATATGCGGTCGAAATCAAGAAGGAAATCTTCGAAATCGAGTTGGCCGATCCTCAAAAGTGAAATCCTGTAACAATTGCGGAATATTATATAACCGGCGCGAATCATAATAATAGCATCTTTGTAAGAGAGAAAACAATGGTACTGTTTGTCTCGACGAAAATGCAAAACACCCTTTTAGGACCCATGATAAATGTTTGTTTGGTTTTTGTATAAGGTATAAGGCACATTGATTTCGGTTAGGACCAATGTCTTTATATTTATACAAGTAAAAGCGGCCGCTTCCTCAGAGGCCGCTTTTTTCGTTTATAAAAAACCGCCGCATATTTCTATACGGCGGCTCTTACCAACTTAACTAAACTATTATTTTTTAAAAACAATATTCATTTTCTGCCACAAGTTTTGATGTAATGGACTCGCGTAGTGCGATAATATTTGGCATATTGTTGTACTTCGTGAATCGGCGCAGGCCCATCAGCATCATGCGCTGTTCATCGCCTTCAGCAAACGAGATGATGCTTTCTTTTCCGCGTTGTGCTACGATATCGACCGATTGATACAGATACAATTTTGCCATCGCGATTTGCTCAGATACTTTATCTTCACCTTCGCGTTTGGCAAGTTTTTCGGTTCTAAGAATAGTCGATTCGGCAATATAGATCTCAATAAGGATATCCGCTGCTGCCATAAGAAGTTGCTGATGTGCCTCGAGATCCGGACCGTATTTTTGAACGGCGCTTCCTGCAACCATTAAGAATGCTTTTTTCAATTTGGCAACAATTTCTTTTTCTTCCGAAAACAGCTCAGAGTAATCCGGAACGTCAAAATCAGGAATCCCCATAAGTTCTTCAGCTACGCGTGTCGCCGGGCCTAAAAGGTCTACATGCCCTTTCATGGCTTTTTTGATCAGCATTCCAACAGCTAACATTCGGTTGATCTCGTTCGTGCCTTCGTAAATGCGTGCGATCCGCGCGTCTCTCCAGGCGCTTTCCATGGGCGTATCTTCCGAAAAGCCCATTCCGCCGAAAATCTGGATTCCTTGATCGGAACAGTTTTGGATGTCTTCGGAAACCGCAACTTTGAGAATAGAGCATTCAATGGCAAACTCTTCCACTCCTTTCAATTCCGCTTCCTGATGTGATGATCCTGCGGCAACACGGGCTTCAATCCGATCTTCAATCGCTTTCGCTGCCCTGTATGTTGCACTCTCACCGGCATAACAACTTGCCGCCATCTCAGCAAGTTTTTGTCGGATAGCCCCAAATTGCGAAATTGGCGTGTTAAACTGAATTCTTTCGTTTGCATATTTGACGGCTCCAGATGTCACTCGCCGCTGTGCATCAAGACATGCTCCGGCAAGTTTAATTCGGCCTACATTCAATGCGTTCATCGCGATTTTGAAACCGTTTCCTCGTTCCGACAACATATTTTCAACGGGCACTACCGTTTCATTAAAAAATACCTGTCGGGTAGAAGAGGCGCGAATTCCGAGCTTATGCTCTTCTTCATTCATTGAAATACCGTTTGACGGATCATTCTCGACAATGAAGCCCGTGATGTTCTTGTCATCTTCAATGCGGGCGAAGACGATGAAAAGGCTACAGAAACCGGCATTCGAAATCCACATTTTCTGACCAGTGATTTTGTAGTGGGTTCCGTCTTCCGACAGGACAGCCTTCGTTTTTCCGGAATTTGCGTCCGATCCTGCGCCCGGTTCTGTAAGACAGTAAGCGCCAAACCACTCGCCCGACGCCAATTTTGGAACATACTTCTTCTTTTGCTCTTCTGTTCCGTACAACGTAATTGGCATTGTACCGATTCCGGTGTGTGCACCAAATGCGGTAGAAAACGATCCGGTAGCGCCTGAAATATAGTCGCAGACTAACATTGTCGAAACAAAACCCATCCCGAGGCCACCATATTCTTCCGGAACTGCAACGCCTAACAATCCGAGCTCGCCTGCCTTGCGCATGCATTCTTCAGTGAATGCGTAGTCCTTATTCTCAAAGCGATCCTTGTTTGCCCAAATTTCCTTATCGACAAATTCCTTAACCGAATCCCGCATCATTCTCTGCTCTTCCGTGAAGTCTTCGGGGGTAAAAACATCCTCACACCGTGTTTCTTTTACCAGGAACTGGCCACCTCTGGTTATATCCTGTTCGACTGTTGTTGCCATATTGTTTGTTTCTTAATTATAATAATTCGTAAATACCCGCTGTTCCCTGTCCGGTTCCGACGCACATTGTTACGAGTCCGTATTTGCTGCCGCGACGTTTCATCTCGTCGAATAGCTGCACCGACAGCTTTGCACCTGTACAGCCAAGCGGATGTCCCATTGCGATCGCACCGCCGTTAACGTTTACAATCTCCGGATTCATGTCCAGTTCACGAATAACGGCTAACGATTGCGATGCAAATGCTTCGTTAAGCTCGACAAGTTCAATATCATTTAACGTCATTCCTGCTTGTTGTAACGCCTTCGGAACGGCTTTAACCGGGCCAATTCCCATAATCCGCGGTTCAACTCCTGCAGAAGCAACCGTAATCAATCGGGCAATTGGCTGCAGGTTCAGTTCCTTTACCATTTCTTCGCTCATGACCATTACAAACGCGGCACCGTCGCTCATTTGTGATGAGTTTCCCGCTGTCACGCTTCCATCAGCGGCGAATACGGGTTTAAGGTTGGCCAGAGCCGAGGCATTTGTATCGGCACGCGGACCTTCGTCTTTTGTGACCGTATATGATTTTGTGGCTTTTTTACCGTTTTCGTCCACATATACCTGTTCGATCGTTATCGGAACGATTTGCCCGTCAAATTTACCTTCAGCTTGCGCTTTTAGCGCTTTTTGGTGCGAGTTGAAAGCAAACTCATCCTGATCTTCGCGCGACACGTTGTATTTGGTCGCTACCGCTTCAGCAGTAAGCCCCATTCCCCAATAATAATCTTCGTTTCCCTCTTTTGCTACAGCGTAATCAGGTGTTGGTTTGTACCCGCCCATTGGGATAAAGCTCATGCTTTCGACGCCGCCTGCGATGATACAGTCGGCCATTCCGGATTGGATCTTCGCCGTTGCCATTCCGATTGTCTCAAGTCCGGATGCGCAATATCGATTCACCGTTACACCGGGAACATCTTCTATTTTCAGTCCCATAAGCGAGATCAGGCGACCCATGTTAAGGCCTTGTTCGGCCTCAGGCATTGCGTTACCGACCATTACGTCGTCGATTCGTTTTTTGTCGAAGTCTGGCAACGTATCCATCATGTGCTGGATTGTCTCGGCCGCCAACTCGTCGGGACGTTTGAACCGAAAAACACCTTTTGGCGCTTTTCCTACCGCGGTCCTGTATGCTTGTACGATATATGCTGTTTTCATTTGATAGTTGTTAGTACTTAGTATTTAGTAGTGAATCGTAATATGGACTGGGCATTAGTAGTGATGATCTACTTCAAGCTAGTTCCGCAACGGTTTTCCTTTTGTCAACATGTATTGGATCCGTTCCAGCGTTTTTCGTTCCGTGCAAAGCGATAGAAATGCCTCCCGTTCGATGTCGAGTAGGTATTGTTCTGAAACCAGAGTGGGTTCGGAGAGATCGCCCCCGGCCATGACATATGCGAGTTTGTTTGCAATTTTCTTGTCATGTTCCGAAATATACTTGGCCGCGTTCATCTGGTCGGTTCCTACAAGAAACATACCTAAAGCCTGTTTGCCGAGAACCTTGATATCTTTTCTGCGGATGGGCTGCGTATAGCCTGCGTCTGCCAATAAAAGCGCATGTTTCTTAGCTTCTGCGATCTGTCGGTCTTTGTTCACCACAACAACGTCTTTTCCGTTTTGCAATATTCCCAGATCGTATGCTTCGTATGCCGATGTTGATACTTTGGCCATTGCGACAGTCAGAAAATATTCCTGAAGTACATTCAGTTCGACGTCGTTTTTGCGGAACGTATCCGATGCACGCAATGCCATTTCCTTTGATCCGCCGCCACCAGGGATTACCCCTACGCCGAATTCCACAAGCCCGATGTAGGTTTCAGCCGCAGCAACGATTTTATCTGCATGCATGCTCATTTCACATCCGCCACCGAGGGTCATTCCGTGCGGCGCAACCACGACCGGAATAGCCGAATATCGCACCCGCATCATCGTGTCCTGGAACATTTTAATTGCCATGTTCAGCTCGTCATATTCCTGTTCGACGGCCATCATAAATATCATCCCAATGTTGGCACCAACAGAAAAATTTGCCGCTTGGTTTCCAATAACCAACCCCTGATATTCCCTCTCTGCTAAATCGATCGCTTTATTGATACCCTGAAGCACATCGCCGCCAATGGTGTTCATCTTCGACTGGAATTCGAGATTCAGGATTCCATCCCCAAGATCATGTATTATCGCCCCGCTGTTGCTCCAGACTTTCCTGTTGTTGCGGATGTTGTTTAATATGATGAAGGCGTCCTGACCGGGAACTTTCAGCTGATTTTTTGAATTGACGTCATAGAAATACGTCGCGCCTTCTTTGATTGAATAGAAAGAGTTCTGTCCGTTTGACAGCATCTCATCAACCCAATTTGCCTGTTTTAATCCTGATGCTTTTATAAGCTCTATTCCTTCTTTTATTCCTATGGCATCCCAGATTTCAAACGGGCCGTTCTCCCATCCAAACCCAGCTTTCATTGCATCATCGATCTTGTAAAGCTCATTTGTAATTTCCGGAATGCGATTCGAAACGTAGGCGAACATTCCCGCGAAGCTTTTTCGATAGAATTCCCCCGCTTTATCGGTGCCGGTAATTAAAACTTTAAAACGGTCGATAGGTTTATCTATTGTTTTTGTCAGCTCAAGCGTAGCAAAAGAAGCTTTCCTGGCTGCGCGATATTCCATCGTATTCAAGTCTAGTGATAAGATTTCCTTATCTACTTTCTTATAAAACCCCTGTCCGGTTTTGCTTCCGAGCCATTTGTTTTCGATCATTTTGCTAACAAAATCCGGTAGCCTGAACGATTCGTGGGCTTCATCGCCGGGAACATTTTCGTACAACCCGTTTGCGACGTGAACAAGTGTATCAAGTCCGACAACATCTACCGTTCTAAACGTCGCCGATTTCGGTCGCCCGATCACAGGTCCGGTCAACTTATCAACTTCCTCAATTGTCAGGTTCATTTCCTTTACCAAGTGAAAGAGGCTCTGGATGCCATAAATTCCGATCCGATTCCCGATAAACGCCGGAGTGTCTTTTGCGACGACAGACGTTTTGCCCAGAAATTTTTCGCCATATTCATTAAGGAAGGCCAGTACTTCGGCACTTGTTTGAGGTCCGGGAATAATTTCAAATAGCTTCAGGTAGCGAGCCGGATTGAAGAAATGAGTTCCGCAAAAGTGCTTCTGGAAATCATCACTCCGGCCTTCGCTCATGAAATGAATTGGAATTCCCGACGTGTTCGATGTAATTAACGTACCGGGTTTTCGGAATTTTTCAATTTGCTCAAAAACACTTTTCTTTATATCAAGCCTTTCGATAACAACTTCTATGATCCAGTCGGCGTCTGCGATTTTTGAGAGGTCATCCGTTGTGTTTCCTGTAGTAATTCGGGATGCAAATTTTTGGTGATAAATCGGCGAAGGCTTTGACTTAAGTGCTGTTGCAAGGTGTTCGTTCACCACACGGCTGCGAACGACTTTGTTCTCCAGGGTCAAACCTTTTTTAGCCTCTGCATCTGTTAACGTTGATGGAACAATGTCCAGCAACAAGACCTCGACACCTATATTGGCGAAGTGGCATGCAATTCCGGAGCCCATGATCCCGGAGCCGATCACAGCAACCTTTTTAATAACTCGTTTCATTCTCTTCTGTTTGGTTGAATATATTTTTTTCCTGAATCAGGTTGTTAATGACTTCGGCCACTTCCATGAAGGACCGCAGTTGTTCTTCAGAAACATGTTGTTTGATTGTGTCATTGAATCTTAAAACATTTCTACGTGAAAGTTCCCGTTTCTCCCTTCCAAAGTCGGTTAGATGGATTAATACGCCACGGCCGTCTTCAGGGTTTTTTCTTCGAACGATGAGCCCTTTCTCTTCCATCGATTTTAGTGTTCGGGTAAGGCTTGTGGCTTCCATTCCCATTTTTGGTCCGAGAGCGGTCGAGGGAATTCCCTTATCACGGTCAATGCTTAACAACGCGAACCCGGTTGCCATTGTAGCGCCGTATTTTGCGGCTTCCTCGTTGTACATCCTGGCAATTGCCTGCCAGGTCGCACGAAGTACATAATCAATGGTTTTTTCCTTCATGTAAATTATATTAAGTCAAATATAGCAAAATTTAGTATGCACGCATATATAAATTTAATAAATAAAAAAAACTCCCCGCACAGGAGAGTTAAGCTTATTCGATATTATAGATTTTCTTGTAAAGGCTGCTATAGATATCTAGCACCACTTTTCGTTTCAGTTTAAGGGTAGGAGTGAGATGTCCGCCTTGTATCGACCAAATATCGGATGTCAATTCGAAGCGTTTGATTTTTTCCCAATTGCCGAATTTCTCGTTAAGCGTTTCGACCTCTGTTTTGATACGATCAATGACCTGCGGATTGTTTACAATATCCTGGTTAGTTTCACCAAGGTCAACGTTGTGCATCTTCGCCCAGTCCTTTACAAACGCAAAATTTGGTTGAATAAAAGCAGCCGGCATCTTCTGGCCATCGCCGATAACCATAATCTGCTCGATAAAACGCGATTGTTTCATGGCATTTTCAATCAGTTGCGGGGCAATATACTTTCCGCCCGATGTTTTGAACATTTCCTTTTTTCTGTCGGTTATCTTCAAAAATCCTTCAGAATCAACCTCACCAATGTCGCCCGTATGAAAATAACCATCCCGGATCGCTTCGGCCGTTTTTTCGGTGTCTTTGTAATACCCCAACATTACGTTCGGCCCTTTGCAGAGAATTTCCCCATCGGGTGCGATTTTAACTTCGACGTTCTCAATCGGTTTCCCCACGGTCCCAACTTTGAAGCCGCGGTTACGCATATCGTTAACCGCAATCACAGGTGATGTTTCTGTAAGCCCGTAACCCTCAACTACGGGAATATTGGCAGCGGCGAATACCCGTGCAAGCCTTGGCTGTAGCGCGGCGCTACCGGAAACCATCAGCTCGAGTTCTCCACCAAGTCCTTCTTTCCATTTACTGAAGATAAGCTTGCGAGCGATTGAAAGCTGAAGTTCATACCACCAGCCATTTGCGCCGTATGGCTCGTATCGGAGTCCGAGTTCGATTGCCCAAAAGAATAATTTCTTCTTGATTCCGCTTAAAGCAAGTCCTTTTGCATAAATACTGTCATATACCTTTTCGAGCAAACGTGGCACGGCTGTGATCACATTGGGATGTACTTCTTTAAGGTTATCGCTGAGTTTCTCGATCGATTCCGCGAAATAGATCCCGACGCCATAATATTGGTACAGGTACAACACCATGCGTTCGAAGATGTGGCAAATCGGTAAGAAGCTCATTGCCCTGGTTTTTCCGGCGCGAAACGGAATGCGCTTTTCGCTTCCGAGAACGTTTGACACGATGTTTCGGTGTGAAAGCATCACGCCTTTGGGTTTTCCTGTGGTTCCCGAGGTATAGATTATTGTAGCCAGATCATCGGCAGTAATGGCATCTTTTCGGATTTCGACTTCTTTCTGATTACTGTCGTCACGACCAAGTTCCAAAACCTCAGTCCAATTTGGGCAGCCAGGAAGGTTGTCAAACGAATAGACTTCTTTTAACATCGGAACCCTATGACGGATCAGGTTAACTTTCCGCAATACTTCAGCATCCGAAACAAAGCAGTAAATGGATTCCGAATGGTTCAGGATGTACTCATAATCCTCTTCGGAAATTGTTGGGTAAACCGGAATGTTTTGGGCGCCGGTCTGTAAAATGCCGATGTCTATGATATTCCACTCGGTGCGGTTATTTGATGAGATCACTGCGATCTTATCGTTTGGACGAATATTCATTCGGAGCAATGCCCGCGATATTGCGTTGGCTTTTGCGATGTATTCGTCAGTGGAAGTCTTTACCCACTTGCCGTTGTACTTTGTAACCAGCGCATCGGGAATATTATGATTTTGCTGCTGATGATAAGGAAAATCGAACAGCCGTGTAATCTGAGACATTGTAATTTTTTTTGAAAATTAGTAAAAATCGCTGATTTATAGCTAGAATTCACGGAAATAATCACATACACGAAGACCTGAATACGTGTACTGCCAGTTCGTTTTCAGAGTAAAAATATACCCCAAGCGGTGAGCAAATCGTGCGGCATCAAACGTTTGATTGTAACCCGACGGTAGTTGTTTTTGCCCGCAACTCCCACAGAACCGTTCTACTACGTCCCCGCAATTTAGAGACTGTGGCATTTGATGGTTTTGAATCGCTAAAAACAGGCAAAGGCTGTAATTAAACAGCCTCTTAATTAATTATTTTCAATCCATTTACGGGCATTTACAAATGCTTCCAGCCATGGAGACACTTCGTCCTGTCGGTCCTTCGGGTAATGTGCCCAATTCCATTGAAACGTGGAGCGCTCAATATGCGGCATTGTCACCAGATGTCGGCCTGTTGCGTCGCATAACATCGCGATGTCGAAGTGTGAGCCGTTTGGATTTGCCGGATAACCGTCATAAGTATATTTTGCAACAATATCATAATGATCTTCAGAATAGGGAAGGTCAAAACGTCCTTCACCATGTGAAATCCAAACGCCCAATGTTGATCCGGCAAGGCTTTTCAGCATAACCGAATTGTTTTCATGAATGGTTACCGAAGTAAAACCGCTTTCGTGTTTACCCGATTGGTTGTGGAGCATTTTTCCGTGAACTTCATGATCGGGATTGATGACTTCCAACTCCATGAACAGCTGGCATCCATTGCAAATGCCGACAGATAAGGTATTGTCTCGCCTGAAAAATTTCTCCAACGCCGTTCTCGCCTTTTCATTGTATAGAAAAGCTCCAGCCCAACCCTTAGCCGAACCAAGTACATCTGAATTTGAAAATCCGCCGACAGCGCCGATAAACTGAATGTCTTCCAAAGTTTCTCGTCCCGAAATCAGGTCGGTCATATGTACGTCTTTCACGTCAAAGCCTGCCAGATACATCGCGTTTGCCATTTCGCGTTCGGAGTTGCTGCCTTTCTCTCGAATAATTGCTGCCTTTGGACGTGGTTTGGCGGCATCAAATTGAGGTCGCAATCCTGTGAACTGATTCGGGAATTTGTATTGAAGCGGCTGTTTTTTATAATTGTCAAACCGTTCTTTTGCCTTTTGTTCGCCCGACTGCCTTCTGTCAAGAAGATACGAAGTCTGGAACCACGTGTCTCTTATTTTGTCTACGTCAAAAGAAAGTTCCAGATCGTGATTTTTTATGGTTATATTGTTTCCATGAGTCACCTGGCCGATTACATGGAATTCGATGTTGTTTTCATCCAGGATATCAACAGCATCACCAGTTGCCTGGAACACAATTCCAATGTTTTCCGCAAACAGCACTTTTACAGCATCCCATTCATTTAGGCTCGTCAAATCGTAATCAGCTCCGAGGTCATTGTCGGCAAAACACATTTCTGACAAGGTCGTTATTAACCCGCCGCTACCAATATCGTGTCCGGCCTGGATCTTTCCGGCCTTAACCAACTCCTGAATCACATTGAAAACTGATCTAAATTTCGCGGCATTTTTAATCGTGGGAGCGTCGTTTCCAACTTTTCCCAGAACCTGAGCGAATGAAGATCCGCCAAGCTTATAATCGTCATTCGACAAATTGATGTAGTAAATTTTGCCGCCGTCTTTCTGAAGAACCGGCTCAACAACTTTGGTAACGTCGATGCAATTGCCAGCCGCCGAAATAATTACCGTTCCGGGGGCAATCACATCGCCCTGAGGATATTTCTGTTTCATCGAAAGCGAGTCTTTTCCCGTCGGAATATTGATCCCCAGTTCAATTGCAAAATCAGAACAGCTTTGGACCGCCTCATACAAGCGCGCATCTTCACCCTCATTTTTACAAGGCCACATCCAGTTGGCCGATAATGAGATTCCGCCGATACCGTCTTTTATCGGCGCCCAAACGATGTTAGAAAGTGCTTCAGCAATTGCTGTGCGGCTTCCCGCAGCCGGATCAACCAGCGCGGCGATAGGCGAGTGGCCAATCGAGGTCGCAATTCCTTCTTTTCCCACGAAATCCAGCGCCATTACGCCAACATTGTTCAAAGGCAACTGCAACGGCCCGGCGCATTGTTGTTTGGCTACTTTTCCGCCAACGCACCTGTCCACTTTGTTGGTAAGCCAGTCCTTACAAGCCACCGCTTCAAGTTGCAGTACTTTTTCAAGATATTCTTTTATGTTGTCCTGCGAATAGGTGAGTTCGCTATAATTTCTATTTATCGTAGAATCGGTCATTACAACCTTTGGCGAACTTCCGAACATATCGCCTAAAGCAAGATCCATCGGTTTTTCACCGGTCGTTTTTGATTCAAATGTAAAGCGGTTGTTGTTGACAACATCACCAACTTCGTAAATCGGTGAACGTTCACGCTCTGCTATTTTGTTCAAAATGCCCAAGTCGCTCTTGCCGATGACCAAACCCATTCGTTCCTGCGACTCATTTCCGATGATTTCTTTTAGCGACAAAGTGGGATCACCAACAGGAAGTTTGTCGATATCGATCAATCCGCCGGCTTCTTCAACAAGTTCCGAGAGGCAGTTTAAGTGTCCGCCAGCACCATGATCGTGAATGGACAAGATTGGATTGTTGTCGCTTTCGACTAGTCCGCGAATCGCGTTTGCCACGCGCTTTTGCATCTCAGGATTTGAACGCTGAATGGCATTAAGCTCTATTCCGGAACTGAATTCACCTGTATCGGCAGATGAAACTGCTGCGCCGCCCATTCCGATGCGGTAGTTTTCGCCGCCAAGAATCACGACTTTGTCGCCTTCTTCAGGTTTCTTTTTAATCGATTGGTCCATTTTTCCGTAACCGATTCCGCCTGCCTGCATAATGACCTTATCATAACCTAGCTGGCGATTGGCTTCTTCATGTTCGAAAGTCAACACCGAGCCGGTAATTAACGGCTGGCCGAACTTATTTCCGAAATCGGAAGCACCGTTTGATGCTTTGATCAGAATGTCCATTGGCGTTTGGTACAGCCATTTCCTTTCCGGCATATTTTTTTCCCATTCTCGATTTTCATCCAATCTCGAATATGAAGTCATATATACTGCTGTCCCGGCTAGCGGCAGCGAACCTTGTCCGCCGGCAAGCCTATCACGGATCTCGCCGCCTGATCCTGTTGCTGCGCCGTTAAAAGGCTCAACGGTTGTGGGGAAATTGTGAGTTTCAGCTTTTAGCGAAATGACCGAGTCGAAATCTTTTGTTTCGTAAAAATCGGGTTTGTCGGCCGATTTCGGTGCGAACTGCTGAACGCGCGGCCCTTTCACAAACGCCACGTTATCTTTGTAGGCAGAAACAATGTCGTTAGGATGTTCTTCCGAGGTCTTCTTGATTAGCTTGAACAGCGACGACGGTTTCTCTTCGCCATCAATTACAAATGTTCCGTTGAAGATCTTATGCCGGCAGTGCTCAGAATTTACCTGCGAAAAACCAAAAACTTCCGAATCGGTCAACTGACGGTCCAAACGGATAGATAAGTCAATCAAATATTGAACTTCCTCATCACTAAGCGCCAGTCCTTCTTCCTGATTATATGCAGCGATGTCATCGATTTCTATGATCGGCTCCGGCTCAATGTTTATTGTAAAAATCTCCTGATCGAGCGACGGATATTTCTGTGAAAGCATTGGGTCGAACGAATTGAAATCGGAAGTGACTTTACGAAATTCTTCGATCCGGATAATTCCGTTAATCCCCATATTTTGGGTAATTTCTACTGCATTGGTACTCCAAGGCGTAATCATTGCGGCACGTGGACCAACAAAAAAATCCGTAACTACGGATTTTTCTATCTTTTTTGCGTTCCCGAAAAGCCAGTTTAATTTGGAAATGGTTTCTGCCGAAAGCTCGATTTGCGACTGGACTGCAAAAACGGTTTCGCTTTCGTTTCCGAAGAAATGAATCATTGTATTTACTTTAGTTGTGTATGCAAATTTAGTTTAATTCCACGCAAACTGCAACCTTCAAATACAAGATATTCTTAAATTTAGTCCTCTTCAGGCACCGCCTTGTACGCTCCCAAATCAGGGATTCCGGCACGATCAAGACCTGTAATATCGGCGGGAACTTCGGCTGTAATTGCAGGATCGCCTTGGAAATTCGGGTTTGAAGCTGCAGCATCCGACTCGAGGCTTATCCGCAGATCGTTCCTGTTTGCATTGAAGAAACGCGGATTTCCGTTTTTCAGTATTTCCGAAGCATCGTTTAGGAATTGATACTCGGCCAGCCCTGTAAATTGGTTATTCGTGTTATTAAACCTGATCTGGCATTTATGGAAGATCGGTTCAGTAGGCCAATCGTCAGCGCCACCGGCTTTATCCAACAATAATTCAACCTGGTTCGATCCAAAAATTATACAATTTGCAAAATACGCATGCGTCAGTGGATGGATCGATTCGTCACCCGGCTCGCCGTCATAGTTATTTAGCAAAACAGCAACCTGCTGAGAACTTGACCAGTTATTGTTGAACGTACAATGCCTGAAATCGTAACTTCCGCCCAAAGTACCCGCGAAGGTTGCCTGTCCGGCAGAATTTATCACGACGTTTCGTCCGACGATAGTCGCCTCCCGGGCTAGAATTCCATAATTTGCGCAATCGTAAATTTGTGTGTCGGTAATGTTGACGGTTCCCAAATTGGAGTCAATTAACAGCCCTACAACCGCATTTTCAATTGTGGTATTTTTGAAATTCCCTGTACTTCCCGGCGTCAATAAAATGCCTATCCATTGTCCGGGAGTATCGGCGAAACCCGGTTCAAGTCGGTCGCCTTCGAAAATAATCTGGTTTTCCATTACCAAAGGGTCGACCGAATGTTCGCCAATAGCATTTATGCTTGCGCCATCATCAACTATAATTCCTGAATCGGCATGGCAATGAATCCGCGCTCCGGGTGCAATATTTAATGTTTTTCCGCTTGCGACAGCTGCAAACCCATAAATCACATAAGGCTTTTCATCCGTAAATTCGTACTCGTTGCCGTTTACAGGATCATCCTCATCAAGCACGAAACCGTAAGTTTCCTCACCATTGATAAGTATACTCTCATACGTATCGGACGTAAGTTGTTTCGGATACAGAAATACCGCATCCTGGACCAGCGTTACAAGTTCGACCGTTTGCTGGTTTGCACCCGAGTCAAACTGTATTTGATCGGTGTATAAAAAGTCAGTCGGATTTGCATCGGTAATACTCGCAGTTGTTTCAATAAATATGAACAGGCTGTCTTTGGCGAGCATTTCAACATCGGTAAACGATTTTCCATTGTTGCCCTGCATCCCGTCGATTGTTATGCGGTACTTGGAATCCTGTCCGCGTCCAAGTTGAATGGTAGGAATACGGATGTCTTTATCGCTTCGATTGTACACTTTTAATGTATAGGTGCTTGATCCGATATTCGTGAAGACCGTATCAAGATAAACCGTTTCTTTAGAAAATTTGAGTCCGCCTGCACTTCGTTCAAACTCAAAGTCACTGCGACAAGAGTAAATTAAAGTGCTTAAACCAATAATGAATAACAGAATAAAATTGCGCATAGTTGAAAATTAAATTACGGCTGCCGGTTTCAAATTAACGAAATTTTTTAGGAATTAGTCTTTTGGGTGCCGTCTTTTATTTTTTGTAAATTTACAGGATAAAGCTCCAAAATGTTTGATAAACAGAAAACGCTACAGATGCTGAACCGCATTTCAGATAACACGTTGATGCGGACCCTCAATATAGAATATACTGACGCAGGCGAAGATTTTCTTATGGCCACAATGCCTGTAAATCCGCAAGTTCATCAACCGATGGGCCTTCTTCACGGCGGTGCTTCGGTAGCATTGGCTGAGAGCGTTGGAAGCGCCGCCTCACTACTTTTGGTCGATACTGAAAAGCAGGAAGTGCGCGGAATCGAAATAGCTGCAAACCATCTGAAAAGTAAGCGCGACGGTATTGTTACGGGAACAGCCCGGATTATCCATAAAGGACGCAGCCTGCATTTGTGGGAGATTAAAATTACCGATGAACAGGGAAACCTGATCTCGCTTTGCAAACTTACCAATATGGTAATACCAAAAAGAAAGCTATGACAGATTTTTTTATACGCGTGAAGCAACAGCAGGAACAACAACTGCCGTTTGTCATTTACAGCAAACCCGACGAGAAGCAGTTGATCGGAATCTTCCAGAAGAACGATCACCTTTATTTTGCCGCCGACTTCACTGAAACCGGATTTATAATGGCCCCTTTTGACGGCGACCGAATTATTTTGTTCCCGGAATCGCTGTCGGAGGTGCATACCGCGGCACTTGTCTTTTCACAGGGTAATAAGCCTTCAAAGATCCTTACCAGCGAAAAAGGCGAAGCGGGAAAGCATTTTGAATCGCTTGTGCGGAACGGAATCGAGAATATAGATAAGGGCTTTTTCAGCAAAGTCGTGCTTTCGCGGACTGAAACGTTGCCGGTGCCGGATTTTGATGCGGTAACGGTTTTCGAACATATGGTAAATGCATATCCGTCGGCGATGACGTACTGTTGGTTTCATCCAAAAATCGGAATGTGGACCGGTGCAACGCCTGAGCGACTACTGAAAGCGGAACAAAACAAATTTTATTCGGTCGCATTGGCCGGAACCCGGAAATACGAAGGAACAACCGATGTGAACTGGCCAAATAAGGAAAAGGAAGAACAACAGTTTGTAACGGAATATATACTTGATAATTTAAAGAACGTCGCCTCGGAGATAGTGGTATCAAGTCCGTACACGGCAAAAGCGGGTAACTTGTTACATATAAAAACCGATATTGAAGGAGTGCTGAATGAAAAATCGACGCTGCGTGAAGTAGTTTCGGTGTTGCACCCAACGCCTGCAGTTTGCGGGTTGCCAAAAGTGACTGCAAAAGATTTCATTATCCGGAACGAAGGTTACGACCGCCAATACTATACCGGCTATTTAGGCGAACTCAATAAAGATTTTACCGGCGACGATGGTGAAACCGATTTATATGTGAACTTAAGATGCATGCAGATAAAGGACGGATCGGCAATCATCTATTCCGGTTGCGGTATTACAAAAGACAGTGTTCCGGAGAAAGAATACACTGAAACCGTCAATAAATCGATGACGATGAAAAAATTGATATTATGAAACTGGACATTTTAGCGTTCGGCGCGCATCCTGACGACGTTGAACTGGGCTGTGGCGGAACCATTGCAAAAGAAATAGCACTCGGACGGAAAGTCGGCATTGTAGATCTTACCAGAGGCGAACTCGGAACACGTGGTTCGGCTGAAATTCGGGATGCAGAATCGGCTGCGGCTGCGAAAATACTGGGAGTTTTAGTGCGCGAGAACCTTAACATGCGCGACGGATTCTTCAAAAACGATGAGGAACATCAACTTGCAATAATTCGAATGATTCGGAAATACCGGCCTGATGTTGTCCTTTGCAATGCGATCGAGGATCGTCATATCGACCACGGAAAAGGGAGCAAGCTTGTATCTGATGCGTGTTTTTTGTCGGGGTTGATCAAGGTAGAGACTACCTTTGACGGTAATCGGCAAGAAGTCTTTCGACCCATGCAGGTATACCACTATATTCAGTGGAAGAATATTAAACCCGACTTTGTGGTTGATATCAGCGGCTATAACCAAAAGAAAATCGAAGCTATTCTAGCTTACAGCTCGCAATTTTACAATCCTGATACAAACGAACCCGAGACACCCATCGCCACCAAAAATTTCATGGAAAGCCTGAACTACAGGTCGCAGGATCTTGGGCGCCTGATCGGTACCGATTATGGCGAAGGATTCACTGCTGAGAGGCATTTGGCGGTCAGGAGCTTAGCAGATTTGATATAATTTTTCGACTGTTTTCTTTGGATTGGAAAACTTTTACAATATATTTGCACTCGTAAAACACGGTGGTTGTAGCTCAGCTGGTTAGAGCATCGGTTTGTGGTGCCGAGGGTCGCCGGTTCGAACCCGGTCATCCACCCAGAATTTTAAAGCCTTGAGGGATCTCAGGGCTTTTTTTGTGGATGTTAATTAACGATCCGGCATGCGAAAAACTTTTATATTTGTGGCGTGCCGGCTTATCATGCAATAGCTTTTATCAAAATTATTCAAGCCGTCCGGCTGTACGCTGTATCCCTTCGCTCCGCTACGGGATGCCGCTTCCATCCGTCACGCAAGTGCCGGGAAATACAAATTTTAACTTTATGAGGAAATCTATCCTGCTTTTGTTGTTGCTTCCTTCGATAATAATGGCGCAAATTGAAAGCCGCATCGAAAAATCGATTAAGTATAAGGTGGCTATGATGCAAAATTTTGTCAAGCAGGGCGAGGCAGGCGAGCAGGCTTTTTGGCAAACAAAGGGGAAAGTCACTTATGCAATCGTGAATTATACCGAGGAGCAGAATCCGCAATTTAAGCAATTGTTCATCAGCCAATACCGGGAACTCCTTCCGATTTACCAGCGTATGATTGTCAGCGAGGACGCACGCGACACCGATCTTTTCGTGCGGACACTTATTCGTCAGGAAGATGATTATCGAAACCTGCTGACGACAGTACAACGGCAGTTATACAGTGCAAAACTGACAGAGCTTGAGCAAAAGGATCCGACCCTGGCCGATTCCTATGCGGCGCTCTATTTCTCCGACTCCTTGCTTGCGGAGTATAAGGCCGGATTTAAATATCAGCAGTAGCTGTGCTAATAAAAACTTAAAGCGACGGCGTAATCAGCGCAAATGTTTTATATTGGATATACTAAAAACCAACAACATGTCAGAGTATATCTTTGTAGGAAGCAAAATAACGTTTCCGGCATTACGCGACTATATTATCGGCCACCGGCTAAATGAGGGCGATATTGTAGTATTAAATCCAAAAGATTTTGAAGAGATCATTCACGAAATTAAAACAACCGGAGATGGGATTCCGGATATTCCGATCAACGTTTTAGGAGTGCTTATCAAGCAAGATCATGACCTGAATGTTCCGGTAGGCAAAGTTCAGATTATCAACGCAGAGAAACCCTTTTAAAGATAAAGCCTCCGAATCAGGAGGCTTTTTTTATTTTCCATCTTTATCTACAACCAGTCGTTGTTCGCGGTTCGCAATTTCCCAAGCGGTTAAAAACGCGAGTTTGGCACGCTTTGTAAATGCATCGTACTCGATTTTTTCAGGTGTATCGCTCGGCTTGTGATAATCGGCATGTACGCCATTGAAGAAGAACACCGACGGGATTCCGTTTTTAGCAAAGTTGTAATGATCTGAACGGAAGTAATATCGGTTTGGTTCATCAGCAGCGTTAAATCTAAAATCCAGATCCAGGTTTACAAACTTCTGATTCGCTTCAACAACAATCTTATGAAGGTCGGTCGACAAACGGTCGGCACCAATCACATAAATATAATTATTGGTTTCCGGATGAATGTCGTCACGCCGTCCGATCATATCGATATTTACATCGGCCACGGTATTTGCTAACGGATAAAGCGGGTTTTCAGAATAAAACCTCGAACCATGTAGTCCGTGTTCTTCGCCGGTAACATGTAAAATTAAAACCGATCGCTTGGGCCCATGGCCTGCTTTTTTCGCTTCCATAAAAGCTTCTGCAATTTCAAGCAATGCAGCGGTCCCTGATCCGTCGTCATCGGCTCCATTATGGATTTGGCCATTTTTTATTCCGACATGATCGTAATGCGCTGACACAACAACAATTTCTTCAGGCTTTTCTGTACCTTCAATAAAAGCCCAGACATTTTCGGAGTCAGGCAAGGCTTTGCTCCTCGGACTCTTGGCAAAAAAGGCCGCAGGAATTCGCTGGTAGTAGTCGGTTGCTGCAGTTGGATGCGGCACATCCGAGGCTTTGTATTGGCTGATCAGGTATTGCCCTGCTTTCTTTTGCCCAGGCGAACCGGTATCGCGACCTTCCATCTCATCGCTTGCAATGATGTCAAGATGTGTTTTAAGTTCTTCAGCCGTAATTGAATTTGCATAGTTAGAGACCTCGTTGGCCGTTGGGTTTTTCTGGGCGCTCTTACACGATGCGGCAATAAAAACGAGTAGTATAAATAAGGTTCTATGGAAGATCTTCATAAATAGTTTAATGTATTGTAATGAATGTATAGACGGCAAATAACACCAATATCAACGTAATAAAAAATAGATTTATCATAAACATAACACTTCCTTTAACCACTGTCACGAGCCGTGATTCCCCATAATACCGATGATGCGCCGGAAAGAAATAATATATCATGTAGACGACTCCGGCAAATTGTGTCACACCTGAGATAAAGGCAACGGCGCCGTCCTCGCTTATAAACGAGAGCGCACTTTCAATCAAGCTTAACAGGAAATACATCAGCAGCAGGAACGAAAAATAATGCAATGTAAAAATGCCGTGGTCGAAGTAATAGTATTTCTTCTTGCTTTGGAACAGCCATAAGACAAGTGCAAACAGCGGCATGTAAATAAAAAGGACTTTAGGCAGATTATGGATAAACGACTCTTTGAATTTTGCAATGATTTCTTCGTTAGAATTTTTCTCGGAGACATGTATCATCTTTCGCATCACCCACGCCACCGATTCCGGCATCCGGTCTTTTTCAGGCTTCGCTTTTTGAATAGAGTCAAATTCTGCAATGGATTCAAATCCTACTATTGTAGAGCGTTCTTCTTTCTTTAGAATACTGTCCAGCTTTTTGGCATCAGTTTCTTTGATATCTGCCGTTGTTTCTTTTTGGTTAAGCTTAATCGCACCGTCGCCTGCAGTATCGGGTAACGAAGCGATAAACAAGAACGTGACGAAACTTATAAAGATATACAGGCGAAAAGGCGCGAGGTAGGACATCCGCTTGCCCGACATATATTCTTTTGTAAGCGCGGCCGGTCTGAAAATCAAATTCCGGATTGTCTTCCAAAATGCATTTTCATAATGTGTAAGATCTTCAAAAAAATGTACAAACAGATGATAAAAGGTCTTCCGGGTTTCGGTATTCTCCTGTCCGCAGTTGGGGCAAAACCGTTTTTCGGCAACGTGGTAGCAGTTCAGGCAGGTTTTATCGTCGCGTAAAGGACTTCTTGACATAATCTTGATCTTAAATTGAAATAAATGAATACCAAAGCAGCAAGAGCTGTAATATGAGTAATAGAAAGAAATTGACAACGACTAGTGCAGTTGTCTTTAAAAAAGAAATTAATCCCGATTCATGATACATTCTCTTATGACCAATGTAAAAGTAAATTATGATCCATCCGACTGTAACAAAGCTGGTGATATCGGTCATGATGTACTCTGCAGTTTCCGGTAACAGAAAATAAACACGCTGGAGTAAAGTGACTGTTATAGTTAGCCACAACAAGATAAAGGCAAAGTAATGTAGCGTGAAAATAGCATGGTCAAAAAAGAACCATCGCTTCTTTCCGTGAAAAACCCAGAGAAGAAACCCAAAAATAGGCAGAAACAAGAATATGGCTTTTGGCATGTTCTGGAAGATCAGACCATCCATCTTATTGTAAATTTCACGGTCGGTATTTCGCTCTAACGATGCGATTACCCTACGCGACATATAGGAGTTGATAAAACCAAGCTTTTTGTCTGCAGGAAGTGCTCCCTGAATCGAGTCAAATTCTTTGACTGTGGCATAATTGGCGGAATTCAAAACTGCGGGTGCCTTTGCGTTTGCAACAACGTCCGATTCGGCAACCTTACGGCGAAGCGCCGGGCCATCATAATCAGAGCCGGATAGATCGGGAAGTAACGCAATTAAAAAAAAGGTTAGGAAACTTATAAAGATATACAGCTTAACGGGCGGGACGAATTTCTTTCGCTTGCCTGCCAGATATACTTTTGTAAGACGTGCAGGATGGAAAAGTAGGTTTTTGATAGTTCGCCAAACGTTCCCGTCATAATGCGTCAGGTCTTCGACAATATGAAAAACAAGGTGATGAAAAGACTGGTGTGTGTCTACATTCTCCTGTCCGCAGCCGGGGCAAAACCGTTCAACAACATTTGGATGCTCGCAGTTCAGGCAAACAGTATCGACACGTGTCGCATTCTTGGACATAAAAAATCGGTTAGCGCTTTTCGTGTTAAAACTAACAAAAAAATGCAGACCGATAGTTTTTTGAATAATAAATCGCTAGTGTAGTACTTCGTTCAGAAACAACTTCAGGTGTTCCCACGACCGCTTATCGGCTTTTTCGTTATAGGCTGCACCTTTTGAGTTGTCGGTTCCAGCTGATTTCTCTGTGAACGCATGAACAGCATCGGCATAATAAATCATTTGCCAATCGGCGTTGCCATTACGCATCTCTTGTTGAAACGAAGTTATGTCGGCAGCCGGAACATACGGATCATCAGCACCGTGAAGAACGAGCACCTTACTTTTTATGGCAGTATCTGGCCGCGCGGCATCTTTACCCAATCCGCCGTGAATCGACACGACACCCTGAACGGGAAGTCCGCCTCGGGCAGCTTCCAGAACGCCGGTACCGCCAAAACAATAGCCGATTGCTACAATGTTATTTGCCGAAGCGCCAGATTTTATAAGTTGTTGCAGCGCCAATTGTATCCGTCGCTGATAATCCTGAAAGTTTTTCTTGTAGTAGCCCGAAAGTTCACCCGCGGCTTTGGCATCTTTAGGATGATTTCCTTCACCATAAATATCAGCTACAAGCGCGTAATAGCCAAGATCTGACAATTGGCGAGCAGTTTCCTTTTCATGTTCGGTAATTCCTTTCCACGCGGGTAAAATCAGAATACCGGGTTTGCCCGACGAGGGTTTAGCCGGCGATATGACCATACTGGTTAATTCCTGCGGACCGTCGCTGTAAGATACGGGTTGCAGTTGCGCGTTCGCTGAAAAAGCGATTGTACACACGATAAGGGTGAGGCATGTTTTCATATGGGAACTTTACAAATTCTAATATAGCAAAAATACGTCATTGAGCGACGTTCTTTGCTCTGTTTTTCTTTCTGGCCACGCGATGCGCTACACTTTTCTTTGCCTTTTTCATTTCGTCGCGTCGTTGTTCACGCCGTTTTCGAATTTCCTGGCGGATCTGTTCCTTGCTCTTTATTTCTGTGGACGCTGCATTCCGCGGAGCATCGGTTATAGGATCCGTTTCCTGCCCCAACGACGCCAGGCTTGGAAGGATCAGAAGTAGGACGATGATTATCTTTTTCATAGCTTGTTATCCGGATATTTTTCAGATTCTCTAACTTTGTAAAATCAAATTCTATAATATGACATCGGTTGCCACAACACCGGAAGAATACATTGCATCACTTCCGGAAGATCGCCGCGACGCCATGCAAAAACTGCGGAACATCATCATCGAAAATTTACCCGAAGGTTTTGATGAAACCATTGCCTATGGGATGATTGGTTACGTAGTGCCTCATTCTGTTTATCCAGCCGGATATCATTGCGACCCCAAACTTCGGCTACCGTTCATCAACATTGCTTCACAGAAGAATTTTATTGCGCTTTATCACATGGGCATGTATGCCGATAAGCCACTGTTTGATTGGTTTACCGAACAATATCCGCTTCATTCGAAGGCGAAGCTTGATATGGGGAAAAGCTGTGTGCGATTTAAGAAGTTGGATGCAATTCCGTATGATCTGATCGGGGAACTCGCCTCGAAGCTTTCACCACAACAATGGATCGGGATTTATGAGTCGCAGCTAAAACGGTAACTATTCGTCCTTATCATCGGAATCTGGTCCCGTAATGTCGTTTTCGTAACCAGCATTGTCGCGCCCTTCTTCAGTTTCCGATTCACTTTCCATTGGTTTTCCGAGCTCTTTATCAGACGCTGCCTGCTGGTGCATTTTCACGGTTTGGTCATCAATCTGCCCAACATTCTGCTCAATGTGTTCGGTTGCCGGCATCTGGCTGGTTTCACGCCCGATCTCGCTTTCCTTGATATCGACCTTTTCCTGCGCGTGTAGATTCTTCGCCGGATGGTTCACTCCAACTTCGTCCGGATTTGTGTTACCGGGTTTGTCCTCACGTATTTGGTTATTTTGTGTTGTCATTCTAAATAAATTTAAATTAAAAGTAAATTTCGGAACCCAAAATACCGTACAGATATTTTGAGATTTGTTCCCTGATTCGGCACGCCGGCTAATTACCGGCTTTCCGTGGGCGGAATCACATCGACATCACGTTCGACTTCACGTTGTTCAACATAGACCGCATAGGATGCCGGTTCGATTTTGGCCCCGATAAAATCTGCATATACACGTGTAAACTCGGCGCCGATGTACAAAATGGCGGCTGTATAATAGACCCATACAAGGATTACAATAATGGAACCGGCAGCCCCGTAAGCAGAACCGGTACTCGTTGTTTCGATATACATCCCAATTAAAAAACGGCCGAGCATAAACAAGCATGCCGTAAAAAATGCACCCATTCTAACATCTTTCCATGCAATTTTCGCATCGGGCAACACTTTAAAAATTACGCCGAACAGGATGGTTATGACCACAAAGCTGATGACGACATTTAGAACCTGAAACAGGATCAGCGCCACGTCGGGGAAGTAGCTCTGAAGTATTTCGTTCAGTGCAAGCACTGCTCCGTTGACGACCAACGAAACGATAAGCAAAAATCCCAGCCCCACGATCAGCGACGAAGACAGCAAGCGGTCTTTAATCAATTTCAACCAGCCGCGTTTCGGCTTGGCCTTAACCTTCCAGATTATGTTAATGGAGTCCTGGATTTCTCCAAACACAGATGTTGCCCCGATTAGAAGTGTTACTGCACCAATAATGACCGCCATAGTCGTTTTTCCGGAAAGCTCCATGTTCTTGATGATTTCCTGGATCTGCGCAGCAGCTTCATTCCCGAGCAGCCCATTGATCTGGCCGAAAACTTCACCCTGAATTGCTTCACGACCAAATATAGCGCCTGCTAAAGATATAAGTAATAAAAGCAGCGGCGCCAGTGAGAAGATCGTGTAATACGATAATGAGGCGCTAAGTTTCATGGCACGATCCTCGGAAAACCCCTGAATGGTATCTTTCATCAGCTGCAGAAAATTTTTGAACTTGTGTTTTGTAAAAAATTTTGCCATAGGGATAGGATTGATGATACAAAAGAAAAACACCGAACAGTAGGCAATTCAGTGTTTTCAGTTTTTAAATGTTGTTGTTAGGCCATAGCCGGTGCATCCGCCTCGAGTACCGATTTTAGGTTTTCAATATCATTTGTAACAATGTTTTCAAACATCGGGTTTAGCATTTTTGCGGCCGCTTCACCTGCAACGCCCAGTGGCGCATGGTATGAAATGGTTACATCGATTACGGTTTGGCTTTCGCCTGCGCTGCGGAAAACAACTTTGCCGGCATTGTCAATTGTAGATCCGGGAAGCGAACTCCAACTAAGCATTTCGCCGGGTTCGTCCATCAAGATTTGGGCTCGCCATGAAACCTGGCCAATTTTGCCCGGACCGTTCGCTGTCCATTCCGATGTAATTCGGTCAACTTCCTCAACCTTTTTAAGGTGCGACATAAATTTCGGAAGGTTTTCGAGATTACGCCAAAAATCGTAAACTTCCTGTGCAGGCTTGTCAATAGTTACGCTCGTCCTGATATTGACATTCGTTGCCTTTAGTTTACCCGATTTACGAATAACGTCATAAACAGGGCAATAGCCTGAAACGCCACGGAACAACATGGTTCCCCCGGCAACGCTTTTCGAGACACTTTTTTTATTCCCAGACAGCGCTTTATATAAAAGGTACGATCCTGCCGCGACCATAAGAATGCGTTCAAAAGTCCCGACGTTCACTGTGAGACCTGGAACGACTGTTTTACTATTCTTCGATTTTTTTACGAGTGTATTGCGAAACTGCTCCGCTTCCTCAGGATTTGAGACACTCGCGTATCTGTTGGGATCGGTGCCGGTCGCATCAATCTTTGAGAATGAGCGTTTGGTGTCGGCCACCCCATGTGATTTGATTGTTTTCATCTTGTTGGGTTTTATTATATCAAATTTATTGGCATCGGTCTAAAATCGCCTTACAAAATATATTGAAATTGTTATATCATTTTGTGAGGATAATGTCATAAAAAAATAAGGACGCATGATGCGTCCTTACTCCGGGCAGTTAAAACCAACAAAACCATGCCCTGAAAATTATGCCAATTTAGTGGTTTGATGGGTTTCCTTTTTCTCCGTGGACTGTTGTGGAATCATTATCGCTTCCGATGTTTTGCCCTGGATGGTCTTCCGTTTCTCCGCTTCCGGGATCGCTGTACATATCTCCATTGCCCGCGCCTGAACCAACGTCCTGTGCTTCACCATTAGGTTCTTTACACGATCCGACAACGAGAAGCAGTGAAAAGGCAAGCAGCAATTTGCTTAATGATGTAGATTTCATACTATTTCTTTTAATACACAAACAAATTTCGTCAATAACACTTCGTGCGCCTTACAGGATTTTTGCTAACCGTTGCACGATTAGAATTAGACATGGCAAGGCTTTAGGCTTAATCCTGTCCCGCATACGCAGATCTGAGCGCAGCAATATCGAGTTTTTTCATTTGAAGCATTGCGCGCATCACGCGGCCCGCCTTCTTTGTGTCCGGATCGTTCAGATATACGTTTAAAATCTTAGGCACAACCTGCCATGAAAGACCAAACTGATCCTTTAGCCATCCGCATTGCTGTGCACTTTCGTCTCCACCTTCCTTGAGCCGGTTCCAGTAATGATCAACTTCTTCCTGCGTATCGCAAGGGATAATAAATGAAACGGCTTCGGTGAACTTAAAAATCGGTCCGCCGTTCAGCGCCACAAAGGGCTGTCCATTCAGTGTAAACTCAACTGTCATCACCGTGCCTTCTTTCATACCGTGAATTTCAACGCCTTCTTTACCGAAGTACGTTTTTCTGCCGACGGACGATTCCTTGAAAATGGAAGCATAGAATTTCACAGCCTGTTCAGCGTTCGTGTTAAACCATAAGTTTGGCATGATGGGTTGGATGGTATTGATCATGATGTTTTTATTTAAAGTTACAAATTTTCTGAATCGGGTAAAATCTTTAATTCAAGTTAAAATACGCAGGGGAAAAGGGTATTCGCTCTCAGAATTTTTAATTTTAGGGGGTCCAAAAAAGCTCGGTATGTTCATTCAGAAAAATAGTCGCTCTACATTTTATTTCATATTCGTGGGTCTTTTTATCCTGTTTTCGTCTTACGATGCGGTTGCGCAACTCATGCCGGAACCGACGCAGGAAACACAGGAACCTATAGTTCCGGAAGTACCGCCCGATTCGCTTCAGCGACGAACCCCACGCGGAACCGTCAGCGGATTTATTCAGGCTGTAGCGGATCAGAACCTGATACGGGCCAGCCGTTATTTGAATCTTTCACGGGCAAGACAGAAAAATAAGGAACGCGAGCGGATTGTAAAGGTCTTTCAGAAGTTGCTCGATCAGGGCGGAAACATAATGCCGTACTCCTGGATCAGCAATCAGGGCAGCGGACGTACCGACGACGAGCTTCCACCAGGTGTTGACCTTGCGGGAACAATTACTGTTGGCGAGGAAAACATCAATCTGCTTGTGGAGAATACCGGAACTGACGACGTTCCGTTGTGGCAATTTTCGTCGGGGACAGTCGACACGCTTCTGGATGTTACCCTGAATGAGGTTGTACTGATCGATAAACTGTTGCCTGATGTAATGGAAGAAAAGCTCTTTGCCGGCGTTCCTGTCGGACATTGGATCGCAGTTCTATTGCTTATCGGCATTTCCTATTTGATCGCGTGGAGTATTATCGCGTTAGTTCATTATCTGATACGGCTGGTTTGGGCAAAAGCGAAAACCGAACCTACGTCGGGTGTGTTGGAAGCACTCGAATTGCCGTTTCGCCTGTACCTTTCAGTATGGCTGTATGTCGTGCTGTCGCAGCAGGTTGGGATATCGATTGTTGTCAGGCAGCGTTTCAGCGGAATTACCATTATCATCGGACTTGTAGCGCTTGCGATCCTGTTGTGGCGTTTAACCGACTTCATCAGTAACTTCAGTAAAAAGAAAATGACCTTGCGCGGCCGGCTGTCGGCGTTGTCAGTCATATTGTTCCTTCGTAGGGCCGCGAAATTTGCGATTGTCGTATTTGCCGCTATTGCCATCCTGGGTACTTTAGGATTCGACGTTACGACCGGATTGGCGGCACTCGGAATTGGAGGTATTGCGTTGGCCCTGGGTGCGCAAAAAACCGTAGAAAATTTTGTTGGAAGCGTGACCTTGATTGCCGATCAACCAGTTCGAGTGGGCGATTTCTGTAAGGTAGGCGACGTTTCTGGCACAGTGGAGCAAATAGGGATGCGATCAACACAGATCCGCACCGGCGAACGTACGGTAGTTACAATTCCTAACGGCCAGTTTGCCTCCGAAAAAATCGAAAATTTTGCTCCGCGTGAGCGACATCTGTTTGCGCCGGTGCTTAAATTAAGATACGAGACCACGCCAGACCAGATACGCTACCTGCTCGTTGAAATCCGCACCATCTTATACGCGCATCCAATGATTAATCCCGATCCTGCACGAATACGTTTTGCCGGCTTTGGCGATACGTTCCTCAAGCTCGAAGTTTGGGCGTATATCGAAACCGCGAATTATGATGTCTTTCTTGAGGTGCAGGAAGATTTGTACCTCCGTATCATGGACGTAGTTAAATCTAGCGGAACCGACTTTGCCTTCCCGTCTCAAACGCTATATATGGCACGCGATCGTGGCGTCTCTGACGAGAAGGTTGCTGAAGTTTCCGAAAAAGTGAAAGAATGGATCGACAAAGAAGAGGTGCAACTGCCGAACTTTGATCCCGAACGAATTGCAGCTTTAAAGGGCACCATTCAGTATCCGTCGGCAGGCAGTATAAAAAATAAAAACGGCTAGCTACAGCGTGTCTTCACTGTTTGTGGCCGCACTTCCTGAACTTCCTGCTCCACCCACGCTGCTGTTTCCGTGCGGGTCGATGTCATTTTGATCCTGAATCCCGAGTCGGCCGCCTGCACCGTTCTCGTCCTTTGTTTCATCAGGCTGCGAAAAGGCGGTCTCTTCACGTTCACCGTGACGAAGGTGGTTGTCCGCATCAGTGCTTTGGTTTGAATTTTTGTCGTTGGTTGAAGGGTTCGTTTCCATTATCCTTAATTTTAAGTTTACCGAAAGGTACAAAGCATATTAACAGGCTATGTTACCCTATTTCCGGAAATTGTTATCAAATAATGCTATGCTTCCGGCCACAGCTATCTGTAGATACGATTTGCACGGCAATATTTATTTCTTAAATTTGACTCAATCTGATATACAATGGGAGTAGACCACCACCACAAGTCCAAGTCGGCTTTAATTGATTCTGTTTTGAAATCGGCACGGTTCGGAATTGCAAGCTATGCACCGATATACGATCAAAAAGAGGAGATAACCGACTTCGAGATCATGTACACCAATTGGGAAGTGCCGGCGAATTTCGGGCTCACGCCGGAAGAAGTCATTGGTAAAACGTGTCGCCAGGTCTATCCGGGAATCTTTGAAAATGGCGTATTCAACAAAATGAAGGCGGCAATTGAAACAGGAAATCCTGATGCGTACGAAATTGAGGTCGAAGTTAAAGGAGAATCGATGTGGCTCGCGGCATCTATTGAGGTTGTCGACGGCCTTGTAAACATGACCTCCAAGAATGTTACGGCCGAAAAACAGGCGGCGCTTCACTTGGAGAATATGAACAAGGTGCTTGCAAGGAAGAACGAGGAGCTGGCGTCATTCGCTTATATCGCGTCGCACGATTTGCAGGAACCGCTTCGGAAGATTATGATGTTCACCAGCAGGATACTTGAAAAGGAGAAAAACTTCAATCCGCAGACACTTAATTTTTTTGCGAGCATTACGGCTACTGCCGAAAGGATGCAGAACCTGATCCGGGACCTTTTGTCATTTTCGCGTCTCGACACTGAATCCCAACCGATGGAGAAAACCGATTTGGGCGAACTGCTCGACGAAGCTGCAGCCGTACTCGACGAACCTTTGGATATGGAGATATCGGGAACGCTTCCAACTTTAAAAGCTGTTCCATCCCAAATAAGCCAGTTGTTTACAAACATTCTTGACAACGCGGCCAAGTACCGCAAGGCCGACGTTGAACCTCAAGTAAAAGTACGTGTAGAAATGGCTCACGTGAATCATAAGAAATATTGGAAAATAGCCATTTCAGACAACGGAATTGGGTTTGATCCGCAGTATAAGGAAAAAATTTTTGAAGTGTTCCAGCGCCTGCACGGAAAGCAGGAATATTCAGGAACCGGCGTCGGACTGTCAATCTGCAAGAAAATCATGGATAACCATAACGGTTTTATTGAAGCCGACGGTAAGCCAGGAGAAGGCGCCAAGTTCACCATGTATTTCCCGCAAAAATAACTACGTCATTTCGATTACAAGTGCGCGCGGGGCATCGCGTTTTACTTCAAGAATGGCTAGCTCGCGCGCGGCAGCAGTAGTATAGTCGGCGCTCCTGCCAATGATTGTCCATGTTGCCGATTTCAGGTTGAACGAGTATGAGATAGTCCCATCCCAGCGGTCAAACCGGCTTTCATAAACAGCGTTTTTCTTTACAGCCGCAATTGCTTTGAGGCAGTTTTGCTTAGTATATCCTTCACCGCTGAGGATCACTTCGCCGCTCTCTGAAACGAGCTGGTAGAAATATTCATCGGCAACGGCACTCCTGAAGATCAGAAATTTCGGGCTTGGCATAGTGTTCGGATGCTTGAATGCATGAGTGCTGCAAAAGTACGTGGCGCTGTACGTGGTATTTTACGGTTTTACCGTAATTCTGGCCCGCGCAAAAATATAATCTTGTAAATGTTAAGTAAAATTTTATAACCGTTCCGCAGCGGGGTTTCCGACCTTTATAATAAAACAAACCATTATGAAAACGCATTTAATAGTTGCAGTGGCTTCACTGCTTGTAGTAGGTAATGTCGCAGTGTCGTGCAACAGTTGCGAAGACAAAAATAACGACCCGATCCCTTCAGGTACTCCCGAAGTTAGCGCTCAGGGCAATACTGGCGCAGCTTCAGGCCAAAACGATCAATCGGGGGCATCAGCCAGCGCAGGTTACGGAACAGCGGGCACATCCGGTTCGGGTAATGGCGGCGCAAATACACCGTCAGACAACTATGCTAACGAAGGTGCGACTGCCGGTTCGCCAAGTACGATGGGAACATCTGTTAATAAATCCCGGGACGTCGCACGCGGAACGTCTTCTGCTAAAACGAAGTCAAAATCGGGTTACAGTGCTCCAAACGGAACTGATGCTGAAAATCATGATGGCGATCCATACACAAAACACGACACTACGCCAATGCCAACAGGCACGTCAATACGATAGACTTTAAAAGAAAAAAGATCAGAGGGTTTGGATACTATCGAAACCCTCTTTTCGTTTCAAAATGTTTTCGAAAACTGTTGCAAATGACCAACCGTTTGCCGAAATTTAAATGTTAATCGCGCGCAGGGAGTTCTCTGCTCCTTTAGGTTCAATTTAAAAACTAATATGGAAAAACCACTTCACCCTAACTACGGACTGTCAAAAAGTAAGGAAGAAACATTTGATGAAGAAGATTTTATTAATCCCATTCCGCGAGCTGTAATTCGCCCTAACGAGTCGGTATTGCTCGACGGCGAATGGCGGTTCTCAATTGATGAAGAAGACCGCGGCCTCCGTGAAGGATGGCACCTGCTTCACAATTATGAGGATACGGCGAATTGGCCGGGAACTATCGAACAGCATATTTCGGCAGCCAAAAAACAACAGGAAAAACCTTGGCATGACAAAGTCGTAGTCTGGTATGAGCGGGATTTTCCGCTGCCACAGCGCGCGAACTCCGAACGACATGATATGTTGCAATTAACCTTCGGTGCGTGCGGATATGAAACACGGGTTTGGCTAAACGGTTTTCCCTTAAAGACTATTAATGGTGAAGAAATACATACCGGCGGCTATACATCATTTTCATATGAGTTAGCCGATGCTCTGCTTAAACCCGTAAACCGGCTAACTGTGCGTATTCAGGATACAATGGATGCTGATGTTCCCCGCGGAAAGCAGGAGTCGTTCGTCTATAAAAGAGGCGGAATCTGGTATCAAACCAATTCGGGCGCCGTTAGGAGCATTTGGCTGGAAACCGTTGAGCGTAATAGGCTACGCTCGCGCGTTGGCGTGGTCAGCATTGTTGAGGACAATCTGGTGCGCTTTAACCTTATGACGCGTATTCACGATCCTGGCCCTTATATTATCCGACTCAAAGTATACAACAGAAAGCAGGAATCGGACACGCCGGTTGCTACCGACGAGTTTCCGCTGGTACTTGCAGCTGGGCAAAGGCGACAACGTGTTGTAATGGAAATTCCCGACGCGAAGCTTTGGTCACCGGAATCTCCGCACCTTTATCGTCTTGTAGCCGAACTGGTTGATGCCGAGGGTTATGCAGCAGAAATTGAAACGCACTTCGGGCTTAGGAAAATAGAAGCGCGCGGAAGTTGCATCTACCTGAATCACAAAAGCGTTTATCTCGACGGAATTCTTTATCAACCGGGAGCGGCGACATACGAAGAGATAAAAAAGCATATGCATGCGATGAAAAAACTGGGTTGCAACCTGGTTCGGATTCATATAGCAGGTGTCGACCCACGCATATATAATCTTGCCGATAAAATGGGAATGCTGTTATGGGTCGAAGTTCCGAGTCCGCACAGCTCGACTACCAAAAGCAGGCAAAACCACAAAGCCGAGCTTTTCAGGATGCTGTCTTTGATCGGAACGCATCCGTCAGTGGTAATCTGGAGTTTGTACAATGAAGATTGGGGTGCGCAGGATATTGCGACCAATCCGGAAACACGCCAGTATATAATGGACATGTACCATTACATGCAGCTCGCATATCCGCAATTTCTGGTCGTGGATAACGACGGCTGGCAACATGTCTCTTACGAAGGGAAACTAAAATCCGACTTGCTTACGGCGCATTTATATACACCGGAACTCGAACGATGGGAGCAGGTGCTTGACGAACTTGTCGCAGGAAAACTTGAAGGTGTTGCCGCATTTCCACTTGTAGTAGGCGATCCGTTTTTTTTCAGGAAACAGGTGCCGCTGATCGTTAGCGAATGGGGCGGTTTCGGATTTGTGGATTACGGCGGCCCGAAAGATGACGATGAACGTGCAACGCAAATCAAGCTCTTCAAACAAGAATTGAGGAAACGCCCTATTGCCGGAGATGTTTATACGCAGGCAACCAATATTGAAGACGAGCGTAACGGAATAATTGACGCTGTGACCGGGGAACTGAAAGTACCGGAAGGATTGCTAAAAACCTAGTTATGGATAATAAATTCGATGGTTCCGACTTAAATCTAGGCGCTGATCCGTTTGGCACGTTGCCCGACGGACAGCGGGTGAGCAAGTACATGTTGTCGAACAGCAACGGAATGTCGGTGTCGGTTATCGATTACGGCGCGACAATTACAGAGCTAAAAATTCCGACCGATAGAAATGGCGTCGACGTGGTTCTGGGATTTGACCGGATTGAAGATTACGTTGAATCGGTCCGGTTGCCGGCGCCACCGCATTTTGGTGCTGCAATAGGCAGGTTTGCAGGTCGGATAAGCAATGGCAGGTTCAGCATCGGCGGGGAAACGGTTCAATTAGACGCTAATAACGGCCCGAACACGTTGCATGGAGGAAAAAAAGGTTTTGACAAAGTTATTTGGCAAGTAATCGCATATAGCCTAAATTCCATCACCCTCTATTACAAAAGCCCGGATGGTGACCAGCATTTCCCCGGCGAGCTTGATGTAGCTGTCGAATATTCTCTGACAGACGATAACGAGCTTCGCATCGTATATGATGCTGTTTCTTCAAAAGATACCGTTATCAATCTGACACAGCATAGTTATTTTAACCTCGACGGACAGGACGGCAACGTGCTTGAGCAGGATTTAATGATCAATGCCGGATCGATCCTTGAAATCGATGATGCAAACATTCCATCAGGAAATAGGATTAAAGCGGCTGACAAAGGCTTCGACTTCCGTGAATTTCGAAAAGTGCCGGCCAAAATAGACGATTCGTTTTTGATTGAAGATACGTCTGTTCCCGCTGCGCAATTACGAAGCGAAAAAACAGGTATCTCATTAACTGTATATTCCGATCAGCCGTCACTGCATATATATGTTGGCGGCAACCTTTTCGGGCAATTTAAAGGAAAAGGCGGAGTCGCCTATCAGCCGCATAGCGGAATCTGCTTTGAATCCCAAAACTATACGGATGCGCCGAATCATCCGAACTTTCCAAGCGCGGTACTCCGAAAAGGCGACAGATACACCCAGAAAACGATCTGGAAATTTGAGTGGCAACAATCAAAACGCAAATGACTATGAAAGAACTTACTGACAATACCGCTCAATTTTTTGTTGATACGTTCCAAAACGAGCCGGATCATATTTTCCTGTCGCCGGGACGAATAAATATTATCGGGGAACACATCGATTATAATGACGGTTATGTGCTTCCCGCCGCAATAGACAAGTATGTTTGCCTGGCGCTGACGAAACAGGAAGGTTCTAAATGTATATTAGTATCAAAGGATCTTAATGACCGTTTCGAATTCGACCTTCAGGATACTCTAGAGCCGACTGAAAAGATGTGGGCAAATTATTTTCTGGGCGTTATACAACAACTAAAAGATCGGAATCTTGAATTTTCGGGGTTCAAATTGGTATTTTCAAGTACGGTTCCAATTGGTGCCGGACTATCATCATCAGCGGCTGTCGAATGCGGGTTTGCGTTTGCAATCAACGAAATGTACAACCTCCAACTTGATAAAAAAACAATCGCTTTTATCGGACAAAAGGCCGAGCACACCTTTGTTGGCGTGCAATGCGGCATCATGGACCAGTTTGCAAGCGTTTTCGGAAAAAAGGACCATGTTATCAGGCTTGACTGTATGACACTTGAGTACGATTATCACAATGCCGACTTCGAAGAATATTCGCTGTTGCTTTTGGACAGCAAGGTCAAGCATGCACACTTAACCTCGGGCTATAATGATCGGCGTGCCGAAGTGGAACGAGGCCTTGCAATCATCGGAGCTGAATTCTCACAGATATCTTCGTTTCGCGACTGCAACGAAGAACACCTGCTTGCTGTAAAAGATAAGCTTGGCGAAACGATCTTCAGGCGTTGCTCTTTTGTCGTAAAGGAAATCCGGCGTGTACAACAGGCTGTAGACGCCTTAGAAAGCTCGGATTTTGCGCGTCTTGGGGAATTAATGTACGACACGCATAACGGACTTTCGTCGGATTATGAAGTATCATGCGCCGAGACCGATTTCCTGGTTGCAGCCGTACGTGATGACCATGCCGTAATAGGTGCGCGAATGATGGGTGGCGGCTTTGGCGGCTGTACGATCAATCTGGTCCAAAAAGGTCACGAAGATCGTCTCGTTCAACGTGTCGCGGCAGAATATCAATCGCAGTTCAGCATTGAACTACAATCTTATAAAGTAGCAATATCCGATGGAACATCACAATACAAATAAGCCACTGCAGTTCGACAACAACGAGCATCCGCACCGTCGCTTCAACCCGTTAACAGGCGAGTGGATCCTTGTTTCGCCGCATCGTGCCAAGCGTCCGTGGCAAGGACAAAAAGAGGCTACTGCCACAAATACGTTACCTCAGTACGATCCTGCCTGTTATTTATGTCCGGGAAATGAGCGTGCAAATGGCGTTACAAACCAGCAGTATGAAGATGTTTATGTATTTGACAATGACTTTCCGGCGCTATTGCGAGAGCAGGTAGAAGCAGAACCCGGCGGCGAACTCTTTCAGCTTGCACCCGAGCGCGGCATCAACAAAGTGATCTGTTTTTCGCCCCGACACGATCTGACAATTCCCGAAATGCCTTTGGAAGCAATACGAAAAGTTGTAGCCGCGTGGAAACAGCAGTATATTGAAATCGGAAGCATGGATTTTATCAATCATGTGCAGATATTTGAGAACAAAGGCGCCGTAATGGGTTGCAGCAATCCGCATCCGCACGGACAAATATGGGCGCAATCGTCACTTCCAACACATGTTTCAAAGACGCAGGAAAATCTGAGAGCCTACTACGAAAAAAAACAGCGGAGTCTCTTAGCCGATTACGCCTCGGAAGAGCTGACCCGGGGCGAACGCTTAGTGATTGAAAACGATAATTTTGTGGTTGTTGTTCCGTTTTGGGCGACATGGCCATATGAAACGTTAATTATCAGCAAGCGGCATTTTGGAAATATAGCCGAAATGACGCGGGAAGAAATGGACGCCTTTGCAGATGTTCTCCGCAGGCTGACCATCCGTTATGACAATCTTTTTGACACCTCTTTTCCATATTCGTCGGGGATTCATCAAACACCGACTGATGGACAGCCACATCCAGAATGGCATTTCCACATGCATTTTTATCCGCCGCTGCTCCGTTCGGCTACGGTTCGCAAGTTTATGGTCGGTTATGAAATGCTGGGTGAAGCACAACGCGATATATCCCCTGAAAAAAGTGCTGAGATATTGCGTGATCTTCCAGAAATTCACTACAAGCATCGTTAGCGAAAAGGTTAAGACGCAGGCCGTATCCGCAAGTTATTCGACTTATTCGCGATATCAAATTTTGTATTCGTGGGGAAGCGTTCTTATTGTTTTTGCTTCTCAATTTTCTTCCATAAAAAAGGGTAGAGCAGTACTCCTAGCGCGATTCCGATGCACGGAAGTACCAAAATCCATTTCGAAAGCGCAACAACAATGAAGGTGTTAAAAAGGCCTTCGCGCACGCCGTCATTGTGAAACATCTTCAGCATCAGCAGATCTTCGATGATGTCGAGGAATCCAGGTAGGCAGCACAAAATACTATACCATGGCCGGCTGCGCTTGTTCCGGATGTCGGCCAACACCACCGCCGACAGGCAAAACAGCACACCAAATGCAACGATAAATGCGAAATCAAAGTACATATACAGGGTCAGAAGCTGATCGCTATAATTATAGGCTCTCTGGACACTGAAGAAGTATTGCTGTGTTTGAGCGAATTCGAGTTTGAGCATTGCCAAAACAGAATATCGGGTATCGGAGAGCAAAACTATAAAAATGGTAGAAACGGCGGAAAACGCAACAAGCCAGTACCTGTAATGTTTTGATTGCGGAAGTTTCATAAGCGTAAGTTCTTTGGTGTTACGCTCTTCAATTTACATATTTTTTTTCAGGATTCTCTTGTGGGTTACGAATTAGAAGTTAAATTTGCAACATCTTCGGGCGATTAGCTCAGCTGGTTCAGAGCACTACCTCGACAAGGTAGGGGTCACTGGTTCGAACCCAGTATCGCCCACAAAAACCGAAACATTTTGTTTCGGTTTTTTTTTATTACGGCCCACCGCTTGACTTTCTAAAGCTACAATTGATACTGAAAATAATGTAAGTCGGTTTGATCGCGTAATTAATAACTTCAACCCATAAATCGGCGCGTATGGATGCATTAAGAATTGGGATTGCGGCATTTTCAGCGACAAACGTGATGACGACCTTCAGCTATTTGCTTTCCGTCACTTATGGAAGCCTGTTCAAAGAGCCGGTGCTGCTGAATTTTATTCTTGATCAAATGGGCTTCAGCATCCGGACAAAATGGAAAGGCTTTACAGGATGGCTGGCACACTATTGTATCGGGCTGCTGTTCGTGATTTCGTATGATTTTCTGTGGGCACATGGCGGCGTTCCGTTTGGATGGGTAAGCGGAATTGGGTTTGGCATCATCAGTGGATTCATAGGCATTTTGGGCTGGCGGCTGATGTTCCGTTTGCCGGATCAAAAACCCGATGTTCCACTGAACGATTATTACGGACAGCTTTTCTTTGCTCACATTATTTTTGCGGGCGCTGTCGTAGTTGCCTATAAGATTTATGAATACGATCCCATTTCACATATAGCAGCCGCTACAATGTAATGCAATGCGCGAGAAGGATGGAGCGGATAGCCCACAGCGCGGAGGTACGGAGCGCGCGGACTTGCAGCGAGAGCCTGACCCTTGGGACTCGTCATAATGCTACATAATTTTATAACATCCGCAAATTATGCTGTAACGCGATCCGCTTGGTAACGCTGTACTTTTACAGAAAAACAATTGCAAAATGAATACTATCAGGAAAAATCAAATGGACGACTGTCACAGCTTCACCAACTCGCCCGACACACCAATCGAATGGCCGGTTATTTCACAGCGAAGAGGCTGCTGGCGACTCACCACAATCCCTTTCTAAAACAAACTCAGATCGATAACCTAACCCCGACGCGCAGCCATTGCGTCAAAATATTGCTGCGCTCAACCGAAATATTATGAAAAATTTTAAATACTTACAAATTGCTGCGTTGCTGCTACTTTTCTTAGCAGTTGTATCATGCAAAAAGGACCCTGCTAAAGCAAAGGCCGACAAGTTCACGGTAGATAGCCTTCAGTTGGACCCATTTTTTAACAAGCATCCCGAGTTTGCGGATTACAAAAAGGATATCCTTGCGCTGTACATAAAACATAACTATAAATACGTCTGGTACGATAAAGACGGACGTAACGATTTTGCCGACGTCCTTTACGACCGCGCAAGCCAGATAGAACTCGAAGGCGTGCCGCAGCCGCTTCCATACAAAGATAAGCTGGAGGAAATTTTTGACGACGATCGTAAGAAGCCGAATCTTGAAAAAGAATTGCTTATAAGTTCGATGTATTTTTTCTATGCGAAGAAAGTCTACGATGGCCTTGATCCGCAGAAAAGCAAGCAGCTTGGATGGTATTTGCCGCGCGACCGGATGTCGTATGTGGATTACCTCGACGAACTGATGGAAGATAGTGACCTGCTAAAGAAAGACCAGGAAGCACTTCCGCAGTTGTACTATAATTTAAGGCGCGCACTTCAAAAATACCGACAAATCCGTGACAGCGGCGGTTGGGGAACAATAGCGCTTCCGGCCGGAACTAAGTCGTTAAGACCGGGCGACAATTCCCCTGCTGTTGCGCAGTTGCGCCGAAGGTTTGCAGTTACGGGCGAATTGGGTTCCGACAACCGAAGCACTGTTTACGATCAGTCCCTTGTTGATGTTGTGAAAGCATGGCAGATCAGGCAAAACATAAAAAGCGACGGAATTGTTGGTCCGCAAGTAATTGCAGAACTTAACAAACCGGTAGAAGAACGTATAAAGACGATTCTTGTAAATATGGAACGCTGTCGCTGGTTATCGGCTGATATTGGCGACCTGAAAGAAGCTATCACAGTAAATGTACCATCGTACAGAATGCGCTATACCCGCGACGGGAAAACGCGGCTTGAATCGAATGTTGTGGTCGGAAAGGAACTGAATAAGACTGTTATTTTTAGCGGTAAGATGAGCTATCTCGTGTTTAGTCCGTATTGGAACGTGCCGAAAAGCATCATTAAAGACGAAATCGAGCCTGCGATGGCGCAAAATCCGAATTATCTCGAAGAACATAATATGGAGTGGAATGATGGCAATGTACGTCAGCGCCCCGGAGCGGACAACTCTTTAGGGCTTGTGAAGTTCATGTTCCCAAACCGAAATAATATATACCTTCACGACACGCCGGCTAAAAGCTTGTTTAAGAAAGATGACCGCGCGCTAAGCCATGGCTGCGTGCGTGTGGAGAAGGCGAGAGACCTTGCCGTTGCGATCTTGGAAGGCGACCGGAACTGGGACGCACAGAAAATTGATGAAGCGATGCATGGGGGCGAAGAAAAGCAATACGCGCTGAAGCGAAAAATCCCGGTATACATTTCCTATTTTACCGCGACGGCTGACCAAAACGGAATTGTAAGTTTCTTTGACGACGTGTACAAACGTGACGAAAGGCTGGCACATATGCTGTATACTGAATAAAAAAAAGCTGCGTGAGCAGCTTTTTATATTTTTATATGGCTCCAGTTTTCACCGCGTTCAATGCGTTTTAGGTGGGTCTGACTAATACCGAAACGTTTTGCGATGATCTTAAGCCGCGTCTTCCTTTCGGGATTTGCCAAAAGTTTTTTAATCAACATAACATCGGTCGACGTTAACTTCCACGCACCAACAGTAGCATTGTGACGGATTCGCTCTAAGCGCGCACGTTCGATGTTTGGGTTGTTCTTTTTGTGCTCGAGCATTTCTTCGTACGTAGCCCATTTCAGGTTCCGCACATCGTCGTTGTCTTTTTGATAATCCAGATGAAGAATATGGTTGTGCTGCTCAGACGGTTTCGGAAGGAAAAATTCGGCCACCAGCTTATACATTAAAATGGAGCGGCTGACTCTCTTATTGTTCACCGGTTCTTTTTCGAAATATCGTATCGTACGGTAACCTTTCGAACTGCTTCCTCGCAGAAGCGTGCCATCTTCAATACGGTCGATAAAACTTACGAAGCGTCCTCTACTCGAAATTGCGTAACGCCGTTGCAGTTCAACAGGAATGACAACTTCCTTGAACTTTTCATTTGGATAAATTCTAAACATTTTTCGCTGTGGTATTGCTAACCCAAACTTACAAAAAAATCCCGATTTCACGCCCGGTTTGCTGTTTACTTGTGGTGGAATGTTTGAAGAAAGCTTTTGTTGCACAGGGAGATCACCACTTTTTTAACCGGCTGCTAAAACTTTCCTAAATCACGCGGTCTTAGGCGGGTTCTCATTTAGATTTTGTAAATTTAGGTAAATTGTAAAAGCCGACACTATGGATACAAATATGCACCAAAGCCAAGACAACCACATTATCCCAATGACATCTGTCTCGGCAGGAAAAGGAAGGGAAGTGGCACCTGATGTTTTTTACTATACAAACCAAATTGTAAACCTCGTATTGGTCGGGGCGCCGGGTTCTGGTTCATGGGTTTTGATCGATGCGGGAATGCCCGAGTCCGGAAAGGCAATTCATGCTGTGGCCGAAGAAAGGTTTGGAAAAGGCGTTGCGCCGAAGGCAATTATCCTCACACACGGGCATTTTGACCATGTCGGGAGCATTGTGCACCTGTTGGAAGTATGGCCGGGTGTTCCGGTTTACGCGCATCCGATAGAATTTCCGTTCCTAACCGGTTTACAGGCGTATCCCGAGCCGGATCCGACTGTCCAAGGCGGCATGCTTGCGAAGATTTCGAAGATTTATCCACACGAACCGATCGACATCACACCTGTATTACAACCTCTGCCACCAGATGGAACTGTGCCTGAACTTTTCGGGTGGAAATGGATTGCGACACCGGGACATACACCCGGACACGTATCGTTTTTCCGCGACTCCGACAAGTTGCTAATTGCAGGCGACGCGTTTGTTACCGTAAAACAGGATTCAATGTATAAGGTTCTGATTCAGAAAGAAGAAGTACATGGCCCGCCGCCATATCTCACTACCGACTGGACTAGCGCGCGCGATTCGGTAAGGAAACTCGAAGCGCTGCAGCCGGAAATTGCGATAACGGGACACGGATCGCATATGTCCGGCGCCGAACTTCAACAAGGCCTGAGCCGACTTGCAACCGACTTCGACGTATTAGCACTGCCGGACTACGGAAAATATGTCCGCGACAGTGATAAAGAGTAAAACCGAATCAAAAAATCATGGTCAGGAAAAGGAACCATTTAATATCTTAGTCGGAAAAAGATGAAGATGATTTGTTTTCTTTTCCTGTTTCTATTTTGCGGCGTCTGTTCAAATGCTGCAAATGTTGATACGCTTCAAATTTCGAGCGCAGCAATGGGCAAAACATACAAAGCTGCTGTTGCCTTGCCGGAAAGCTATGCAAGGTCTAAAAAGGCATATCCGGTGATGTACCTTCTTCATGGAGCCTACGGTCATTTCGACGACTGGCTACGGAGTACGCCTGACCCTAACGCGGTAAAAAATCTGGCCGACCAGTATAACATCATCATAGTAATGCCCGAAGGGGAGAATTTCAGCTTCTACCTCGACAGCCCGACAAATAAAGAAAGTCAGTTTGAAACCTATATTATTCGGGACGTTATTGGGAAGATCGACCGTACCTATCGTACAATTTCTAATAAAAAAGGGAGAGTAATTTCAGGTCTGTCGATGGGCGGCCACGGTGCTTTATATCTTTCTACACGTCATCCTGAGATGTTTTGTGCTGTGGGAAGCATGAGCGGCGCAGTGGATCTCGCATCAATTCTTGAGCGTGCAGCTAATGATGATACGGCAAAAAATGTGGACGCAACAGTCAGGTTGCCACGCGAGTCATACCCCGGATACGCAGTGGTAAATATGGTCGATAAAATGAAGGTTAACGCCTTGCCGACAATCATTGATATCGGCGTGGAAGATTTTCTGATCGAGATGAACAGGGAATTGCACCGCCGCTTGCTATATGCAAACGTTCCGCATGAGTATACTGAACGGCCGGGGGCCCATACCTGGGATTATTGGCAGAACGCGCTTCCGTACCACGTGCTGTTTTTCTCGAAAATATTACAAACGAATAAATCGGATAATTAAATTTGGTTTAATATCGTCTTTAAGTCGATAGCATCGTCGAAAATTCCTTTCCACAAATCGCCTTTCTTTTCCAGCCGCGGAACAACGGTTTTCAGGTTGTAATCCGCAAGATTCAGGTCATAAGTGATCTCGTCCCAGTCCAATGGCGTGCTTACTCCGGCGCCTTCACGCGGCCTGATCGAGTAGATGCTCGCCATCGTTTTTCCTTTTCCATTTTGCAGGAAGTCGAGATACACCTTTCCCTGGCGCTTATTCGGCATACGCTCAAGGCTTGTAATATCCGGAAGATCGCGATGTACCATTTGGCTAATCAGATGAGAAAAATCACGCGTCTGCTCGTAGGTATATTTGGGCTTGACAGGTATAAAAACGTGCATTCCGTTTCCGCCCGACGTTTTAATATAAGCCGGAACTTTCAGCGAGTCCAGAATCTCCTTTACTTTTAATGCCGTTGTTACGATGTTCTTCATCGGAGCGCCTTTCGGATCAAGATCGAATATTATGTAGTCGGGATTATCCAGCGACCCGACGCGGCTACTCCACGGATTGAGCTCAATGCATCCGTAGTTAGCTAAGAACATTAGTGTTTCCTTATCCTGACACAACAAATATTCAACCGCCTCACCTGTGGACTCCGACTTTATTTTTTTGGTCTTGATCCATGATGGAACCATGCCCGCAACGTTCTTCTGGAAAAAACCTTCGCTTTTGATTCCGTCCGGTGTTCGGCGTAGCGATTCCGGACGATCAATCAGATAAGGCAGAATATAGTCGGCTACAAAATCGTAATAATCGATCACATCACCTTTGGTAATTTTATCCTTAGGCCAGAAAATCTTGTCTAGGTTCGTAAACTCAACGCGGCCAAAACTGCCTGGCGTATTTCCCGCGGCAGGTTTTTCTTTTTTAGCTGCTTTCTTTGCTGCAGGTGCAGCTTTGGCAGGCGTTTCAGAATCTTCGGCTGCTTTCGTTTTTGATTTGGCAGCCGCTTTTGGCTTTGCTTTTGCGTTTGATTTTACTTCATCGGTATCAACCTGGGGAAGTTCCAACACGACTTCCGATGCTTTTTTGTCGGTACGCAAGCCGAGATAGACGGGGTGACGCATCGTATTGGCCTCGGTCATTTCAGAAAATTTTACCTGTGCAATCATCTCAGGTTTTACCCAATGGATCCCTTTTTCACGTGGCGGATTAGCAAATGGTGTCGTCTTGCGTTCGAGTTTGTCAAGTTGCTGTCTTAAATCGTCCAGAATTGACTCGGTAAATCCCGTCCCGACTTTTCCTGAATACATCAGTTTGCCATCTTCATAATATCCGCACAGCAGGGCGCCGAGGCCTTTTCGGCTTCCCTGTGGATCTTTGAAGCCGCCGATAACCATTTCCTGCTGTTTCTCGGTTTTTATTTTCAGCCATTCTTTTGTGCGCTTGTCAGTGTAATATTTCGAGCTGCTTTTTTTGGAGATAATTCCCTCGCCGCCCCTCTTTTCGGCTTCTTCAAACGCCGCAAATCCGGTTCCTATTTGATGTTCAGAATAGATGATGTTTGGCAGAGCGGGCAGAAGCGCCTTTAATATTTTCTTTCGCAGTATCAATTCGAGTCCGCGTAGATCATAGCCGTTGAAGTACAAGATGTCGAACACGTAGAAGCGAAGTGTCCCTTGTTTGGCATTGTTCTCCCTGTTCTGCAGCCATTGGAACCGGCTTTTTCCTTTAGGATCTTCAATGACAATTTCGCCGTCCAGAAGCATGTCGTTTTTTATCGCTTTCAGTTCTGATGCTATTTCAGGATATTTGGTGAACGCATTGCCATTTCGCGATATCAGTTTGACTTCACCGCCTTCGATTTGTGCCAGCGCACGATAACCGTCGAATTTTGTTTCGAAAATCCAGTCCTCATTATCAAATGGTTTATCGGCTAATGTTGCTAATTGCGGACGCCAATCGGATGGAAATTCAGTTATTCTTTTTGCGTCGGCGAGGTCGTCGGCATTAAATTCATCCGCAACAGCAGTCGTTTTTTCAGTCTTTTCCTGCTTTGGAGCCGCTGCTTTTTTGGTTGGTTTCGTTTTTTCGTCGGATTTTTTTCTGTTGCTGTTCCAGACATTATCGCCTTTGGAAATCTCGTCAAGATCACGATTTGTTAAAACCGATAGTTGTGCAAATTCTTTCTTATCGGCATATTCGTCTTTGCCTTTCATAAGTAACCATTGGCGTTCTTCGCCTTTCATTTCAACCAGGTGGTAAGAGCCTTTTAGTTTTGAGCCGTTTAACACCACTTTTACGTTGCCGGACGCGACCTGCTTTTTCATCAACGCATTGTCTTTAGAACGGTTGTCGTTACCTTCAGGATGGTACGTTCCGATGTCCCAGACCATCACCGTTCCCCCGCCATATTCACCTTGTGGAATTGTACCTTCGAAGTCGATGTAGTCCATTGGATGATCTTCCACGTTAACGGCAAGCCTGCGGTCAGCCGTGTTTGCCGACGGTCCTTTTGGAACGGCCCAGCTTACGAGTACACCGTCTACCTCGAGCCGGAAATCGTAGTGCAACCGCGATGCGGCATGCTTTTGAACCACAAATCGGAGTTCGCCTTTAGAGGGTTTTTTTACTCCTTTGGGCTCCTTGGTTTTATTGAAATCCCGTTTTTCGTTATATTTTTCAAGTGCCATGATTAGTTTTGCATTGCGGCAAGACTTGCTTTAAGCTGGTCCAGCAGGTTATCGGCAGGTTCTTTTTTAGCTTTCGATTTGGGCTCTGCTTTTAATTTTTTTCCCTTTGGAAGCGCCTCCTTCTTCTTAATGAGTTTGAGTAGTTCCTCCTTATAGGTGTCCTTATATTTGGACGGCTCAAATTTATCGGTGAGCTGGTCGATTATTGTCATTGCCATATCGAGTTCTTTCTTCTCGATTTTTACATCAGTGGGTAACTTTGCTTCCGCCGGATCACGCAAATCCTGGTCGAACCGGATCTGGATTAGCAGAATGGCATCGTCCTGGACCTTTAAGATTCCCAAGTGCTCAGCTGTTCGCATCACAAACTTGCATAGTCCGACTTTGCCGGATTTTTTAAGCGCTGCCCGAAGTAGGGCATAGGTTTTATTGGCCTGTTTCTCGGGTTCGATGATATATGGTTTTTCGAGGTATTGCGCCGGAATTTCATCTTCAAGTACAAACTCGAATATGTCGATAGTCTGGGTCTTTTCAGGCATTGCTTTTTCGATTTCTTCTTTGTCAAGTACGATGTAGTCGCCATCTTCCTTGCGGTAGCCTTTAGCGATTTCTTCCCATGGCACTTCCTTCCCGTCCTTTTTGCAGACGCGGACATACTGGATTTCGCACTGGTCCTTTTTTCGGATCATGTCCAGATCGATGCGGTGTGTGACGGATCCGCTGTAAAGCCGCACAGGAATATTTACGAGGCCAAAACTGATGCCTCCTCTCCAAATCGCTTTCATGGAATTTGTGTATTGGTTTTGATCAAAGATTGTAATTTATCGAAAGATTTATCTTATAAGATTCGGTTCAAAGATTATATTATTAACAGCTAGGGGTGAAAATTATGTAACCTGACGGTGTAATCCTGTAATGTTCTCCACAGTAATATCGACACTTTTGTAAGCAACAAAATTGTGTTACCATGAGTACAACCAACCCTGTAAAAGTTATCGGATCCAAGTTGTGGATGCAAACAAAAATTACCTATTGGAAACTCCGGTTTGTTACCACTGATCTCTTGAAAAACACCAACACATATAATTTCGAAACTGAATTCTGATGTAAACTGATGCTGCCTGCAATACAATCATACTAATTGCATTCGCTTTTGCATTTCCGGAGCACATCGTATTTTTACGCTTTCAATGAATGACTAACTATGCACTCTCAAAAGAAATTCTTATTTATTGATGACGACGCCGATGATCGCGACTTCTTTTGCAGCACAATGGAGATGATCGATCCTTCTGTCCAATGTTTTTTTGCAAAAGATGGTATCGACGCGCTGGATCAGCTCAATGGTGATAACCAATTTACCCCGGACTATATTTTCATCGATATGAACATGCCGCGCATGGACGGACGCGAATGTCTTTTGCAGATCAGGCAGATACACCGTCTCAAGGACTCACAGGTGTACATTTATTCTACGACAGTTAATCCGAAAATTAATGATGAAGTGATTGCAAACGGCGCTGCCGGCATACTTGTAAAACCGTCGACAATTAACGATCTTAGCAAACTTTTGCAAGAAGTTTTAAAAGAAGAATAAACACATGAACAGCGGTTTTACGGTTTCCAATGCATCATTCCTGGAAGGAGGTGGCCAAATGGGCGCTTTGATCAGGAACAAAGACTGGAGCGCTACGCCTGTCGGCAATCCCGAAACCTGGCCTTCTGCACTCAAAACCTGTGTGCGTATCATCCTCACTTCACGTCAACCCATGTTTATTTGGTGGGGTGAAGAGTTTACTAATATTTACAATGATGCCTACATGGCCATAATCGGCGATAAGCATCCTGCGGCACTTGGCGCGAACGGACGCGAAACATGGTCAGAAATATGGCATGTTATCGGTCCGCGCGCCGAAACAGTAATGCGCGACAACATAGGAACCTACGACGAGGCTCTTCTATTGCTGATGATGCGAACCGGATATGTGGAAGAGACCTACTTCACCTTTTCGTACAGCCCGGTCATGGGCGAAGACGGAACCACAAAAGGGCTTTTCTGTGCGAATACCGATGAATCGCAGCGCATTATCACGGAACGTCATTTACACACTTTGAAGGAATTAGCAAGAAACCTGCAGTCGGTGCAAACCAACGCTCATGTATACGACCGCACAATAGAGTCGCTTTTAGGTAATCCAAAAGATTTTCCGTTTGTGGTTCTTTATGAGGTTTCGGGAGATGGTAAGCAGCTATCGATGGTTAGTAAGCTCCCGGCCGACTTGCCAGAAAACCTTTCAAAACCACATATCGATATTGTTCAGGAATCGCAATTGTTTCCTGAGCTCGCCGAGACAATGACTTCTGCAAAAGCTACGATTATTGCGGAGGTTCCCGCCAGGTACGGCTCATTGCCGGGAGGATTCTGGGATAAGTCGCCGTCGAACGTCCTATTGTTGCCCATAACACAAAGTAACAAGCAACATCCGGTAGCGGTGATGGCAGTCGGGCTAAATCCATATCGTCAACCAGATCCTGAATACCTTCAGTTTTTCAGGCTCATTGCCGATCAAATTGCAAACTCGCTGGTCAATGTACAGCAGATCGATGCAATTAAAACCAAAAATCATTACGATCGCCAGATTCGCGACATGTTCCTTCAGGCTCCAATAGCGATCTCCGTACTTCAGGGTCCGACATTTGTCGTTGAAACCGTAAATGAAAAAATGGTTCATCTCTGGGGAAAGTCGGAAGACGAACTTTTAGGAAAGCCGGTCTTTGATGCAATGCCGGATGCACGTGGGCAAGGACTTGAAGATCTGCTTCAGCATGTTTACCTTACCGGTGAGTCGTTTGTGGCGAATGAGCGGCAACTTGAACTCGTTCGCAACGGGAAGCTTGAACGCCTTTTCGTGAAATTTATATACAAGGCGCTTCGCGACGAAGATATGAATATCACGCGCGTGATGGTCCTTGGTGATGATATAACCGAGCAGGTACAGGCAAGGAAAGATATTGAAGAGAGCGAGTCCAGAAACAAAATAGCGATAGAAGCGGCGGAAATCGGTACGTTTGAAGTTGACCTGATTGCGGAAGAGTTTATTTACTCGGAACGTCTTGCAGAAATTTTCGGGTTGAAGCAAAGCGGAAGATTTAAGCAATCGGATTTTACAAAATTGATTCATCCTGACGATCTTGTTCTTCGCAAGGAGGCGATTTCCATGGCATACAAAACAGGTGTTCTATTTTATGAGGCGCGCTTTATCCAGCCCGACAACAACATCGTTTGGGTGCGTCTTAATGGAAAGTTAAGTTATGACGACGAAGGCCGACCTGTAAAAATTTTCGGCACCGCGCGTGATGTCAGCGACTATAAGATACAATCATACATTCTCGAGAAAAAGGTGGAAGACCGTACGCGCACCCTGAAAAAGAAAAATGAGGAGCTAAAGCAAAGTGAAGAGCGATATCAGCGCATGACCGAGGAAGTGCAGGATTATGCGATTCTATTGCTTGATACATCCGGCACGATCCTGAACTGGAACAAAGGCGCGGAAAATATAAAAGGATATAAAGAGGAGGAAATTGTAGGCAAGAATATCCGTATTTTCTATCTTCCGGAAGACCAGAAGACAAACCTTCCGCAGAAGCTGATCAATAAAGCGGCTACTGAAGGAAGAGCAACCCACGAAGGATACCGAATCCGTAAAGACGGAACGGTTTTTTGGGGCAGCATGGCGCTAACGGCGTTGCACGATAAAAACAATAATGTTATTGGATTTTCAAAAGTTACGCGTGACCTTACGGAACGCAAACTTGCTGAAGACAAGATTAAGAAATACAATTCCGAACTCGAGTTCCAGAACAAAGAACTTGAGCAATTTGCTTTTGTTGCATCGCATGACTTACAGGAGCCGCTGCGCAAGATCCAGATGTTTTCAGACATGCTCGAACGAAACCTTCATGACGCGGCCGCAGTCAAAAAATATTTTTCGAAAATCAATTCTTCTGCTGAGCGAATGTCAGAGCTCATACGGGCTGTGCTTAATTACAGCCGTCTTTCACGGTTGGACGAACATTTCCAGGTTGTGAATCTGAATGTGATCATGCAGAACGTGCTAACCGACTTCGAACTGTTGATAGAGGAGAAGCACGCGGTTATTAAGAGTCACGAACTACCGTTAGTTAAAGCTATTCCGCTGCAAATTAACCAACTGTTCTCAAACCTGATCGGAAACGCACTGAAATTCAGCCTTATGGAACCCGAAATTGTAGTCACTTCCCGGGTTTTAACGTTAGCGGAAATTCCACACCGGACGAATCTTTCCCCTGACAGGCAATATTTGGAGTTGGTTGTTAGCGATAACGGAATTGGATTCGAACAGAAATATGCGACACAGATCTTTACCATATTCCAACGACTAAACGACAAATCGTCATTCGCCGGAACAGGAATAGGATTGGCACTATGTAAAAAGATCGTTGAAAACCACCACGGATTCATAACTGCACAAAGCGCAGTCGGAGAAGGAGCCCGGTTCGAAATTTATATTCCCTATGAGCCCGGTTTGACTGAGGTTAGTAATTAGATACTAAAATCATAATCCCCTTTAACAGACAGACTGCTTCAGAGACAGATTTTGCCCCCGAAACCAGTTTGATATTCTCCATGTTAGAATGGATATCCGATCGCCAGGTTAAATACCAGGTTTTCCCTGCGCCATGTGCTGCTTCCAAAGTTGATGTCGTCCATTACCCAACGCTCGTTCTCCGGCAAGTAAGGCTTACGAAGTGGGAACGCGAGGTCGGTTCGAAGTACAAGGAAGGATAGATCGAAACGTAATCCGACTCCTGTTCCTACAGCAAGCTCCTTCAGGAAGTCTTTTGATATTTTTCCTCCTGGCTTGTCTGGATTTTCATGAACGAGCCAGATGTTACCGGCATCAACAAATACAGCTCCGTTTACAACACTAAAAAGTTTTGCTCTTAACTCGGTGTTCATTTCGAGTTTGATATCGCCAGACTGATCAGGGAGAAACGAATTTTCATCAACGTCCTCACGGAAAGAACCCGGCCCTATAGATCGTGCCCTGAACGCCCGAATACTATTTGTTCCGCCAATGAAGAACTGTTTTATAAACGGAAGCTCACGTGTATTTCCATAGCCATAGCCTACTCCTACAATCGCGCGGCTGGCGAGGGTTGAATTTAGTCCGAGTTTTAAATAATGCCTGAATTCATTTTCAACTTTTACATATTGGCTAAAGGGCACCCCGAGCACTTCTTTAGGCGGTTCGCCATTGCTGAGATCCGCACCGGTTACAAGTCCGGCGATCGTCCCTGAGATATCCAGCGCACCCCGGTAATAGATCGTATTGCGCTTTGCGGTTTGCATCGTATTTGTGTAGGTATATGCGTACGTCGGACCGAATATCAGCTGCGGGTCGATTACTCGTTGTAATGAAGACAGTGAGTCGGCCATTTGCTGATATTCCTGGGTAACATTCATCGGCCTTACGTACGTTACCTCAGTTACATTGAATTGGTGTTCTTTACGGATGTTTTCTTTCCACAAATACCCGAATGATGTACGGAACGAAGACAGTGAATACAATTGTTGGCGTACTTGATACTCGTAGCCAAGCATTGCGCGCGTTCGTGGGACAAATCCGCTTGACGTTTCTACTTTAAACGGGGTAATAAAACGCGGCCAGATCAGGTTTCCTTCGGCTCCAAAACGGTACACGTTATAGCCTTTGTTTTGGCCTGAAACCTGTACCTCAATTCCGCCAAATGCTGTTATAGTAAGTAATTCGGCGCCGCGGAAAGTGTTCCGGTTGCTCCAGTTTATGTTCAGTTCGGTTCCCGTATAGTTCGCCGAGTTTGTCTTACCCAGGACTTCTACACGAATCGATTTTTTCTGTAAAGGCGTGAGGTAGTAATAAGCATCAAGAAAGTTTCCGGTCGTATCTGCCGGACGAAACTGGTTCTTCACAAATTTGAAGGTTCCGAGGTTGACCAGCCTGTTCAGCGACAGGTTATGGTCAGTACGGTTATAGACGTCTCCTTTTTCAAAGTACATCGATCGATCGAAAATCTGTGGCTTGAACATTTTTTTCTTATCGATTATGGTCAGGTCTTTGTACTGTTCGATATCGTTCGCCTCAAGGTTTACAGTGTCGCGCCTCACGCTGAAGTTGGGATACACGTAGATGTCATTGATCCTGTAGACTTCACGTGCATTTGGCGGGGTTTCATCTTTTACCTTTACAATGAGGTCGACTTCGGTCTTTCCCACTGTGCTGTCGACCTGTACAAGCAGATAGTCGGGATTGAAGTAATAGTAACCTTTTTCTTTCAGTCTAACATCAATACGTTCACGCTCGGCTTTTATTGCATCAAGATCGTAGGGTTGGCCTACTTTCAGGATCGTACGCTGGCTTGTTGCTGCGACAGCGCTGTCAACTGCGGTGGAATCTGATGGGAATGTCACGCTTTTGATAAGGTAGCGCGTTCCCGTACGCACTGTGTATTCAGCGCTTGCTTTTTTGCCTCGTCGGGTTGAATCGGCTGAAGTGCGTGCTTTAAAGTATCCTTTGTTTTCCGAGTAATTTTGTAGTACGGTGCTGTTATAATCAAGATCAACCTGGCTAAAGAGAACAGGTGGTTCGCCAACTTTTGTGCGCAGCCAATATTTCAACCCTTTGGCTTTCTTGGGTTCGCCTACAACATTGTACACCCAAAGTTTAGGACGGAGCCCTAAAATCTTAGTATTTGGTTTTGGGCGCAGCATTCCTTCAAGTTGTTTCTGAAGCGCTTTTCGCTCCTTCTTTTTGGCCTCGCTGTCTTCGATTTTCACCTTGCCGCCTGTATACAGCAATTCCCCTTCAGGAAGGTATTTTGTGTTGCTGCAGGCTGTAACAAACAATAAAAAAAATAGAAAGGCAAACGATCTGATGGTCATAATTTTACTCTTTAGTTTGGGTCACCTTATTAGTGTCTTCCTGTTCTTCTTTCAGTTCTTTCTCTTTCTCAAGTCGGTCTTGTTCTTTTTTCTCCTTCTCCTTTTTCTTCATCTGACGCATCAGGCGTTTCTCTTCTTTTGTACGGTGGAACAGCTCGCGGAACTTATCATAATCCATTGTTATAATGAACGCCACACCAGTTTCGATTACCTCACCTTGTATCGCAACCTGGTATTCGTTCTTACGATACGCGCGAACCACATAGCGACCATCTTTTGTTAGCTGATAGTCCAGTGCAACGTCGCCTGCAATATTTGTAGATTCCTGGTTTGCCTGCTGCGGACCTTCAAGGCCGAAACTGCTTCCAACAGTTACTTTGAGCCTGTCGTTTAAGAGTTGTTTCGAAATCCCTACGTTCAGGTCAGTTCGGTTTTCCATGCTTCCGGTGGTATAATCTTCAGTCGATTCGAGGTCGAATTCAAGCTGAACGCCCGAAATAAGATCGCCGGCCAGATCGTTGAGCTGTTGCGACAAGATTTTGCTGACACTTTGACGAGCCAGTGATTCAGCGCTTGCTGATCCGGCTTCGCTCGCAAACGGGTTTTCCCCGATGAAACGGTTCAAAAGCAACAGCGCAAAAACCTGTTTGTTGAGTTCCGAAGGCTGCTGGCGTAGTTGCTCAAGCTTAGTGCGCGATGTATTCACAATGTCGGTCGCCACACTATAATTTCCTTCCGGCAGAACGATATCAAAGGTGATTTCGGGTTTAAGCAATTCGCCGTTCATCTTAAGGTGCGTTTCGAACGGAAGTCGCTGCTTGTATGTGTTCCTAACAGCAGCCGAAACGTTTCCAAGTTGATCGCCAACAAGATCGATAGGAGCAGTGTTAGCTGTATAGACCGCCGTAATGTCAATTGTAGCTTCAGTTGGTTCACCTGTCCACAAGATGGAGCTACCTTCGCGGATATCAAATTTCCTGCGGATGAAGTTAAACGACATTTCGTAAGCTCCTTCGGTAATCTCATATCGGCCGGTAAGGCTGGTTTTTCCAGACGGGTCAATTCCGCCGTTCAATCGTCCTTCGCCTTTTAAGCTTAGGTAATCCCCGTTGCCTTTGTCGATTATCAGTGAAAGTTCGGCTTCTTTTACTATCTCGATGTTAACCGAAATATTCATTCCCTTAAGCTGGGACTGGTTTAGGGAATCGCTTGCAAGGATAAGTTTTTCAGTCAACTGTGGATTATCCTGATCGATAAATTCAACAATGCCTTCACGGTCGGCAACAGCCGGATCCGACTGCGGCAGGACAACGGAGAAATCGGTGTCTTCATTAATCTTGATGGTTCCGTCTACAACAGGTTTAGCAACATCCCCTTTGATGTTTAACCTTGTGTCAAGGAACAGTTTGCCATAGAATAAATCGCTGTCTTTCGCACTTGAATTAACAGCCCTGAAATTATCGGCGCGTACCTGGAGGTCGAATCCAAAATCAGAATACGTCTGGGTAAGCACGCGTCCATTTAGTGCAAGCTTATTTCCTTTTTCGTCAGAAAGTGAGAATTTATTGAACAATATTCCTTGTTCGTCAAACGAAATCTCATCATTTACAAGGCTGAAAGCCGAATTTAAAGGCGTAATCGTAAATGCCCCGTCATTGAATTTCAATCTGCCGCGTACATTTGGCGCCGCGGCAGTTCCGGTGATTTTAAACCTTCCCGAAAGGAAACCGCTGCTTTTTGTCATGTTGCCCATCGTAAACCCCTGAATGCTTTTCAGTTGGAGCTGTTGCATATTCAGGTCGAGGTTAAAGCTGCTGGTGTCATCGCGGTATGTCCCATCGAGATTAACCTGATTTCCCTGCCCAGTGATTTCGACATCAGCCGTATAGGTGTTTGCAATACGGTTATCGACGCGGATACTGATGTTTCCCACCGTATCTTTTTGGAAACTGAAGTTCTCAATATTCAAGTCCGATGTGAATACAGGTTTTGTTGTGAGATTCCTGAGCAGGACGTTACCGTTGATTGTTCCGCCAACTGCCATAGCTTCATCGCCTTCCTTTTGAACCATTTTAGTCACTGTAGCAATATCGAAATCGGTAAACTCACCTTCAAGTGGCGCGTTTGCAGCAGTCGATTGCGACTGAAGGCGAAGGCTGCTTCCTTCATGTGAAAGTTCAAAATTATTCGCGTACAAGCCGCTTTTTCCGAAACGCAGCATGTTCTCAGGAGAAATATTCCACGGTTCGTAGTTCAATACCAAGCCATCCGGTTGCAAATGCAGGATCGTATTTCCGTTTTCGGCTGTCAATGTTCCGGCAATGAGGTAATGCTGGTCATCCTTTTTATCACGTATCTCCAATGTATAAGCCACGACATTATCGCTGACGCTTCCGCTAAGGTTCGTGTTCGGCAACAGGAACTGCGCGTTTTCAACCTGATCGAGATTAATCGCATAGATAAGTGCGTTTTCTTCTGTCTTTACATCGATCACGCCGCCAGAAATTGTATTTGTTCCGAAAACCAAACGCGGAATCGTACCGTGAACCATCAGGCTGTCTGTCGCCGATCGGTAACTTCCGTTTATATTGATTGGCTCAAGCCGGGTAATTTTAGGAACAAGTTTAATAAGGACCGGGTCGTTGTTGACTGTTAGCTCGAAGTCGAACTCTTGCGGGTCAGTCTTAGGTTTGATTGCGGCAGGCGTGGGATTATAGTATTTTGCGATCGTGTTTGAAAGCGCAGTTCCGATTTGCGTAAGCTGGTATTTTCCGTTTATTGCGGCGCGCATAAATTGAGATTTCAGCGTCAGGCTGGTGCTGTCTGGAGTTGCAAGTGCAGCAATTTTAATAGAATCAAGAATGAACTGGTCTTTTTCGTTCGCGACAACAAAATGATACGCGTTGACCGTCCCGTTTAGATAATCCGGATTTGCTGTGGCGAGATCAGCGTCTACTTTTCCGCGGATCTTCATTGGTCCGGCGTGGAGATTCAGTTTATCAAGATCGGCGATATCTACATTAAGCCTGACTTTAACCGCAGGATATTTGTCACGAAAACTTCCTTCCGAGGCCAGATCGAAGTCTAGATTAGGATCGTCCATAGCTGCCGTGACATTAAATTCGCCGCTGCGGATATTCCCTTTAAGTGCGAGATCGTGATAGGTGTAGCTGTTAAAAACTGCTTGAACAAGTCGTCCGTCAACCGATGCAGTTGCCGTTTTCGGATTCAGACCCGTTCCGTTTACCTTGGCAGTCAGCGTCACGCGCCCGATGGAGTCGTTTTTGATGAGCCTTCCAACATCGAAGTTGTTTAGCTGGGCGTTGGCTTTATACTTCTCGCGGTTCTTCACGCGGCTGTCGAAATCAGCCACGATTTTTGCGCCGCCATAGCTACTCGACAGGTTCATGTTGGTGCTAAAATTGTCCATTTTTCCAACAAAGGTCCCTTTCAGCCCGAGTTGCGAGGGGAGCTGAACAGAGGCCGGAATTGTTCCTGTCGGTACAAAATTGTTCAAATCGCGTGCGGTCGATTGAAAATCCCTGATGTTCATATCGAAATAAGCATTCTTCGCATCTGGCAAGCCTGTAATGCGGCCGCTCGCTGCCAACCTCGTATTGCCAATACCGCTGATTTCCATGTTCGGGATATTGATATCCGACACACTTCCGTTGACGCGCCCGTTGATCAGTAGAATTGCGTTTTGATTGTCCTTGAAAGGAGCATTTTTAGCAAGATCGGGAACGAAAATCAGGATGTCTTTGAATCCCACACGGCTTTGGTCAAGATTTGCATTGAGTGCCAGGTCACCGATGTTATTTTGCAAGGCGTCAAGCGACGGATATTCAATTTCGATGTTATCCTTAATAAGTGTTTGCGGCGTTTTGATGTACAAGTCTTTTAAATACGCCTTCGTGGGCCCGTAATAAAAATTGGTGTGAAGCGATTCGACATGGAGTCCGCTTTTATCTTTTACCGTCAACGATGTTAAATTACCAGAAATGACATCGGCAGAATAGCTGATTTTTTCTGCCTTCAGATTAAAATCCTGCAGGTTCATGTGCTTGTAGTCGATTCCGCGTCGCGTACGCGCCGCGTTTTCATCATCGAACCGGAAGTTCACGTTCGAAATATCGGCGTCGGCAAGAACCACTCTCCAGTTATTAGGGGTAGCAGCAGTTGTTTTTACCTTTTCGGCAGAAGGCTGTTGCTGGATGTACTTAGCGAGCGTGAGTCCGCCCCTTAAGCCGGATATTTGAAACTTATCGATATCGATAAACTGCTTGGCAATATTGGTTTCGTTGAACTGGACCAGTAATTTGTCAAGTGATACACCTGAATTTAAATGCGTACCCCCGTTGTCATAAGCCACTGAAATCCGACGAAGATCAATTTCCCCCAAATCAAGTTTAATATCTGGTTTTTTGGCGAGCGAGTCGGCAACTTCAGTCGTGGTGGTTCCAATTTCGCGAACAAGCTGGCCCTGCGTGAGATTAACTTTGAGTCCGTCGAGTGTAATCTTTGGGATGGCATACTCCGACTTTTCCATGTCGAATTTTTTGACGCGTGTATCTAAATGATAGAGCGAAGCTGTAAGATCGTTTTTGGTGATCTCATCGTCGAACCGAACCTTTATCCGGTCGAGGTTTATCTTATCAATAGAAAATGTCATTGGTGCGCCGGAAGTATCTTTAGGCTTGCCAGAATCGAACGCTTTTATAATATAACCGAAATTAAATATCGAATCTTTATCGCGTGTGACGTTTGCAGTAATGCCGCGAAGGTCTATTGAATTTACTTCAACCTCATTGCTCAGCAAGCGCAACAGGCTGATGTCGAGAGCCATTCGTTCCCCAAAGAACAACGTATCGCCCTGCTGTGTCTGTAGGTAAACACCTTCAATGATAACTTTCTTGGGAAGCCCGATTTCTATACGGTCGATCCGCACCGGCGTCTTAATTTTGTCCTCAAGATAGGCAACAGCTTTATCTTTGATAACGTTCTGGATTGCCGGGACTTGGATCAATACTACGATAAGCAGGAACAAGCCTATGATGCTTCCGATGATCCAAAGTAGTATTTTGAGCGTCTTGCGTGCGTATTTCTTGATTTTCACTGACATCAGTTTTGTGTGAAGCGGTTGTTTGCGATTATTTTTTCGAAAAGACAACCGCAAACCGTGCTTATTTTACTTACAAAAATGATCTAAATACGCGAAAAGCGGCTTATAGATTCAGCCGCCATTTTTATATAATTTCCACATCAAAAAAAAAGCCTCCAAAATTGAGGCTTAAATGAGCTTTTTATATGTTCAGAAGGAAGGTTTCCTTGTTCAGTGCAGAGGTGTGAAACTGCCAATTCATCGCTACAACTTCATTCAAAACTTTTTTAAGCTTAGTAAAATCGTTTGGCTTCCGAATATAAATGTTTGCGCCGTTTACAAATGTATCTTCCATATCCTTTTCCGAATTGGAAGTCGAATAAATGGCCACAGTCAGCGTACGGTATTTCTCCATCTGGCGAAGTTCTTTCAAACACTCGACCCCCGATTTGTAAGGCATGTTCAAATCGAGGAACAAAATATCGGGAATCTTCGTTTTGGGATCTTCCAGATAATTGATCAATTCCCTACCGTCTTCCAGCAACGTTAAATTGGTCTCGATCTTAAGTTCGCTCAGCGCATCACTAAAAATACTTCTGTCATCCTGATCGTCATCGACCAGCAGAATTTCAACATAGGACTTGTTATGAATCATGTGCAGCGTTGTAATTAGGGGGTAAAATTAGTAATATTTTTTTAAAGTTTCGAATGTTTAATTTTTTGCAGGAATATAAATCGTAAAAGTTGATCCTTTTCTGGGAACGCCTTCTGCGGTAATAAACCCGTTATGGTTTTGTATGATCTTTTTGCAAATCGCGAGCCCCACACCGGTGCCTTCGTAGTCTGTTTTTCCGTGAAGCCTTTGAAACAGGTCAAAAATTTTATGTTCGTACTGCTGGTCAAATCCTATGCCGTTATCGGCAACAGCGATCTTATAATATTTTTGGTTGTTCTTTTCAGGAACAGCAACGAGCCCGGAACTGATCTTTATGTGTGGCGCTTCGTCGGGCTTACTGTACTTGATCGCGTTCGAAATAAGGTTTAACAGCAGTTGCTGAAATTGTAGCGGAATTACAGCTATTGCAGGTAATTTATCCGATTCGATCACAGCGTTTTTTTCGGCGATAGATTCTTCAAGATTTAAAAGTACCTCGCTGAGAACCGAGTTCAGATTGGTTTTTGCCACTTTAATATCGGCTGGATTCGTACTTGAATAATTCAGTAGCGCCTGGATCAGGTTCTGCATCCTGGTTATCGCTGATTCAATTCGGGCGAAATATTCTATCGTTTTTTCTGAAAAGTTTTGCCCGTCGCGTTCAAGGATCCTGCTTGAGAACATATGGATTTTCCGAAGCGGCTCCTGAAGGTCGTGTGATGCGATATAGTTGAATGATGCAAGGTCATCATTGCTATTTTGAAGTTCTATATTTTTATTTTGCAGCGCCTCGTTCAGATGAATATCCTTTGTAATGTCCTGAACCGTACCTATTAATGAAACATCGTCGCCCGAGCCAACGAAATTTCCTGTCGACCGGCAGTATTTAATTTCGCCTGGCGGCGTTACGATTCGGTAGATATTTTCGAAGAGCGTTCTGGTTTCGATTGTCTTCGAGCCATTCTCTTTTGCTTTTTCTTTGTCATCCGGATGTATTGATTCAATAAACCGGTCAAAATCGGGTACAAACGAATTGGGTTCAAACCCAAACAAACGATATAAATTATCGGAATACTTCATCTCGCCGCTTTTGATATTCCAGGAATAGCTCCCTATCATCGCATTTTCTTCGGCATGCCTGAAGATGTCGTTCTGTAGTTGCAACTGATCGTTGAGTTTCTTTAGCCGTTGTTCGCTAATCATGCGATCGGTAATATCATGCCCGACAATCAATACCGTACGGCCAATTTCAAGCGGAATGTAGAACAACTCAAAATATCGGTTTACGGAAGCCGATTCATAAATTTCGCTGTGAACAAGTTCCCCGGTTATGGCGCGCCGCATGTCTACATCAGCACGGGCGCCTTTAGCATACGGAAAGACTTCAAGAAATTTCTTTCCAAGATCAGCATCAGAAACGTTGTATATTTTTTTAAATGCGTTGTTGAAGGCAAGGAACCGCGTCTCGCTGTCATACACCAACATGATGTCGACAGTCGTGTTGAATACGGTTTCTGAAAATTCCTTCTGCTTTAAAAGCTCGTTTTTCTGAAGGTTGATTTCAGATGTCCGTTCCGCAACTTTTTGTTCAAGAATGTCCTTTATATTCTTCTGTTCGTGGATGTCCATACAACCGCCAACAAAACCTACGAATTCGCCTTCAGCCGTATATCGCGGAACACCTTTATCGGAGATCCATCGGTATTCGCCGCTGTGGTGCCGCAGTCGGTATTCCAGATAAAATTCGGCTCTGGCATCAAAATTCTCGTCAAAAATTGAAAGAGCTCTTTCACGGTCGTCCGGATGGATTCCTTCTGCCCAACCGAACCCAACTTCCTGTTCAAGGGTCTTTCCAGTATAATCGAGCCAACTTTTATTCAAGAAAAAGCACTGTTTGTCTATGTCGGCAAGCCAGATTAATACAGGCGCAGTATCGGCCATGATCCTGAAGCGCTCTTCGGTCTCTTCAATTTGCGCCTTCGTCTTTAATAGCAGCTTTTGCTTTTCGAAGCGGCTGCTGAGTAATTGCAGCTGCTTCGGTATAAAATGGACTGCGGAAATGAAGTCGGTCACATCGAGCAGCGACTGTGGCAATGCGTGTGCAACCTGACTGCTGAAGGTAATGCCGCCGTGTTTCTTTATAGCCGAAAATCCGGCCGTAGTGTATTTGTCCTGATCGTGAATGCATACCGCGATCGCGAAATCGGAATATTTTTCAGCAAGATCTTCAAAAAATAAATGTTGTTTTACATGCGCCGGAAGTACGTAAATGGTGTTAGGAGAAAGCACGCCGTCTTCCAGTATCCGGATCGGAAGTATCGTGACCTGCTCAAGATTCTTCCGCAGCACATCCGCAGAATCAGGCGTATTGATGATGTATATAATAGCCGAATCTTGTTCAATTTGGCTAAAGAAATCGTCGAGTTCGGTCCAACAACTATCACAAGCGCTGATGCCAGCCACTGGATAGCGATTCACAGAACTGTTATCGTTGATCTGGTTACTCATTTGTATATTTTAACAACTGCAATATTAAACAATCTGTAAATTAAACGAGTGTTAATAATTTTACAACACTAACTCCGTCAGTAATCGTTGAAAGGTAACATCAAGATCGGCGGACAGTCCCGGGTGTGGCCGTGATGTTTGGATCACGGAACTCCGTATGGCAGTTAACCACCGGAACCTTTCCGGAACTTCCATCAGCGCAATCGGCCCACCGTCGTTAGCTCCCGAAGTTATTTTTTCAAGAGCGCGAAGATTCATTTTGATTTGATCGATATCAAGGTCGGCGTGCAAGCTGCAAAGCCGACTTTCATCAATGGCACAATACGCATGAAGGTATTTCGCTTTTTTGCAGAACAGGATCAGCCCGACATTTATAAACTCCTCGCGTTCTACCCGTGGCACAACGCGAATCACCGCATACTCATATAAGTGTAGTTCTTGCATGCTGCGCCTGTTTTAAAAATATTTCGGAATTTTCGAGTCGGAGAACCAAAAACCGGACATAGACTTCCCGGATTTCTTCAGGGGTTTGCTCAGATCCTTCCCATTGAAGCCAATCGGTAGGGATTAAACTAACTATGTTTCGAATGGTGTCCTCGTTCAAAAGCGTTTTCATCTCCGCATCAGCTTCTGTTAACATTGAAGCGTTACGCAACAATACGTGATCCTTTATTAACCCGAACGGGCTAAGTGCGTGTTGTTCCCAATCGTTCCAAGCGTGATGAAAGTAGAACGCCGCGCCGTGATCGATGAGCCAAAGCTCCTTGTGCCAAATCAACAGGTTCGTGTTTCGGAAAGTGCGATCAACATTTGTAATATATGCGTCAAGCCAAACAATCTTAGAGGCCAGTTTGGGATCGGCATCGGTTACAACCGGATCAAAATTAATAGCACCTGAAAGAAAATGCATCGCCAGGTTGAGGCCGCGGCTGTTTTGTAACAGATCCTGGATTTCCTCGTCGGCTTCTGTCCGTCCAAACGCTTCGTCAAGATTAGCAAACACGAGTTCCGGCGTCGGCAATTTCAGGGTGCGGGCGATCTCACCACCAATTAGCTCGGCTATTAAAGCCTTTACGCCATGACCGGCTCCGCGGAATTTCAGTACATAATTAAAGTCATCGTTTCCTTCGGCAAGTGCCGGAAGTGAACCACCTTCCCGAAGTGGCGCAATGTAGCGCGTAACGTTGATGCGGCGGAGTTGTAGCGGATTACTGGTTGTCATTAAAGTTAATTTCGGCGTTAAAATTACAACAACTTGATTAATTACCGTGTACCAGGATAACATCTTCTTTGGTAAGCGCATAGACAACATCGGCGGCTGTTGGCTTCATGATGTATTTTCCGGTAAATTCTCCGAAAGCCGGAAGGATCAACTGCTTTTCACTTCGAAAAAAGCAGGGCAATTCGAGCCATTGCCGCCCAAATCCGCTAAGTAGCACCCCGGGATGAATGTGTCCGCATAGCGTAAAAAATCCCGCGCGTTCTTCCGGATGGTGTGTTAGCAGAAAATCATTGACTGTCCATTCGGAAACGACCTCAACGCCAAGCTGAAAATATTTTTCAGGTGCAATTATGTCGTGATTACCGGCTATAAGTACGATCCGCGGAAGCGCTTCGCAAACCCAGGATTCAAAGAGCTCCCATTCGTTGTTTATTGAACTATGGAAAAGGTCGCCCAGAAAGCAGATTGTTTCCGGCTGAAAAGTATCGACCACCCAATTTAGCTGTTTAAAATTTTTCGAGACTGAATTGCTGGGAACCGGGACGCCATTTTTCCTAAAGTGTGTGATCTTCCCGAGATGCACATCAGAAATCAGGAGCATCTTTTGTGAAACCCAATACATTACCCCAGAGCAATGCAAAACAAATTCTTCGTTATGAATATGAATAGGTAAGATCATAGAAAGTGGAAAAACGGGCTACTACAACAACGTGATGTTTGTCATAATATTTAATTTCTCATATAAGAAGCGGTCATTTTTTTAATTCTTTCGGCCAGGGTTTCGCTCGACAATTTTTCCCGAAGCCTGTCCGTAATAATTGGGAAGCTAAATGGTGTTGGTTTCTGGCAGGGTTTCCATACAATTTCCTGTTTCCCGATACGTTCCAAAGCTTGGATAAGCCGGCCTTCTTCAAGCTGATGTTCGAATGTTTCCCGAAAAGCCTGCTGCAAAAGTAGGTTATCGGGTTCATAATCGCGAAAGACTTCAAATAATAACTGCGAACTGCTTTGCAGATGCTTGGCTTTTATAATTTTACCCGGAAAGCCGGTAAACACGAGTCCGGCGATAATGGCTATATCACGGAATTTCCGCCGCGCCATTTCTGTTGCGTTGAGGCTTTTCTGCAAATCGGCATGGACATATTCCGGGGTAAAAAGAGCGTTATCGATCACCGATTGCATGTCGACTTCCTGATCCGAAAGCAGTTCAAAACCGTAGTCATTGTATGCAAGCGAAAAGCTTATCGGCGACAGCAAACTGATGCGATAGGCGAGAAGACTGGCTAAAGCTTCATGTACGAACCGACCTTCAAACGGATAAAATATGGCGTGATAGCCTTCGCGGGTTTTGAAAGTTTCAACTAGAAACTGATCGGCGTCGGGAACGATCGATTCTTGTCTTTGGCGTTTAAATAATGGCGCCAGTGCTTTTAATTCGGGCGATTGCGTTTGATGGTTTACGGCGTAAAGTTCCTGCCGAAGCAGTTCGCTCATTTGTGCTGACAGCGCCATTCGCCCACCAAGCCAGCTGGCGAACTTCAGCGATTTCTTGTTCTCTGCTTTTTTCACAAGCACGACCATGTTCTTGATTCGGTACAGTTCAAGCTTTTTCCCCGCAAATTGAAAAACCTCGCCCGGGTTTAATTTAGAAATAAACCATTCTTCAATTGTTCCGATGTAGCCGCCACCGACATACTTTACATTCATCACTGCATCGCCAACAATGGTCCCTATTGACATTCGGTGATGCATCGCAGTTGCCCGATTATTGATTTTATAGCGTCCATCGGCTTCAATCTCGACTTTTTTATATTCGTCGTATGCCTGCAGGCTTTGGCTTCCGTGAGCGATAAAGTTTAAAAGCCATTGCCAATTTTCTTTGGTCATGGTTTGATAGCAGAACGTTGTCCGGACCTCATCGAAGATCTCATCAGGAAGAAACCCGTCAGAAACGGCTAGTGTATTAAGATATTGCACCAAAACATCCCAGCTGTTCAGGTACGGAATCCGGTCTTCGACGGTATTGGTCTGTGCAGCTTTTTTTAGCGCCGATGCCTCAATCAGTTCGATTGCGTGCGTCGCAAGAAAATATATTACGCTTTCTTTTCCCGGTTGGTGTCCGCTGCGGCCTGCGCGTTGTAAAAATCGTGCGACGCCTTTTGGTCCGCCAACCTGGATTATGGTTTCTACAGGAGCAAAGTCGACCCCGAGGTCCAAACTCGAAGTACAAACCACGAGCTTGAGCTGTTCATCCCGAATTGCCTGTTCGACCCACAGTCGCGTTTCGCGGTTTATGCTTCCGTGGTGCATTGCCATCTCGCCGGCAAACTCAGGATAGTTTTCCAGGATTCTCTGGTACCAGATTTCGCACGCTGACCGAACATTTGTGAAGATTAATGTCGTTCGCGATCTCCGAACGATGTTTGCAACCTCATCAAGCAAGTGCAAACCCATATGCCCGCGCCAAGGATAAGTGTCCATTTGTTCGGGGATAATCGACATGATCCTGATTTTTTTATTGATGACCGCTTTAATCAATACCGAATTTTTCAATGCTTCCGAATCTGGTCCGAGTAGCACTTCACGCGCCTGTTGCAGGTTGCCAATTGTTGCTGAAATTCCCCAGATCCGCATCTTGGGGGCAATTGTTTTTAACCTGGAAAGTCCAAGCTCCATTTGGACGCCGCGTTTAGTTCCGAGAAGTTCATGCCACTCGTCGACCACGATTGCGGAACAGTTTTTAAAAACAACGTTGTATCCTTTAGAAGCCAGTAGGAGTTGGAGGCTTTCAGGCGTTGTGATCAGGAGGTCCGGCATTTTTGTTTTTTGCGACGCACGTTCACTTTGTGAGGTGTCGCCGGAGCGGATTCCGACGGTAATTTTAGTACCCAGATCGTTTGCCACACGTTCGGCAGCCTGTTTAATTTCCACAGAAAGCGCGCGTAACGGGGTGATCCAGATCGCCTTTAGACCCGGCTTATGTTTAGTAGTAAAGTCAGGATTGTTTTTTATGTAATCTAGAATGATCGGAACCCACAGGGCGTACGTTTTTCCGCTTCCGGTTGGCGCATTCAGGAGTCCGTTTTTTCCTTGGAGAAATGCCGTCCACGTCTGGTTCTGAAACGGAAACGATTCCCATCCCTGCTTGGCAAACCAGTTTTCGGCCATCTCAAATAGCTGCGTCCTGTTCATTAGCAGATCATGTTTTTAATATCGTCAATTGTATTGGCCTCGTCCATTTTTTTGTCGTGACGCCATCGTAAAATTCGCGGAAACCGCGTTGCGATCCCACTTTTATGTCTTTTAGAGAGCGCTATTCCCTCAAAGCCAATTTCGAACACCAGCTCGGGAACTACACTCCGAACCGGCCCAAACCGTTCCAAGGTATTTTTTTTGATCCAATCGTCAACTTTGCGGAACTCAGCGTCCGTCAGTCCCGAATATGCTTTTGCAAAAGTTACCAGTTCGCGCGTTCCATCGTCGTTTGTCTGCCAAAGCGCAAAGGTATAATCTGTAAATAAATTTGATCGTCGTCCGTGGCCCCGCATTGCATAGGTCAGCACCGCATCAACAACGAGCGGTTCAATCTTCCACTTCCACCAATCGCCTTTTTTGCGTCCGACACCGTAAACAGAATCGTTCTTTTTAATCATCAGGCCTTCGCTTTTCATTTCCCGTGCACGAAGCCGCTCTTCGGTAACTTCATCCCAAGAATTCAGATGCACGCGTTCCGAAAGCAGTAGCGGTAAATTTTTGTTTTTGATGCTATCATATAGTTGTTCGAGCAACAGTCGGCGACGGGAATAAGGTTCGTTCCGGATGTCTCTACCTTCCCATTCGAGTATATCATACGCCTTGATAACTACAGGGGTCTTCGCCAGCAGTGCCGCAGAAACCGTCTTTCTGCCGATTCTTGTCTGAAGATCGTTGAAAGTTCCGATTTCTGCGTTCGGATAAGGCAGGATCTCACCGTCAATCACTGTTCCGTCAGGGATGACCCCGATGAAGGAGCATAGTTCAGGGTATTTGTCGGTAACCAATTCCTCGCCACGGCTCCAGACGTACATTTGTCCATCACGCAAAATCGTTTGAGAACGAATGCCGTCCCATTTATGCTCAACGCTCCACTCGGATGCATCACCAAGATCGGAAACTTCACCTTCAATAGGGTAAGCCAGGTAGAAAGGATAGGGTTTCGACAGATAGTCGCTGCTTTTCTCATCAAGAATTAGTTCCTGAAAGGTTATAGTATGCGGATCCCAGTGACCCATCAGTTTATATGCCAGTAAATCTTCATCTACGCCTTCTGCTTTTGAGAGCGCGCGCGTCATTAGTTTTTGGCTTACCCCGATACGGAAGCTTCCAGTGATCAGTTTCGTGAATACGAACCGCTCGTAGTAGTTCAGTGCTAGCCAGTTCTCGTGCAAATAGGCCTTTTTTTCTTCGTCAGATTTTCTTTTTAGTGCAATGATTTCGCATAGATACTCGGTGAGGCTTTTATCGGAATGTTCACGTGTGGCAGGAATAACTAAGGCAATTGTTTCGGCAAGGTCACCAACAATATGGTACGATTCTTCAAATAGCCACAACGGAATATTGGCAAGTTCATTTGCCCAAATACGCAAAAGGGTGGTATTTACAGGCCGCGGCGGACGACGGTGCGACAGGATTGCAATAGTCCAGACTTTATCTTCATCGGAAGCACGCCTGAAATATTCCGTTAAAGCATCCACTTTGACAGAGGTTTTGTTCGAGCTGTCGAGGGCTTTTATCAGATTAGCGAAATTCTTCATAATTCGGCCGCTTCGTTTGTTTCAGCAATTTCTTCCGGTGCCGGATTCATCTCGGCAGCTTCGCCCTCGTATTGCGTTCTTGCTGTTCGGGCATCATATCCGAGTTCGCGCAGATAACGTGAAAAAATATCCGAATAACCGTGGGTAGAAATAATTCTTTCTGCTCCGGTCGCTTTGATGCTATCTAAAAGGCTATACCAATCGCAGTGGTCGCTAAGCACAAATCCTTTGTCGATTGCGCGCCGGCGTCTTGCACCGCGAAATGCCATCCATCCGCTGGCTGCTCCAGTAACAAATGGCGTCATTCGGCGTATCCACGGGCTTCCATGCGCACTCGGCGGAGCGAGAACCATGCTTCCGGCCAATTCCTGTTTTGTAGTTTCGCGTGTAATTAATGTAGTAGGAGGAAAGTCGCACAATGGACGGAGCACGCGTGTCATGTTTTCAACTGCTCCGTGCGTGTATATTTTACCGATGGTTGGGTCCAGATATTTTAGCAGGCGTTGGGCCTTACCAAGTGTATATCCAAACAGGATCGATGTTTTTCCATCGGCTTGGTTTTCGGCCCACCATTCATTGATGCTCGTCATTACCTCGTGCTGCGGAAGCCATTTAAATGCAGGTAATCCAAACGTACATTCGGTTATAAACGTGTGGCATTTCACAACTTCATAAGGAACGGAAATTCCGTCATCTTCTGTTTTATAGTCGCCGGTAAATACCCAGACCTCACCTTTATGTTCGACACGAATCTGAGCGCTTCCAATAATGTGCCCGGCTGGATGAAGCGAAAACTTCACACCATTGATCGTAAACGTTTCATTCCAGTCTTTTCCCGTTACGTTAATCTCGCCTAAACGGTGCCGGATAATCGGAACATTCGTGTGGTGGGTTATGTAGTTCTTGTGTCCCCAACGAGAATGATCGGAATGTCCGTGCGTAATAATAGCATTTGTAACGGGTTTCCAGGGATCAAGATATACGTCGGCCTGTTCGCAATAAATGCCTTTATCATTAAAAGCCAAAAGAGGGATGTTCATGCTGTTTTCAGGGAATGGAGCTAGTTTCCATTACACATAAATCTACGATTCAGGTTAGTAATTTTAAAACGATTTGTAAGAAGTTTAACTTTTTCAGCATTTGTATTGGCAGGAACAAGATTAATCTAAATCCACGTGTTTGTGTATATTTACGCGACGAACCGATTGCTATGCATTTTAATCAGAAGTATTTCATTGCGACCCTTGTATTGTTCCTTACTGAAGTCGCCATCGCGCTTTTTGTTAACGACAGTTTCTTCAGGCCTTATTTTGGCGATGTGCTTGTGGTGATCTTGATTTATTGCTTTATCAGATCGTTTTTCAGGACAAATGTGCGTAGAACTGCGCTCGGCGTATTACTTTTTGCGTTTGTCATTGAAGGGTTGCAATACTACCGGTTTATCGAGTTAATCGGACTTGAGAAGATAAAACTGGCACGGGTGGTTATAGGAACCTCGTTTGCATGGCATGACATAGTTGCCTATATCGCGGGAATAATAATTATACTTGGAGTAGAGGAATTTCACAGAAAGAACCTAATAAACAAAAAAAAGTAATGAAAAATTTATTCACCTTATTACTTGTTCTGGTAGCGCTGTTTTCGAATGCTCAGGAAAAGGCAGCGAGGATCGATAGTCTGATGAATGCTGCGTTCAATGCCGGCACTTTTAACGGAAATGTATTAGTCGCCGAAAAAGGCAACGTGATCTATGAGAAAAGCTTTGGTTATGCCAACGAGCAAACGAAAGAAAAACTAAACGCCGAATCTATTTTTGAATTGGCGTCGGTCTCAAAACAGTTCACTGCAATGGCCGTCGTACTATTGCAGAAACAAGGAAAACTTAGTTACGAAGACAAAATTGCGAAGTTCATACCGGAACTTGCCTTCTATGGCGACATTTCGATTAGGAATTTATTGAACCACACCGGCGGACTTCCGGATTATATGGAATTGTTTGAAAAGAGTTGGGATAAAACAAAGTTCGCGACAAACAAGGATATTGTAGATCAGTTTGCCGCACATAAACCTGCCGCACTCTTTGCTCCGAATGAGAAATATGAATACAGCAATACCGGTTACGCCCTGCTGGGATTACTAATTGAACGGCTATCAGGAAAGTCTTTCGGCGACTTTTTGGAGAAGCAGATTTTTCAGCCGCTCAAGATGAAGAATACCTTCGTTTACAGAAGCCGCTTTGCACCAACAAAAGTCAGCAATTATGCTAATGGATATATAGCTGATACCACTGGTCAAAAGGTATTGCCGGACTCGTTTGGGAAGGAATATTATTCGTATTATCTCGATGGAATAGTTGGCGACGGAATGGTAAATTCTACTGTACACGATCTTTTGACATGGGATCGCGCGCTGTATTCAAACGCGCTTGTAGAACGATCCGACAAGGATTTAATCTTCAAAAGGGCGACTACCGCCGACGGCAAAGTGACAAGCTACGGTTTCGGATGGCAAATTTCAGATAGCGACAAATACGGCAAATCCGCTGCGCACTCCGGTGGTTGGGCCGGGTATGTTACGTATATTGAACGCCTTCTCGATCACGACAAAACGATAATCCTGCTGCAGAACAATATGCTCGGGACAACAAAAATTCCGGCAAAAGAGATCCGGAAGATATTGTACGGGGAAGGTTTAGCCCAACCCGTTCTAACAAAAACAGAAGTGTCGGCAGCCGATTTGCAAAAATATGCAGGCGTCTACTCACATCCTGCTTTTCCCTTAAAAATTACCATTGCAAGTTCAGGAAACACCCTTACTGCTCAGGCAACAGGGCAATCAGCCTTTCCGATGGCAGCATATGCAAATCACACTTTTACGTTCGACCAAGCGAATATAAAGATGATTTTTGTTCCTTCTGAGAATGCAATGCTGTTCAGCCAGGGCGGCAACGAACTCAAGTTTATGCGGGAGTAATCAGATAAGCCGATGGAAATTCCTTACCTGCTGATCATAATCGGACTTCTTGTTGGCACAATCGGCACACTGATTGGAGCCGGCGGCGGATTCATACTCGTGCCGTTGCTGATCCTGTTCCGGAAAGACCTTCCGCCCGAAACCATTACCGCAATTTCAATTGCCGTGGTTGCTGCCAATGCAATGTCAGGTTCTGCGGCGTACATGCGGGCACGCCGGATCGACTACAAAGCGGGACTGATCTTTGCAATGTGCGCGATTCCCGGTTCCATATTAGGCGCACTCAGTACGAAGATGATTGCACGTGAATCGTTTGATATAATTTTCGGATTGTTGCTGCTGGCCTTAGCCGTATTTCTTTTCTTCCGAGGTGGAAGGCCAAAGAAAGGCCGATCGTCATCAGGTTTGATAAAAGGTGAAGTCCATCAGCAGCTAACAGACCGGTCCGGAAAAGTATATACGTATTCATACAACATCCGAAATGGAAGTGTGCTGAGTCTGTTCGTAGGGTATTTTTCCCCATTATTCGGGATCGGCGGCGGCATTATCCATGTGCCCGCAATGACTGAATGGCTTCGGTTTCCCGTTCACATCGCAACGGCAACTTCCCAATTTATCCTTGCGATCATGGCAATTGTAAGTGTGGCAACACATATCTATAATGACAGTTATAACGATCCTGAGATTGTAGAGATGATTCTGTTGCTCGCATTAGGCGTACTTCCCGGGGCACAGCTCGGGGCGATGCTGTCGCGCAAAATCAACGGCAGGATGATTATCCGGATCCTTTCTGTTGCGCTTGGAGTTATCGGAATCCGAATATTAACCTCACACTTATTGTAATGGACAACTACACTATTCCGCAACAGACGCAAATCGGGCATGTACATTTGAAGGTTTCTAACCTTCAGCGTGCGCTGGATTTCTACTGCGGCTTGCTCGGATTCGAAATTACGACAATGTACGGTGAGGATGCCGCGTTTATTTCGGCCGGGGGTTATCATCATCACATCGGGCTCAACACGTGGTACAGTAAAAATAGTACGCAGCCGCCACAGAATGCAGTAGGATTGTTCCATACCGCAATCCTGTATCCGACGCGAAAAGATCTTGCGCACATCTTCCAAAGGCTTTCTGACGCTGAATATCCGCTTTCCGGTGCTGCCGATCATGGCGTTTCAGAAGCCTTATATTTGGATGATCCTGACGGCAACGGCGTCGAATTATATTGGGATCGGCCGAAAGAACAATGGCCAGTTAAACCCGATGGCGGGCTGGAAATGTACACGCGGCAACTCGACCTGAACTCGCTGCTCAATGAACTTTAAATCCTGAAAACGCTACTGTCGATCCATGTATTCCTTTACAGCTGCCAAAAACCTATCGATCTCTTCCCGTGTATTGTAATAGCAAACCGAAATTCGAAGCAATTCAGGTATGTTGTGGCTTTTCATCACTGGCTCGGCACTTAACTTTCCGGCGCGGACATTTATATTATGCTCATCGCTCAGAAACGTAGCAAGTTTGGTTGATTCAATATTTTTAATTACGAACGACAAAACCGGTTCTTTTTCGTCGGTATCGCCGTATATCTTCACACCGGGAAGCGTTTTGACTTTTTCAGTAGCGTATGCAAGTAATTCCTGTTCGTACTTTTCAGTCTTTTTCATGTCAATGCTAAGCACATAATCAATCAGAACTCCGGTTGCGGCAATTTCTTCAAACGCAAGTGTTCCGGCTTCGAACTTCTTTGGCAGTGGATGAAATTCCGTTTTTTCAAATGTGACTTTCTCAGAATTTTCAGATCCTCCGTTGTGTGGCGGAATTTTGTCAAGCCACTTCTTTTTTCCGTAAAGCACGCCAACACCTGCAGGCCCGCCCATTTTATGGACTGAAAATGTCAGGAAGTCGCAGTCCATTTCGGTAACGTCGATTCGCATATGCGGAGCCGATTGTGCAGCGTCGATTAAAACCGGAACCCCGTGTTTATGCGCGATTTTTATAATATCTTGTACAGGAGCTTTGGTTCCGAAAGCATGCGAAGTGTGTGAAATACTGACCACTTTGGTTCGATCTGAAATTCGTTCCTCGAATTCGGCAAGATCGATCTCACCATGTTCGGAAACAGGAACCACTACGAGTTTTGCCCCGGAGAATGAACATGCAATCTGCCATGGAACGATGTTGGCGTGGTGTTCCATTTCACTGATAAGAATTTCATCACCTTCTTTAAGGATTTCCCGTCCGAATCCTTGTGCAACAATGTTTATGGATTCGGTACAACCTTGTGTAAAGATGATTTCTTCAGAGTGTTTGGCGTTTATGAAATCGGCAAACTTTGATCGGGTGTTGTCGACCTCGCTGCTCATCATCTTGCTTAATTCATGCTGTTCCTGCGGTTTTCCATATTGCTCGGTATACAGGTAATTAAGCCTGTCGATTACAACCTGCGGCTTGTGGTTGGTTGCTGCGCTGTCGAAATAAATCATTTTTTTGCCATTTTGCCGGTACTCCAGCATCGGAAAATCCTTTCTTACCTTCTGAACATCAAATCCCTGATTCTTTCCGGTGGCAAAATTTCGGTCCTGCTGTACTTCTGTCTGCATCTTCAAATCATTTATTGTTACAGCGTAAAATTACGTGTGAGGCATTCATACCGCTTTATAAGAAATACAGGTAAACTTGCATTATTTGGCTACTTGTTCTGCAAATAGAGGTGGTTTCACAAAATTTATTTATTTTAGTGCAACTTACTTTTTGACTATGGCAACATTACAAAGGACAGACGCTTCCAATGAGGATTTTCTGGAACTGGTAAAATTACTGGATACCGACCTGCAGCTCCGTGATGGTGAAGAACATTATTTTTTTGCGCAGTTCAATACAACCGAAGGAATCAAATATGTGGTGGTTGCCTATGAAGGGGAAGAAGCGGTAGGCTGTGGTGCGATGCGGCATTTTTCAGATGGCGTGATGGAGCTGAAAAGAATGTTTGTGCGCCAGGATTATCGCGGAAGAGGAATCGCATCCCAGATTCTGCAGGAGCTGGAAAACTGGACGCTGGAGCTGGGTTATATGCGTTGTATCCTTGAAACAGGAAGAAAACAGCCCGAGGCTATCGCGCTGTATAAGAAACACCTGTATCAGGAAATCGAAAACTTCGGGCCTTATAAAGGCGTCGAAAGCAGCATGTGCTTTGAAAAAGTGTTTGTCTCAGGATAACACCATTTATTTTAACGATATTTTACCTATCGGCTGAAGGGGAAGTCGTAAATTGAAATGCCGGAAAATTCGGCGCAGCATTGCCAAAAGCTGAGTAAAATTGGGCCTAAAACACTATCAATATGAGCTGTCAGTTCTCTATCAATTACCCTGGACCAAAGGACGAAATTATACAAAAACTCCAAAAAGCTGTAGTATCAACCGGTGGCCGCTTCAATGGTGACACGACGAGCGGAATGTTCGAAGGAAATACGCCTGTGGGAGATTTCAGCGGTCGATATTCGATCACCGGTGATACTGTTAATGTGGTAGTCGACAAGAAGCCCTGGCTTGTAAGCTGTGGCCGGATTGAAACCGAAATCAACAACTACCTCAACCGCGGGACAGTCTGATACTAGATCGCGCGAGCAGCGCTTTTGTGTAGGAATGCCTGTGTTCCGCGTGCGGTCCTGATGTGCAGCCAGTCGCCATGTTCTCCCAGTAACGTGGCATTTTCACTCTTTCGGATTGTACCGAGAGTTGGCGCCGATGTGCTTGGCGCTTGTCTCAGATTCGCGGCACTTCCGGAGCTGCTAACAACTACACTCTGATATTGTTTGCTAAATCCTTTTGGCTTCGCAGTTTTTGGCGTTTTCGTCGCATATATGAACGGCAGCGGGTCGACTGCGCCATATTTGTAAATTCCGAAGTGCAGGTGTGCCGGACCCCCTTTGGCGTTCCCGGTATTTCCGACAAACCCAACAGTATCGCCAATTTTCACACGTGAACCCGTTGTCGCTTTTATCTGATCAAGATGCGCGTAATAAATTGCATGGCGAAAGTTCTCCGTACGCTGCCACACCTGTTTCCCTCCAAGTCCGCGATCGCCCGTGTCGCTGATAACACCATCTGAGACGGCAATCACGGGTGTTCCTTTCTTTGCAAAGATGTCGACGCCTTCATGCCGTCGCGCTCCGCCGTCACGTTCATAGCCCCAAAAGCTCTGTATAGCTGAATTGCCTTTTCCGGCAACAGGGAAACCGTATAAAGGAGCCTTCGACAACACGATGTTGAAGTTTGTGTTTGCCGCTATTTCAGGTTGGATGATGACTTTATATCCGCCGGATTCTTCAACAGCATGGGAAAGCTGTGAAGCTCCTATTTCCGATTGCTCCACACAATGGGATCCAGTAGCAGATAACTTGTAAATGTCGATAAATATGCGATGCGACGTCGAGTCACGTTCAACCGACGCTTCGATAACTTCGCCTTCTTTCATCTGTAGCACGTAGCTATAAGCCGAGGCACTACCGAGCTTAAACGATCCCGATTCCACATAAGGCAATTGAACCTCAATGCTATCTGATAAAGCCAGATGGTATGCCTGTCGCCATTGGCCAAACAGAACATCGCTCTCTTTAAACTCACGGGCATATCGCTCCCTTGCGGAAGGGTTGGTGATGTTGTCGGTAAGTTGTGTGATTTTGGAACATCCGGCAAAAGTAATTACTGCCAGTATTAAAAAATATAACCTCTTTTTCATGCCTTGTCACCAGCAGAAATTATGCCGTTTAGGTCTTAAAAGACTTTTTTTTCAGCCTAATTTGACTGGATCGCAAGGACGATTTTTTGTTGCAATTGGTTTAGCAATACCTGGTAGCGACTGATTTCTATCAAGTCTTCGTCATCATCCGAGTGGTCGAGGAGTTCGTCAAGCTGATCACCTGCTTCGGCCACTTTCATGTTGGCCTGGTGGTATTCGTTTGCGGCAATTAAATCAATGATCTTCTGTATCTCAACTTTCAGGTCTTTAAATTTATCTTCCATGTCCGGGCGTATTTTGAGCTGTTGGCTGGTTCGCAGAATTGTGTGCTTTGATAATAAGGGATAAACGCTCACGTCGTACGCTGGCCGCAGATTTGTCTTTCTGCTGTGCCTTGTGCAGCTTGTCGTTGTGTTTCTTGATGTTCTTTTCGTTATTTCTGCTCATGTCGTGGGGGCTGCATCGTGGTAAAGGTAACGTAATTGTATAAAAAAAGCTGCCGAAGCAGCTTGGAAACAAGATGTTTTGTTTTCTAAACATGTTTTTCGGTACCAATGGTCACATGTGATTTTGTCTTGGTCATCAGGCTGGCCATGATCTCCACAATACCAAGGATCAGGTGCGGTAGATAAACTTCATCCGCAAATCCAAACAGCCATGGCGACGCCGCCAGGAAAATCCCCGACAGAAGATCGATCGCAAGGTGCGTTTTCATTGAGATTACATTGGTAATTCCGAGCTCGTACGAAGTCATCAGGCTGTATACAATCGTCATTGCACCCAAAACCATCGGGACTGCTCCGGCTGCGCTGCTCATGTCAAGATCAAGTATCGCAGGAAGAACCAATAATAGAATACCCATCAGGTAATCCATGTAGCCGTGTGTTTTTGTTTCGATAAATCTCATAGTGATTCTATTTTTAAATTAGTATGGTAAAGTTACTATTGGATACGTAATTTATTTTATACAATTTCTCCCAAAATGTAGCACAATATTATTATTGTTGAAGGAAATTTGGATTTTAACTTAAATCACTAGGAATAGTGCCATTCGCTTGTAAACTCCCTGGCCAGCCGTTAATCAGGAATCGTTGTCTCCAGGATCACCACCTTTGCCTTCTGAATGAGGAAGTAACCGATTGCCAGCAGTAAAGCAGAAAAGAACAGGAAGCCATAGTTCCACAGTTCGGGATCAGCTGCGTTTTCCCGTATGTTATGCAGCCGAAGCAAATGATGGTTTATTCCGCCTTCAATAAAATTGAAAAGTCCCCAGCCCATAATGATTCCCCCGCCAAGAAGGCTGCCTGAGTTGCTGATGGTCGTTTTTCCGTGCAGTTTCCATAATAACAAAATCCCGATAATCGTAACCAACAATGTAAACAAATGGAACAAGCCGTCCCAAAACATATTTACTTTGCTGTCAAGCAACGTGTCAGGCGGCATTTGGAACGAAAGCATTTGATGCCACTGCAGCAGCTGATGCAAAACGATTCCGTCGGCAAATCCGCCAATTCCAATTCCGATGACGATTGCCGCTGTAGCCAATGGAACCGGATTCAGAACTATGACACCCGGATACAACCGTACCGCAGCGCGATGACGCCGTAGCGACAACCACGAAAGTATCCCAACTACCGCTGCAAGAACGATAAAAGCGGAGAGCATTGCGAGAAGATTCGGGTAGAAGGCGCTGTCATAAATGCGATCCTGCAGCTGGCGGTTACAGGTTGTGCAGGCCATTATCGCATCGAATCCGGTTGTAATAATTGCCATTCTTTACCTATTTTATGCTACAATTACGGTTTGCAGTCGTCCGGCGTAATGATCGTAAGCGTGTGGTCATTCAGGTCGTAAATATCGGTTTTGCTCATTACGTGCAGAGTCATATTGTCGATAGACAATGGCACACCTTCCCGGATCTCGAGTAAGTTCGTGTTTCGGATATGCCTCCCATCAACAAGGATTGTCATTCCGGGGCCGATGGCTTCCATTTTTCCATCACTTGTTATTAAAAGCGCCGAGTTCTCTTCAAGTCCGACGCCTAAGATCTTCGGGTTGCTGACGATAATCTGGAACAACCTTCCGATTCGGCCACGCGTTACGAAGTGTGTGTCAAACACCACATTTTCAACAAGCCCAAATCCGGTTGATGTTTTGATTTCTCCTTTTTGAATTGCGTCGGCACTGCTTCCCTGCCATATCATACTTTCAGACGCTGCGGCAGCGCCCGCCGATGTACCGGCATAAATAAAATGTTCCTGTTCAAGCTTTTTTAGAAGAATGTCGAAAAATGGTGTCCCGCCGATGATCGAGGTCAGTCTTAATTGATTTCCTCCGGTGAAGAATACAACGTCGGCAGCCTTCAATCTGGAAAGGATCTCCTTGTCTCCGGCTTCCTCGCGGTTCTCTATCTTCATTACGCCTACATTTGTCGCATTCAGCAGGCCGAAAGCTTTAATATAATCTTCACCAATTTCATCGGGAACTCTTGAAGCTGAAGTTACTACCTCGATCCGGGATTTTTCCTTCTCTCTGGATTCGTCAACAATTCGCTGTAAGATGCTGTCTTTTCTTGAATTTTCTTCGTCCCTTCGTTGTTCTTGAGCATCGCCTTTATCCTCAGCGCCACCTATAATGACAAGCTTACCTTTAAAGTTCATATGTGTCTGTTTTGTATTAAGTTTATTACAAAAATAAGATACACAACTCTTAAAATTTTATAATTACCATTCCAAACGTTATACAATTCCATTATTCTTTAAATGCAACTTTTACTGAAAATGCTGTAATAATCGATAATTGCATAAGCCGCAACTTTGAAAATATCCAGCCAAGTGCCGGATCTTTTATAAAACCAATTATGAAAATCTTAAAAACACAGGTATTGCGCGGACCGAATGTGTGGAGCAATTACCGCCAACAGCTCATCCAGATGAGGCTTGATCTGGAAGAAATGGAAAATTTTCCAACCGATAAAATACCAGGCTTTCGTGAGCGTCTGGAAAAACTGCTTCCCGGGATGATCGAACATGAGTGTTCAGAAGGTGTCCGTGGAGGCTTTTTTATTCGCGTTGAGCGCGGAACGTGGCTTGGGCATGTGCTCGAACACATTGCACTTGAAATTCAGACTCTGGCTGGAATGGAAACCGGTTACGGAAGAACAAGAGGAACCGCCGAGCGAGGCGTATATAATGTAGTCTACAGCTATACGATTGAACAAGCGGGACTCTATGCAGGTCAGGCAGCGCTACGAATAGTAAATGCGTTGGTAGAGGGAGTTTCGTACGACCTTGAATCCGATCTGGAGGAACTACGCAGGATCCATCGCAAGTATGAACTTGGGCCAAGCACCAAAAGTATCGTTGACGAAGCAAAGAAACGCGGCATTCCGTGGAAACGTACCGGAAACAATTCGGCCATACAGCTTGGATATGGTGCCAAACAACGCAGGTTCCAAGCGACCATTACATGCAATACAAGCGCGATGGCGGTTGATTATGCCGGCGACAAGGAAAATACGAAACAACTTTTAGCAAATGCAAAGATTCCCGTGGCCAAAGGCGGAATTTGTTCGAATGAAGCGGATCTTGCACGGATTGTAAACCAAACGGGTTACCCTATCGTAATTAAGCCGTTAAACGCCAACCAGGGAAAAGGCATCACGATAAACATAACCGACTGGGATTCTGCAAAAGCAGGATTTATTGCCGCACAGGCTTACGGAAAATATGTCCTGGCCGAACGTTTCGTAGAAGGCTTCGATTTCCGCATGCTTGTAATAGGAGGGAAGTTTGTGGCCGCGGCCAAAAGAGTTCCGGCACACGTAAAAGGAGATGGCAAATCGACAATTGCGGAACTTATTGAAATTGAAAACAAGGACCCAAAACGGGGGAACGGACATGAGAATGTACTTACGCAGATAAAAGTCTGCCGCGACACCGAAATGCTGTTGCAGAAAAACGGGTACACGTTAGAAACTGTTCCTGCTTCGGGAACTGTTGTGTTCTTGAAATCTACAGCGAACCTGAGCACCGGAGGAACGGCAATAGATGTGACTGACGAAGTACATCCGGAAAATATCTTTATGGCCGAACGGATCGCGAAAATCGTCGGACTTGATGTTTGCGGAATCGACGTGATGGCGGCAAACTTAACAACACCTGTCCGCACAAACGGCGGCGCGATACTAGAAGTCAACGCGGCTCCGGGATTCAGGATGCATTTGGCTCCATCTGAAGGAAAGCCAAGAAACGTGGCTGCTGCGGTATTGGATTCTCTTTATCCGGTTGGATCTTCAAGCAGAATACCAATTATTGCAGTAACAGGAACCAACGGAAAGACTACAACTTCGCGATTGTTAGCCCATATGGCTAAAACCAGTGGATTTGTGACTGGTTTGACTACAACCGACGGAATCTATGTCAATGACTATCTGATAACGGAAGGCGACACGACCGGACCCGTTAGCGCCGGATTAATATTGAGCGATCCGACTGTTGAGTTCGCAGTGCTTGAAACTGCCCGTGGCGGATTGCTGCGATCAGGTTTGTCGTTTGACAAGTGCGACGTTGGGATAATAACCAATATTAAAGAAGACCATCTTGGCCTTAACGATATCAATACGCTTGATGATCTGGCGAAAGTAAAAGCCGTTGTTGCACGAAGTGTAAAGGAAGAAGGTTGGGCCGTATTAAACGGCGACGATGCAAATTGTGTTAAAATTGCGCGTGAACTTAACTGTAACGTCGCATTTTTCAGCATGGACGCCAATAGCGAAGTCATACGCAAACAACTTGCACTTGGCAGTCCGGCGGCTGTCTATGAAAATGGATACGTTACCATCATCAACGGAAATGAGACAATCCGAATTGAAAAAGCGACTGAGATTCCGCTGACGTGCGACGGTAAATGTAACTTCATGATCGCGAACGCACTTGCAGGCGCGCTTGCAGGATATTTATGGGGCTTTGAAGTGGAGCAGATCAGAAGTTCCGTGAGAAGCTTTACGCCGAGTTTCGAACAAACTCCGGGCCGACTCAATCTTTTCGAGTTCAATGAATTTAAAGTTCTGGTTGATTACGCACACAACCCGCATGGCTATCTTGCAATTGAAGATTATCTGCAACATGTAACTGCGAAGCGAAAAGTAGGGATTATTTCGGGCGTTGGTGACCGACGCGATGAAGATATCAGGGAGTGTGCCCGAATCGCTGCAAGAATGTTTGATCATATTATTATTAAACAGGAACATGATCTGCGTGATCGCACTGAAGAACAGATCAACCAACTGTTGCTTGAAGGGATAACACAGTCCAATAAGAGCAATGTCACGCACGAAATCTTCCGTGAAGAGGCCGAAGCGACAAAACATGCGCTTGTAAACGCGCGTCCCGGAGATTACATTGTTGCTTTAAGTGATAAATACCAGGCAGTGATTGCCGAGATCCAGGAAGCGCTCCAAAGAGAAAAAACGGTTAAGAAACTTGTCCCACCGGTACGCCAGTTCAGTCATGGAATGGCCGCGCCGGGCGGAATGCACTACAGGCATCATGGCAGACAAATCGAAGAATAAAGAGCAGGACACTGCCCATGCGCAGGTTCCGCAGCACTATCAGGAACAGAATCCTGTTGACAAACGTTTTTGGGATGCTGATGATGCCGAACCTGGCAGCGACAGCACGACCGGAAGCGGAATCAGTGAGGCAGAGCGAGCCGTTCACGACGGACATAGCCCGCAGAAACCTGCTGATCCAAATCAGGATACACAATAAAAAAACGCGGCTTGTCCGCGTTTTTTAATTTTTGACAAGATCCAAAAGCCGCAGTGCATTAAAGGCTGCATAACCTTCCTGGTCGTTGTCGAAATACACATACACATCGCGCTGTTCCGCCCATTTCTTGCAGTCGTCAGCCCATTGCTGCAGCGCCTCTTCCGGATAACTTCCCTGATATTTTCCACCCGGACCATGGAGTCGGATATAAACAAAATCGGCTGTGATTTCGTAAGGAGTGATATGTCCCGCCAGTTCATATATGCAGAAGGCGCAATTGTGTTCGCGTAAAAGTTCATAAACCGAAGGCGTATACCAGGTGTCGTTGCGAAATTCAAAAACATATCGGAAGCCGTTGGGCAAGATTTCCAAAAATTCCTTCAACCGCTGCAAATTCAGCTTCCAGCCAGGAGGCAGTTGGAATAGAATTACACCAAGCCGGTCACCCAGATAAACCACATGCTCCATAAACCGCGCGAGTGTCTCAACAGGATCTTTCAGCTTTTTCATGTGAGTGATGAACCTGCTCGCTTTCACTGCGTACGTGAAGCTATCGGGAACAATTTCCTTCCAATGCTGAAAAGTTTCAGGTGATGGCAGTCGGTAAAATGAATTGTTAATTTCGACGGTATCGAAATGTTGCTGATAATACGGAAACTGCTCATTAGATTTTGTTCCTTCAGGATAAAAGGTTCCGAGCCAGTGCTGATAGTGCCAGCCGGATGTTCCTATTCGGATCTGGTTCTTCATCGTAAATCGTTTACAGGAAGTTACAAAATTTGAAGTTCGATTGCCGGGATTAGCGGGTCTTTTTGAGAATTTCGATAATTTTTGTCGGGATGTTATCGAAGTCTTTGAGGCGGAATGGCTTGATGATAAATCCTTTTGTTCCAAGCTTCATGCATTGGACTTCATAAATGGGATTTATTGAGGTGGAATACACAAAGGCCGGAATTTGCGACAGTTCAGAGTCTTCACATATAGCTTCCAGAACCTCAATTCCACTTAAAATAGGCATGTTTATATCGGTCAGGATAACGTCGGGCTTTTCCGCAGAAGCGTCCTTTAAATTGTCCAAAAGTTCTTTTCCGTTTGAAACCACGTTGACTTTCGCAAAAGACTCGTGTTTTGAAAAACTTGCAAGTATGATCTCGCCATCATCAGGATCATCCTCTGCAATAATAATATGTAGATCCTTCAACTCGTCCATTCTGGCTTAATCATTAATTGGAAAATAGAGTATAAATGTACTGCCTTCTGCTGAACTTTCAACATCTATTTTTCCATAATGATTTTCCATTACTTTCTTACAGATTGCCAGGCCGATTCCGTTGCCGGAGTACTGGTCGCGAAGGTGTAGTCGCTGAAATATAGTAAATATTTTAGTAAGGTGTTCCTTTTCCATTCCGATACCGTTGTCGCTCACCAATATTTTGTGATACCTTTTCACATTTTTCAAAGGTTCAGGCGCGTCGGCTATTTCGGATGTAATACGAATAATCGGATCCACTTCTTCTTTTCCGTATTTTACCGCATTGACGATCAGGTTTGAAAATAGCTGGCGCATTTGCACGCGCGAACCGCTAATGCTTGGAAGTTCGCCAATATCAATGAACGCATTGTGTTCTTCAAGCAGCAGTTCCAAATCTTCAGTGACTTCTTCAATTACTTCATTCAGGTTTACAACCGATTCTTCTGCATTCGTTGCTATGAATGCGTATTTTACGAGATCATCAACCAGGGAATTGAGCCGCAATGCAGCCGAATTGATAATGTCAAGGTTATGTATTTCCTTTGCGGTCAACGAATCTGATGCGCTGCCGGATAAATGGGACGAATACGTTGCGATTTTTCGAACCGGTTCTTTTAAATCGTGCGATATCACATGAATAAATTGCTCCAGATTCTTATTTGTCTCATATAATTCGTTGACTTTTCCTTCCAACAGGCGTTGGTGGCTCACAAGCAGCTCTTCCTGTTTCTGCTTTTCGGTCAGATCCGTTACGACAACTCCAACCGCGGCGACATTTGGATGAAGATCGGTGAGCGACATATAAACGTGTATCTTCCTGTCGTCTGCGTTGAGCGTAACTTCACCTTTACACGGCCCGTCGCCTAATGTTTGATGGAGCAGAACATCGAATTCTGCGGGTTCGTCTATATAACTTTGGATGTACGTTCCGGTAATCCTATTTGCGGACCTGCCCAGAAGCTTCGAAAAGTAGTCGTTGCAGTATAGGATTAACCCCTTGTCGGATATACTAAGTGCGCCTTCACCGAATTTTTCGATAAGGATGCGATACGTGTAATCTGCGCTTTCGATCGAGTAAACATGCGCGCGGCCGTCTTTGTTGAGTACGAGCGCATCCACGGAGCCTTCTTTAATGGCTTCAATGATACTATTGGCTTCAAAAAGCTGGCTTTTCAGCTCTTCGATTTCCTGTAGAAGAGTGTTGGTATTTAATTCGCTGCTGTTCAATTTACTTTGTAATTTCAAGTATCCGCAGCACTTTCGCGGTGTCGGATAGATCACCAAGAATAGTGCGTGGCGGCATTGGTCCGGTTTTAATGAGTGTTGGTATAGCTATTATCTGGTGTTCTGTAGCGAGCAGCGGTTCACGATTCAGGTCGACAATCCTGATGTCGCAGTTGCCTTGTAAGTATTCGTCACAAATTTTCCGCAGGTTTTCAATAGCAACCACCGATTTGCCCGACATACCTGAGATAAAAAGCAGGAAACTGTATTTTTCCGGTTCAGTAGGGCTTGCCACAGTAATTAATTTAATGGTTTGATATTCAGTCCAACAAGGACGCGATCCTCGTTGGAGAGATCACCGATAATCTTTCGAATGGGTTCAGGAAATTTGCGCACCAGTGTCGGCACCGCCAGGATCTGATCGCCTTCAGCCAACTGCGGGTTCTGCAGCAGGTCGATTATTTCTATTGAATATTTTCCGGCCAGATGTGTCTCGGCAAGATTTTTCAGATTGTTTAAAGCCTTTATTGATTTAGGCGTCTGCCCAGCTATGTAAAGCAATAGCTGCCATTCCGCTGTTTCTTTCTTCATTATTTAATATTTGTTCCTTTATGCTCCTCGTTTAATTTTTGTTGCAGCTCTTCGTTTGCCTTCAGCAGACTGAGTTCTTCTTCAACCGACGCAAATTCGTTGCGCAACGCTTCAATGTTTGCCTCCAGCACTTTTCTCTTGCGCTCGATCTCCCGATCTTTTCTACCAAGCTCGTTAGTGAGTTTTAACTCTTCCGACTTTCTGTTCAGCGCACTTGAAATTCGCGCTGCGCCCGTTAAAATACCTTCCGGACCTATCTCAACATCAAGTAATTCGACGCCTTTGTTGGTAATAACAAATTCGCGGACTTGGTTTGAATGGCCCATACCGCGCGATTTGATAATGAAAATGCCACGGTTGCGTTCGCCTTTTCCTTCGATATCGCGAACCGTGATCCAGGTATCTACAAGAGACGAAACCGATTCGTCTGTCAATCCCGATTCCAGGTTCGTTCCCTGTGGCGTTAATGACGTGAACAGTGCGGTGATGTTATTGAATTTCAACATATCGATCAGGCGGAGAAGCATCGAGCGAACTTCATGCTGGCTGCCCACGGTAATCAGGTTACTGATCGGGTCCATAATTATGGCAGTAGGCTTGAAGTCCCGGATCAGTTTGCGTAACGTCAACAAGTGAAGTTCAAGACCGTTTAATGTTGGTCGCGAAGAATGAATCTGCAAAGTTCCCTTTTTGATAAACGGCTGCAGATCAATCCCAATCGATTTCATGTTGCGGATAAGCTGGTCAGGCGATTCTTCAAACGCGAAGTAAATCGTGCGCTCGCCATTTTTGCAGCTTTCGTAGGCAAAATAGGCGGCCAGGGTCGTTTTTGCTGTTCCTGCAGTTCCCGAGATAAGGATATTGCTGCCGCGGTAAAAACCGCCTGAAAAGAACATTTGGTCCAGTCCCGGAACACCTGTCGGGACAATCTCAGAGGAGACTTTATTGTCAAGCCGCAAGGAGGTTATCGGAAGTACTGAGATCCCATCTTCATCGATCAGAAACGGATATTCATTTGTCCCGTGAGTTGAACCACGGTATTTAACGATTCGCAGTCGGCGTGTAGAGACCTGCTCAATAACACGATGGTCAAGCAGAATAACGCAATCCGATACGTATTCTTCAAGCCCTTGACGCGTTAGGGTCTTTTCACCGCGTTCCCCGGTAATAATGGCTGTGACGCCTTTTTCCTTCAGCCAGTGGAACAGCCGGCGTAATTCGGCCCGTAAAACACTTTGGTTGTCCAGTCCTGCAAACAATGATTCGATGGTATCCAGCACTACACGTTTCGCGCCGATGGTATCAATAGCGTGATTGAGCCGTATAAAAAGTCCGTCCAGGTCATATTCGCCTGCTTCTTCTATTTCAGAGCGCTCGACCCGAACGTGATCAACAATAAGTTTTTTCTGTTTTTTCAGGTCGTCCAGATCGAATCCCAGCGACCGAACATTGTCGGTAAGATCCTGCGACGGCTCTTCAAAAGTCATGAAGACACCGGGTTCATTATAATCAACAATGCCTTTAATTATGAATTGTGCCGAGAACAACGTCTTTCCACAACCGGCGTCGCCACATATTAGAGTAGGTCGTCCCGTGGGCAGTCCGCCGTGCGTAATCTCGTCAAGTCCCTCAATGCCAGAAGGCGTTTTTGGGAAACTAAACGAAGATTTTTCTGGGTTTGTTTTGTTTGGTTTGTGCATGCTTGTTTTGTACAGTAATAATCAAAAATATAAATTCCGCCGATTTTAAAAGTGATAAAATTAACAGATAATCTTATATAATTTCGTTGAACAATATTTAAAATTTTTTTCAGCTAATTTTACTTGGATACCAGCTCCTTGAACAATAAAGCGTCTTTTATGCCTTCAATACCCGCAGTATTGTTAAAGTAAACAAAGAACTCTTTAACATCATCCCGGTTGCTGATTTCCAACAAGTAATGGGATAGTTGCTGCTCGTCGTAGCCTGAATAGAATAAATTAGGTACACCATGGAGCCGCAGGTATCCGAGGCGCGTTGTTGAAACTATTTCGTTTGGCAACAACGGATAACTCACACTGCAAAATGTAATGCCATGCGCTGAGAACGAAGCGAAAACATCTGGACGCCACCAACTCTCATGACGAAACTCGACCACATTATTATGGTCGTAATCCAGGCTCGCCAAAATAATCTCGAGCCGCTCCTCACTATAGCTGAAACTCGGCGGACATTGGAACAGCACACATTTTAGTTTCTCCTTCAGTCCTTCGGCACACACCGCGTAAAGTTCGTCGAGTTCATCTGCAACATCTATAAATTTCTTGGTGTGTGTGATGACTTTCGGAGCTTTAACCGCGAATAGGAACCCGGGCGGACTTTTCCGGTACCAGTTTTGCAGCGTCCTGACTGTGGGAAATTTGTAAAACGAGGCGTTGATCTCGTAAGTATTGAAGTACTCACAATAATACTCAAACCATTTCGATGAAGGTAAACCTTCAGGAAAGAACAGTGGTTGCCACGTCGGGTTCCTGATGCTTGATGTTCCGGTATATATTTTTTGCAAGGTCATACGTAAAGGGGCTGGCAGTTTTCACAAAAGAAACTGCGTCTTTTCTTGAGGCCGGTTATCTTTTTAGAGATAGGCAAATCACACCGCAAACATGTCTTTTTAGTATGTGCGAGCCAGTGCTTCTTTAGCTCATATTTCTTCTTCCATTCTAAAAATTGAAAACTGTAGATCCTGGATTCGTCAATCAGTTCTTCGAGTTTCTCGTTCGGAATGCTTCCTGTCGCGGATTCAGGATGAACACGAACACGATACAAAATTTCGTTTTTGATGATGTTGCCAACGCCGGCGAAAATATCCTGTTCCAATAACGTGTCGCAAATTAGTTTTTCAGGATGTTGCCGGAGTTTTTCTTTAGCAATTATCGGATCCCAGCTGTCGCCCATCACGTCGGCGCGCCACTCGTAAACCTTATTTATGTCGCCTTCGATAAACTGGACAGAGCATGCATAGAAGTTAATCTCGCCGTCATCAAATGTCAGCGACAGCCGTGCCGGCGATTCTTTACGTTCGTTGATTCGATATGAGCCGAACAACAAAAGGTGAATCCGCACACTGAACTCCGCGAAACAAATCAGGAAATGTTTTCCCCAGCTCTTAAACGCAACGACAGTCTGTCCTTCGATCCGCTTCTGATCAATTTTGCTGTTTCCGCTTACGCTGATGATTTTTCCGCCCGTAAAATCGGACACTTCGTCCCTTAAGATTACAATACTTGGTCCTTCAGGCATACTATTTTGGTTTTATCCTAAATTTCCGACGCAAACGCCTAAGTCCTGTTATAGGATTTAGTTACAAAGTTGTAAAGTTTTTGGAAACGGATGCCTGTGGACGAACGGGCAGTGAGATGGTGAAGGTGCTGCCATGGCCAGGTTTGGATTTCACCATAATTTTTCCCAAATGTATATGGACGATTTTTTTGCAGAATTCGGGGCCAATCCCAATGTTCGAGATGCGGCAGACATCGTGGGCGACAAATCTTAAAATTTTGTAATCATCTCAAAATATTTCATAACGTTCGGGGAAAACCTTCGGCGTACATTCGTAATGGAATAAATTCCTCTGGCACGATGATTGAAAAGCGCCTAGTAACATTAAATTAAACATTATGAAAAAGATACTTTTAATACCCGTAATAGCCTTAACAATGTTATCGTGTAAGGATAATGCAAACCAGGCGATGACCTATGACGACAAACAGTCTGCCATAGACTCTATGGAAATGGTTGTAGAAAGGCAGAAAATTGAACTCGAAAAACAACGTGCAATTGACTCAGTGAAACTCGTCATGGCCGAGCAGGAAGCCCGTCAGAAACCGGTAGTAGTACAACATGTAGCAGCATCACAACCCGCAGCAGCCACAGCAGCACAACCCCAACGAAAAAAATGGAGCGCCACAGCTAAAGGTGCCGTAATCGGAGCAGGGGTTGGAGCCGTATCAGGTGCAATTATTGATAAAGACAAGCCGGCAAAAGGTGCTTTGATTGGTGGATTGATTGGAGCAGGAGCAGGCGCCGGAACCGGAGCAATTATCGATGCTGAGAAAAAGAAAAAGCAATAAGTGAAGTATATTTACTCTTGATCCCCGCACGCGCGGGGATTTTTTTTGCCTAATTTCGGTTAGCTGTTACGATATCCCTTCCTCTATCATTGTTTCTTTGTTCACTTCAAGTGTGAGTATTTCTTCCTCGTCTGGTTCGCTGATCAGACGCTTTTTCTTCCAATCGCCCTTGGCAAATACTAAAACAGCGATTATAGCCATGAGCACGTTTGAAATCGGGAACGCCCACCAGATCCCAGTTATTCCCATCGTTCCGTGGTGCGAAAGCAAATAGGCCAGCGGAAACTGAAAAACCCATTGTGATACCAGCGCCAGAATCATCGACGTAACCATGTTTCCTGAGCCTTTTAGAACTCCGGTCAACGCGAGTTGCAAACCGATGCATCCCCACGATAACGACATGATTCGAAGAAACTGCGCTCCGCCTTCGACTACGGCCTGATCTTCAGGAACAAAGAAAGACACCAGCTGCGGAGCGAAAAAGAACGTAATGATCCCCAAGCCGGTCAGGATCCAGAAACAAACCATTGCGCCAAGACGGCCAATTTTCGCCGCACGCGTGACCTTTCCTGCACCGATATTTTGCGCAACAAGTGTAGACACCGACTGGGTAAAGCCAAATCCGATGATCATCACAAACTGCAAAATGTTTGAACCGACGCCGTACGATGCCAATGATAAAGTTCCGTATGAAGCGATCAGGAATGTCATGATGGTGAGTCCGAGTCCGCGCATGGATTGCTCGACCGATGACGGGAGTCCGAGGAAGAACGCTTTCCGGATGTACTTCCAATCGGGTACAAAGTTCTTTAGCTGAAGCTGGATCCCGCGTTTTCCGCGGAAAAGAATGATCATACTAACTACGGTCGCAAGTGCTTGTGTGCTCAATGTTGCTATTGCCGCGCCCATAACGCCCAATCCTGAGATCGGGCCCCAGCCGAAAATAAAGAGCGGATCGAGCGCAAAATTCAATACGACGCTTCCCATGATAATGTAAATGGGGACTGTTGGATTCCCAACACCGCGCATGAATGACGTAAACATGATAAACTGGAAATTAAATGCGAGTCCGATGAATGAAAAGCGCATAAAGCCCAGAGCGCCTTCATAAACCTGAGGTGCAACATTCATCAGGCGGAGCAGATGCGGGGCTGCAAAATATCCCGCTGCGCCCAGTGTGATCGAAATAAGTACTACCATTAATAACGTCTGGGCCGCAACGCGGTCAACCATCGCCTGGTTTTTTGCTCCAACATATTGAGCAATTAAAACAGAGCCTGCAATCGCCAGTCCGGCGCCAACAGCAATCGACAAAAACACAAACGGCGTAGTAACCGAAACGGCTGCGACGGCATTTCCGCCCAAGCGACCTACCCAAAAAGCATCAATGAGTTGATATGCGGCTTGTAGCAGTTGTATCAGGATAATCGGAACCGTCATTTTTAGCAACGACCGTAAGATCGGTCCTTCGAGTAATGCTTTTTGTTTGTCCAAAAGTGTTTCTGCCATACGTTCGATCTTTCCCCAAATTTAACGCTAACGCACGTGGCGCAAACTCACTTTATAATAAATTTAATGCTCTGAACGGCGGTCACAAAAACATTAAATTATACAATATCAGTATCAAAGGCTGTAATAAACCGCTCCGTATATTTTGTAATTTCAAGTCCATAATTATAGGCAAATGGAAAAGCGAAAACGAATCTATTATCTCGACGACGATCTCGACGACCTTTACATTTTCAAGGATGTGGCGGAAGAACTAGGGCATGATGTTACGATATTCGTCAACGGGCAAATGTTTTTGCGCGCGCTGAACACTCAGCCTCTTCCCGATCTTATCTTCCTGGATATTGTGATGCCGGTTTTTGAAGGCGAGGAAATATTCCATATTATCCAACGCACCGAAAAGTGGAAGCACATCCCTATTGTTATGATATCCGGACACAGTCCAAAGTCGCTCATCCGGCACTACCTCGAAGCCGGAGCAAATTACGTTATGAAAAAGCCGGCGGTAATATCCGATTTCAGGGTTGCACTGGAGCAGGTGCTGTCGATTGATTGGGAGAAATTCCAGGCGTACTCCTGACGGCTGTGCTAATGAGCAGGCATGTTAACCCGGTTGGTAATAATCAACTGCTCGGCACGCCCATTTTTGATCTGCTTTTCCTTGTATGATGGAAAACGCCTACCAATTGCTTCGTCCGCTTTATTTGCGATAACAACAAATTTGACCAATTTCTTATATCGTGAGTGCGGCAGCTTTAAAACTGTACAGGAACGCGCACCAATTAAGCGATAATTGAACGCGAGATTAACCTGTTGAATGACCTTTTTTTCCAAGCGTCGTTTCGGCCATGGCGCATGAAGCGGTTCGAGGTGCAATGCCTGCGCCAATGCGATCGAATCGGCATCGGCCTCAGGCTGGGTTCGGCTCCACAAATACAGGCTTCTGATCGCATCAGCATCGTGGACGGGCAAAATATGCGGTGGAATTCCGATAAGGTAACCGATATATTTCCACAAATGGTAAACCGCTTCCGACTCGTCATCAGAAAAATAAAACCCGAGGTTCTTGAGTCCGCGTATAAACACAAGAGAAAATCCCAAATACGTAGCAAGCATGTCCCAATAATTCAGCGGTTCGCCCTGCTCGTCAGCCTGCCATGGCAGCCGCTGTTTTATCATTACGCGCGAATAAGCGTGCACCAGACGCGTTCGCAGGCAATATAAAAATCCTTCTGCCCCTATAGCAAGTGCGTTAGCGCCGGTAACAGCAAACCAGAAATTGGTAGTGTCGGCAATACGCTTGACAGCGCCCGAATGGAGTGCGCCGGTCGCAATCAACGGTTTGTTTATGGCGGCCGATTGGTATCCGATCATCAGGCTGTAGTTGCGAAGAACAATCAATCCTGATCTACCTGAACGGTTGCAGGATTTTCTGCCGCGTTCAATTTTGTGTTTGTCCACCCAATCGGGAAGACGTTTCATCTCGGCAACTAAATTTCGCACGCTGTCGGGAGCTGTGTCAAGAGGCAGGGTGCCGGAAGCAAAATCGGTAACCCGTTTTAATGCTTCGGGAAAAGATTTTCCTGAAAAACATTCGGCAACCACGGCATCGGCCAGATCATCTTTCTGATATAGTAACGGCACCAAAGCAGTAGCTTCTGAAAGGTTCGGGACAGCAGGTAAAAGCTTTAGCATCTCGGCTCCGTCTTCATACTTCCAAAAATCACTAAATGCTTTAGATTGAAGGTTAAAACGCAATGGAGGAATCATCTGTGACGGTTGTAGCTTAAGGCTCTAAGTTACGCAAAATACTTTGGAAACAGAAGTGGCATATGAAAGGGCAGTTTGCGAGATTAAATTGCGGCCTTGCTTTCAGCATCGATCCGGATCGCGTGATAACCGAGTTGTTGCAAGGTTTGAATCACCTCCTGTTCGTCGGCTTCAGCGTTAATTGTAAGTGTTTTGTCGGGCGATTGTACATCAACGCGCCAGTTTTCGGCTCCTGCAAGTTCGTCGAGACGTGGTGTCACTTTCGATACACATCCGGAGCATTCGATATCGGTTCTAAACGTGAGTGTTTTCATAATGAGCGTAATTTAAATCCCTATAAAGATATAAATCGATAGTGCTGTCGCCGTTGCACAATTTGAAGAATTTTCGACAGCTGTTTGTGGTAAACCACTGCCGGCTTGTTTATATTTGTTTAAACAACGCTAATGAAAATCCGCTATATATTCTTGTTCTGCCTGTTCTTTTTTAACGCTTACGCGCAAACCATCCAACAAATTGACTCGGTGACACTTGAAATGTGCACGACACTAAAAGGATTAACGGTGCACGACTCGTTAAAGATTCGGGCCGTTTATGAAAAGCACATGCCCTCCTTTTCGAAAATTATCACTGTTTCGTCTGAAAAAGCAGCAGCAGAATTAGGAGACCGACTGTATTTCAGGTTACAGAAGAATTGTGAAGCATTTAGTGATTTGTTGAATACTCTTGAAGCCGGAAAGGGCGATTGGGGACGATTGGCACAAAAGCCGATCTCAAGTTTGTCGCCCAAAGACTGTCAACTGTTTGGAGAGGGAAAAAAGTACTATTACAAAGAGTATAATGGTGCCATCGTAAATGTCGAGATAGCCAACGGAATCTGGCGCGAAACATTCTCAGACAACACGGTTTCGGCACTGAACTTTCTTCCTGGAGCCGATTGTGAGTTCGCACTCGAATTTATCAGGAGCGATAACGGGATGCGAAAGAACCTTAGCGTCAAAGGTGATACTTACCAATATGGCCTGTTTGAAAAGAAAAAAGGAATTTATTCGGTGTGGGTTCAAGGTGCGGGCGCCGCAGTTGACACTTTTAAATTGTATCCTTTAAAGTAGCGGCGATGCAGAAGCGATTTCGGAAACTATTTGGGAGATACAATATTGAAGAGGTGTTAATTGTTCCTTATCGGAGCTATGGCACAGCCTTTCACTTGTACATTAAAGGGCGTGTGTTGGATAACGATCCGCTGGAGATGCCGGAAAAGCAATCTTTTTTACAAACGCTTGGCATCGCTTTCAAGCAATTTGATACGCATGAAATTGGAAATTGTGCAATCTCGCTTACCATTGCGGGAGTGGAAATAGCAACGGTTACCAACAAAAAGGGCTATTTTCTGATTGATGCCGTGTTGCCTTCCGACATATCCAAGCTAACCGATAAAGAAGGCTGGATGATGTTCGAATTGCGGACAACCGACAGATCAATGCCTGAGGTGGTCGTCACCGGAGAATTCCTGATTCCTGAAAAAGAAGCTGATTTCGGAATCATCAGCGATATCGACGATACGATCCTGAATACCGGAGTCACCTCGTTTTTGAAGTGGAAGGTGATTTTCAACTCTTTTTTTGTAAATGCCTATAGTAGAATACCGCTTGTGGACGCACCTGATCTATACCGCAAGCTGCACTATGGAGTAGCGAATAAAGAGAAGAATCCAATTTTTTATCTTAGTAACAGTCCGTGGAACATGTACCAGTACCTGCGGCTGTTTCTTGAGCATAACGGTTTCCCGAAAGGACCGATTTTGTTGCGGAGTTTCAACAGCATGTTCCAGCGCGTAACATCTGAAAAGCCACACAAACAAAAGGAAATACTGAACCTGCTTGAAACCTATCCCGATCTGAAGTTTATTATGATTGGCGACAGCGGCGAACATGATGCGACCATTTATACTGAAATTGCCGCGCAGTTTCCGCACCGGATTTTATGTATTTATCTTCGGAGCGTGAATCACCGGCGGAAAATGCAAGTAGTAAAAAGCATCGTGGATAACTTCAGGACGATACCTGTATTGCTGGTTCAAAGCTCGGCAGAGGCCGAAGCACATGCTCGTGCGAACGGCTTTATTTGAGTGAAACTATTTTTTGATATTGCGTTTCATATGGTAGTGTAGCAACCCAACCTCAATAAAGGTTCCGCCGTATACTTCAAAACCGTTCTTTTCATAAAATTTTACAGCATTGCTACGGGCATGACAGATGATCTGCTCGAAGTCATGTGCAGCCGCAAAGTCTACAAGGTGGTCAATTAAAAGTTGTCCGATGCCTCTTCCCTGATATTCAATATCTACCGCCATTTGGAGTAGTTGTGCCATTTTAGGGTCCTGGATCAGCGGAAGCAGCAATACACACCCAATGACTGAACTTCCGTCGAAGGCAACGAAATGCCATGCCCTGTTGTCGTGCATTTCCCAAGCATGGTCGGCCAGGCCGATTGGTCGCAACAGCACTTTATTACGTAGCATTCGTTCCTCGGCGTAAAGCGGATCTTCGGTCGAAATTTGCCTAACGGTAGTCTTAGACTGTTGAAAATCACTTGCTCGCATAATATACTTTTAAATATCGTCCAAACCTTCCGATGCTTCGTTACCCTGAGGCCTGATCACTGTATCATCATCGAAACTTTCATCACCTGCACGATCTGAAAGAGTTCCGCTCCTATCATCCTCCACCATTCTGCCTGCGCCAATATCAGCATCTTTGTCATGCTTCGGCACAATGCCGGTTTCCTCGATTTGCCCGGTTTCGTATTTGTCGGCGTTCTGTTTCGATTCCATTGCCTTTGCATTTTACATAAAGGTAATTCAGCTGGTTTAAAAAGACGCAAAGCAAATTATTAAAAAATCGCTAAAATATTCATCTGAGAAGCTCAATAAGCCAGTTTTCTTTAAATTACGGTAATGAAATATATCTATTTTCTACTTACAACTCTTGTCTTATCCTGCCGTGGATCTGTACAAATTTTGGATTTTCAGCCGGTTAAGGAGAGAATTTATGAGCCAGAGCTGAAACGGGAAACGGTTAAAGCTGAAGTTTCTTGGAAGCTGCCTGATACAATTCCAGAAGGTTCCGGGCTCCTTGCGTGGAATAATCTGTTGTGGACCCATAACGATAGCGGAAGCGCGAAACTGTACGCCCTGTCGCCGCAGACGGGAGAAATAGTAGCAAACTATACGCTACCTGATGTGGAAAACAATGATTTTGAAGATCTCGCCGATGATGACCATTTTTTCTATGTTGGCGCAATTGGCAATAATGCACACCAACGAGATACTGTAGCCATTCACCGGATATTGAAATCCGATTTACTGCTGCATAAATTCAATAGTGAAAGCATTTCTGTTATTTGGCCCGAAACTTTTACACAAAAGAGGCAGCAAAAAATCAACTTCGATTGCGAAGCGATGGTTGTAGTAGGAGACAGTATTTACCTGTTTACAAAAGAATGGGAGGAAAGGCGACGCACGCGGATCTTTTCCGTTCCTGCGAAACCAGGCATTCATGTGGCGAAATATAAGGGCTCGATGCAGACGAACGTGTTGATTACGGGCGCCTCATATCACCGTGCGACGCGGAAATTGATATTATGCGGGCACACATTATTGCTTGCACCGTTTTTAATCGAATTTGATGATGTACAAGGCACCGACTTTTTCCAAAATCCCGGTAGAAAAATACGATTGAAGAGAATGCTACGGCAGATAGAAGGCGTGACGACGTTTGACGGAAGAACGTACTATGTTATAAATGAAACACTCCGGATTCTTTTTAAAAAGACACCTCAGCAACTGCATCGTGTGAAGTTGACCGACTGAGACGATCTTCAAAAAAAAAGCGGCCACATTCATTGTGACCGCTTTCTGTGATGTTCGAGAAGTTATTTCTTTTTCGGATCCCGTAGCACCAGGTCCATTCCGCATTTTGGACATTTACCGTCTTTTGCAGCCCGTACATCCGGATGATGGGTACACGTGTAATAGTCCGCGTTTACATTGCAGTCATCCACTTTTCCTGTATTGTCAACGCAGTTTCCGTCTTTCATTTTTACTTTTTTGCCGTCGGTCGTTTTCACAACACCGCTTTTGCTGACTTTGGTGCCGTTGCTCATCACGACCTTTTTCTTCATTGGGGCGAGTTTGCCATCTTTTAGCGCCATCATTTTCCCATCCATCATCACATATCCGTCTTTAACGACTGAGGTCTCCAATTTACTGGTTTGGGCTGTGCTTTTTGACGGAGCGAGGCACAATGCAATGATCGAAAATGCTGTAAATAATTTTGCAATTGTTCTTGTAGTGTTCATAGTTTTCGGTTTTAATTTCCTTCAGATTGCTGTTGCCCATATTTGCTCACATAAAGATACACCGATTAATCTTAACAAAAAGTGAAAGTTTGCGGCGCTGGTGCCAAGATAGCGTTACGGCGTTAGTTCCCGGCGTTACTTTTCGACTCTCCGCTGCCACGGAAATTTTCCGTCAATTTCCACCTGTATCGACAGGCTGAGAAAGGTCCGGATCAATACAATCAGTGCAAGTATCAGGACACGATCCAGTGTAGGTTCGGTTACGACGGTAGCGATAATATCACCGGCCACTAATATTTCGAGTCCGAGCAAAATGGCCTTTCCAAGTTCTTCGCGAAGGACCTTGTACGATCGCGGTTTGGTATGCTGAACCGAAAATATAAATTTCACGAGTGCGAGCAGCGTTCCAGCAATAATTGTCAGCACACCCAACATCTCTATAGCCCGTGCGCAATATTCAATATAAAGTTTGCTATTTTCCATTGGCGCTTTTCATAAATATACGCAGATAATGCGAATTGGAAAAGCGCTTCGAGCAATTTACCGTACGCGATCAAGCGCACTAATTTCGTTTTTGTATTTTGCAGGCAGGATCAGTTCTTTTAGCAGCCAATCGATTCTAAGTAATTTGGTGATCTTAAATATTGGCAGACTCGGCTGCAACAACGAATATTTGCGAAAGCCAAGTAAGTCACGCACTTTTTCAGGAACAACAAGCGTTTGCGATTCAACCAGGATGCGATAGCGGAAACTGCCGAGGTGCTTTCGGTATTGCAGAAACAAGTCGGCTGTATAGTCGCTTTTTTTTAAATCAGCTTCCAAATGCTGCTGCCGCATTGTTTGCCATTCATCAAAATCGGACGGCAGGCCAACGAGTCCCATTCGGGTACCAACGCGGTTGAAGACGGCGAAGACTTCATGTTTTTCGGCTTCGGTTAGTTTGCGTTCCAACAACTCGAACGACCTGATCGAGTAATCGATCAGCATAAAGAGCACATCCCGATACGCCCAATCAGGTATTTTCGCGCCACGGTTTGCTTCCACATGGGCGTGAATAGCCGACATTGAGTCGATGGCTTTCAGCGCAGCGTCCTTTTCGGCAAAAATGATTACCCGCGCGTATGAAACCGTCGAAAACAACCGGCCAAGCGGATCGGCGGGAAGCCTTCCGGTAAAATACAGCCAGTCGACAGCCTTGTTTAAAGCAAACTCCGCCGCAGCGCCTGCAAAAATAAAAAGGATCGTGTCGCTTTTGCCCCAAATCTGGCGCACAACAGAGTCATTGCTCACAAAACATTCTGCACTCATATTTGCCGATTAAATTTCTATAACGTAACCTTGTCGATCATGTTGCCAAGGTCGCTGACACCCAACGTGAACCAGATGATGGTTATACCCAAAATAACTTTAGCTGCTCTCGGAATCGTAAATCCAAATTTCTTTGCAGTTGCACTTTCTATTGGTGCCATATAAATCAATGAAACCAGCGCATAAGCAGCCGCCGGAACCGGATGGATGAAGATCAGGTTGCCTATGCCGATCGTCAGCAGCAGCGCGGCAAACAACCATCCGAAGAGGTTATCTCTTGGCCAGGCTTTTTTCATTGTAGTTGCGCTCATTATTTACCAATTGCTTTTTTATAGATCTTGGTGCAGTCATCGTAGGTGTGTCCGTCTTTGTGGATACAATTGCAAAAATCATAGCACGCCTGTGGGTTCGGAGCTGTGTCGCAATCGCCACTGCAATCTGAATAGGTGTTGCGTGGCCGGATAGTATACGAACTTAGAATAGTGACCACAATTGCAACAACTGCTACTGCGGAAAGCGCGAAGAATTTGATCGGAAACTTCGTGTCGAGTGATTCTTTTGGTATTGGCTGCGGCCGATGGAACGGAAGAGCAAACTTTAGCCTGTCATAATCCCAGCACAGCAGATACAAGTTGGCAATCACCATCAATGGCGAGGTGAGCAGCGAACCATCAAAACCCACGGCGAGCGAAAGAATGCAGATGTTTAGTATGATCGGAAGATAAAGCATCGCACCCAATGTCGCAGTACGCGGGATCAGCAGTAGCACAGCGGCCGTCATTTGGGCAATTCCGATGAATGTATAGTAGTAGCCGGTATGATGTAGTGCTTCAAGATAGGCACCCATCGGATGGTTGTCGGCCAAAGCCGTGAATCGCTCGCCGTTGATCTTAACAAATCCCGACGGAAGGAATCCCCAGGCAAGTCCTACGCGGCAGAATGTTGTAAAATAGCGGAGCCACTTGTTTCGTTTGTAGCCCGCATGTATTTGTTCGAAGTTGAAATTACGCATAGCAGATTATAATTTTAGTTCCACAATGTTCCGTCGAGTCCCAATACAAATCCCATCCAAACCCCAATCGTATAAATCAGGATGCTGGCGATGATCGTTGCAGCCTTGTTCGCGCCTTTGGCACGCTTTTTCTCGAGCAGGTAAAAGATGAATCCACCTGTGGCGCCTGCAAGCGGAGTTATGATCAATGGCCTTATCATCCAGAATTTCCCCCATTCAGGATTGGGGTGGTTTATTGAAAGTACGAATAAGGTAATTAAAAGTAAGGCGGGAACGGCGCCTTGAACCGTTCTCCGGATTGCTACGTTCATTGGTGAATGGTTTGCTGATTCGTTGATTCTCTGCGTCATGAATTAAGTTGTTATAGGATTATACATTAAAAGTAGTTTGTAATTCAAAGTAAATTAGCAAAAAAATTATTTCTGTGATCGGATTAGTTTCTCAAGCGCGGCAATATGCTGTTCAAAAGCCAATTTTCCATTTTTGGTTATGTTGTATTTTGTGTTTGGCTTGCGTCCTACGAACGACTTTTTCGCTTCAATAAATTCTTCCTTTTCAAGCGCTTTTAAATGGCTGGCCAAATTACCATCGGTTACATCAAGATATTCCTTTAAAGTATTGAAATCCACAGCGTCATTAACGGCAAGGGCCGACATAATCCCAAGACGCACGCGGCTATCAAAAGCTTTGTTCAGGCCATTTATCAATGTTTTCACTTTTCGAAAATCAGGTGCATGTAAATGCCATAAATAATATGCATAACCCCAAATCCGATTGCCCAGAACAGGAGTCCGTAGCCGATAAAAAACACCGCGATGAGTCCGAGCGCAATCTCGATCAGCCCCAGGTATTTAAATTCGTCGTACGAAAATTTGCTAGCATTTACTAAAGCAAGTCCGTAAAAGATCAAGGTCAGCGGCGCGGCAAGTCCGGCAAACCCTTTTGAAAGTAAAATCAAAATCAGGAGTCCGCCTGTTGCGAGTGGAATCAGCATATTGATTAAAAGCCGACGTGCAGCAGAATTCCAAAGCATTTGCCCGTTTTTTGCCGCTTTTCGGTACGAGAGAATTATTGCGGTTCCAACGGTCAGTACGACGATAGCGGCTGCTAAATAGATCAGGTTAACAAAATCGCCTGAGAAATTCCCGGCATACGATTGATAACTTTCAAGTTCAAGCTCCGAATAGAAGTAACGATTTGCGAGATAGGCTCCGATGAGCGCATAAACGCCTGCCATAATTCCGGACATACCGGTGAGCGACAAGAATTTCGTGGACCGCTCCATCATCGTGCGGATCTCTGTAAGGTCTTTTAAATATTCCGGATGCTTCTCCATAAGAATGTACTTTGCGGTTCAAAGTTAAATAAAAATGGTTACGTCCAACAAAATAATCGGAAAAAAAATTTGACCGGCATTAAAAGAAGATACTCTGGATTTTTTTTAGGGCCTTATCCATGTCAATTCCCTTTGACAACGTACCTTTAAAGAGATCGCCTTCCGTTTTTACCCGGGCCACGGCGTTGTTGATGGTGAAGTCTTTCATTGCGAGTCCGCTCTTTACCTCATCCCAATATAGAGGCATTGAGACGGTAGCTCCGGGTTTTGGGCGCAATGAGTACGGGCCGGCGATGGTTGCGCCCGGACGATTCTGCAGAAAATCAAGGTACATTTTCCCGCCGCGGTTCTTGATCTGCCGTTCGAGGCTTGTGAACTCGGGCAATTGGTTGTGAACGATTGTGACGATGAGTTTGCCGAACATCTGCGACTGGTCGTACGAATATTTGGCGCCAAGCGGAATATAGATATGGATTCCGGTCGAACCCGATGTTTTTGGAAAGCCGGGAACACCAATTGCGTCGAGGACTTTTTTAACTTCCCGGGCCGCCTGGATGACTTGCTCAAACGTATTTTTGTCAGGATCGAGGTCAATTACACAATAGTCGGGGTTATCAGGATGTTGCACCCGGCTAAACCATGGATTCATTTCGATGCAGCCCAGCGATGCCATCCAAAGTAGCGTCGCCTGGTCATCGCCAACAAGGAACTCTTTGTCTTCGCCATCGCTAGTGGTGTATGGAAAGGTCTTTACCCATTCAGGAGATTTGCCTTTAACGTCTTTTTGATAGAAGCTTTTTCCGTAGATGCCATTCGGGAACCGGTTCAGCGATTGTGGACGATCTTTTAAATACGGAAGAATGTAATCGGCAATTTGGTAATAGTAATTAAAGAGATCGCGCTTTGTATAGCCTTCGTCGGGCCAATAGATCTTGCTGAGGTTGGTAAATTTTAGATCGCGGCCGTTTATTTTCTTGACCTGCGTCTCCTCATTCGGATTCAAAAGCGTCTTCTTGCCGTCCTTTTTTGGTGCTTTCACCATTGTAATGTCGTCTTGTTTTTGTTGCGGTTCGAGTACTTCGGCTGTAGGCGCGGCGGTTTCCCGAACAACTTCAGTTGCTTTTTTATCGGTACGAAGACCTTGAAAAGAGGGATGCCTGAAAACGCCATCTTCGGTTACTTCAGCATAACTGACTTCGCACAGCAACGACGGTTTCAACCAAGTTGCGATCGCCTTTGGCGGATTTGGCCGGAAACGCGATGGCTTGTTGATGTCCGGTTCCCAGCCAAACGGACTTTTGTTGGTGATCAGCGGCTTGAACTTCTCGAGCATTTCCTTCTGCATTTTCTCAGTAAAACCGGTTCCGACTTTTCCAACGTATTGGAGTTTGTTGTTTTCGTAAACACCCAACAGCAGCGAGCTGAACGGTTTTGAGCTTCCTTCATTATTCGTAAACCCGCAGATGATCACTTCCTGCCGCTGATGTACTTTTATTTTAAGCCAGTTTTTAGAACGATTATCCGGAATGTAAACACTGTCGGCTTTTTTAGCCATGATGCCTTCAAGTTGCATCTTCTGTGCGGCTTCAAAAAAATCAAGGCCGTTTGCAGTAAAGGTTTGACTGATCCTTATCCGATCATCGTTTGAAGGAAGAATTTCTCTCAAAATAGCCTGTCGCTCTAAAAGCGGTAGTTCCATTATAGTAATGCCGTCGTACCAAAGCAGGTCGAACGCATAGTAGATTAAGTCGCCATCTGCCTCGCTGCGCCAGTTCTGCAACGCACTGAAATTGGCTTTGCCGTCTTTTCCAACGACAAGCAATTCGCCATCCAAAACTGCATCAATTTTCCATTGTTGCATGGCGGCCGTAATCGGGTAATACTTTTCGGTAAACGATTTGTTATTGCGTGACTGAAGTTCGACATTTCCATTTTGTACATATGCCATCGAGCGGTAACCGTCCCATTTTACTTCATAGATCCAGTTCGGATCATTAAACGGTTCATTAACGAGTGTCGCAAGCATCGGCTTGACCCTGGAAGGCATTTCGGTTGATGTTCCTTTCTTCAGTAGCGCGTTGATATCTTCAACTTCAGTAGCCGGATGTGATGCTTCGGATTTTTTTGCTTTTGTCGCTTTAGCGGATCTTTTCTGTTGTTCGGTTGCCATAAGTAGCTGTCGTTGATTTTGACGTTGCTACAATTTACGTATCGCAAAAGTTATGGGTGTTATGACATTAATATCAGAAATTGTATAATTATGAGTCAAGTTTCAGCGAAAGTGCAGCAAAGTGAACGTTTATTTACCTAGTATTTAACGTGGAAGCCAAATCGAGGGGTTGCTGAAAATAGACTTTGCCCGGATATTTCTCGACATGCGATGTGATCAGTTGCATGATGTACTGGTTACTTTTGTAGGGCGTGACGTATTCCTTAACCGCCGAAGGTTCCGAAACCCCAACATCGGAAGCAATATAACCCATACCGTAAAAATCGCCGTTCTCGACCCAGATACAACTGCGCTCATCGGTGTTGCGTCCGTTATCCATAATAGCAAAACTTGGCCTTTCGGCAGAAAGTGAGTCGATGGCCCTGGCGATTTGAAGGTTGTGCCGTTCTACATCGGGTAATGATGCAGCATCATACTTTATTGGAAATTCGGTTTCTTCCTGCCGGCCATATTTGCAAAACCTGTGGTCGATGCCAAATTGTTCGGCAAGGTTACGTAGTAGATGAATGGCTTCAAACTCGCGGTGGAAAACCTGGATGCATTTTTGAAATTTACCGACTTTCCCCACGCCAAGATATCTATAGCCGCTGCGTGCCTCGTATTCGTAAAGACCGAATTTCGCTTCAAAGCGTTTCATCGCCCTGTTGTACGTTGGCCATAACTTCCTGATTTCGGTACATTCGAGTAAAAGCGCCATTAGTTCGGTCGCACAAACCTCAAACGTAATTGCGTGTATATCGCGTAGAAAATGCTGTCGTTGCGGTGTAATCTTGTGTCCGCTAAAATGTGAAGCAACGCGCTTTTTCAAGTTAATTGCCTTTCCGACGTAGATGACTTTTCTTGCCTCGTTATAAAAATAATACACGCCCGGTTTTTCTGGCAGCTGTTCAAAATCTTGAGGCGGAAGGTTGGGCGGAAGCCGCTGGTCCTGGGCCGTCTTCTTGATCATTTTCTCTATTTCGCCATCCAAATCGCACTCCAGCAATTGCGAAAACAAAATGGTCGTAGCATCTGCATCGCCTCCTGCACGATGCCGGTTTTCTATTGGAATATCTAACGAACGGCAAAGGTTTCCGAGGCTGTAAGAACGTAATCCCGGTTTGATTTTTCGGGCGGCTCGAACGGTACACAGCTTTTTTGCTGTCCATTTGAATCCCGATTCCTCGAGTTGATGGCGTACGAAAGAATAGTCGAAGTTGACGTTATGGGCGACAAAAACCCGATCGGAAAGCATTTGAAAAACCTTTTGCGCTACGTCGTCGAAAATCGGCGCATTACGAACCATTTTGTTGTCAATTCCTGTTAGTGCAAAAATCGGTAGCGGAATGTCCTTTTGCGGATTGACGAGTGTTTCCCAGCGATCAACGATATCGGTCCCATCATGGATGATGATCGCTATTTCGGTGATGCGGCTGCCACTGGCATTCCCGCCTGTGGTTTCAATGTCTACTATAGCGTATTGGCGGTTCTTCATTGGTGGTATAACGTCATATATGAGTTCTTATTTTCAGCATCGTCGCGAGGTTCTATGAAATTGTAATTGGTCTTATCTGCCTGAAGGTTAAATTAATTCGCGGCAGGATACTTTTTGATGTCTTCGGAACCTGATGTTGCCAATAGCTGTTTGTAGTTCCTGCCATCAATAGAAATGAGCCGTGGTGTAACGGGATTTCCACTTGTGCAAGATCTTTCCGGAACTTATGGCGTAAGCGAAACATTCGGGTTTCACCAAAACTAACCGAAGCGATGATCGGATCCTTTCCGGTTTTATCGGTATGATCGCTGTGCCATGCCACGCTGTCGTTGCCGTTTCGGTACAGGTTTAAGAGTACGGCGTTGAAATGAAGTTTGGTTTCCGCTTCGACTCGTTTTCTGATGTTCAATAAATCGGGCGTAAGTTCTTTTGTGTCGGCCTCAGGGCTTACATGGTTGTCTTCAAACCATGAGATCATACGCGGAGCCGTCACTGTCTTCTCAAAAAGTTCCATTTCATATTCGCGCCACTGAGTTTGTTCGAGCAGCATTTTGTAATAGTAATCGGATTCTTCTTTGGTGAAAAAGCTGTCAATAAGTATTACTTCTGCATCCGGCAAATCAAATATTTTCTTGCCCCCGTTACCAGAAGTGAAAATTTCAGTATCGTCAAACAGTGTCATTCTGCAATTTGTTTTTTAGCAGGAGCTGAAGCGTGAGTTCGTCCTGGAGTCCGTCGAAATAATAGTCAATGACTTTTTCAAATATAGGATTGGTATCTGGGACATTAGCAAATAACGTCATGCTGGAGCGCAGCTTCATATCGTCGGGACTGCCAAATATTTCAGTTGCCGATTTGCCTTTGACATTTAACAGTTCATTGGATGTTTCCACAAGATGCTTTCCCAGGACCGGATGTGCCAAATACGCGGCTGCTTCCCGAAGATTATTAATTGCGTAGAACATGGCCGTTTCGCTGCGGCCGAGGCCTTTGAGTTGTGGAAAAATGAACCACATCCAATGCGATTGTTTGTTTGCGGATTTTATCTCCGACAATGCTTTGAGGTACAGTTGGTTTTGAGCGTCGAGAAATTTTTTGAGTTGTATTGTGTCAAACATGCTTATCATAGGTTTCTTTTAAAGTTAGTTATTTGTTTTTATTGATTTTGTGAAACCGCTTGTATTGTTACCTGAAATTTCTGCCTTTATAAAATACGTCCTCGGTTCCGTTTTCGTCGGCTCGCGATAATGTGGCGACGGCCGATTCTGCATTGATAGTACTGGTCATGCCACGCAGCAGGTGCGAAAGGTTGAAGCAATGGTTGGCAATTACATGAATTACCTGGCCTTCAATCTGCACTTTCCCTTCAACCATCAGTAGGCGCGCCTGAATAATATCCCTGCGATGTTTGTCAAAAACTTTCCCCCAAACCACAAGGTTCGCAAAACCACTTTCATCTTCGATTGTAACGAAAAGAACACCTTTTGCTGTTCCGGGTCGTTGTCGAACAGTGATCAAACCGGCGACTTTTACCATATCGCCATTTTTGAGTTTTCCCAGATTTCCCGTATGTGTAACCCTTAGGCTGTTTAATTGCGGGCGCACGAAACTTACCGGATGTGCTTTTAATGACAGTCCGGTTGTGGCGTAATCTTCCACAACATGCGCGGCATCGGTTAAAAGTGGTAACGAAAGCTGAGGTTCGTTTGTAGATTCCGACGGCTGGCCTTTAAACATTCCAACCGGACTATCCCACAATGCCGAAACTTCCCACAATGCCTGCCGGCGGTCCAAACCCATTGAACGAAACGCATCGGCATCGGCCATTTTCTCCAATGTTGCCATTGAAACGCCCGCATCCAAAAGCGAATGAACCTGGTTAAATGGTTTTTGTCGTGCTGCAGTCAATCGCTGAATGTCGTCCGATTGCAATCCTTTTATCTGTCGGAAGCCCAAGCGTACAGCATAATATTTACCCGATTTTCCTTCAAGTTTAGTATCCCAATCTGAATAATTAATATCAACGGGACGCATTTCCACGCCGTGTTTCCGGGCATCAATTACGATTTGTGCAGGCTGATAAAAACCCATTGGCATGCTGTTCAGCAAGGCAGTGGCAAACACGTCGGGATAATAGCATTTGATCCACGATGAAACGTACACCAATAAAGCAAAGCTCGCGGCGTGGCTTTCAGGAAACCCATACGATCCGAAACCTTCAAGTTGGCGGAACACGCGCTTTGCAAATTCCTCTTCATAGCCTTTCTTGATCATACCTTCAACAAGCTTAGTTTTCCAGTCCGATACTTTGCCATTAAATTTGAAAGTCGCCATACTGCGGCGTAATCCATCCGCTTCGGCAGGTGTAAAACCCGCAGCCACTATAGCAATTTCCATCGCCTGCTCCTGGAAAAGCGGGACGCCCAGTGTTCTTCCCAGAATTTCTTTTAATTCTTCCGACGGATATTCGACAGGATCGGTCCCATCGCGCCGCCGCAGATACGGATGTACCATGTCGCCCTGGATCGGACCCGGCCGCACGATTGCGACTTCAATGACCAAATCGTAAAAACACTTCGGCTTGAGTCGCGGCAACATCGACATTTGGGCGCGGCTTTCGATCTGGAAAACGCCCAAAGTATCGGCTTGCTGAATCATTTCATACACAGCAGGATCGTCTTTTTTATTGATTTTCGCCAAACTCAAGTCTAATCCGTAATGCGCTTTACACAAATCGAATGCCTTCCGGATACAGGTTAGCATGCCAAGTGCCAATACATCGACTTTCAGAAAGCCCAACGCCTCGATATCGTCTTTGTTCCACTCAATGTTGATGCGGCCTTCCATTCGAGCATTCAGGGTCGGACATAGATCGGATAATTTGCCTTGGGTAATGATGAAGCCGCCCGTGTGCTGGCCAAGCTGTCGTGGAAAACCTGCGTATTGTCGCATCAAATCGAGAATTTTCATCAGATGCGGATCAGTCGGATCGAAGCCTTCGGTTGAAATACGTTGGCCATCGATCCATTCATCTGTAAATTCCCAGACCGAACCCGCAAGCCTGTCGACTGCATCAACCGACAATCCCATAGCTTTGGCTACATCACGAATCGCTCCTTTTTGATGAACGCGTGTAACCGTGGCAACGATCGCAGCCCGATGATGACCGTATTTCTCATAAATGTATTGGATAACTTCTTCGCGGCGTTCATGCTCGAAATCAACATCGATATCAGGCGGTTCGTCACGGGCATCCGACATAAACCGGGCAAAGAGCAGCTTAAACTTCGAAGGATCGACTGACGTGATCCCGAGGCAATAACAAACCACAGAGTTCGCCGACGACCCACGTCCTTGGCATAAAATGCCGCGATTCCGGGCAAATTGCACAAAATCATAAACAGTTAAAAAATAAGCAGCATAGTTTTTCCGCTCCATGAACCTGAGTTCGTAGCGAATGGTTTTGGCGATTCGCTCCGGAATCTGTCCGCCAAATTTTTCATTTGCACCTTTCCATGTTAACATTGTCAGTTCTTCCTGAGGTGTCCGCCCTTCGGAAGTAATTTCTTCGGGATAAACATATTTCAGGCTGTCGAGCGAAAACTGGCAGGCATCGGCGATTTCTTTGGTTGCGGCCAATGCGTCGGGATATTGCCTGAAAAGCCGTTCGATTTCATCGGCGGGTTTAAGATAACGCTCGGCATTTGGATACAAGCGGAAACCTGCAGTTTGGATTGTACATTTCTCGCGGATACAGGTGAGTACGTCCTGCAGTTGCCGCCGTTGGGGTATGTGATAATGCACATCGTTTGTCGCCGCCAACCGAATGTCCAATAATGTTGAAAGTTGCGAAAGCCGATGCATTCGTTTGTTGTCGTTGGCCTGATAGGATCGGCTTGCGCCCAGATAAAGTGCTGTTCCAAGGTTCTCTCGGTATTCCCGCAAAGCAGATTTGAAGGTTTCATCAAAATCGAAAGCTTCATTCAGGGAAAGTGGTGCCACGGCTATAAATTTTATTCCTTCAGCATGTTGATATAGATCTGATTTATACAGATGGCATTGGCCTTTCTCGGCGCGTAAATTCCCCGTTGAAAGCAGTGCGGAAAGTCGGGCATAGGCATCTTTGTTGGTCGGATAGGCGAGTAGTGGCGGACCGTCGAGCAACTCCAATCTGCATCCTATAATCAGTCGGATATCGGCTTTTTTAGCAGCAACATGCGCGCGAACTATGCCTGCCAATGTATTGTAATCGGTTATTGCAATTTGGTTATAACCGAGCAAAGCCGCCTGATCGACAAGTTCGTCGGGATGTGAGCCGCCGCGCAGGAAGCTGAAATTGGAGGTGACTTGTAATTCGGTATACATCATGCAAAAAATCCGTGAAGAAACCATTCAGGCCGTCCGGCGTCATACGGACCCGATCTGAATAGCCAATAACGCGCTCCGTCTTGGTCTTCAACACGATAATAATCGCGATAAAGTCCGTCGGCAATCCACCATTCCTGTTCGATACGCTCCGGGCCGTCGGATCTGGAAATGGTGTATAATTTTCCTTTGTATCGGAATAATATTGGCGGATAATCCGGTAAAACTGCCGTGACCTCGATAACTTCGGGGATTGGCAGCAGGTAAATCGGCCGCAGCCAGTCGGTTCTCCATACCGTATCCGGTTTTTCCCACATCGGCATTGCCTGTTTTACAGATCGTTCAGGCCAATAATGTTCGGCGGGTAAATAACGGTTAATGGCTTCGGTTCCTGTTCGTGCTGCAATGCGATCCAGTAATTCCGCTACTTTCAGATCGTTGTGGCAGGACATGTTCCAGATGGCGCTTTGCTCGGCAGTTACGGTTTCTACTTTTGGAGCTTCGAGCAGGAACACTTCAAAACCAAGTGCAGGTTCAAGCGTGGCAATTTTGTGTTCGAAGAGCTTAAAGAGATGATTTACATTTCGCGATGGATGACCGGTTCCAATTTCAATCTGCTGAATGTTGCCATCTACCCGATAGCCTTTGAATATTGCGTGACGCAGACCTACGTTTTCCGCTTCAAATCGGGTGCAAAGGGTTTCCAGCAATTGTTGTAATGCGATCGTAATACCTGTTGGCGTTGCGATCGGTTCCATGCTGCAAAGCCTTTCCTGATATGGTTCGATGGGTTTCACGGGAAGGGCCAGTTCGATTTCTTCACCTAAAGCCTGTCCGATTCTCAAAGGCAGCGATGGACCAAACCGCCGTCGCAAGACGCTATGCGGCATTTCCATAAAACTGTCAATCTGCTGCAGCCCTAATTTCTTTAATCGCGCCAAGATTTCAACATCCAGTCGTAATGCTGCAGGAGGCAACAGACGTAATGCCTCACGCTGTTGTCCGGGTTTTACAACAGATGTTTTACCGAAACGCGCCAAAGCCCATGCTGCGCCAATTGTGTCGGCAATGGCGATTCGAACTGAATACCCATACGCATTCAGTTTCGTTTTGATATTTTCTATGTATGCGTTTTCGCCGCCCCAAAGATGCGTGCATCCGCTGGTGTCGAGAATCAATCCGTCGGGTAAATCCACGGCTGCAAAAGGTGTATACCGGATGCACCATTCGGCTAGAGCCTGCAATAATTTTTCAGCTTTTCCGGGTTCGGCTTTCTGCACTTCGAGAGTCGGCAGTATCGCTTTACAGTCAGCGATCACCATTCCTGTCCGAATGCCCTCATGCATTGCCGGTGCGTTCACGGCTTCGACAACCATCCGGCCACGTTGCGGTGAAGCCAGCACAAAAGGCACTTCCCGAAGTTCGGGCTTTTTTCGGGCCGCGAATTCGGTTAGCAGATAAGGGAACCATATGGAAGCGTATCGTGGCATTATCCGGCGTGGCGTTCGTGAGTTGCTGTTATTGAGAATGATTTTTGGGTTATCGGCAGGAACTTATTATTTGACCATATAACCTGCCATGAATCAGGCCGGCCATTTTTTACTTTTATTAATTGTACATCCCAACAGCTATGGCCAACGCCTGGAAGATTGTCATCGGGTTGGCTTGCTACAGGCGTTATTTTCCAGCGCGTCGTACAGGCGAGGGCATTTTCAGCACGCGGGCGAAAACGATGGATAAAGCAATTCACGCCACTTCGTTCCACAGCAAGCTGCAGACGCCTCGATTCAGTGAAGCTCAGTTCTTTTATTTCGCCTATAACAGCGGTCAGCGATTCACATTTTAGTGCTTCTTCGATCGTCCATAACATATCCTTGTGCTTTGGCGTTTTGATGAAAATGACACGGTCAGGTTCAAGTCCGAATGGCTTCAATCCTAACGGAAAAATTTTTCTTTCACTTCCAATCCACAGCGAAAGTCCGCCGCTTTTCATGAATATTCCGGCTAGCGCCGTAATGAAACCACTTGTTGAAGCCGCATCGGCAGGTTCATAACTAACAAATTCATGAAGGGCGCCCATCGGAAAAGCCCCGCTTGGAAAAGCATCTGAAAAAGGCGCAAAGCCATTGGTAGCAGGCATACCTGAAGGCTTTCCCAAGCCTTGCATCGCATTGATTTTTGCCTGGAGTTGCTTTATTACCGCTTGCTTATCAATTAAGGCTTGCATTTTTTAGGAGTTACGCTGTTAGCTACTGCAAAATTACATATATTTGTTGTTGCAACTTACAACATTAACAGATGTCACTTTTTTCTGATAACCTTCGATACCTCCGCGAAAGCCGGAAAATGAGTCAGCAGCAAACAGCTGAAAGCCTGGAAATCAAGCGTGGGCGATATGAACCGTATGAGAGCGGAAAAGTAGAGCCACCCTATGATATACTGAAAAAAATTTCCCGGCAATTTAATATCAGTATCGATTTGTTGTTATCGGTTGACATTCGGAAATACCGTATTGATGAACTTTTGAAGCTTGATGACAACAGAATTGTCCTTCCGATAAAAGTTGATGGCGAAGGCCGAAATTTAATTGAAATCGTTCCGTACAAAGCCCGTGCAGGTTATTTGACCGGTTACGCAGATCCCGAATATATTGAAAACCTTCAGCAGATATCGCTGCCGTTTTTGGGTGTTGGAAAATACCGGGCTTTTCCCGTTGGAGGTGATTCTATGCCGCCGCATGACAACAATAGTTTTATTGTGGGGAAGTATGTTGAGAATCTGGGTGAGATTAAAAAAGACAAAACGTATATATTGGTGACGCTGAGCGAAGGGATTACGTATAAACGGCTCAACAGCAAAAATTTTGATTCCTTGATAGTCGAACCCGATAATGTAATTTACAATCCATATGAAATCCGGTTGTCGGATATATTGGAGATATGGGAATATGTGGCGCACATTGGAAGGGACGACCGCAAACAGGTAGCTGCTGATAGCGACGTGAGAAGTATGTTTTTGGAGTTGAAGCGGGAAATTCAGGAGATGAAAAAGGCGTAGGAGGCGACGGTATTTCGATATATTAATTATGCACCACGGCCGATTCGCTGAAAATCATTTACTAACAGAAAATTTTTATACATTCGTCACAGTTATGGTGTAACGGCATCAGCAAACAGGATCGGTGATAGAAAGTACTAAAATTTTAAAAATGAAACCCCAGTATTGCAAAGCCATCGGAATACGCCGAGCTGCTCTTTTGGTCTTTTTGCTGCATGCTATCATGGTGTCATCACAGAATGCTACTTTAGACAGTTTACAATACACCCTCAAAACCTATCCTAAAAATGATATGGGGAAGGTCGACCTACTAAACAATGTCGCCACCAAAATATACACTTCGGATGCCGACAAAGCGTTGAAGTTGCTTGGAGAATCAGCAGCGCTCGCCGCAACGTTGCACTACGCCAAAGGCGAGGCATATAGCTTGCTTTATTCAGGAAACGCATATCTGAACAAGGCAGAGTATAAACTAGCGCTCGGGTATGTTACAAATTCTTTGGAAATTTATGAACGGCTCGATGATAATGAAGGCAGATCGAACTGCTACTTTAATTTTGGGCGTTCCTATTTTTATCTGGGAGACTACGACACTGCAACCGATAACTACAAGAAAGCAATTACACTTTGTCATAAAACAGGTGATCAAAAGCGGCTTTCGGCATCTCTTGTCGGATTAGGAGTAATTTATTCCAAGCAGGGCAATCACACGAAAAGCCACGAAAGTTATGAAGCGGCACTGCTGATAGATATAAAAATCGGCAACAAGCGCGGCGTGTCAAACATTCTGACAAACCTCGCAAACTTGTATAAAAAGGAAGGTGATTACGTTACTGCACTGGAATATTATAACAAGTCATTAAATATCAAAAAGGAACTTGGCGACCAATCCGGCATCGCGGCCACTTTAGAAAATATTGGCAATACTTACAATGTTCTTGGTAAAGGTGATGATGCGTATACGATGTATCTCGAAGCGCTTCAGATTTTCGAAAAAACGAACAACAAACAGGGAATCCTGACTACAATGACCAATGCGGGAGTAGTATTTCTAAACTCCGATGCACCATCGCGTGCAATGGACTTTTTTCAAAAAGCTAAAAGAATAAGTGAAGATATCAAGGATCCCTATGGCATTGCATACAGTATGCTGAACATCGGCACGCTGAAATTAAAGTCAGGACGTTTAGAAGATGCTTTGGCCGACCTGCAAAATGCGGTGAGAATACTGAAGCCTCTGAATTCCCAAAAGGAGCTTTGTTATGGTTACCTTAAGATCGCCACTGTCTATCGTTTGTGGCAGCAATATGATACTGCACTTCAATACGTTTCGAAAAGCGCAGCTATAGCCAATGAACTGAAACTGATCGACCAACAAAAAGACATTGCGCTTCTTCGATCTGAGATTCATTATGATACACAACAATATAAGCTTGCATACGAAGATATGAAGAGCCACAAACAGTTGAAAGACAGTATGTTTAAAGCGGAAAATTTTGACAAAGCGGCCCAAGTAAAATATTCACATAAGTTTCGGGACAGCCTCGATCTTGCGCATACTGCGGCAGGACACCTGAAAAAAACGCTTCATAAAGTGGATGGCGAACTTCAAACGTCGGAGCAACAAAAGATACTCTGGATCGGTGGCTCAATTTGTTTACTGGCAATTCTCGGCTCCGCAGTTTTGCGTTTTAGGATCCGGAGACGCAAAATGATGAACATGCAACTTGCTACCCAACAAAAATTGTTGCGTTCGCAGATGAACCCACACTTCATCTTCAATTCAATTGATAATGTCCAGAGCCTGATTTACAACAAGCAGGATCAGGACGCGGTGGATTACCTCAATAAGTTCTCGAAATTGACGCGCCAGATACTTGAAAGTTCAAATGAAGATTATATTTCCCTACAGGACGAAATTGACATGCTTGGCAATTATCTGACTTCGCAGCAGTTATTGCACGGCAATAAGTTTAGTCATACCATACATGTAGACGATTCGGTAGATATAAAGGCGACATTCCTGCCTCCAATGCTGACGCAGCCGTATGTAGAGAACGCGATAAAGCACGGGCTGAGCGGAAAGCAATCGGGCGGCATAATCAATGTAAATTTTCTCTTGCGTGATTCCAGACTTTACTTTGAAGTTTCGGATAATGGCAAAGGGTTCCTCTCTCCATCCGCTAATAAAGGAAAGTCGCTTTCGATGGCGATTACAAAAAAAAGACTGGTTCATTACACGAAAGATCAGGGTTTTATTATTCATACTGATAACATCCGCGACGACCAACACAAGGTGGCAGGTGCAAAGGTCCTTTTTGAAATTCCATATATTTGCGAAAACTAGACTATGCTGCGCGCTGTTGTTATTGACGATATTGAAGCCATCCGCAAAAAGAACATTGCGATGATTAAAGGAAATTGCCCGTCTGTTTCGGTTATTGGACAGGCCGATTCGGTACAGTCAGGTGTGAACCTGATCCGACAACTTTTACCGGATATCGTTTTTCTCGATGTGGATATGCCCGACGGAACCGGATTCGACCTGCTCCGCCAACTAAAGCCTGTCAGTTTCAGGGTTATTTTCATAACGGGTTATGAAGATTATGCGATCAAAGCCTTTCGTTTCTCAGCTATTGACTACCTGCTCAAGCCTCTTGATGTGAACGAACTTACAGATGCGGTCAAGAAAGCGGAAGAATCGCTTGGAAAAGAAATATTCGATGTGAAACTCAACAACCTGTTCGCCAATCTGGAAAGACCCAAAGACCTGCAAAAATTGCTGCTAAGGACAGCCGACAGGATTTATTCGGTCAACATTCAGGATATCGTGAACTGCGAATCCGACAAGAACTACACGACCTTCCACTTCATCAACGGACCAAAAATTATAGTTTCCACCAACCTGAAGGAATATGAGGCCTTGCTGTCGCCTTATAACTTCTTCCGGACGCACCAGTCGCACCTTATCAATATGGCGTACTTCAATCACTTCATCAAAAGCGACGGTGGTAACACGATTGTGATGACGAACAAGCACACGATTCCGCTTTCGGTTCGAAAAAAAGAGGAATTCCTCAGCATGCTCGCCAGTCTTTGATACAATGGTGCAAACGGATTCTCTGAGTTTCCCAACGAATAGACAATGAACCCCAACGAATATTCATTGGTCTAAATAGGCATTATAGTTTGATTTAAGTTTGGTCAACTTTAATCAACACTATCACATGAAAACAGTATTCAGGATTTTAGGGGTCGTTATGGTCCTAATTGCTTTATTGGCCTGCACAATGTCTATTAGTAGAGCTAACGCGGATAAGGAAGACGCAGTAGAGATGCAAGCCGAGCTCGCCCAACACAAAACGGATTTAGATCAGCTCAGGAAAATGGCCACAGAAATGACGGGCGAATCAAAAACAGAGATGGACGCCGACATTGCAAAGGCTGAAAAAGCTTTGAACGAAGTACCCACAGAGTCAACGTATCTTATAGTTCAGGTGCTGCTTTTGGGATTGCTTTCACTGGCAGTTGTTTTCGCCATTTTTCTGTTCCGGCCCAACCTTAAATTGGCATTGCCGCTATTACTGGTGTCTGTCGCCTTGCTGTTGGCAGCCTATTTAGGGTCGCCCAGCGCGGAACGTGGCAAATACTCAGGTCTGCCCAGCAACACGTTGGCGCTGATATCGGGCATTCCGGTGGTAATGGCGGGGCTTTTTTCTTTTCTCGTTGCCCGTAAGGTGTCGACAAACGCAGTGAAATCACATAACTCTTAATGTAAAACGATATGAAAAAGTTAATACTTGTTGTGGTCTTGATGTTTGCCTTCAGCGGACAGGCGCAACTAGGCGGATTATTAAAAAAAGTAGTGGAAAAGGGAGGTGCCAAGCAAAAAAGTGCGGGCGTAACCAGTGCGACGCATCAGAAATATATGAATAAAATCGTTTTCGCGTCATCAGAAACCGGCATCGCAAAAGGTGCTGAGGATGAAAGCCTGTTTATTTCAAAGTTTACATTAGGCGATCCCGTGATTTTCAGGGTTTATACTGACAAGCCACTTGTCTCTTACGTCAAGGGTCAGTTTCCTGAAAGCCACGCGTATTATACAATAAAATTCTGGTTGAACGATGTTCTGGCGCATGAAACCCACATGCAACCACAGGAGTTCACAGCCGATGAAAAAAGCACCTGGACTACGTGGCGCGGCGCCTTGAAGTCGCCCGCCAACGACCGTTACCTATGCCTCGATCTGTTCAATGATTTCTTGAAGGAGAATGAAGACAAGCTTGTTAAAGGGGATTACAAGCTCCGGATTGAGCTACTGCCTTGCAACGATTATCCCAGACCCTTCACCGGTCCGGTTGTGGCTTCAGGGGAGATTACAATGACGGTGAACAAGGCAGTGGCCGATCCTAACGATCCGCTTGCGTGCATGCCAAAAACGCTGCTTTCGGATAAGGTGCTGGAAGCAAAAATACTTACTGCTTTCAAGGCTCAGGGATGGAACGAAGTCCCGAAGGAAGTAAGGATTACCTCAGCCAAATGGAATATTGTGCGCCACAAGGTGACGGGTTACATCATCAGTAGGTACGTAGAAGCAACGATAGGCTCAACACGTGAGGGAAAATGCATCAACCAGTCTTTTAATTTTTATCAGGATTATGACGGCAGCGGCTATCAGGATGAGGTATACCTTAAAGGCGTCGGTCCGCAGAAGACGATGAGTTGTGCCTGTCTGAAACTTTAATAAATGTAGCCCGGCTGCCACATTGAGGAAAATGCTTTTAATGTTAGACTAAATTGCGATACACATCTGGAAGTTTCGGGTACCGCTGTAGGTTAGGATTTATGCCTGCAAATTCAGTTATCATTGGTCCAGTCTTTTAATAGAGGCTGGATTTTTTTTTGGTTTCGGACCGCACAGAATAATTTATGATGTTAATTCCTTCGTCTCAAAAGTCAGGGTTATGCTTTTTTACAAATTCGATTCGACTCCGGTATCCAAACCGAAAAACTTGTCAAAAGATACAAAACAGAAGCCATCGATACACTCGCTGCATTCCGCATGCGATTCATAACAGGAAAAGGCACTAGGTGGCATTTTGGTTGCGGTTACAACAGGGTGTTGAAGATGAGCTGGAGGCTATTGCTTCACAAATTTATTAACTTGCACCGCACCATCATAATACTTAAAAACCGCAAAATAGAGTCCGCTGGCGAAATTCGATACCGCTATTTCTTCTTCAAACAACCCCGATATGATTTTTTGACCTAATGCATTAACAATTTCATACGATTCCGGGTGAATATCGGCATGGAAGCGTATAAAGTCGCTCGCCGGGTTCGGATATAAAGCGATTCTCTTATCGTCAAAGGCCTCGTTGCCCAACGAACAGGCGATAACCATCATTGGCGTTGGCGTCGAGACTGTCGTGCCATCGCCCAACCAGCCGCCATTGTATCCCCACGCCCAAAGCGAATTGTCTTCTTTAATTGCATGCGACGAAGAATAACCTGCCGCGACGCTTTTCCAGTTGTTGTCGGTGCCAACCTGTACCGGAACGGAGCTATTGGGGATCATCATCTGGCCGTTGATCCAGCCGTAGCTTCCCCATTGCCAGAGTGTACCGTCCATCTTGATTCCGATTGAATGATAGTTGCCGGCCGCCACGTCTTTCCAGTGGTCGGTGCCTATTTGCACCGGCGCGTAGCGGGTTGTTGTGGTGCCGTCGCCGAGCCTGCCGTTTTCGTTGTCGCCCCAAGCCCATAATGTGCCATCTGTTTTGAGTGCCAGCGTGTGAGGTGATCGTGCCGCAGATATTCGTGCCCAATTGTTAGCGGTTCCTATTTGTGTCCAGTTTTCCGCAAAACCGCCCCAACCGATGCCCACTGAGCCGTAGCTGCTGTTACCGCGCCCCCAAAGCGTGCCATTGGTCTTAATCCCAAACGTTCGGAAGTAGCCCGCATGGATCTGTGCCCAATCGGTGTCGGGGCTCATCTGGAAAGGTGTCAGGTGGTTATTTGAGCTGGTTTGGTTACTGATCTCCATGGCGCCATTGCTTCCCCAACCCCACATTGTACCATCGGCTTTAAGCGCAACCGAGTGTAAATTACCGGCTGATATCGCTGTCCAGTTTGTCCCGGTTCCTACCTGAAGAGGAACGTGACTATTGGTTGTGGTGCCGTTGCCCAGCATTCCGTGTATGTTTATTCCCCAGGCCCAAATAGTTCCGTCATTTTTAAGTGCCATCGTGTGCATTCGCGCATGGCTTACATTTTGCCACTGACTGCCACTGATCGTTGGTGCCGGTGTCATTTGCGACGTGGTTGAACCATTTCCGAGCTGTCCATACTGATTTTGCCCCCATGTGTATAAACTGCCGTCAGTAAGTTCCACCGTTACCATGTCGTCGGAAACAATAAGTCGGTCGACGCATTCCTGCGAGTAGCTTTTAAATAAAGTTAACGAAAGAAGAAGAAGTAAAGTTTTTTTCATTTTGCGATGGTTGATTCGTAAATATATACATAAATTCGAAACCACGTACAACAGGAGTGTCGATGAGCTGAACAGGACCTATTATGGCCAGAAGCACTCGTTATTTTTTTACCCGCACCATCCTAACGATGTTGCATGTAGTTCCATTGATAATTGCGGTGGAATAAAAGCAGTGCGATTGCACACATGCCTATTAAAAGATTTTGCCGCTTTGAGCCGGAAGTGATTTTTGCATAAGAATTTAGTTCCGTGGCATCTTGCATTTCCCTGAATTCATTAACCGCCTACCTGTTGCCGGTGATTTACACAAAGTCATGTTAATTACACCTTATCGAGTATTCGTCAATCATTTTCATGTAACCTTTCAGAAAATATTCGGTGTCCATATCGTCTTCGATCTTTCGTTTTGAGCCTTTTATCTTTTTCAGCTTTTCCTTTTTTTCCTTCTGATAGTTTTTGTACTCCGCATACGATTCCTTAAAATAATTTTTATTGGCCATCTGCGATTTTCCTGTTTCCAGATACTCCAAAAATGCCGGGCAATCGCTTCCAATTTCCTGGAATACCCGTAGGAATTTATCGTCAACGTTTCCCATGTCCATAAAGTTGAACCTGTTCATGTCAATTGGGATGTAAGCATATTCATCATTCGGCTTCTTGATGTAGGCCAACACCCACATCATCGTGCAAGTGGATGAACATTCATAAACCCGTGCGCCATACAAATTTATTTCTCCCTCACGGATTACAGGAACCATTATTTCCCGGTTCAAATCGATCACTTCCAGGTTGGCATTTACCGTTTTTAATTTTATTTTTTCAAATTTAGTGGTATCCGCTTCTTCTTTCAGTGTTATCGATTTAATATTGTCAAGATCAAGGTTTTCGTTGGCGGATTTCAGTTCGCGCCTGAAAGTGAACTTTGAACGATCGAGGTGCAAACGGGATTCGATAGAATTGAAGTCGAAACCCAATCCTTGAAATTCAAACGTCCGCGGTAGCGTGAAGTCTTTTATAAATCCCGAGACCGTATCGCCGTTTTTCATCACGATATCGCCTGGAATGAATTCTTTTTTTTGAAGTGAGATGTCGACAGTTTGAGAGCAGATGTTTTGAAAGATCAGGATAGAAAATAAAATGAATTTCATGGACGTGCGTGCTATGGTGAATGTATCAAACAAAAGTAATAAAACGCGAACACATATGTTCAAATAGCCGGAGCATTGTCTCGTCAGCCCAACCAGCCTTCCCGGTCCAGACTGCGATACTGGATCGCTTCGGCCACGTGGTTCGCAAGTACATTGTCAGAAGGTTCGAGATCGGCAATTGTGCGTGCGACCTTCAAAATCCTGTCGTAAGCCCGCGCCGAAAGGTTCAGTCGTTCCATAGCTGTTTTTAGCAGTTGCAGCGAACCCTCATCAAGTTTACAATATTGGCGTATCTGCTTCGTGTTCATCTGTGCATTGTAGTTTATAGTGCCAATGTCAGCAAACCGGATTGTTTGTATTTCCCTCGCTTTTGTGACGCGTTCGCGGATATCCACACTGCTTTCGGCTCTTCGGTCATCCGACAGTTTTTCGAACGGAACCGGGGTAACCTCAATATGGATGTCGATCCTGTCGAGCAGCGGACCTGATATTTTGCTGAGGTAACGCTGCATTTCGTGAGGCGAGGATGCAACCGGCGCGTCAGGATCGTTGAAATAGCCGCCCGGACTGGGATTCATGCTTGCCACCAGCATAAAAGACGACGGATAGGTTACCGTAAATTTTGCTCTCGATATGGTAACCTCACGATCTTCAAGCGGCTGGCGCATTACCTCGAGCACCTCGCGTTTAAACTCCGGCAGCTCATCAAGAAAGAGAACGCCGTTGTGAGCCATCGAGATTTCCCCCGGTTGTGGGTAACTTCCACCGCCAACAAGCGCTACATTGGATATGGTGTGATGCGGGCTCCGGAAGGGCCGCTGACTCATCAATCCGGAGTCTTTTAATTTCCCTACGACGCTATGGATTTTTGTGGTTTCAAGCGCCTCCCGCAGCGTCATCGGCGGCAAGATGCTCGGCAAACGTTTTGCAATCATCGTTTTTCCTGAGCCCGGTGGTCCTATCAATATGATATTGTGACCTCCAGCCGCAGCAATTTCCATACAACGCTTGATGCTTTCCTGGCCTTTTACGTCGCTAAAATCATGTTCTGGAAAATCAAGCGTACGATAAAACTCTTCGCGTGTATTGATAACAGTCGGTTCCAGCGTGCCTTTGCCTTCGAAAAAGTCGATTACTTCCTGAACATTGGTAACCCCGTAAACATCGAGTCCGGCGACAATTGCGGCTTCTTTTACGTTCTGCACCGGAAGAAAAAAACCTTTGAAACCTTCTTCTTTGGCTTTGATTGCGATTGGCAGCGCGCCTCGAATTGGCTGTAGGCCACCATCAAGGGAAAGTTCACCCATAATGATGTAACGATCAACATCCGCAGCGGCAATCTGTCCGGATGCCACGAGAATGCCGATAGCCAGCGTCAAATCGTACGCTGATCCTTCTTTTCGTAAATCGGCCGGAGCCATGTTTATCGTGATTTTCTTTCCGGGCAGTGAGAACCCGTTGTTTTTTAGCGCGGCTGCAATCCTGAAACTGCTTTCTTTGATCGCGTTGTCGGGAAGACCTACCAGATGGTAGCCGATTCCCTTGTCAATATTTACTTCTACAGTGATGGTCGTGGCTTCAACGCCAAAAACGGCGCTTCCAAATACTTTAATTAACATGGCGTATAGTTTATGAGCCGAAGATAATTAAAATATATGAATTAACTGGTTGTCAATATCTTGTAAGTCCGTTCGGTAAAGTGCGTTGAGGTATACTGCGTAAATTCGATTTAAGATTGCCACGACTATTCGTATTGGCGTGCAATACCGTGTTGCTGGTAACGACGTTGCGGCCAGAGCAACTGAGTACTTTCCGCAAGATAATTATTTTTGGCAGACAAGACATCCGGCAAAACAATGCAGCAACCCCGAATACCAGCTGTTATGCCGCGTTGCTTTTTAAAGGATGAATACTATTAAATACCGATTTCTTCGAAGTTTCTTCTTCTTCTAAATCGTAGTCATCTTGTAGGCCAAGCCAAAACTTAGCCGAGGTTCCAAAAAATTTAGAAAAACGTAAAGCTGTATCAGCAGTTATTCGTCTATTTCCTTTTATAATCTCGCTTATACGAGTCTGGGGAATAAAAGTTTCTTTAGACAATCTGTAGGCGCTGATTCCAAGCGGATCCAGAAATTCTTCTTTCAAAATTTCTCCAGGATGTATATTTTTTAACGTGTCCATATTTTTTAATTTTAATGATAATCAACAATTTCGACTTCGAATGCGTTATCGTTCTCCCACTTAAAAATGACTCTCCATTGATTATTAATTCGAATACTGTAAAATCCTATAAGATTTCCAGCAAGTTTTTCTAAATGATTTGCAGGAGGAATTCGCAGATCGTTCACATTTTGGGAATTATTAATCATTCTTAATTTTCTGCGAGCAACATTTTGAATATCCGGCGGAAGTTTTCTCGACTGGATTCCATTCCAAATCTTTTCGGTTTCCTTTCCTGCAAAGCTTTTTATCATACCATCTCTATACTAACGTCAAAGGTAAGTATATGTTATGAATCTACCAAATCTCCGCAATGCTGCATGACTTGCAAACGCGTATGACCTGGAGGATGTTGTACTCACACCTGCACAGGAACGATGGAGTAATGTTGAACATAGGCTGCTGGTTGAGCCTGTGGCTGGAGAACAGTATGCTATTTCTGCATAAAAACAAAAAACAGCGCAGTGCCCTGTTTTTGTTTAAGCAATTACTGCTTTGTCAGAACGTATTCACCAAATGGAACACGCGGCTGTGAAAGGGAATAATCATTTGGCAATATTACAGCATCCTGTTGGTATATAGTCGCCTGTAACTTTTCAGGAGTTACTCCAATTAAATATCTGAGATTAATTGCTGCCATTAAGTAAGGACGCAGGGGGTCCTCAAAGCTAAGGGTAAATCTTTTCTCGGTGGGACTACAACTTGGACAAGGAACAAACATGTTGTTCGGATAAATTTCGCGGCCCGATATTTTATGTTCAAGCCCGACGATATTTGTATCGTTTAGAAGTGGCAGCGTGTTTACAACAGTATATCCGTTGATTTCATATTTATACTCTCCTATTAGCAAGTCCTCAAAATGATTGTCAAATGGAACCATTAACTTTTTTTGTAGCGTAATAGTTAAGATTTTTCCTGAGCCGTCATTAAAGACCCAAGTACCCACAAACTTATCCATGTCCATGTTTGTGTCCTTAAAGTAAGTACTTGTTGATTGTTCTTCGTCAGCATCTAAGGGAACGATTGTTTGCGCCTTACAATAGCTGCACATTAAGCCCAAAGTTATAGATATTATAAAGAATGTTTTTTTCATGGTATATGTTTTTAGTTAACAAGGTGTTTTGACAACAGTGGTTCCATCATCAGCAAGTGTTATTTTTTCCCAACTTCCATCACTTTTTTGATGCAGCAGTGCAATGCCAAACTGTTTAAAGTTCCGAAGGAAAACTCTTTGATATTGAGTAGTTGTTCCCGACATACCGTCAGCATACTTGACATATTCTTTATAAACCTTTCGAATCAACCTTTCCCTGCTTGTTTCATCTTGCATTTTTGCCGCGAACGTTTGGAGTGCGGAAGAATCGTCTATTCTAATTTGGTAGTTGTGTATCACGCCCTCTTGCATTGCAAGCAGCCCTGCAAAGTACAAATTATTACGATTATCTTGAACAAGGAAACCTAAAGCGGAGGCGAGGGAATAGCTTGTTCTTCAACCGTATGTGCTTCGTACAACACCTGTATACCCAATAATAAAAAAAACAGCTTGTATTGGCTGTGATGTTTCCGGAGATTGCTCAAAAACGGTAACTGCCCGGTCAATGTTTGCAGCGATATTAAACACCAGCGAAGAAGTTGAGTAATCGAACTATTTATCTAATTTGGTTGAATACGTAATAAGATGAAAGCATTGTTATTATTCTTCATTTCGTTTCTTTTCATGAGCTGTTCAGGCCAACGCGCGGCTACCGGTGTTTTCGACTTTGAAAAAACTATGGTAATTGGCAGAATTACAGACGATGGAAATAGTGAACTTATGGTTGATGAAGCTAGGTTTTTGTATGAGTTGAATGAACGTTTATAAAGGAAACAAAATAGTAGATAAACTTTCGATTAATAACGATATAACCTCTGGAAACCAATACATTTCGTTTACCTATCTGATGGCATCTTCCAGCACGAGCAACATCTCAGTTGTTAGATGTGTGATTGCAAAGGGTAACGTTCTAACATTAGACTTGCGAGAGCAAGGAGAGGCATATTCAATCGAATCCTTTTTCGTATCCTGTGAAGGGACGGCGGCGTGCAAACCAAGGATGTTCTATACCGCTTCGGGAATGGTCTGGAGTTGTCGTGAATTTTACGAATGTGTGTCTCCCGAACAAGCGGACACTGATAAGTGCAGGATCACGACCTCACTGCTTTAGCACTATCTGTTATAATTAAAGCCGACCTCGAGCGGTAGCCTTTTTTAATCATGCCAGGCATTTAGTCCTAAAACAACCCCAGCTGCACAGCAGGCTCGCCTTCAACCGGAGCGGCAACAAGTTTCGGCTTGTAGTTTGGGTACGCAAAATCCATGTAATCGAGTGACGTGTCAAGCCAGTAGCGTTCATCTTCCTTGTTGAACATTACCGGCATCCGGTGATAGTCTTTCGCCGCGTCTTTGTTGTGTACGAACTCCATTGTTTCATTGCCGCGCGTGGTGCAAATCGTAAACGTATGATACACTTTGCCGGTTTTGTCGGTCCACGCCGAATGGAGTCCGGCGAGCGCAAAAATCTCGGATTCAAAGTTTTTAACAACAAATTTGGTTTTCGATTTCCCTTTCGGATCGTTCCAATGAAATTCATAATATGCGGTTACCGGAACAAGGCATCGGTTTTGGGTGACCTTGCTCCACGAATAACGTCTGCTTAGGTATTCCAACTTCGCGTTCACTGTATGATTCCAAATTCCGTTAGGCAACTTGTTCCAATCAGGCGGAATCAATCCCCACTGGAAGTTTGTTGAAAGAGTGTCAGGCGTGTCGGCTTTAATGACAGGGTGGAACGGATGATCAAAACCGATTAGCTCAGTTTGCGGCTGGATCAACGGGTTTGATTCAACCATGCTAACACTGAACCTCTTGGCAACTTCATTGATATCGGCCTGAAATTGGACTCGTTTGCACATTTGTTATCCGTTAGAAGGCAAGTAGCACTATTGCGCTAATCTTCTAAGTTAACTAAATTTTGGTAAACTCGCCGGCGGCTTTTAGTAACTTTGGATAATTATTAAAAAACAATATCATGGGAATATTCAACGCAATTTTAGGAAACGCATCAGAAGTTACCATCGAGGCGGTAGCAAAAGAGTTTCAGCCAATACTCATAGAAGGGGAGAACATCGAGAAGGCTTTCAGGCTGATTCGTGATATGTTCATATTTACGAACAAAAGACTGATCCTGGTCGAAAAGGCGCTTGTGGGGACAAAAACCGATTACATGTCCATTCCGTATTCGAACATCGTGAAGTTTTCGAAAGAAAGCGCCGGGATTCTTGATCTTGACGCAGAGCTGAAAATCTGGGTAAAAGATGAAGCGCTGCCTATCAAAAAGCAATTTGGCAAAGGCGGAAACAATATCAACGAAGTCTATCAGATATTGAGCAGGCATATCCTAAAATAGCAAGCCACTATTCTTAAGAGCAGGTAAGCAGATTTTGAGTAATCTAAATTAAGGACACGCATGATCGCTTTACTGATGAACACGCCCGATCCATACAACCTGCACCTGATTTTGTGGGGAATGATCACGTTGCTGGCGGCGACTATTCCAAATCTGCTGAAAAGCCGAAATATCACGGCTCCGATAATCTATATGGTGATCGGGATCGCGATCTATCTTTTTACCGGAAATTATTCAGCCCTCCAAACCTTCGAACCCGACACCATTAAAAAAATATGCGAGTTCGTGGTGCTGATTTCGCTCGTGAACGCCGGCCTGAAAATTCGCGATCCGTTTAGCTGGCGTACGTGGAAACACTCCTTTTACCTGCTTGTGATCACGATGCCTCTAACCATAATTGCCGCGACATTTGTAGGCTCGTGGATTTTGGGTTTGGCACCCGCATCGGCCCTGTTATTTGGAGCCATCATATCGCCAACCGATCCCGTTCTTGCAGCCGATTTACAAACGTCGCGCCCAAGCAAAAAAGATATTTCGAAAACACGGCTGGCACTGACTTCGGAAGCGGGAATCAACGACGGGCTCGCTTTTCCGTTTGTTTACTTCGCCCTGCACATGGCTGAAAAAGGAACTAGCTATGGAGATTGGCTCCAGCAGTGGATTCTTATTGATGTGTTTTACAAAGTGTCAATAGGAGCGGCGATAGGCATGCTTTTCGGCTGGCTGTTTTACCGGCTGATATTCACCCTGACAGCCAAGGACCATCATTCGAAGATCAGTCGCGGAATCCTCTCACTATCGCTAACGCTGATTCCGTATGCGGTGACGGAAATTGTTGGCGGCTACGGTTTTATCGCCGTTTTTCTTGCCGCCTGTGTTTTCAGCAACAGCGAGAAGATCATTCACCATATGGACTCGCTACACGATTTTACAGAGGAGATCGAGCGCATATTTGTGGCCGTGCTGTTTGTCATGATTGGCATTTTTGTATGTGCCAACTGGACGCAGCTACTTGACATCAAAATCATTTCCACAGCGCTAATCCTGCTTTTGGTTGTCCGGCCCTTATTCGGTTGGCTTGCGCTAAGCAGGAGCAAACTGAGTACGTTCGAAAAGTTTGTCATGTCGTTTTACGGGATTCGTGGCGTAGGATCAATCTTTTACCTGATGTACGCACTGGGTCAGTTTGAATTTCATGAAGCCCCGCTGCTGATTAAACTTACCGCTACAACAATTACACTCTCCGTCTTGATTCACGGTATTTCAGCGGCAACGATCCAAAAGCGGCTTGATGATTTTGATACACATTAACGCGGATCAAAAATTCACCCTCGCAAAAATATTTGGCGTTACCCCCATCGAGTAGTAATTCTGCGCAACATATTCGGGCGCTGCAAAATCACCAATGTCGCCAAACTGCCTTTCGTATTCCTTGCTGATCAATGTTCGCTGGTTATAAGCGTTAAAGATTGAAAAGCCGACCTTTGCTTTGCACGATTTGCCGTTGTAGAATTGGTATGCGCCTGAGATATTGAGCCGATGGTATACCGGTAAGCGCCTGTCATTGAACGATAAAATTTGATTGGCTTCATTCAATATACTGTACGGACGTCCGCTGTGGAGAAACCATCCGGCCGACAAAGTGTAGTTTCCCCATTTTTTAAAGTACGACAATGATAGCGCGTGCCTTGTGTCGGAACTGATCGGAAAATAACGTCCATCGTTTAGATTTTCATACCTGTTTTGCGAATCCTGGTACGTATACGTTAGCCAAATCCGCCACGACGGCGCATTCCTCTGAATTAAAACGTCAATGCCTTTTGTAAAGCCTTCCCCATGACGCACAGCCGAATCAAAGTCGTGCAGAAACCCGAACGTCATCGATGTAATTCCGTTTAACGTTTTATAATAAAGGTCGACGTCCACAACTACCGACCCGTTTTTATAGATGATTCCGGTGCTGTACTGATTGGCACGCTGTAGCGGATATGCATCACCGTCAGATAAGATCCAAACGTAATTCTCAAGGCTTAAATCGTTGGCCACAGTTTCCCGGACCTGGCTTGCCGATTGGCTTTTTCCTTCATACGTAAGCTGTAACGCAAAGTTGTCGTCGAGTTGGCGCTGGATAAAAATTCGCGGCTCAAAACTATAATCTTTTAAATGGATAAAGTTGTTGTATCGCAATCCGGAGTGAAAATCCCACGATTCATTTTTGTACTTGAAGTTGATAAATCCCGAGTGCGTGACGTTAAACAAGTGCTTTTGGTCGAGTTCAATGATCAAACCGGGCGAACGGGCTGTAAACGAGTGGGAGACGTCGTTCCCTGCAAGTTGATACCCAAAGTAGAGGTTGGATTTTGGGGACAGTTCTGCCGAAAAATTGAGTTCAGCACCCGAGTCAGTGATGCGGTTTAGTTTGGTAAACCCGTCATAGGAGTCGAGCGGCTGATACTGAATGCGTTCGTAATCGAGTTCATACGCTGAGTAATGCAACAGCAAATGATGTTTGAACCCGGACTGATATTGCCTTTCCCAATTGACTCCCGAGCCAAAATTTCGGATGTTCATGTGCTGTGTCTTCAGATTGTGGCGTTCATCCGACGTGCTGAAGTCAAGAACATTGTCGATTGCGATTCCGGTTACAGAAATAGCATGGTCTAGGTTCGGCTTGAAATTTATTTTTGTGGTCAGGTCGTAGAATCCGAGTTGGTTTTCATCATTATAATCCCTGAAGTTTGTATTCTGGAAAACCTTTTCGGCTAACGAAGTAAAGGTGGGCGTTTGGATCCATTCGGTAAGCGATTTTCTTGCAGCCAGCTGGATTCCGAGTTTTTTCTTTACTATTGGCGTACGCACATAAACGTCGGCGTCAAGCGCATTAATCCCCGCTTCAACAGCCAGTTTTTCTGCAATGTCATCAGTCGGTTTTATCTCGATGACACTGGAAATCCTGTCGCCAAACTTCGGGTCCGCCGCCTTATTATAATAGTTGATCGTTTGGTTGATATTCGGATTGAAACACGAAATCATCCCAAAAAGATGGCCGGGATGATACATTCGGATGCCGTCCCACAGAATCAGGTTCTGATCGGGCGTTCCACCGCGAATATGAAGTCCGCTGGCAGTTTCATTCGGACTTTTCACTCCCGGAAGTTGTTGTAACGAAAGCAGGATATCTGCATCGGTAACACCCGGCAGTTCCCTGACCTTGTGGGGAGAAATGACCATTCTATGGTCTTCTTTGATGATGCCCTTCGATAGAAATCCGTGGACAGTAATCTCATCCAGCAGCGCTGTCATCGCGACATCTTCAGGCTCGAATGCGACCGAATAATACCGGTCACTGATCTGGAGTACACGGAGCTTGGTTTGCTGTGCGATCAGATCGTGCAATTGCTGCAACCCATAATTGATAGGACGGATGCTGACTCGTTCGGGTGCTACAAGAGTGTCGGCGTACGAATATTTTACATCAAACTTTTGTTCGATATCTTGAAGGAGTTTCGGTAATGCGATTTCACCTGCCGAAAAACGGTGTTGCTTTTCCTGCGACCATGACAATGGCGCCATAATCAGTATTATCAGCAACAATAATGGCTTCATTCCGAAATAATAATCGTTTGACTTTCGCCGATGTGGTACTTAAGATTTAAGGGCAGGCAAACCGACAATAAAGCGGTTGTCAGGTCTTTATTCGAAAAAGCACCAGAGAATCGGGTGTGTTTTAGATGCTGAGGATATTGAAGTTTGTAGCCGTACTGATTTTCCAGTTGATTGAGTACCATGTAAAGCGGTACATTTTTGAAAGTCGATTCGCCCATCAGCCAAGTCGGTTGCTGCAGCCGATCTTCTTTCCAGATTTCCGGTTTTTCGCCTGAAAAACGCACGGCATCACCTTTGGCAAGCATAAACTCTTCGTTGCGTTTAGAGACTTTCACACGTCCTTCATAACAAACAACCTCAAAAAAACCAGCTCTTGCAATTACGTTGAACTGAGTCCCTAAAACCTGTACATCGCCGTAGTCGGTTTTGACACAAAACGTACTGCCTTTTTGAACTTTGAAGAAGGCTTCGCCGTCTAATTTTAGAGAGCGGTTGTATGTAAACATACTGGGATATGAAATTCCCGAGTTTGAATTGAGCGTTACCACCGAGTTATCTGCAAGCGTTACAGAGGTTGTTATCCCGACGCCGGCTTTAGCCGAATCTGAAAAAACCAGAAGCTGGTACAACCCAAACATCAAGCCAACCGCGGCTGCAACTGCAACCAAAGGATACCATTTTCTGATGATAGTCGGTTTCCTGTGACGACCTTCTGCGATCTTTTCACGGATTTTGGCGTAATTCGCCTCCATATCCGGATCTTCAGGCTTACACGAAGCAACTGAACTGCGAATCTGCATGTATGCTGCGAAATCGTCCTCGGGCACAAGTTGCCTTAGCTGCTCATCCGTCAGGTTTCCCGCGAGCCAATCCGCCAGGTACGTGCCAAAATTGTTATTGTCTTTCATGATATTTTGCATTAAACCGTACTTACAACTTTACGAAGCGCCACCAGCGCATTATGCATCCGCTTTTCTACCGTTTTGACCGACAGGTCAAGTAACGCGGCAATTTGAGTATACGATTGATTTTCGAGACGGTTCATTAGAAATACGGTGCGCTGCTTTTCGGGCAGTTTATTTATAGCCCGCTCCAGGTGCTGTTGTAATTCCTGCTCGACCATCAGGAACTCGGGCGACTCACCATGTACTTCCGTTCTGTCCGATGTTGATTCATATTTCAAAACCACCTTGTCGTGCTTGAGCATGTTCAGCGATAACCGAATGGCCGTCGTAAACAGGAAGCTTTTGGCTTGCTCAGGCTTTATTGTTCCGCAGTTCTGCCAGAGTATAACAAAGGCATTTTGTGCAACGTCTTCAGCCCGTTCAATATCTTTATACTTGTAAATCAAGAAGTTACGTAGTAGTTTGAAATGAGAGTCGAAGATCGATCTGAAGACGACCTCTGAACACACACGCACATCCGATTTATGCTCCTCTACAGCCATATCTTTTAATGATATTACCACACATTCTTCAGAATGTGTGGCAATAGAATTTCTAATTTAATAAACACTGTGCGTCTTTTAATTGCAGTGAGCCGAAATTAAGGCTTCAAATTCCGTTTGGCTCTCTATCGTTTGCACGCTACTTCCGAACGTAACTGTAATCGGATAGTCGAAGGCCGGCATGGTTTGTATTGCGGGTGTATAAAACTGCACAAGTTGTACATCGGAAGTCACTTCTGCAATCATCTCTTGAAATTGCACATTTACCGGATAATCTATGGTAAAGCAGCTTCCGAGATTCGAAGAAAAGACATCCGTTGAAACGCCACATTCAATAAAATCCGCCGGGGAAAAGCCTGCACACGCCGCCAGGCATTCGTTACCAAACTGGACCGGACCTGTGCCCGTCATTACACAAACAGGGTCAAGAATGTCGCCGCACATGTCGGTACACGAGCCGCCGCCACACGATACAGACCATTGCTGTATTGCACCGCAAGATGAATTACCTACGATATTCACAGCCGCGAACTCTGCGCCTTGTCCGGAATTCGGATAATTAGAGATCGTCAATGGCAAGTCAGCAAGATCATAGGTTCCGATCAGTAAATTGTTGCCATCGCGAACCTCAAATTGAGAACTTGATGCATTTTGATATGCAAAGTTTATTGTCAGTTCGTAAGTTCCATCGGAGTCACATTCTCCAATTTGAACGGTAAAATTACTGATGTTGCATTCGGTCGTTGGAGTGCAATCTACAAAGTCGTTCTGGGTATAGCCTGCACATAATGCGTGGCATGCATTTCCGTATTCGACGATTCCGCCAGCGGTTTGTACACAAACCGGATCATATTCAGCGTCACAAACGCATTCGTCGCAATTGCTGATCATCTCGTACAGTTCGTATAGGTTGTGTATAATGACCACCTGGCCGTTGTATAAAACAGAGATCGGGAAAACAATATCTGATCCGGCGCCACTCGCAGGTGAGTTCAGGTACATCTCCAGTTCAGTGAGGTTGTTTATCCCAATTTCAGTTCCGTCGCCAGAAATGATAGTGATCGGAAAAACAATATCGAAGCAGAATGTAGTTGCGAGATCATCGTCTATAGTGTTGATGCCGCACGACTCAAGCAGATTGAAAAAGTCATTTTCAGAGTTAATGGTCATATCAACCGTGCCTGTACCTGTTTGCTGAACCACTTCGAACGGAAAAACAACACCTTCAATATAGAATTGTGGAGTTTCAGCCGACAAAATCTCAAGCAACGCTTCAAAAGACGTTACGGTAACAGTTGTGCCGTTATTGTAGCAAAACGTAATTGGGAAAACGAACTCGAAGCACAACTCGCTTGCAGCAATTCTGTTTGTAATTCCGTTAGCCTTTTTCAATTCAGAAAGGGCAGTACGTAGCGCCACACTTGATTCTGTGTTTCCCTGGTTCTGGATCGGATCATCATCAGAACAGGAAATGAACATCGATGATGTCATCAGCAAAAGCAAAAGTAATTTAATTGTTTTCATATCATTTAAATTTTAGTTTCATAGCTAAGACAACTAAAAATGCGACCACCCTCCTTTTTTATTCAAATAAAAATAAAAATAGCGACAAAACGTGTTTAAATGAAATAATCCCGTTAGGACCGGGATTATTGTTTTGATGGGGAGGCAGTTATTTTGATCCCCGACTTCAGCCAGTTGTAATATTCTTCAATATCGGGTGTATAACCTACAGGCTTGTTCAGTAAAGTTCCCTCCGGAGACTGAAGGACGTAGAATGGACGCGCGTTCGATCCGAATTTTTCTCGTTGAAATTCACTCCATTTCTGTCCTATAGTTTCTATCTTGTCGCCGCTGTATTTCGAAATATATTGTTTTTCTGCCGGAAGTTCAACCCGTTCATCGCCGAACAGCGAAATTAGTACCACATCTTCCCTGAGGATATTAAGGACTTTTTCATCCGACCAAACGTTGTTTTCCATTAGCCTGCAGTTTTGACACGCGCGTCCGGTGAAATCGATTAGGACCGGCTTACCAACTTTCTTTGCGTAGGCCATCCCTTTATCATAATCCTCAAACGACGGAATTTGATGCGGACCGGAAACAGCTCCTTCCGGAAATCCGTTGAGCGGCGCAGCAGCCAATGTTCCTCCAAAACCGATCGGGCTCTCACTGTAATTCTGTGGCGGCGGAAATGCACTGATCAACTTCAGCGGCGCGCCCCACAGGCCCGGAATCAGGTAAATCGTAAAAGACAATACCAGCAGCGCAAAGGATAATCTTCCGACTGAAATTGACGGCAGCGGACTGTCATGTGGCAGTGTTATCTTTCCAAACAGGTACAGCGCTAACGTACCGAAGATTGCAATCCAGATTGAAAGGAAAACTTCACGTTCAAGCAGGTGCAGCTGTAATACAAGATCGGCGTTTGATAGAAACTTGAACGCCAGAGCAAGTTCGATAAATCCAAACACAACCTTTACAGTGTTTAACCAACCACCCGATTTGGGAAGCGTGCCGAGTAATCGTGGTGCGAATGCGAAAAACATAAACGGCAGCGCCAACCCGATTCCGAACCCGAGCATAGCTATGGAAAGTATAAACGCCCCACCATCCGAATTTAAAGCCGTACCAAGTACAAACCCGAGCGCAGGCCCGATACAGGAGAACGATACAATGATCAGGGTTAACGCCATAAAGAATATGCCTGCTAATCCGCCTGAATTTGATGCATTATCCACTTTGTTCGCGAACCGGCTTGGCAGTGTAATTTCAAAAGCGCCAAAAAAGGAAATGGCAAATACTGCAAATACAAGGAAAAAGAAGATGTTCAGCGTGACGTTTGTCGAGATATCGGCAAATATATCGGGGTTCAATCCCTCAATCAGGTGGAACGGAAGCGATATCAACACGCAGATAGCAACGATGCAAAATCCGTAAAAGAACGCATTGAATTTTCCGCGCGTGCGGTTCGCCGATTGTTTTAGAAAAAAACTGACCGTCATTGGGATCATCGGGAAAACACAAGGCGTTATGGTAGCAAGAAGCCCTGCGAGAATGGTTCCCAGGAAAATCGCCCAAACGCTATGATCTTCTTCGCCTCCTGCGGCTTGTACCACAACTTTATTGATCATGCGTGATCCAACCGGAGCCGACATTGGAGTTTCTTTAACAGTTTTTAAAGAGTCAGTCCGAGCAACAGGTATTTGATTTGTTTCAGTAGCTCCTCCTGCCGGAATCCTGAAACTGAACTTCTCGCGTTCGTTGATGCAAACTTCTTTACAAACCTGGTAATCAAGTGTAATGTTTACCACCTGCGCTTTGTTGTGAAGGGTCTTTATTTTTTGTTTGATAACAGCCGAGTTCGAAAAAAACACTTCGTCGACCTCAAAAACGTCATTGTACTGCCGCTTTGTGGCGCTTTCAGTGGCTTTCCCGAGAGGTTCATAATTTCCTTTTGTGTCGTTGAATGTAAGCGTAAGAGGAAGCGGGCCACCGTCGGGAGTGAATTGCGAATAGATGTGCCACTCGTCGTCGATCTTCGCTTCAAAGACCAGATTAAACTCGGTGTCCGAAATTTTCTCAACTCTCGATTTCCATTTTACCGGTTCAACAATTTGCGCGAAAGTGGGTGCAACCGAGAGAAATGCCAGCAGTAAAAAAAGTTTTTTCATTAGTGAAGTGCAATTTGCAAAATGTTTGTTGTTGTTGGTTCTACTTTAAAGCGTTCGTCTGCACGGATTCCGGTTACCCACACTATTTTGTTGTCGGAACACAATAACCAAACGCGCTCCTTTTCGTTCAGCGACAGCTTTTCGTCTTTAAAGAGTTTGCTGATTTTCTTCGATTTGCCGCCCATTCCCAAAGGAAAAAATACGTCGCCTTCCCGCCATTTTCTCAGCTGTAGCGGAAACCTCAATTTATCAGCATCTGCAAAGATAATCTTATTTGACGCATCTGAAAGGGCATCTGCTTTTGTTAAAGAAAGCTTCACAGGAAAGTCGACTTCATGTTGCTGTTCGGTGATAAAATACTCGAAATCCGGGCTGTTCTCAGGCAGCGGACTCAAAATCAGAAACCCGCGGTTTTTCAAGAGCTTATATTGGGGAGCAAACACTTGCTTTCCGGATGAATTTTCGCACAGATCATAAACGTCGTTCCAAGCAGTAAATCCGAATTCACGCAGCCAATGGTACAGATACGATCGGTAATTGGGGAGCTTTTTGAGTTGCTTCAGGTTGTAATGAATTTCATCGTTGGCCGACTGGGCAACCTGCTGATATACCATAATTGCAGCGTCATCGGCCATCGACTGTGTTTGCCGTAAATAATCCTGGGTTTTTTGGAACGTCGTGAGAAATTCAGGATTTAATTCTTTCAAAACCGGAACCAATTCGTGCCTGATCTTGTTCCGCAGATACTTCTCGGACGCATTGCTGCTGTCCTCACGCCACTCAACCCCGTTTTCTTTGGCGTAAAGCTCGATCTCTGAGCGTGTGAACGGCATTAGTGGACGGACGATCTTGTCATTGTGATGCGGGATCCCGGTTAGTCCGCCGATTCCGGTTCCGCGAGATAAGTTAATAAGGAAAGTTTCTAAGTTATCATCGGCATGATGGGCAGTCAGGATAAAATCGAAACCGTGTTCTTCAGTAAGTTCGTAAAACCAATTATACCGAAGTTCTCGCGCGGCAACCTGCGTGGACAGCTTGTAATCGGCTGCAAAACCTTCTGTATCAAAAATGGTAGTGTAAATGGGAATATTATGTTCTAATGCGTATTTCTCGACAAATTTTTGATCGGCAAAACTTTCGGCGCCACGAAGCTGGAAATTGCAGTGCGCTATTGAGATCGTGTACCCAAACTTCTTAAGGGCGTCCAACAACACCATACTGTCCATACCGCCACTGGCCGCGAGGAGAAGTTGGGCCTCTTTCAGGTAAGGAAGTTCTTTGGACAGGTGTTTTTGTAAAGCCGTTTCCATTCCTACAAAAATACGCATTTAATCGACTCCATATGCCTTGAGCCTGAACTCTGAACCTTGTACCGTAGGTCTTTCTAACTCAAAACCTCCAGCATCGCCTTCGCCTTTAACAAACATTCTTCATACTCGGCTTCCGGCGTTGCTTCTGCGGTAATGGCACTTCCCACAGAAAAGGAGACATATTGTTTTTCAGCATTGTAAAGGATGCTTCGTATTACCACATTAAAGTCAAAATCGCCTTCCGGTGTGAAATAGCCGATCGCACCGCTATAGAGTCCGCGTTTGGTTTCTTCCAGTTTCTCAATGATGTTCATTGCCGATATTTTTGGTGCTCCCGTCATGCTTCCCATCGGAAACGCTTCTTTTATTATATCGACCGGCGAAAACTTCGGATCGACTTCCGATACAACAGTTGAAATCAGGTGATGTACCTGACGAAACGCATAAGCGCCGCACAATTCTTCAACTTCAACCGTCCCTTTGGCCGCTGTTTTGGAAAGATCGTTGCGAACAAGATCCACGATCATAATGTTTTCAGCACGTTCTTTTTCGTTGATTGTGAGCTGGCGGCTGATTTCGGCGTCTTCATTTAAATGGACAGAACGTCGGGCAGTTCCCTTGATTGGTTGTGAGATGATTTTGCTTCCCTGTTTTCGCAGAAATCGTTCAGGCGAGGCCGACATCGCATAATGGTTATTCTTCTTGAAGAATGCAGCAAACGGAGGTTCTGAGATGGCATTTAGTTTATGAAAGATCGTTAGCGGGTCGATCGCGCCTTCGCTGAAAAGTTCCATACAAAAGTTGGCTTCATAAATATCGCCACGATTAATATGTTCGAGCATCACAGAAACCTTTTCAAGATATTGCTCTTTCGAGATACGCTGATTGATTTTGAGAGGGCGCAGGGTACAACGTTCCGGGTTTGGAGCCGATAGTATTTCTTTGATGTCCTGTTCAATTTCATCATCGCACATAGTAAGATATTGAACTTCCAACGTATCGTCTTTAATCAGAAATAGCTTCTTTGGCTGAAAAAAGTAAAGGTCAGGAAAGTCTAATCCATCGAAGTTGCTGGATTGTAAATCTTCAGTATCATTTTTCAGATCGTACGACAGATACCCGAAAAGCCACTCGCGTGTGGACTGCTGATATTGCTTTAGGTCCTCGAACGCATTTAGAAAATCGGTTTTTAACGACGTAAATGCATCCGCCGCGAGCAGGCAGTCGTATGAAGCATACTTCTGGGGATAATCGTTGCTCTCGAGATACGCGATTTCGCGAAATTGCTGCGCCCAAATCAGCAACTGCTGCTTTGTTTGAGCGGTGTCATTAAGTGGTATTGTTCGTCTGGTTCTCAAAGTAAGATTGTTATTGCAAAAATAGAATTTTCTGTTCAACGTGTTCGTAAATTGTTAAAACTCGTGACGGCCTCGGAGTCAAAAGGTTATATTTGATAAAAAAAGATGAAGCGGTATCTACTTTTAATATTGCTGCTCCCATGTCTTGCATTCGGCCAGACGGAACTATCGGATGTTACATTTGATAATTTGTTCTATAAGGGACTTAACAAATGGGTTGCATTTCCTAAGGCTGAAAAAGATTCGATCTATCTTTATGGTTTTATCTATCTCGATCACACGGCAGGATTTACGTTCGGCTATGAGGGCCATTTTACTGTTGGGCCTGATGGAACTTTCATAGCATCGCCCGTAAATCAGCAATCCAGGATTATCAGCAGGCTCGATCCACAGAAGCAGAATCTTGTCGCTATATTGCCTGCCGAAAGGCAAAAGCAACTCGGCGTACCTTCGGAACCGGATTGGCTTGTGAATTACAGACACGAGTCGGAACTTGCCGATGCAACAGCAACGGGTTCTTCGTTAAACCACATAGGCGCTTCTGAAGACGCTCTGTTTTATCTGGAGCCGGCCTACCAGAAGGAACCACACTATAAAGGACTGGAGTTTGAGATCGCTTATGCATACAACGCTTTGGGAAGATATGACGACGCTGTCAACGTATTAATAGCAGCGCTTCCGCATGACAGGAAGAACCATCTCTTATACAAGGAACTTGTCTTTGCGTATGCCAGTTTAGCGCAGTTGGATAAAGCCGAGATCGTTGCGAAAAAAAGTATTGATGTATGCGAAGAGGAACGTACCAAAAGCGAGATTGCGGTCAACATGGCGCAATCATATTACACGCTAAAGGACAGGCAAAAATTCAAAAAATGGACCTCAATTGCACGCCAGCATACGAAACCGGGTTCGGAATATTCGAAATACGTCGACTTTTTTGAAAGCGAACTTAAAAAATAAAGCCCGCCGATGTTGCGGGCTTTTTACGTTTACATATGGATCGGACGGTTTTCAGTGGCCGCCAACGCAGCTTCTTTAACCGCTTCGGCATACGTCGGATGCGCATGCGACATACGCGAAATATCCTCAGCGGAAGCCTTAAATTCCATCGCGGTAACTGCTTCCGCAATCAAATCAGCGGTTCTGGCGCCAATCATGTGGATTCCGAGTACTTCGTCTGTTTTTGCATCAGCAAGAATTTTGACGAACCCATCGGTATCACCACTTGCACGCGAACGGCCGAGCGCCTTGAACGGAAAACTTCCAGATTTGTACGCGACTCCCGCTTCTTTTAATTGCTCTTCTGTTTTTCCGACAGCGGCAACTTCAGGCCATGTATAGACAACACCCGGAATAAGATTGTAATCGATGTGCGGCTTTTGGCCTGCGAGCGTTTCTGCTACAAACACGCCTTCTTCTTCGGCTTTGTGTGCGAGCATTGCGCCTTTAATTACGTCTCCGATAGCGTAGATATTCGGAACATTCGTCTGAAGATGGTCATTCACTTCTACAAGTCCGCGATCAGAAAGTTTCACACCGGCTTTATCAGCTGCAAGCCCGTCAGTATAGGCACGTCGTCCGACGGACACCAGTGAGTAGTCGCCGTCAAGTGTAATGGTTTCGCCTTTTGCATTTTCGGCCTGAACCTGTACGCCATCGCCGTTGCGCTGGACAGACTTGACTTTGTGCGAAGTGTAAAACTTCATTCCTTGTTTTTTCAGGACTTTTGTAAGTTCTTTCGAAAGCGATGTGTCCATTCCCGGAATAATACGGTCAAGATATTCAACAATCGACACCTGCGCGCCGAGTCGGAGATAAACCTGTCCGAGTTCGAGCCCGATCACACCGCCGCCAATCACGACAAGGTGTTTCGGAACCTCTTTTAAATTGAGAGCTTCGGTCGAGGTAATGATCCGATCCTTGTCAATTTTAATAAAGGGAAGCGTTGACGGTTTCGAACCCGTGGCAATGATTGTATTTTTCGCTTCTAATACCTCTGAAGAACCGTCGGTTTTAGTGACTTTTATATGTGTCGCGTCGTCAAATGAACCAACGCCTTCAAATACGGTGATCTTATTTTTGTCCATCAGGTATTTGATTCCGCTGACGTTTTGCTCGACAACAGTCGCTTTTCGGGCAACCATTTTCTCAATGCTGAATTTTATTTCGCCACTGATCTCGATCCCATGATCGCTAAAATGCTTGACTGCGTCATGGTAGTGGTGCGACGAATCCAGCAATGCTTTTGACGGGATACAGCCTACGTTGAGGCAAGTGCCGCCAAGAGTTGGATATTTTTCGATAATTGCGGTCTTAAAACCGAGTTGCGAACAACGGATTGCGGCAACATATCCGCCGGGACCTGAACCTATAACGACGACGTCAAATGCACTCATAGTAGATGTTTGTTTAATTGTTGCACAAAATTAAGGTTTTGATTTGGAATTACCTTGCCACGAATTCGCGAATTTTGCGTTGCTCATTTATGGATTTGGAGCCGTTTAAAGGCTAAAGGCTGTTGTATTTTTTACCTCCGAAATCATAAAGGTGCTGTGTGTGCTGCCGATGTGCTGCAGCGTTGTGAGTTTTGTGACCATAAATTCGCGATAGGCTTCCATGTTTTCTACACAGACTTTCAGAATATAATCATAATCGCCGCTCACGTGGAAACACTCAAGCACTTCGTCGAGCTTGCCAACTTCGTTCTCAAATTTGGTCAGGAATTCCTTGGTATGTTGCACGAGTTTGATATGGCAGAACACGACGAACCCTTTTGAAATCTTGTTCCGATCGAGCAACACGACTTGTTTTGAAATTATGTTTTCGCGTTCGAGCTTTTTGACGCGTTCATAAACGGCACTCACCGATAGGTTCAGTTTGACCGAAAGTTCTTTTGAAGTTTGTCGGGCATCGTGCTGTAAAAGCATCAGCAGCTTTTTGTCGGTTTGGTCCATCCTGAAAATTTATCGGGGCAATTTAGCCTATTCTTATATTTTCCGCAAAATTTTCTGCCTATTATATTCTCCACAGATTTAAAATTGGAAATATTGCGATGTGGTTGATATTTTAGGCTAACATCTGTTATTTTGGAGAAATTAAATTCCAAACAAAGCACTAGCCCGGACAGCAGCGGCATCCTTTTTTCAGCCAATAGTAATTTCATCAAAGAAGATTTATAAAGGTTGAAAAAGATATAGCGAATGGCCGGAAACAGCTTCAACTAAGACAAGTATGACAGATTTTAATCCCGCCGATAACATTCAGGACCTTCAGTATTTTGGCGAATTTGGCGGTGTTAACCCCTCAATTTCCGATTCTTCGACGTATACGTTCCTTTCTGCAAAGACGATGTTTGACACTTTTGAGGGCAACGCCGAAGGCTGCTACCTGTATTCGCGCCACTCGTCGCCGAGTAATCTTTACCTTGACAAAGCGCTGGCCGCAATGGAAGGAACGGAAGCGGCAAATGTTTCTGCTTCAGGAATGGGCGCCATTACACCCACGCTTTTACAGCTTTGCGGCAACGGCGATCATATCGTTTCAAGCCGGACAATCTACGGCGGAACGTACGCTTTCCTGAAGAATTTTACACCACGAATGGGGATCAACACGACTTTCGTTGACATCACGAAGATTGACGCTGTTGAAGCCGCCATAACCATAAAAACAAAGGTGTTGTACTGCGAAACGGTTAGTAATCCGCTGCTTGAAGTGGCCGATATCGAAAAATTATCGCGCATCGCGAAAAAATACAATATCCAACTTGTGGTAGACAACACATTTTCGCCTCTGTCGGTTTCGCCCGCACGTCTGGGCGCCGATATAGTTATCCACAGCTTAACAAAATACATCAACGGAAGCAGCGATACTGTTGGCGGTGTCACGTGCGCTTCGAGGGAGTTTATCGATTCCCTGAAGAACGTGAACAGTGGTGCGAGCATGTTGCTCGGCCCAACGATGGACAGCCTACGATCGGCGAGTGTAATGAAAAACCTGCGTACGCTTCACATCAGGATGAAGCAACACAGCCACAATGCAATGTATCTCGCAGAACGGTTTGAACAAGACGGATTGAAGACGGTTTACCCCGGTTTAAAGAGCCATCCGAGCCATGAGTTGTACAAAGAAATGATCAACCCGGAATATGGTTTTGGGGGAATGCTGACAATTGATGCGGGTTCTCTTGATAAAGCCAATGAATTGATGGAACTGATGCAGCAGCGTAATCTTGGCTATCTTGCAGTAAGCCTCGGATTCTACAAAACGCTGTTCAGTGCGCCGGGAAGCTCAACATCGAGCGAAATTCCGCTTGAAGAGCAGATTCTAATGGGACTTTCTGAAGGGCTGATCCGGTTCTCGATCGGGTTGGATAACGATATTGAACGAACGTACCGGATGATGAAACAGTGTATGCTTGAAGTGGGCGTACTGACATCGGGTACGGCAGTATAACATTTTCATTTGTTTGTTTGAAAATCCGTCGGAACGCCATTTCCGGCGGATTTTTATCATTTAGGGGCACAATGCGTTAGATGCAATGGACCGAATGTAAATTAACGAAGACGCCTGCTGTATAATACTGCTGAAATATTATTTGACTACAATGGGCCAATAGTTAAGCTGCCTCGTAAGAAGCGGCTTACTTTTATAAATCTGTATTTTTTGATCCAGCGAAACTATTCAGCTGACCTCGTGTTCAGGTTGCTCTTTTTATATCCGTAGGCGAAATAGAACACCAGGCCGATCAGCAGCCAGACGCCGAACCATTTCCAGTTTGATACTGCCATTCCCGTTAGGAGGTAGCAACATGAAATGAGTCCGAGTAACGGAATCAGCGATAAGTTCTTGATGAACGCCAGCACAGCCATTACCACACACAAGAGAAAGAACACAACCATTGACACATGTGGCGCAATGCTTTCGCCGCTGAAATTGAACGTGTTCACGAAAAAATCGGGAAACAGCACCTGAACAATTATCGCGGTGCCAACTACGATCGCAGGAAAGATGAATTTAGAATTTACATACGGGATTCGGAACTTACCACGCGTCTGCCGCTCGGCAAGTTCGGCTTCACTCTGGGGTGAAAGCAGTAAAACGCCGCCGCAAACCAGTACAAAAGCAAATAATGTCCCGATACTGGTGAAATCAAGTACAAAGCTTTCATCTGTAAAAAATATCGGTACGCCAACAACTAGTCCGGTAACAATAGTAGCAAATCCGGGAGTTTTATATTTTGGATGAATAGACGCGAACTTTTTAGGCATCAGTCCGTCGCGCGCCATCGTCATCCAGATCCGCGGTTGGCCCATCTGAAATACAAGCATCACGCTGGTCATCGCCACAACGGCAGCAACCGACACGATAAACAGCATCCATTTTACACCTTTAAGTGCAAAGATTTCTGCCAAAGGATCGCTTACCCCGAGCAGGTTGTATGGCACCATTCCGGTTAAGATCAAGGCAAGGATGATATATAGGACCGTACAGATGATCAGCGAGTAGATCATTCCTTTTGGCAGGTCGCGCTGCGGATTCTTGGATTCTTCAGCCAATGTCGAAACAGCGTCAAATCCGATATACGCAAAGAAAACAGCCGAAACCCCGCCCATTACTCCACTGAAACCATTTGGCATAAACGGCGTCCAGTTGTCGATGTCTATGTAGAAAACACCTACAGCGATAATTAACGCAATAATGGCCAGTTTTACGATAACCATCGCGTTGCTGAAGTTCTTCGATTCACGCGTTCCTTTGTAAACGAGGTACGTTATCAGCAGGTTAATGACCACAGCCGGCATGTCGAAGATAATTTTTAATCCGCCTACCATTGGGGCCGATTGCCATGCGTCAAGACCTTCGCCGGATTTGTTCTTCAGAAATGCGGTGTGCGCCGACTGATAGTTGATCGTCAGCCAGTCGGGTAAATAAATATGAAATGTTTCGAGAAGGTTCGTAAAATAACCGCTCCACGAAAATGCTATAAAGATATTTCCGATCGAATACTCCATGATCAGCGCCCAGCCGATAATCCAGGCAAACAATTCGCCAAACGAAACATACGCATATGTATAGGCGCTACCGGAAACGGGGACACGCGAGGCAAACTCGGCGTAGCACAAGGCCGTAAATCCGCACGCTATAGCACAAATGATATAAAGAATCACAACGCCCGGGCCGCCTGAAAAACAGGCACTGCCGATTGCACTGAAGGTACCGCCGCCGATAATGGCCGCGATTCCAAAAAAGGTCAGGTCGCGCACGGTAAGCACTCTGTGAAGACCCGTCAGTTCCTCGCCGTCACCACCCTGGCGAACTACGACTGAAGTTGATTTTCTTCTGAAAAGACTCGAAAAATTCATATTTTTATAGATGTTCGTTAACAGCCTGTTTCCAAACCGAAACAAATATATAAAACCGATAGCAATAACGCTGTTTGGCCGGCAAAAACTAACTATAGCCTGTGACTATTACTAAATCATAATTAATAATAAGAATTGATAAGCAGCAGCAAAACGAACCCTTAACTTTGCCGCAGTAAACCTTAAAACACAAAGTATATGTCATTAGTAGGTAAAAAATTCCCGAACATCAATGTTGACGCAATTTCAGAAATGGGTGACAACATGAAGATCAACATTTTTGAAGAAGCAGTAAACAAGAATAAAAAAGTACTGTTATTTTGGTACCCAAAGGATTTCACATTTGTTTGCCCTACCGAGCTTCATGCGTTTCAGGCGGCGCTTCCGGAATTTGAAAAAAGACACACCCTTGTAATTGGAGCTTCTTGCGACACGAACGAAGTACACTTTGCATGGTTAAATACTCCAAAAGACAATGGCGGAATTGAAGGCGTAACCTATCCAATCCTTGCCGACACAAACAGAAATCTTGCAAACATTCTTGGAATCCTCGACATTGAGTCGACTGGCTACAGTGAAGAAACAGATTCAGTTATCATTGAAGGTTCTAATGTTACTTACCGTGCGACGTACCTGATCGACGAAACCGGAAAAATCTTCCACGAAAGTGTCAACGATATGCCCCTTGGCAGAAATGTAAATGAATATCTCCGACTCATCGACGCGTACCACCACGTACAAACAAAAGGTGAGGTGTGCCCTGCGAACTGGGAAGAGGGAAAAGAAGCTATGGAAGCAACCAGAGAAGGTGTTGCATCTTATCTGAAGAAATAATCATAATCAATATCAATAACATTATGTTGATCGAATTAAACGAAGACACGTTACAAAATATAGTAGACAGCAACGAGAAGGTTGTTGTTCAGTATTCGGCGTCGTGGTGCGGAAACTGCCGGATCATGAAGCCCAAGTTCAAGAAACTCGCGACAGAGAACGAGAACATGACCTTTGTGTTAGTTGATGCCGAGAAGTCGCCTGAGTCGCGCAAGCTAGCCAATGTTTCAAATTTGCCGACGTTCGCGACATTCGTCAACGGAAAGCTTGTTAGTGAAACGCAGACCAACAAAGCCGAAGTGCTGACCGAACTCGTAAGCGAACTTAATTAAACATTATGAAACTACCCGTTATCAAGCACCTGACGCAGTTTATCGAAGAAAACGACCAGGATTATCTTATCGAAACCATAGAAGTCCTTGAAGCGCTTACCGAAGTGCCGTCGCTTAAAGACGAAGAGCTCGATGTGATCGGCGAACTCATTTCGAATATGTACGGCGCGCTTGAGGTATACAAGATGGTGCAGCAGGGAACCGATAAAAAGGAAGCGCTGAACGCATTTATGAAGCGCGTCCTGGGGTCGATTGATAAATAAAATTCCATTCTTCCATTTTAAAGGCGCTCTTCAGGGCGCCTTTTTTTTTCAATAGGCCAAAGGATCGGGTCTGGCCTAGACCTCTTAGGCTAGCTTTGACTTCGTACATTAGCTTAACTTAGACCTCTGGACTGGCGTTCACGTCTTGAACGACAGCAGAGAGCACACAGCCCGTGACTTCCTTGCAAGTTTGCTATGGCTCGTTTGATCGCGAAGTGGGTCGTACTTTCTGCCTTATCCCATTCAAACATAACTTTCTCCTTCTCCGCTCGTCCTTATCCCTTTTCCTTTCTCCCTTCTTCTTTCCGCAATCGACATTTCACTTTCCCTATTCCACTAATTTCCGTACTTTTGGCCGAAATAAAACCCACAAATGGCATCAATAACATTAGGCGGTAACGCCGTCCATACAAGCGGCGACTTGCCACATAATGGTTTACAGGCACCCGATTTTAAGCTTGTAAGATCAGATCTTTCGACTGCTTCGCTGGCTGATTTTGCCGGAAAGAAACTTGTCCTTAACATTTTTCCGAGTGTCGACACAGGGACCTGCGCAACGTCGGTGAGAACGTTCAACGAAAAAGCAAGCGGACTCGAAAATACTTTGGTGCTTTGCATCTCACGCGATTTGCCGTTTGCGCAAACGCGTTTTTGTGGCGCCGAAGGGCTTCAGGATGTGGTAAACTTGTCGGACTTTCGTGGCCAGGCTTTTGGGAAGGCCTACGGACTCGAAATTATTGATGGAAAGCTTGCCGGACTGTTAGCACGTGCGGTTGTTGTAATTGATGAAAATCAAAAAATCATTCACACTGAACTTGTTCCCGAAATTGCCAACGAACCTAATTATGACGCGGCCCTTGCTGCACTTTAACCATGGAGTTCGAAAGAGACAGGCGGTTTTATAGTGGGCGGCTCAAAAGCATAAAGTATGCTGTAAAAGGAGCGTACAAACTTATTTCCACGGAACACAGCGTAATGGCGCAGAGTGGAATAGGCATTCTGGTAATCCTAGCAGGATTTTATTTCGAACTCACCGCAACCGAATGGATGTTCCAGATAGTTGCGATCGGTTTGGTGCTTGCCGTAGAAGGGTTGAATACCGCAGTTGAGAAAATATGCGATTTCATTCATCCCGCTTATCATGAAAGAATCGGTTTTATAAAAGACCTTGCTGCCGGTGCAGTATTTTTTGCGGCATTAACATCCATCACCATCGCTTTAATCATTTATGTCCCGAAGTTTCTTTAACAAACAGCGCTTTTATCTATTTTTATAGCATCAAAAAACCAGAATGGCAAAGACTACAAAAAAAACAGATAAAAACACCGAGGATAATATTAACCCGAAACAATGGATATCAAGGCAGTACAAAGTACTGACAGGCTTGCTGTTCGTGTTGTTTTCGGTCGCTTTGCTATTGGCATTTATCTCGTTTTATCTGCACGGACAGCAAGACCAAAGTACGTTGAGCACGTTCGACCGCAGTGAGAAAGCCAACAACTGGCTTGGTAAATTCGGCGCTTGGCTCGCTGATATTTTTATCTATCGCGGGTTCGGTGCAGCTTCGTTTCTCTTTGTCAAATTGTTTTTCTTAACCGGCGCATTCCTTGTACTCGACATCGCGCTGAAAAAATTAAAGAATATCTGGTTTTGGGACTTGTTTGTCATTGTTATCCTTTCGATTTTAATGGGATTCTTTGCTACATCGCTACCGGAATTGGGCGGAACCGTTGGCTATGAAATGAACCTGTTCCTTCAGGATTACATCGGAAGCACCGGAACATTGCTCGTGCTGATCTTCGGGATAATCATCTACCTGATCTTTAAAATCCGTGTTTCACCTGACGCTATAAGATCATTCTTTGAAAGCAGCAAAAAGGAAATTGCCGAGGATCTTGCGGCAAAGCCAACTCCGGCGTTCAACGGTGACTACAACCTTGAAGAATTCGCTGTAACCGAAGAAGACGAACCAGAAATCGAAGAGCCTGTTTTAATCCGGCGCGAAGCCGAGCCCAGCCTAATTAAGCCGGCGTCACAGTTTGAGATCAACAGAGAAGCCTTAAAACCTACAATTGGTCATCCTTCGGAGCTGACGCTCGAGCCATTATTAAAGACAGTCGTTCCTGCGCCTGCGCCAACGCCAGTTCCTGAACTTATCCATACCGACGACGAGGCTTTTGTGATTGAAAAAGCAGCTGAGGAAGATGTCATGGAAGAGAACCTTGCCTCGCGCCTTGTTGCCGATTTTGGATTGTTTGATCCGACGTTAGACTTGTCAAATTATAAATTTCCGACGCTTGATCTGCTAAAGGAGTATTCAACCGGTGGCATCACGATCAATCAGGAAGAACTTGAGGAAAATAAGAACCGGATCGTAGAAACACTTCGGAACTATAAAATTGAGATCGCACAAATTAAAGCGACAGTCGGCCCCTCGGTAACATTATACGAAATTGTTCCCGAGGCTGGAATCCGAATATCAAAAATCAAAAGTCTGGAGGACGACATTGCCTTGTCGTTGTCGGCACTCGGAATCCGTATAATTGCGCCAATTCCCGGAAAGGGGACAATAGGTATTGAGGTTCCGAACAAGAACCCGACGATGGTTTCGATGAAGAGCGTCATCGGCTCAGCCCGTTTCCAGGAAGCCGAAATGGAACTTCCAATTGCGCTGGGAAAGACAATCTCGAACGAAACATTCGTTGTTGATCTTGCTAAAATGCCACACCTTTTAATGGCGGGAGCAACAGGGCAGGGGAAATCGGTAGGTTTGAATGCCGTGCTGACATCACTTTTATACAAGAAACATCCGGCTGAAGTTAAATTTGTACTTGTTGATCCGAAGAAGGTCGAATTGACATTGTTCAATAAGATCGAGCGCCATTATTTAGCGAAATTACCCGACGCCGGCGACGCAATTATAACCGACAACAACAAGGTTATCAATACGCTGAACTCCCTTTGCGTTGAAATGGACGACCGCTATAATCTACTTAAAGATGCGATGGTGCGCAACATTAAGGAATACAACGAAAAGTTCAAAAACCGTAAACTGAACCCGGAAAACGGACATCGTTTCCTGCCTTATATCGTGCTTGTTGTGGATGAGTTTGCCGATTTGATCATGACGGCCGGAAAAGAAGTCGAAACGCCTATCGCGAGGCTTGCTCAGCTTGCTCGTGCAATTGGAATTCACCTGATTATTGCGACTCAGCGTCCGTCGGTGAACGTTATTACAGGTATCATTAAAGCGAACTTTCCGGCCAGGATAGCATTTCGGGTAACTTCAAAAATTGATTCCAGGACAATCCTCGACACTCAGGGTGCCGATCAGTTGATTGGACGTGGAGATTTATTATACACAAACGGCAACGATATTGTTCGTGTTCAATGTGCTTTTGTCGATACGCCTGAGGTAGAAAAGATTACCGAGTATATTGGGTCGCAAAAGGCGTATCCCGACGCGTACCTGCTTCCTGAATATGTAGGGGAAGGCGAGAGTGGCATTAATCTTGATGTCGACATTTCCGAACGAGATTCTCTTTTCAGGGAAGCCGCCGAGGTTATCGTAACCTCACAACAAGGTTCCGCTTCATTATTGCAACGTAAACTTAAACTGGGCTACAACCGCGCCGGAAGGCTTATCGACCAGCTGGAGGCCGCCGGAATTGTAGGCCCGTTTGAAGGGAGTAAGGCACGAAGCGTAAACATTCCGGACCTGACGTCTCTCGACCAGTTTTTTAATAATGAACAAAACAATTCGTAAGATGAAAGTATTAATTCACGAAAACCCAATCCGCACCGCCCGCCGCATCACTTTGCTTTTAATGACCGCTTTCTTCCTTTTGATGGGATTATCGGTTCAGGCGCAGGATCAGAAGGCAAAGGCACTTCTCGACCAAGTGACGGCGAAGGTTAGGAGCTACGACAATATCGTCATCGACTTCAAATACACCCTCACCAACTCCAAAGAGAACATCAACCAGGAAAGCAAAGGAAACGTGACCATGAAAGGGAACATGTACGTGCTGAATTTCATGGGAGTTACAAAGATTTTCGATGGCAAAAAAAATTATACCATTGTTCCTGAAGATGAAGAAATCACAATTTCGAAGTACGACGAGAAGGACGAAAGTGCCATCACGCCTTCCAAAATGCTAACGTTCTTTAACTCTGGTTACAAGTATTCATGGGACATTCTTCAGAACGTGAAAGGACGTAAAATCCAGTACATTAAACTCGTTCCGATCAGCTCCAAAGATCAGCGCAAGCAAATTCTGCTGGGCATAGACAGTCAGACAAAACATATCTATAACTTGATTGAAACAGGTAAGAACGGATCGAAAACCACGCTCACTGTTAATTCTTTTAAAACCAACCAACCTTTATCGAAAAATCAATTTATCTTTACCGAGAGTAAATATCCAAATTACTACATCAATAGAATTGATTAAATCCTGAGGTGAAAATTCTTGACAAATACATTCTGCGCACCTTCGTTGGTACCTTCATTACAGTATTTGTAATCCTCTTTTTCATCTTTATCCTGCAAACAGTCTGGCTTTTCATTGCAGAACTTGCCGGAAAAGATCTTGACTTTGTACTGATCGTAAAGTTCCTCTTGTTTTCAATGCCGCGGATCATCCCGCTTGTGTTGCCTCTTTCGATTTTGCTGGCGTCGATCATGACGTTTGGTAACTTTGCCGAAAATTATGAGTTTGCTGCGATGAAGTCTTCTGGAATTTCGTTGCAACGGGCAATGCGTAGCCTTATAGTTTTCATCCTCGTTCTAAGTGCGGCCGCCTTTGTATTTGCAAATAATGTTATCCCGTATGCTGAATTTAAGTTCATTAATTTCAGGAAGGACATTGCGCAGCAAAAACCTGCAATGGCGATAGCCGAGGGGCAGTTCAGTGAAGTGGGCACCTACAATATTAAAGTGGACAAGAAGTCCGGTGACAATGGAAATTTGCTTAGCGGCGTCACGATTCACAAGAAATCCTCTGATGGCGGCGGTACATCGACAGTGATAAAATCCAAGAACGGCGAACTTGTCAGCAATGAGGAGTCGAGCATCTTAAAACTTGTTCTTAAGGACGGCTATTATTACGAAGATGTAATCCCAAAAAAATACGAGCAGCGAAAGAGACTTCCATTTGCGAAAAGTTCGTTTAAGAAATACGTAATCAACATGGACCTTTCGAAGCTGAACGACATGGGTGACGACGAGGAAATCACGAATACCAATACCATGCTGAATGTGAACGAGTTAACCTATACGCTTGATTCGCTAGACCGAAGTTACGAAAAGGATGCTATTTCGTTTGCCGACAACAGTTACCACCGCACCGGAATTATAAATACTACGCCTGCCGCACCGGTAGCGGTTGATACAGCTGCAAAACAGAAAACTGCCGGGTTGCCCAAGGACCTGCTTTCATTGATACCGGTGCCAGACCGGCTTCCGACGCTAAAAGTAGCATTGAGTAATGTCGAAAGCGTACGGTTTTCAATCGATAGCTCGAAACAAGATCTTAACGAAAAGCTAAAGAATATAAACAAGCATTACCTTGCGCTCTACGATAAATTCGTGATTGCGTTCGCATGCATACTTATGTTCTTTATTGGTGCGCCACTAGGGGCGATTATTCGTAAAGGCGGCCTCGGTCTTCCTATTGTATTTGCAATACTGATTTTTATCACGTTCCATTTTATTAATACGTTCGGAAAACGCCTTGCCTCCGAAAACGGAATGACACCTTTTTTAGGTGCCTGGATGTCATCTATAATCCTGGTACCGCTGGCGGTTTTGCTTACTTACAGAGCTACTAATGACATCGGTTTAATAAACATGGACCGGATATTAATGCCGCTCGAAAGATTGTACGAAAGAGTATTTCCAAACAAAGAAAAACAATAAAATGTCGACCTTAAATACCATTGAAGAAGCCATTGAAGATATCCGCCAAGGCAAAGTAATCATTGTTGTTGACGATGAAGACCGCGAAAATGAAGGCGATTTTTTGGCTGCTGCCGATAAGGTAACGCCGGAAATGATCAATTTTATGGCTATGTACGGTCGCGGACTGATTTGTGCGCCGCTAACCGAAAGCAGGTGCAAAGAACTTGATCTAAAGGCGATGGTAGTAAACAACACCGATCATATGGAGACGGCATTTACTGTGTCGGTGGATCTGAAAGGACATGGTGTTACGACAGGAATTTCAGCAGAAGACCGTGCAAAAACGGTCCTGGCGCTGACCGATCCAAATACCAAACCCTATGATCTTGCGCGTCCCGGACACATATTTCCGCTAATTGCCAAACAAGGCGGCGTGCTGCGAAGGACGGGCCATACTGAAGCCGCCATTGATTTTGCGCGTCTCGCCGGGTTCAAACCTGCCGGTGTTATCTGCGAAATCATGAACGACAACGGAACCATGGCACGATTGCCGGAACTTTATGAAGTTGCAAAGCGGTTCAACCTGAAGCTCGTTTCTATTGAAGATCTCGTCGCATACCGGATGCAACATGACAGTCTTATCGTAAAGAAGGAGGATTTTGATGTAGAAACGCGTTTCGGCACTTTCAGGCTTCGCGCATATGTACAAACCACCAATAAGCAGGTGCACATTGCATTAACGAAAGGCACGTGGAATTTGGGCGAGCCTGTGCTTACGCGGATCAACTCGTCTCAGGTTAACAACGATATCTTAGGGACACTTACCAACAACGCTGATCAGAAGCTCGATGATATGTTCCGGCTAATCAATGAGGATGGTCGCGGTGCCGTCGTTTTCATTAACCAGGACATGCAGTCGGTGAACATGCTAAACCGTATATCGGAGCTTAAAGCACTTCAGTCGCAAGGTGTTTTCAAAGCGCCAAAGATTGTGATCGACACGAAAGACTTCGGAATTGGTGCGCAAATCTTGCATGACATCGACATTTCAAAAATCCGCCTTATTTCCAACACCGCCGAACAAACAAAGCGCGTAGGTATGATAGGGTATGGGCTCGAAATCACGGAATATGTTTCGTTCTAGACTTTGATAAACCTCTTAGACTGCTTCGACTACTTGCATGATATACAGAGGGTCATTAAAACAGTGTATGACCACGTTTATGGGCGCTTCACAACGGTTATTCCGAAACGTCCTGTTGCAGAAGCAACGCTGCACACAGGTTTGCAAGCAGGAAGCGTTCCTTTGGATATTTAGCATCAAAGTACACCATTCCGTTGTCCATTAAAGAAACGGCCGCAACGAATTCGCCCTGCGGGTTCAACACTTCAAATCCAACAGAGCCAAATGGCATATCTGCAGGGCCGTTCTTCCCCGCGATCTTTGTGATTGGCCGCAACGTATAATAGTGGTCTTTATCTAAAGCAAAAATGCCCGTATATTCTGTAGCATCGCGTTGTGCAGCCTGGTTATCAAGCGCGAGTTGCCACGGCTGCGGCTGGTTGTTTACAAATATTTGGACGTAAAACAGGTTTTCCGCATAGTCGTTCTTCCCGAAAACATCTTCCAGGATATTGCCAAGGCTGTTTGGGTTGCTTCCAAGTTGCAGGTCTTCCGACTCAAATTCGGATGCGGCATACACATCAGACGCGTTTCCTGTTGCGTCGTTCATCTTAAAGTGGAAAGACTGGTTGCGATTGCTGTAACCCATCGAAATCAAGTCGGGGTAGAGGATGTCTACTGCGAGACCGCCCGAAACAGGAATTCGGGAATTGCCGCCTTTTGTCCACGATCGTTTGACCTTAGAGGTTTCATATCCCGCGAACGACAACTTTTGGTTGATCAGCAACCCCTGTCGGCCTTTCACAGGATATTCTTCAACTTTCGATCTATCGGTTAGTGACAGCGCAGGCTGAAATGGAGTGCATCCCCACACCATAACGGCAAACACAACAGAACAAAAAATAGCTTTCATGGTCTCAAATTTTAGCAGTAGACGTAAAACAGTGTCGTTTGCTACATAAATTCTAAAAAAAAAAATGCTTCATTACTTTTTTGATTGATTTTCAGTACGCTGCAAATCGTATTAAAATATATTTCCAAATTTCCCAAAATAGTTTTTGGAAAACAAAAAAGGTTGTTATATTTGCAACCGCATTAGCAATAGTGCACGACTTATTGGAGAAATGGCAGAGTGGTCGATTGCGGCAGTCTTGAAAACTGTTGACTGTAACAGGTCCGGGGGTTCGAATCCCTCTTTCTCCGCAAAAAAAAACCGAAGCGAAAGTTTCGGTTTTTTTATTTTGGCTGCGTTAAAACCTCGCTTTCAAAAGAAGCACGAAAGAGAAAAGGCAACGCTACGCTAAAGCGTTCGGTTTTTCAATGGAATTCACTCTCTTGGCATCACGTAATCCTCTCTCCGCAAAAAATCTCGTTTGTCTGGAGCGTTGTTTTTTCGTTGCAGGGTTGCCACTTTGAGATCCAACTAGTCTGGCTTTTTCTGCTTATAATTTTTTAAGATCCGTAAACTTCAAGAGGCTTCAACTTCAGTTTTGGGTTCTACGTCAGCATGAAGTTCACAGGAATTGGACTGGCCGGCTCAGGAACCTGTCCACGTTTGCCTATTTATATTAGCATCAATAGCCAAAGCGGGGATTGCCTGTTTTCGAGTTAGAAAGCGTATACGCAGACAAAATCTGGAAACATAAAATGAATAGTTATACGGTACTTCCGTGAACCAAGAGCCATGGCATATCAGTATAAAAAACGCAAAGCAGGGGACAAGTTGCAATTGCAAGGCTACCCAGCAATGGCAGCCGCGCGGATTGGGTATCAAAAAGAGTTACTGATTCTGCCTGCTACGGCATCCTATAGTTTAATAAGCTTTGTGTTAAACGTTCCAGTGTCAGTATGCAACGAAAGGATATAGACACCTTTGTTAAGCAAACTGATATCTATATCGCCTACTTGCGTGAAATAGGTTGCAACGAGTTTTCCTGAAACTTCATAAATCCTTGCGTTGCCTTCAAAACCCTTAATGTGGACAATGTCTGTTGCTGGATTTGGGTATACTGTTATGTTTGCCAAAGTAAAGTCTTCTGCCTGTAAGGTCTCGGTGGTTAGCGAAATGTTGTCTATCGTGAGGATAGAACTAACACCCATACCTGGAGGAGCAGTAACATTTACCCCCGTAACTTTATCCATTACCGAAGCATCAAAAATCACCTCTATTGTATCCGGGATTTCGCCAGACAGATAATCAATTGCACACACAAAGGGCGCGTAAGATTGGGTCGGCGCTAATGGAACAACGCCCAATCCGATAAGAATCGGTTCGCCTGTTGCAGGATCCGCTTTCGTCAGCCTGACGGTCGCTTTCGCCACGTCATCTATTATATTCTCGGACATGTTGTCAAGGATTTGGTTGTCAGTATAGGTATAAAAACCAAGCAATGCGGCCGGACGGTAATCGATAGGGGCAATCTGCCTGGCCATGTCCTCGTCATAGGTGTACCAAATCGACAGCCGTAGCGCGTAATCACCAAATTGTGCAGGCGTTGCCGGGTCATGGTAAAAGTTAAAGTTTTCGCTCGATGGGATACCGTTGGTCCTGATCCAGCCTACAGGACGATTACCGCCGGGGGAGTCGTTTACCGGATTTTCCCAAATCTCAAAATTGGTATTCTGAAGTTGCGCAAAGCCGACTGCCTGCAGTAGGAGCGCTGTCCCGAGTAGTACTGATTTTTTCATGGTTTTTTACATTTATTGATTTAAAGTAAAAGTACTAGCTCCACTGAATCAGCAGCTTATGAAAAAACAGAAATTACTTATAAATTCTAAGTATCGATGTTTGAAGTTCTGAAGGCGTCAACCCGGTCCGGGCTTTGATGAACCCACTGAAGTTGGCTTGGCTGTCGAAATCGAGCTGGAAGGCAATTTCCTTTAAAGATTGTTCGCCGAGCAATAAAAGGCGGCGAATCTCAAGTATCAGTTCTTCGTGTATCAATTCAAGTGCCGTTTTGCCCAGGGTAGCTCTGCAGGCAAGGTTCAGCTTCTCGGCGTTGCAGTTCATCAGGGCACAATACTCAGAAACTTTCTTGTGCGTATGGATGTACTGCGGTAAGAGCGACAGAAACGTAATGATAGTCTGCGGGCCATGTAGCAATTCTTTCTCGCTGTACTGCTCCGACAATGTAATAAGTATGATCTGAAGATAGCTGTATGCCTTATAAATTGAAAGACGTGACAAATCTTCGTCCTGCAACAGTGCCATCATACGCTCGGCGAGTACATAAAGGTGCTCAAAGGATTCATCGGTAAGGTCAAAAACCGAGTTCGGAAAATACAGGCGGTAGTGTTTAAGCGGTGTAATGAATTCGAAAATGTTCTTGCGAAATTGAATTAATATTCCTTTGGCAGTCCCGCGTTGCATCAGGTGTACCTGACCGGGATAGATCGTAAATATCTTGCCGCGCTCCATGGCGTAAGCTGTAAAATCTATTTGTTGTCTGCCCTGGCCGGATGTTACAAATATCAGTTCAAAGTAGTCGTGGCGGTGCGGGCGGTGAAAGTCATACGGGTTAGGATAATCAAGCGGCTCAATAATTAAAAGCTTATTGGGGTGCGGCAGTGAAACGGGCTGAATTTGCATGTTATTGGTATCCATGGCCGCTAAAATACACTTTTATATAACGCTCTCCGCTACTGTAACCGTGCTGGAGAAATATTTCACTTCGGTAGAATTTATCTAATTTACTCATCGTCTTGTTACGTTTCACACGTTCGTTGAGGCAGCGCAAGGTGGCCGCATTTCCCCGATCTTTTAGTCCTTCTGCTATACGACTATAAGAAGTTGTCAAGATTTACGGGTTTACCGTAAGGAAAATCAAAACTTACTGTTCCTACAGTCTTACTAATTATTTCTTAATATTATTTTATATGTTTGGATTCTAATCCAGCATGACCTGGATTACTGCTAATTCCTTTATTTATGAAACTCCAGTCTCGCACCAGCTTTCTACTTGTGCTGTGCACAATGCTATTTATGGCATCCTCCGCACAGGACATTGAATGGGAGAAATCCTTCGGCGGAAAACATTCCGATTACTTATTTGACGCAATCCCCACTGCTGATTACGGATTTATCCTTGCAGGAAGTTCATTGTCCAAGAAAACCGGCGGAAAGACAGAAGACAATAACGGCGATCTTGATTACTGGGTTTGGAAAATGAACGAACACGGTGAGGCCGACTGGCAAAAAACTTTTGGCGGAAGCGGAATGGACCTGCTGCAAAGTATCCGGCTCACAAATGATGGCGGGTTCATCCTTGCAGGTTCATCAGATTCGGGCGAAGGGCTTCAGAAAAAGGCGCCCGCGCGTGGAAAGTCCGACTTTTGGGTGATAAAACTTGATGGCGGAGGTGGCGAGCAATGGCAGGTCACTCTCGGAGGAAGCGGGCAAGAGAAATTGCAGTCCGTTGTACCTACTTCGGACGGCGGCTATATATTAGGAGGTACTTCAGCTTCGCCTCGTTCCCGAACAGGGACGCAGTGGTCTATCGATCCTTCATACAAATTGGAAAACTGTTATGGCAGCACCGATTACTGGGTCGTAAAAATAAACAGTGGCGGAAGAGTCGAATGGCAGCGAACCATTGGTGGCCAATACGTGGAAGAACTGCGCAGCATAATCCAATCTAAGGATGGCGGATATATCCTGGCTGGGTCTTCAAACTCTGAAGAAACAGGAAACAAAAACCACAAAAGTTTTGGGATATCCGACTATTTCATCGTGAAACTGGACCGCGAAGGAAATCAACTGTGGCAACGAAGCTTTGGCGGAACCGGCGACGACCAGCTCTATGTGATACATCAGGCGTATGACGGAAACTATATTGCCGCAGGAAATTCTTCTTCGCCTTCGTCAGGCAACAAAACAGAATCCAACGTTAACGGAACAGATTTCTGGATTGTCAAATTCAGTGAGGAAGGTAAAATCATCTGGCAGGAAACCTACAACAACGGTAGTGTCGACCTGCTGACTTCATTAGTAGAAAACGATGACCATTCACTGCTGCTTGGCGGCTATTCACGTGGTGAGGCAACGGGCACTTCTAAAAAAGAAAAAGCGGGCATCAACGACTATGTGGCCGTTAAGGTAGCTGAAGATGGTGATGAAAAATGGACCGAAACTTTTGGCAGCAACGGGCAGGACATATTGCGCAAGGCTATTGAAACACGCGATGGTGGCTATTTGTTGGCAGGAACGTCTAATGGTGCTGTCTCAGGCGACAAGACATCAGGGGTCGGCCGAAATGATTTTTGGGTGGTAAAATTAAAAGACAAAGACAAGAAAAAGCCGGACAAGCAATTAATTGAGGCGATACCTAATCCTGCATTTGACTACACGAATGTGATCATCGGCTACGACTTTACAAGTGGAACCGCTACAGTCGTCGACATTGCAGGGCACATCCTTCAGCAAATCAAAATTGACAGCCGCACCGTACCCATTGATCTAAGCAATTATCCCGAAGGTATATACGTCATTAATATAAAAACGAATGTTCAGAGCGATGGGGTTAAAGTTATTAAACGAGCCAAGTAATATGTGTATGCGACAAACTATATATTTTCAGTTATATCTGCTAATCTCCTTTTTCTCATTCAGTGGCAGCATAGTTTACGCGCAGAGTAGCATTGCGCTGCCTGACATGGCGATACCGTCACCTCAGGCGGGGGAGATCACCAAATTTGGAAACTTACCTGTTGATGAGTCTACTGGAAGAATCTCGGCAACTATTCCTATCCATACCTATACCGCCGGCTCACTACAGGTGCCAATTAGCTTATCCTATTCGGGTGGCGGTGTAAAGGTTGAGCAGAGGCCTACTTGGACAGGCATCAACTGGATATTGAATGCAGGTGGTGTTATTACGCGTATGGTTAAAGATTTGCCCGATGAGACTAATAAGCCCAGGCTCTTCTATAGTTACGAAGAACTTGAAGAATTGCGTGATTCTTATGAACAATGGTCGAATACTACTCCGTCTTATTTGATAAACAGTGGAATTAAGTTACCAGATAGCCTAAGTTTCGCGCTTTCAACCGATGATTACCGCGATTCAGAAGTCGACATATTCAATTTTTCTTTTCCCGGCCACTCCGGCTCGTTTTATTTGGAAAAAGATGAAAATGGTACTTGGCGGGGAAAATTGCTTAAGTACGATTCCGAGTTGAAGATTGAGGTTTTAGATGATTTCTCTGAGTTTGGAGAATATGAAATCCGGATTATCACCCCTGATGCCACTTCCTATTATTTTGGGGGTATGACTGCCTTTAGCGGTGCTACAGAAATACCGAGCCGTGCAACCGAGGAAACGCAGCTTGTCGATAGGTCCGGTGGGCCGTTAAATGTAGGCAAACGTGCTAAGACAGCTTTTTATTTGACAATGATAGAGTCCTACACTGGTGATCGGGTATTTTTTGAATACCACACCAAGGATGAATACGATGTATTTTCGGCAACTAGTGGCTATCTTGATGAAGTGCTATACACAAGCCGGGAATATGGAGTTGGTACGTCAATAGTAAATTGCAGTCAACTCTCTCTAACGGGTGTTGTTGATCCACATATCGTGCGTAATGTAGTTTATAATGGAAAATTTCTTAAAAGAATGTGGAGCAATGTGACTGGTGGCAACCCGTTAAATTACGACATTGTCTTCGAATCATTTGAAGCGACCGCCAATATAGGAGCAAATAACCCCCAGCAGATGAAGTTCAGGGTGCTTAGCAGTATCGACTATTCAAAAGGATCGGCGGAACTTGAATATATTCCCTCTAAGACCCAGCTACAACAGTCCTCATCACGGGAGAAGTTCTTTTTGACAGACGTAAAGAATTTATCAATAAATAATAATGCGGTTCAAAAATATCAAATGGAATACAATGACCCGTTGGGATTACCTGCAACCACACTATCTAATTCTCAGGATTTGCTAGGTTACTTTAACGGGAAAACAAATCCATCCTTATTGCCGAAAAATAGCCTTACTTCATTGATGGATCATCTGGGGAGTGTTTTTGGGCCAAGTAACGGACCATCAACATTTTCGGCAGTTGCGAATTTTACAGGTTATGAATCCCAACTTGGAGACCGAACGAGCAGTTTCCAGCATGCGACGAAGGGAATTTTAAAAAAAATTAAGTATCCTACGGGTGGGTCTACTGAATTTTTTTATGAACCCATTGTACGTGATAAACAGATTAAGGCAACAAAAGGATTGGCTGCATTTAGGAACAAGCTCTATAATCCCCAAGACCAGTTAGTGGGATACACCGGGATAGGCTGCTTACCGATTTTAATTCTAGACGAAGCGGTAGATACGACATCAGTGTTTATGACCCAGAATATAATTATGAATTTAGGAATTGATGTCGAGAACCGGAATATTGTTACTGAAGGAGATTATGTAGAAATAATCCAACGTGATTGTCAAGGTGTACAGATTAGCAGAAAGCAGTGGGATTTTCCCGCTAATGGGGTAGATCAGTACTTAATCACTCATTTCGATACAACAATGGAATTTACTATAACAAAGGGTCAGCGTTGTACTTTTGAAATTAGATGGGGATCAGGTACTCACGGCCAGTTAGCGGATAATCCAAATACTTATATTGAAGTTGGCGCAAGCTTTGAATACGTAGTAGGATACGATCCTGACGAAGGATCGGGAATTAGGATAAAGAAGATTATTGATTATGCCAACGACAGTGCGCTTAATTCACCGGCACAAACGCGACGATTTTATTACAAAACTTTGAAAGATGTCGTTACTGGAAAATCCGATTCGTTCAAGAAACTGTACACACCGCTTTTTCACTCACTAAAGCACACGCTATTATCGTGTCAAGACAATAATAGCAACACGTCGGAAACAATTTACGTAACGCTGATTTCACTAGGCAGTAACTCTTTTACAAACAATTTATTCGGTGAGGTATGGGGTATGTTCCCAGTTGTGACCACCAGTATAGGAGGAGATAACTTTGAGGGAGGAGGAATCGAAAAACACTATAGAACTGTACCCGATGACAGAATGCAGAACTTTAATTCTCCGGAAACAGCCTCGGGAACTTCGCAAATATTAGACAAAACATTTGAAATTTTAAACGATTCCAGAATCACAAATAGATCCGAGTTTAATGGCACGTTGGTCAAGGAAAGCTCCTGGCGAAAAACAGGCAATACCCTGCATAAAATTAGTTCAACAGATTATACCTATAATGTAAGCGTTGTGGATCGGGCAAATAATGTGTATAGTAAAAAAATAGCAGAAGCCGATATGCAGTTCATTATCCAAAATTTATTCTTTGGCACATATGCGACAAATTCGAACAAAGTTCAGTCAGTAGGTACCATCACAAAAAAATTCGTTGATGGCGTACCAATTACAACGTACACAATACCGCCACCACCGCCAAACCTTAGTGATATCGATAACGATAGTATCCCAAATAGTATAGATCCCGATTTCGAAGGGTATCCTGACATCGTTCCGTTTGAAGAAATGACGGATGAAATGCTTGAAGCCCCATTTCGGCGGGTAACCACCACGAGTCATACATATTACTACGCGAATAGGGCACTTGTTTTCAAAGAGGACAAAGATGAGAGCGACGGGGCTATCTCTCAAACGAAATATTACTATCCCGTAGATACACAGTTAAATGGGCTCAACATCCCTTCATATGATCTAGGTGCATACGAAAGTCTTACCAATTGCAACAGGATCGGCAACCCTATCCAGACCGAATATTATAAAAATAGCCAGCGCTTAGGTACAACACGGGACGTTTATTCCAATAAGAGTGTAGCCATCCAGCTTCCCGGGCCCGATTCAACGGTTAATCGGGCGCTTCTTGCCAAAGTGCAAACAAGCAAGGCCAACAATGACTTTGAAGACCGCGTAATCTACCACGAGTACGACCAGTGGGGCAATCCTGCCGAAGTTTCCCTCGCAAATGGTGCGCATGTGGTTTATATCTGGAACTCAAAGCGTCAGCTCCGGTACAAGATTGTCAATGCCACGCTTTCTCAGTCCCTTTCCGCACTGCAAAGTGGCGGGGAGGCAAGCGACCCTGAAAATGCTCCACCGCCTGTTGCAAACCCCTTTGTCGCAACCATGCCCGCGGCACATGTGTATATGTATGCGTATGATCCGTTAACGAACGATCTTGTATCGATTACCGACCCAAAAGGAGATAAGATCACCTATGAGTACGATGAGTTCAACCGCCTAAAGACTGTTAAGGACCGCTACGGCAATGTGCTCAACGAATACGAATACCACTACCGCACCCAAACTCAGCCATGATGAAAAAGCTATTATACAGCATCCTGTTGTTGCCTGCTTTGGTATCAGGACAAACTCAAATACAGAACTACACAAAAGTTACGCAGCACAGAGATTCTCTTCCAAACGGTGCGACCAACATTTCGGTAGTGTATTACGACGGCTTAGGCCGGCCGATCCAGCAAATCGCAAACAAGCAGTCAAACCAGGGGAAGAATATTGTTACACATATCGAATACGACCAGTTCGGGAGGCAAACGCGGGATTATCTCCCGTTCGCGAACCAAGCAACAGACCTCGAATTTGATCTGTCTGCCAGGGATAATACCGATCAATTTTACTTGAATTACAGCAGCCCGACCGCTTATCCGTATAGCGAAAAATTCCTTGAGGCATCACCTCACAACACACTTCTGAAACAGGCAGCGCCTGGTGAAACCTGGGCGGGCGATCCTGAATCTGATAATGACCACGCCATAAAGTTTGTGCACAGTACGAACGATTCGCTTGAGGTAAAACGTTTCAGCGTCTTGCTTGGCACAAACACCCAATCGCTGGCAGACAACGGCTTTTACGAAAAAGAACAGCTGTATAAGACCATTACCAAAGACGAGAACTGGATTTCGGGCGTTAACAACACAACCGAGGAATTCAAGGACAAAAGCGGCCGCGTGATCCTGAAGCGAACCTATTGCGACGGCGTGAAGCACGACACCTACTATGTTTACGACGTTTACGGGAACCTGACCTACGTGATACCGCCACTGGTATCCGATGTTGCAACACAACTCAACACCCTGTGCTACCAATACAAATATGACGGGCGAAACCGCCTTGTTGAAAAGAAGCTTCCCGGGCGCGACTGGGAGTTCATCGTTTACGACAATCTTGACCGCGTGGCACTTACGGGCCCCGCATTATCCCCGTTTGGGACACCGGCAACAGGATGGTTATTTACAAAGTATGACGCGCACGGGCGGATAGCGTATACCGGCTGGTACACAGGCTACGGAGTAAGCAGCCAGACACGTGCAACCCTTGCGGAGGAAGTTGCAGGCCTGGGAACATACGAAATTAAATATCCCACCGCACAAACGTCCCCCGATCCTCATATGCTGATCAACTACTACGAAAACAAGCAGGTTTTCCCTTTAGGAAACTATTACGTTCTGTCTATCCAGTATTACGACGATTACAAGTTTAACACTCCGCCAAGTTCGTATACAACTGCAGAGACTACAGGATGGACGAAAATATTTTACAACAATGCTACCAGGCGGCCTGTGGGATTACCAACCGGAAGCTGGCTAAGGATTCCGACTAATGTTAATGAAGCCCTGGGCAACAGGAAGAACATGCTCTATGATTCCAAAGGCCGGGAAGTACGCGTGAATACCCTGAATTATTTGGGTGGCACATCCAAGTTCCGCACAACGTATGATTTTTCCAGTAAGGTAACCTTTACGTGGCGGGAACACAAGCGCCTGGCTTCCGATGGTGCTTTTGTGGTGCAGGAATTCTTCACGTATACGCCCGAAGACAGGCTTCTTGACCACAAACATAAGATCAGGAACAGGGCCGATGAGCTTTTATCGCACAATGAATATGATGCACTGGGGCAA
>DASVUR010000002.1:0-177610 GCA_036386895.1 Flavobacterium sp.
AAAAATTTATATATTTGACCGCTACGGAAAACTCCTCAAACAGATCAGTCCGGCAACGGGACCTGCAGGAGGATGGGATGGTACTTTCACAGGACAACTGATGCCATCTACCGACTATTGGTTCACCGTTTACTACAACGAAAACGGAACCAATAAGGAATTTAAAGCGCATTTCTCATTAAAACGATAAGCGAATAATCAAAAAAGGCTTCCCAAACGGGAAGCCTTTTTTATATCAAATGACAAACTACGAATTATATTTGTTAATTGCCTCACCCAAAATTTGAACTGATCGAACAAGGTCTTCCTTCTTCAAAACATACGCAATCCGCACTTCATTCAAGCCCACCCCCGGTGTGGAGTAAAACCCTGCTGCAGGCGCTACCATGACCGTTTCGCCATTTGAATCAAAAGATTCCAGTAGCCATTGTGCAAACGTATCGGCGTTATCTACGGGCAATTGCGCAATACAATAAAATGCGCCTTTCGGTACCGCGACTTTAACGTCAGAAATTTTTCGAAGTTCACTGACCAATACATCCCGTCGGTCACGATATTCTGTTATGACTTCTTCAAAATACGAAGCAGGCGTGTCCAACGCAGCCTCACTAGCAATTTGCGCAAAAGTAGGCGGGCTCAATCGTGCTTGCGCAAACTTCATGGCAGTCGACATTACTTCTTTGTTTTTAGAGACAATGCATCCGATTCTCGCGCCACACATACTATACCGCTTTGACACCGAATCAATCATAATAGCATTCTCTTCTAATCCAACTATATTTAGAACTGAATGATGCACATCGCCATCATAGGTAAATTCACGATAAACTTCATCGGCAACTAAAAACAGATCGTGTTTTTTTACCAAAGCTGCCAATTGCATCATTTCTTCATGAGAATATAAATATCCGGTAGGATTGCCGGGATTGCAGATCAAAATAGCCTTGGTTCGATTCGTTATAAGCTTCTCGAATTCGGCAATCGGAGGAAGTGCAAAACCTGTTTCAATAGAAGAAATTACCGGGACAACTTTAATTCCCGATGCCGTTGCAAAACCATTGTAGTTCGCATAAAAGGGTTCAGGGATTATAATCTCGTCACCATGATCCATCACGCTTCCCATCGCAAAGAGCAACGCTTCTGAACCGCCGGTAGTAATAATAATTTCTGAGACCTCGACCGGAAGCCCATGTAATTTATAATATTGCGAAAGCTTGGTACGGTAGCTTTCAAACCCTGCGGAGTGACTGTACTCCAAAACCTCAATGTTCAGATTTTTAATTGAGTTAAGTGCGACTTCAGGTGTTTTAATATCAGGTTGACCGATATTTAAATGATAGACTTTGTGACCTTTTTTCTTGGCGATTTCTGCATAGGGCACTAACTTTCGGATAGGCGACTCAGGCATCTGCTGCCCTTTATTGGAAACTTTCGGCATGGTATATTTTTTAGGTTACAAAAGTGCGACAATTTTCAGGATTATTCAAGGTGTTGAGTTCCAAAGCACATCGTATTTTTATAAGGTATTTTTTATAACTTTATAAAAAAGTCTGATAATGAAGTCGCTGTGGATAATTGTTTTAGCAACCGTTCTTCCTCTTGGCGGAGTGGCGCAGGAGACATGGCAATTTGATCATGGAAGAACTAAGGCCGTGATCCCGTTTCAGTTAATCAACAATCTTATTATTGTACCGTTAACTGTCAATGGCGTTCCGCTGAATTTTCTACTCGATTCGGGCGTGGAGGAAACCGTGCTATTCAGTCTTGATGATACCAATGAGATTACATTTTCAAATGTCGAAACACTTCGCCTCAGAGGGCTTGGCAGCCAAAACTATATTGAATGTATGAAATCCACAGGCAATCACCTCCGGATATCCGGCATGTCTACCCGAAACCATAACATCTATATTGTGCTTGATCCAAATTTCAACTTCTCCTCGCACATTGGAATCCCGGTAAATGGAATAATCGGCTACCATTTTTTTAAGGATAACCTGGTGCAGATTGACTACGATAAGAGGAAACTTATCGTTTTTAAAAACGATAAGAGGATCAGAAAGAAGCTTAAGGCTCAATATCAAACGCTTCCAATGTCGGTAGAAGCACAGAAGCCATATATTATCGCCGATATTCTTCAAGATAAACAAAAGTTGCCGGCTAAGTTGCTTATCGACACCGGCAGTAGCGACGCGGTATGGATCTTCGACCAGCGTACGGATCTTATTGAAATACCTGCTAAGAGCTTCGACGATTTCCTTGGCCGCGGTTTCAGTGGCGACATCAATGGTAAACGCGCGCGTATAGCTGAACTTCATCTGCTAAATTTCAAGTTTGACCAACCAATTGCCGCGTTTCCTGATTCTGCTTCAACAGCTAATGCTAAAATGGTGGAGAACAGGGCGGGATCAGTAGGAGGAGAGATTCTAAGGAGGTTTAACCTCGTGTTCGACTATAAGAACAATGCGTTATATATGAAAAAAGGCATCCGCTACAGCGATCCTTTCCGATACAACATGAGCGGAATGGAGCTGCATCATGACGGATTACAATGGGTTCAGGAGACCGTCCAGCTGAGCACGGCCCGAATTACTTCAGCCTTGGACATTGACGGTACGAAGGCACGTGACTATAAGTACAAGTTCGCTTTAAAGCCCGTGTATTGTGTATCTAGCGTCAGAAAAGGCTCGCCCGCAGATCTTGCCGGGCTGCAAACGGGCGACATAATTAGGTCGATCAACAACACAAATGCATTCAAGTATACACTGCAGGAAATTGGCATGCTTCTGAAGTCCGAAGAGGGACGGACGCTGGAATTCGAGATTGAGCGCGAGAATCAGCGGCTAAAGGTAAAGTTCCAACTCCAAAGTATTTTATAAAAGAAAACCCTTCAAAGAAGGGCCTTTTTTATTATTGCATCGGAGTTGTCTTTTTCTTCTCCAGCGGGTTGACTTCCTGTCTTACGGCAACTTCACCTTTTATTTTTAGAGCTACGCGGCCACCTTCATAATTAACTGCATTCGATTCAACGGTCAACGTTTTACGGATGGGCCCCGGGTTCATATTGTACTTAACATCAATTTTACCTGTTTTTCCGGGCATTACAGGCTCCGTAGGCTTCGATGGCACTGTACATCCGCAAGTGGATTGGACATTGGTGATAATCAATGGCGCGTCGCCCGTATTTTTGAACTCAAAAGTTCTTAAGCCATTATCGGAGTCTTTATAAACTGTTCCGTAATCAATTGTATTGTCTTTGTCTTTGAACTCTATTTTTGGGCCAGTTTGTGCAAATGTGCTGGCGCTCAAGACGGTAAAAGCGAGTAAGAATAAAAGTTTTTTCATTTGGGTTGATTTTGTTGGATGTAAATTTAATTTGTTTTAAAGAACGTGCAAATATTTAAATCTTAATTTTTTATCCTGTACAGATTATCTATTTTTGTACTCCGCCTGATTTACAAGAATCAGACCAAAATAAATTACTGCCTAATCAGATAAGATCCATGAGCATTCCAACGCAATTTGACGCCAAAAACATCGAGGAAAAATGGTACGACTACTGGATGAAAAACAATTACTTTCATTCAGAGCCCGACCACCGTACACCATATACAATCGTAATTCCGCCGCCGAACGTTACCGGGGTGCTGCATATGGGCCACATGCTCAACAACACGCTTCAGGATGTGCTCATCAGACGGGCGCGGCTAAAAGGTTTTAATGCGTGCTGGGTTCCTGGAACCGACCATGCCTCCATTGCCACCGAAGCAAAAGTAGTAGCAAAGCTAAAGGCAGAAGGAATAAACAAAAACGATCTAACCCGCGAGGAATTCCTTCAACACGCATGGGAGTGGACTGACAAATACGGCGGCGTAATCCTGGACCAACTCAAAAAGTTAGGCGCTTCTTGCGATTGGGAACGAACAAAGTTTACAATGGACCCTGATATGTCGGCTTCTGTCATCCGGTCTTTTGTCGACCTTTATAACAAAGGTTTGATTTACCGCGGCTATCGCATGGTGAATTGGGATCCCGAAGCAAAAACAACACTATCCGACGAAGAAGTTATCTACGAAGAACAACAGGGGAAACTGTATTTTTTAAAGTATAAAATAGAAAATACCGAAGAATACCTGACCGTAGCAACCACACGTCCGGAAACTATTTTGGGCGATACTGCAATCTGCATCAACCCGGATGATGAGCGATATTTTCACCTGAAAGGGAGAAAAGCGATCGTCCCCATAGCGAACCGGATTATCCCTATTATCGAAGATGATTATGTCGACATGGAATTCGGTACCGGATGCCTGAAAGTTACCCCGGCGCACGATATGAACGACAAAATGCTCGGAGAAAAACACAATCTTGAAATTATTGATATTTTTAATGATGACGCCACGCTTAACTCATTCGGACTTCACTACTCCGGGAAAGACCGTTTTGTGGTACGTGACGAAATCGCCATAGAACTTGAATCTCTCGGGTATCTAACGAAAGTGGAAACGCACATCAATAAAGTAGGCACTTCCGAACGTACCAAAGCGGTAATAGAACCGCGGTTGTCGGATCAGTGGTTCCTCAAAATGGAAGACCTGGTAAAGCCCGCAATTAAAGCGGTTCTCGAAGATGATGAGATAAAGTTATATCCGAAAAAATTTGAAAACACGTACCGCCACTGGCTTGAAAATATACGTGACTGGAATATCTCGCGCCAGCTTTGGTGGGGACAACAGATTCCGGCGTACTATTTTGGTGATGGAAAAGAAGATTTTGTCGTAGCCGAAACGAAAGAAGAAGCCCTCGGGCTGGCACGCCAAAGAACAGGCAACAGCAACCTTCAGGCTTCCGACCTAAAACAAGATGCCGATGCGCTCGATACATGGTTTTCGTCCTGGCTCTGGCCCATGGCAGTTTTCGGTGGAATCATGGATCCGAAAAGCGCTGACTACAAATACTATTATCCCACTAACGACCTTGTTACCGGTCCGGATATCTTATTTTTCTGGGTCGCGCGGATGATAATTGCAGGTTATGAATACGCGGGTGAGAAGCCATTTTCGAATGTGTACCTCACGGGACTCGTTCGCGACAAACAACGCCGTAAGATGTCAAAATCACTCGGAAATTCGCCGGATCCGCTTGATTTGATTGATAAATTCGGTGCTGATGGTGTTCGCGTCGGATTGTTATTGAGCGCTTCGGCTGGAAATGACATTATGTTCGACGAAGAACTTTGTGCCCAAGGCCGTGCATTTTCACACAAGATATGGAATGCCTTCCGCCTTATCCAAGGTTGGGAAGTTGCCGATACTGCCCAGCCGGGATCCTCAAAAATTGCTATTGAGTGGTTTGAAGCAAAACTTCAGCAAACGTTGGTCGAGATTGAAGATCACTTTGCGAAATATCGTATTTCAGACGCGTTAATGGCGATTTATAAGCTGGTTTGGGACGACTTCTGTTCGTGGTTCCTTGAGATGATAAAGCCGGCTTATCAGCAGCCGATCGACCGGGCAACGTTCGACAAAGCCATCGAAATGCTTGAGAATAATTTGAAGTTGCTGCATCCCTTTATGCCATTCCTGACCGAAGAGATCTGGCAGCACATCGCAACGCGAACACCGGAAGAAGCTTTAATCGTCTCCACTTGGCCGCAGCAAAAAGAATTCGATCAGTCATTAATAGCTAACTTTGAAAGTGCTGCTGAAGTCATTTCAGCAATACGCTCAGTTCGAAAAGAGAAGAACATTCCGTTCCGGGACGCAATCGAACTTAAAGTGATAAACAGGGAAAACACATCAACTTATTTTGATGCTGTAGTTACAAAACTCGGCAATATTGACGCCGTAGAATACCTAACTGAGAAAGTCGATGGCGCCTTGTCATTCCGCGTGGGTTCAAACGAATACTTCATTCCGGTTGCAGGTGCAGTCAACCTCGAAGAGGAGATTGCGAAACTTAAAGAAGAACTGGAATACACGCAAGGATTTTTAAGGTCGGTCCGAGGCAAACTTTCCAACGAACGCTTTGTTGCCGGTGCACCGCCGAAAGTTCTCGAAACGGAACGCAAAAAAGAAGCCGACGCGCTTGCGAAGATAGAAACGCTAGAGCAGAGTCTTTCAAGTCTTAAATAACGAAATTCCGAATAAACGCGAACAAGTTCCTACAGCAATGCTGTGACTAGCACACAAAAAGCGCAATAAAGAGTATTTCTCAATATTTCTTTCGCACTGCATCCTCGTATTTTTCAGAAACCTTTTCCCAGTTTATCACGTTAAAGAACGCCTGGATGTAGTTGCTGCGTTTGTACTTATAGCCTAAGTAATAGGCGTGCTCCCAAAGATCAAGTCCCAGAATAGGGGTTCCGGGAACGGGCGACTGCGGCATCAGCGGATTGTCCTGGTTCTGCGTCGAAGCAACTTTAAGTTTGCCGGAACGGTCCACAACAAGCCATGTCCATCCAGAACCGAAGTGCCGATTTGCAGTGCCTTCAAATTCTGTCTTAAAATTTTCGTAGGACCCGAAATCGCGCACTATTACAGCAGCTAAGGTGTCTTTTGGCTGGCCGCCGCCTTTCGGACTCATAATTTCGAAGAACAAGGAGTGGTTATAATATCCGCCGGCGTTGTTCCGCAAATTCGCGTCCGACATGTCGAGCTTCGTCAGGATTTCGTTCAGGGGCAGGTTTTGCCTTTCGGTGCCATCAAGCGCGCGGTTAAAATTATTTGTGTAGGTAAGATAATGTTTGGAGTAATGCGTCTCCATCGTAAGTGCATCAATGTGCGGTGATAAGGCATCGTAAGCATACGGAAGTTTTATCATTTCAAAAGCGCCCGGATCGGCTTGTACATCGTCCGGATGCCCGATTGTTTGCTTTTCTTCGGCCGCCGGCAATGGCACTTCTACAACTTCAGTAAGTTTTTTTTTGTTGCACGACTGCAGTGCAAGGGTTAATGAAAAACACAACATAATCACTTTTGCCTTTTTCATGGTCGTCATTTTAGGTAATTGAATTGATTGCTTCTATGTAAAGTTGTTTGGCCTCATCGGGAGTGAGGTGGCTGATTTGCATCCACGCATTTGTCTTAAATGCATTTCGCAGATCAAAAGAATTATTGAAGTTCGCTTCAGGCGTACCAAATGTCGCTTGCTTGTAATAAGCATACAGTCGGAGCTGCACATCCTGTGGCAGATCTGATTGCGCCATCTTCGAAGCACGTTCAACGGCTTGTGCAAAAGCGATATCTAAATCTTCAGGCATTATTCCTTTACTGCAATTACGGTTTTTCCACCAATGGCCTTTTGTCCCAATTTAACGCTGACCTCAGTACCGATAGGCAAAAATAAATCCACCCTCGAACCGAACTTGATAAATCCGGCATCTTCTCCCTGTATAGCACGATCGCCGACTTTCGCATAATTAACGATCCGTCTTGCAAGGGCACCGGCTATTTGACGGTAAAGCACTTCACCAAAAGCATTATTTTCCACTACAACGGTAGTACGTTCGTTTTCCGTGCTTGCTTTAGGATGCCATGCAACGAGATATTTTCCGGGATGATACTTGCTGAACTTCACTGTTCCACTTACCGGGTACCGCGTAACGTGAACGTTGATTGGCGACATGAAAATCGACACCTGAAGGCGTTTTTCCTTAAAATATTCCTCTTCAAACACCTCTTCAATTACAACCACTTTTCCGTCAACCGGAGCAATTACATGATGGTCGGCCGTATCGACCAAACGTTTTGGGTTTCTGAAGAACTGCAGTATCATGATCAGGAAAAACAATATGGCGAGTTGCACCGTTTTCTGCAGCCAGAATATTTCGATGAAGTTATCGGCCAGAAGTAATACTGCTACGGTTACCGTTGTTGCTATCAGAATAATTTTTCCACCTTCTTTATGAAACATAATATAAAATTTGATAAAATAAAAATACCATCGGAACCGCAAAAATCACACTGTCAAGCCTGTCGAGTATCCCGCCATGTCCCGGCATAATGCTACCGCTGTCTTTTGCTCCCGCTATGCGTTTGAACTTCGACTCAACCAAATCGCCCAACGTTCCGAAAACCGAGCACAAAAACGCGATGAAAATCCAATGCGACACGGGTTGTCCAATGTAATACTCGGCGATCAAGTATCCGGCGAGAAGCGCAAATAGGAGTCCGCCTACAAAACCCTCAAACGTTTTTTTTGGCGATATCCGCTCAAGCAATTTGGTCTTTCCAAACGACTTCCCGACTATAAATGCAAAGGTATCATTTGTCCAGATAAGTATAAAAATACTGATGATAATTTTTGGGTTATAACCAATCTTTCCAAGTGGCAATTTCGTGATCAGGATGAACGGTAAAATAATGTAACCAATGAGATACACGTATTTTGAGGTAAGGTCTGTACGTTGCTTTCGGTCATTGAAAAGGAAAATGAGGCACTTGGCTGATATGAATAGCGTTGCGCCCAGCAAGAGTAGAACAGTGGTTTGGGAGGTGTAGAAGAAAGAAAACAGCGCATACGACGCAACGGCGAAAATAACCGGAAGCGCTTTTTTTAGCTGCACCAGATTACAGAACTCTGCTACGCAAATAGCAAGGAATATCCCGAAAAGGAGCAGAAAACTGTTGAAGGAAAAGGAAGTTGCCGCTATTAACAGGATTACGTAAACTACGCCTGAAAGTAATCTCGTCAGCGTTTCTTTCATTATTAAAGATCTTCTAAAAGCAGCAAATATAAGTTTTTTGCCGAACTCCCATACTGAAGGAAGTCCTCTTCTTTTGCTTTTTCGAAGTATTTTATTGTTGTGATATTGGTTGGATAATCTTTTTCGTACTTCTTTTTGATTGTACGCAGGCCATCGCTTTTGGTTTCCAATATCTGGCTTGTAGTGGCAAGGATCACAATGTTTGCGGGAAGGTCATTCGGTTTGTTCTGCTTGATTTGATTCGATGAAAATAAAACAGATCCTTCATCAGCAATTAGGTTCTCGCAGCTTGCAAGCAGAAACTTCGGATTCCTCGGATTGGTATAATTCAGTTTATTTTCGTCGAGCATGCTGTAAAGTTTCGGCTCAAAGCAAACCGCTTCCGATTCAAACCAGTCGTTCTCCTCCAGGATGTTCTCGAACTGGTCCTTGACCTCTGAAAGGTTTTCACAGTACAGGAATTTTCCACCGTTCTTCTTGAAATTGAACGTGAATAACTCGTCAACCGGCAACGAAACGTCGGAGCGGCGTAACTCGTTGTCTTTGTCCTCACCTTGTGAAGATTCATTTCCCGTACCAAAAAATTTTCTGAAAAGGCTCATAGCGGCGCAAATACTGGATTTGTAATATGGAATCATCCAAAGATAAAAAAATCTTAATTCAAAAGTGTTTTTGAATTAAGATTTTTAGAAAAAAACGGTGCTGTTATTTACAGTGAAGTTTCTTCCTGTAAGTTCTTGTCAAAAGGCCTTTTACCGAATATAGTCTCAAGGTCATCTTTAAATATAACTTCCTTATCTATCAGTATGCCGGCCAACTGATTAAGCTTGTCTTTGTTCTCGTTTAGGATCGCAATTGCACGTTGATACTGACCTTCGATCAACGCCGAAATCTCCTGATCAATTACTCTTGCCGTTTCTTCCGAATAGGGCTTCGCGAAGTTATATTCGCTTTGACCTGTCGAATCGTAATAGGTGACGTTTCCAAGTTTTTCGTTTAATCCGTAAATGGTAACCATGGCCCGTGCCTGTTTTGTTACCTTTTCAAGATCGCTCAGTGCTCCTGTGGAAATGCGTCCGAAGGTTACATGTTCAGCAGCACGTCCGCCCATGGTGGCGCACATCTCGTCCAGCATCTGGTCCGGGCGCACAATAAGCCGCTCTTCCGGTAAATACCAAGCGGCCCCAAGGCTTTGTCCGCGTGGAACGATGGTGACTTTTACCAGCGGCGCTGCGTGCTCAAGCATCCAGCTTACAGTTGCGTGGCCTGCTTCGTGAATCGCAATGGCTTTTTTCTCTTCAGGCGTGACGATCTTATTTTTCTTTTCGAGTCCGCCAACGATCCTGTCAACTGCATCAAGAAAATCCTGTTTGTCAACTGCTTTCTTGTCGTTTCGCGCTGCAATTAAAGCAGCTTCATTGCAAACATTTGCAATATCGGCACCGGAAAAACCAGGTGTTTGTTTCGCAAGAAAATCCGTGTCAAGGCCTTCAACCTTTTTAAGTGGTGCCAAGTGGACTTCAAAAATTTCCTTTCGCTCACGGATGTCCGGAAGATCAACGAAAATTTGTCGGTCAAACCGACCTGCACGCATCAACGCTTTGTCGAGTACATCGGCACGGTTGGTTGCTGCGAGAACAATCACATTCGAATTTGTACCGAAGCCGTCCATCTCAGTCAGCAACTGGTTCAGCGTATTTTCGCGCTCATCGTTTGATCCTGAGAAATTATTTTTTCCACGTGCACGCCCCACGGCATCAATTTCATCGATAAATATAATGGCAGGCGATTTTTCCTTGGCCTGCTTAAACAAGTCACGCACTCTTGAGGCTCCAACACCAACAAACATCTCGACAAAGTCAGATCCTGAAAGTGAAAAGAACGGCACACGCGCTTCACCCGCAACTGCTTTCGCAAGCAACGTTTTTCCCGTTCCCGGAGGTCCTACCAGAAGCGCTCCTTTTGGAATTTTACCTCCGAGAGTAGTATATTTTTCGGGATTTTTCAGGAACTCAACGATCTCCTGAATTTCTTCTTTTGCACCTTCAAGTCCGGCAACATCTTTAAAAGTTGTTTTAATATCGTTCTTTTCGTCAAACAATTTTGCTTTTGATTTTCCGATGTTGAATAACTGTCCGCCGCCACCGCCTGCGCCACCGCCCGACATTCTGCGCATAATGAAGAACCACAATCCAATTATAAAAATAAACGGAAGTAGCGTCATCAACAGGTCGGTCCAGTTGCTTTTAGGCTGGAAGTTGAAGTCTTTTAGTTTGCCCTCGTCAATTGCTGTTTCAAGTTTTTTCTGAAAAAGTTCGTCGTTACCAATGTCGAAAACGTAATGCGGACCTTTTAAATTCTCGCGGTCCAACATGTCTTTAGAAACTTCTTTATGCTCCTTTTCTTTCAGCGCGTCGGCCTTCAAATAGACTTCACCTTCAGTTTTATTGTAGACGATAACACGCTCAACCTGCCCTTTTTCAAGAAATGCGTCGAACTTCGGCGGACTTATTTTAACGGGCTCCTGAAATGACGAACCGCCGGTGGCAACGCTGATAATGATAAAGATCATCGCAACTGCTCCGTAAAGCAGCCACGGATTCATCTTTAATTTGTTTGGATTAGGGTTATTATCTTTAGCCATTTGTATGTTTAATATTTGTTTTGGATGGTAGTGATTTTAGCATCACCCCAAAGGCTCTCGATATTATAATATTCCCTGATGTGTTTCTGGAAAACGTGCACAACAATATTGACATAGTCCATCAGCACCCATTCAGCGTTTTCAGCGCCTTCCACGTGCCATGGCTTGTCTTTTAATTCTTTCGATACCGTTTTTTGGACTGAGGTTACAATCGCGTTAACCTGTGTATTTGAATTTCCGTTGCAAATGATAAAGTAATCACATGCTGAATTGTCTATTTCCCTTAAATCTAGAATATCTATATCGTTACCTTTTACTTCTTCAATTCCTTTGATAATGTTAGCCAATAAGACATCATTATTCACTGTTTTTTTAGCCATTTAAAAATTTTATATAGTTCGCAAAGTTACCATTTTTTGTGTTTAATTTTGAACCTTAACAAAAGATTAAATTTCTGACACAAATTCATTTCCGGTGCAATTAATCAAACTCGATGCCATAGATTCTACTAACGATTTTCTCAAGAAAATGGCACGGGAATCTGAGCTTGCAGACTTTACCGTGGTAACTGCGAAAACACAAACGAATGGCCGCGGACAAATGGGTGCCAGGTGGTACTCAGAAGCAGGTAAGAACCTGATTACCAGTATATATATTAAAGATTCAGTTCCCGGCTTATCGCAATTACATCTTCTAAACATCGCTGTAGCAATTTCAGTGGCCGAAGTTCTTGAGGCTCAATCCGTAGAAGATCTCAGCGTAAAATGGCCGAACGACATTATGGCAGCCAACAAAAAATGCGGCGGGATCCTGATCGAAAACAACATCCGTCCTAACGGCAGAATTGACTGTGTGATTGGCATCGGATTAAACGTAAATCAGCAAGGCTTTGAAGACCTTCCCGGAGCAACCTCGCTGGGAGTTGTGACAGGCAAAAGCTTCGACATTGATGAGCTCCTGACAGCCATCCTAAACAGCATTCAGAAAAACACGATAGCGATCGCAGATGGAAAAGAACGTTTGCTTCGTGAGTATTACAAACGACTGTTTAAAAAGGATATTCCGATGTCGTTCAAAAGCAGCAATGACGGGATTTTCGTCGGAATAATCCGCGGAATAGACGAATCCGGTTCGTTGCTTGTCGAGCTTGAAGATCAATCTGTCAGTTCTTTTCGGTTGAAAGAAATTACAATGCTGTATTAGCCGAGTCTATAGGGAAATACAGTCGAAACTCAGCCCCGATACCAGGTTTGCCCTTTGCGGAGATATAGCCGTTGTGCGCTTTCATGATCTTCTTGCATAAAGCCAGGCCAATACCCGAACCCTCGCTTTGCGCTTCCCCATTTAGCTTTTTGAAGATGTTAAAAATAGATTTTTCATACTGCGCTTCAAAGCCGATCCCATTGTCGGCGATTACAATAACTTCAAATAGCGGAGCTGCATCTGGCAGGCCCTCCAAAGGTTGTGGAACGCCCGCTGATCGCACCGTAATTTCCATATCGCGCCGAACGTCTGAAAATTTAATAGCGTTGTTCAGCAAGTTCGAAAACAGCTGCTTTAATAAAAAGGGTATCGCATTTATTTTCGGAAGTGCTCCCACATCAATCCGTGTGGCTTTTTCGGCAGCGTATTCTGCTATTTCGGATATGACTTCCCTTAGAATGGGGGTAGGATCAAGCTTTTCTGGTTCGTTCTCCGTATGCGGTATTTTCGTGTACTTTAAAATATCTGTCAATAACCGGCGCATTCGCTGGGCAGAGTTACTCATCCGCATTACATCATGAACTACTTTCTCGGGAAGATTTTCGTTCTGAATCAATAGCCGCGACGCATGAAGTTGAATTTTACGGAGCGGCTCCTGAAGGTCATGCGTGCTGATCCAGTTGATATTTTCAAGTTCCGAATTCGTTTCTGTCAGGATTTGATTCAGTTCGTTATTTTGTTTTTCTTTTTCTGTTAGCAAAATCAAGTTTGTCCTGATCCTTAGTGAATAGGCAAAATTTGCAGCGGAATGAAGTTCAGGCTGAAGCCATGGTTTACTCTGGCATTTCACAAGTTCCTTCCAAAGGGCAAACGAATTTCTCGGCGAAAGCCCTTTTTCATCTTTAATGATCGCCTTGCCTGGATCGCCGCCCCAATGTACTTCATTAACGGTTTCTGGTCGGAACCAGATGATAAAATTCCCGCTTCCCAGCGGATGAAAGATCACTCCTGCTATTTCTGTACAGTCGATGTCAGTCAAATAATCCATCACCTTGTCTGTTGAAAAACCGTCGCCTTTACGATTTGCTTCATTTCCAACTTCCCGGATCTGTTTGTCTGACGGTGCATCGCCACATTTATAAACCTGTCCGTCAAAAACGATCGCCACTCCCGAAGCATTGCATAAACGCAGCAAGTCGGGGTTGTTCGCAATCATCTCCAACGATGCACGTGATGGCGAAAGGTCATCCGAATTCAAACGGTTCACAGCTGCATCCGTAACACGGGCGATCTCATATTCTTCGTTTTTCTGGCGCACTTCAATCTGGGAGGTAATAAAATGCCCCTGAAGCTGTGCCGCAAGCCTGACTTCGGGCGCAATGTTTTTGGCTGAGTAATGATGGCATGCAATGAGTCCCCAAAGCCTTTTTTGATGGAGTAAAGAAATGGTAAGCGTAGCGCCAACACCCATGTTTTGAAGGTATTGCATGTGAATGGGCGACGAGCTTCGAAGAACCGACAGACTAAGATCGAGCGAGTTGTTGTCTTTGTTTCCGATTGCGTATATCGGAACCGGAACATAGTTGACGTCTGAAATCAGCCGCAGCAGGTTTCTCATATAAAGTTCGCGCGCCTGAACCGGAATATCGGTATGTGGATAATGCAACCCTAAAAAGGGTTCAATTTCGTCGTTGCGACTTTCTGCAAACACCTCGCCGTTATAATCGTTGTCGAATCTATAAATCATAACGCGATCATAGCCCGTGAGTTGGCGTGTACCTTCGGCGACAAGCTGACAAAGCTGCTGCAGCGTATGCGTCTCGTGCATGTACGACAAAAATTGTGACGTCTGTTCATAAATTGTTGTTGGAGCTTCTTCCGATTGGGGTGCCGGCTCGAGTTCAACAACGTAAACCGTTCCAGCTAGATGAACTGTAGCTGTGAAGCAAACCTCAGAAAGCGTCAAACCAAGCGGTGAGGCCGACAGCATTTTCTTGTTCGAAATGTAATCAAGCAATATTTGGTGCTGGGCATCGCCAAACAAATCGGCTGCAGGCCTTCCAAGCAACGTTGAATGGGTTATCTGAATGAATTCATGGATATTTCCACTGCAAAATTCGATATGGAAACTTTCTGAATTCAGTCCAATCAGGAAACCGTGGGGCTGAATGCTACCCGGAATATGAATGGGTTCACTCTCGCAATTTTGAAGGTTAACCAAATCGCGGTTCAGGATATCCTTAATCATGTTTCAGATGTTCGTAAATTGATTGGAACGCAAACCGGGCGCCACTAACAATAGCATCCTGATGTTCTTCAGACGAGAATTGGAACATTGCGGCTAAAAAGTTTTTCCAGTAGCTGCCGGTGGCATTTTGGTAACCTGCAAAGTACGATGCCCCATTTTGTGGATCTAGCGCCAGTACATCCGTTACGTTGTTCAGGATAAAGCGTCCGCCCAGGGTCGAGCCTTCAATCACATAGGCGATACCCATGGCAAATTGGATGTCAATCGTTTTAGGTAAATCAAGTACTTCGAGTCTTTGTGGAACCTCAGCCGATAGAAACAAAAGATCATTTTCGATCAGGTGCAATTTGTAACGCAGGTCCATGTCGGGAACAACGTCGCGCAAAACAGGAAATACGGTTCGTTCCACCTGTTCGACAACATTGTACATTAACCGAAGATATCTTATGTAGTCAGAAGCTGAAAGATCTTTGCTGACAATGGCCTTTGAAAGAGGCAAAGTTTCAAGCTTAGTGTGTTCCTGACGGGTTTTGGAACGTAAATTTTCGAGAAACAAAGGAGTTTCCCCAAGAGCGATAATTGAATTCATTGCAATCAGGCGGAATAAACAGTTAATGACGCGGATGTATGATTTAAGCCCGGGGCGTGCTCAAGCAGATTTGTCCGTGCGGCACCATGGGAATGGTACTCCTGATCAAAAATAGAAAAAACTTCCCGAGCGCTGAAGCTTCTTAACAGTTTATATAAAAAAGCCTCTCCGGCGGGAAAGGCTGATGGAACTACATATTTTCGAGTTATAATTTGACCATGTTAGCGGCCAGTGTTTCAATAAACTTGCTGATAGGGCCCTTAACCATCATCGCCATCATCGCATTAAATTCTCCTTGAAAAAAAAGTTGCACCTGCGATCGATTTTCAGACAATTCCTGAATATCTGCCGTTAACGTAAACGGAAGCTTATCGCTCGCAGCGCCGAGTACGATCTTATTGGGCGCCATTTTCTGCTTTGTTACCAGCTTTATCTCGGGCATGCCTGCTAATCCGAAAACAAAGGAATCCGGAGCTGTAACTTCAAACTTGGCGGTGTTTTCAGGCATCAGCGTCTTGAAGTTGCCAATATCGGAAAGAGAATCAAATAATTGTTGTGCCGATTTTTCGACTGTAACTTTCTGGCTTTCGAGGTTCATGCGTTTTATTTTGAATTACTGCAGCTATTCTGCATTCCATGTTTCAGGATTCGCGCTCCATTGTTGAAGTACCGCCTGTTCTTTTTCAGTAATGTATTTTTTAGAGACCGCGAGGTTTAGCAAATGCTCATAATTTGCCAATGTACATAAATCGATTCCGGATTGTTTGAAATTTTCTTCGGCGACCGCAAATCCGTACGTAAAGATCGCGACCATTCCCTTAACATTTGCCCCGGCTTCGCGCAGTGCGGTAACTGCCTGCAGACTGCTGTTTCCTGTGCTGATCAGGTCTTCAACCACCACAACATTTTGGCCGCGTTGTAGAAATCCTTCAACCTGGTTCTGCTTACCGTGTTTTTTCGGCTCCGGCCGAACGTACACAAACGGAAGTCCCATATATTCGGCCACAAGCACGCCAATTCCGATTGCTCCGGTTGCAACGCCGGCAATAACATCAGGCTTTCCGAATTTTTTTTCTATGTTTTTTGAAAACTCCTCACGAATATAATTTCTGATAGGCGGAAACGACAAAACCAGCCGGTTGTCGCAGTAAATCGGCGATTTCCAACCCGATGCCCATGTAAACGGATTTTTGGGATTCAATTTAATTGCATTTATTTGTAAAAGCAATTCGGCGGTCTTTTCAGCTGTATCTTTATTAAAAATCATACTACAAATGTATAAAGTTTTTGTAAACGACAAACCTCTTTTCCTGACAAATGAGATACAAAAAGAGACCGACTTCCAGCTGTTTTTACTTGAGAGTGTTGACATAAAGCAGCTTATTGTAAAAATGTTTCAGAACAAGATCCAACAGGCCTATTTATATCATCCGGATGAAAAGGAGATTCTGAAAACGCTCAAATCGAAGATGCCTGTACAGAAAGCCGGCGGCGGACTGGTTTACAATCTGAAAGGCGAGGTATTGTTTATTTTTCGCAATGGAAAATGGGATTTGCCAAAAGGCGGAATCGAGAAAGGCGAGGAAATTGACAGTACAGCTTTGCGCGAAGTGGAAGAAGAAACCGGTGTTGAAGATTTATTTATCACCAGCAAGCTTCAAAAAACCTATCATATTTTTAAGCGCAACGGACGCTACAAGCTAAAGATTACGCACTGGTTTGAGATGGAAACCAACTACGGTGGCCCGCTGAATCCGCAGCAAAGCGAAGGCATCGAAAAAGCGCAATGGCTGAATCCGGCGCAGGTGAAAATGGCCCTTCAAAACTCGTATGAAAATATCAAACTGCTGTTCGAAGAAAAAAAATAATCAGTGCATTTTACGATACACCGGATATTGCAAATGCGACTTCTCGTAATATTCCGAATGCCGGTAAACCCAATCCAATTGTGCCTCTCCCGATTCGGCAAACGCATTATCATCCCGTTTTAGTTTGTCGAATTCCGCTTTTAACGCCAAATCTTTATCAAGAATTTCACGCGCCAGGTCTTCAAAAACATAAGCCGAATAATGTTCTTTCTGTTGCAGGATCGAGTCGAAGAAATTCCATGAGAAATAAGAATCGGCAGCCTGTGGCTCAAGTGTTTCAAGTAAGTATTTAATTCCCGGCTGCTGCGTATCGATTAGAAGATCACCGGTGTGGAACAATACTTTTTCAGTTGTCGGAATAACCTCCACGTTAGTATGCGGATAATGTCCTTCGTAAGCATACGTCGCGGTTTTATACGTTCCGATGCGGTAGCTTTCCACGATGAATTCAGCGTCTTTAGTAAGCGGAGTCATTTCAATGTTATTCAGCTTTAAGAGGTCGACAACGTTCCACCACGACTTCGGAATAATATACGCCTGCGGAATAGTGACCCGGACCTTTGGCTTAAACTCTGTGTAATACGAAACCTGCTTTTTAAACGGCTTTGTACGATCATAGTACAGCCGCGGTTTGCCAGAAATGTCGCTTGCTTTGTATCCGCCTTCATATCCCAAAAATGGAATTTCTGATCGTTGGTCACGGTCGATCTCCCACTGCAATGTATATCTGGAACCAACCGAATGCTCCTGATTATTTTGCTGTTTCAGTGCTTTAACCTGTTTATAGTTTTGGTCGAGATAGTCTAGAGATTCAAGCATGAACTCGTATGTTACATGTACGCGTGAAGCATAATTTTTCAACATGTGCGTCTCGGGCATCGCCCCCATAACATTAAACATCGACGCATAGCCGGTTGAATAACGTGGCGAATCCATAAAAGCTTCAAAGCCGTCGTCGGGTTTCTCATCATGAATGTTCACATATGGAACCGCATCAATTTGCTTTTTGTTCAAACGCCGCAAAATGGCCGGAAGTAGCTCGTCTTTCCAATACGTTCCGAGTGCGCCGCCAAGTTTCTGATACTGCGTTGCGATATACGTGAACGTATACTGATAATCTGCGCCATTGCTAACGTGGTTGTCGATGAGCAAATCGGGTTTTACAAGATGGAAAATTTCAGCAAAGCTGCGGGCATTTCGTGTATCGGATTTTAGAAAATCGCGATTTAGATCGTAGTTTCTCGCATTTCCGCGGAAACCATAGCTCTCAGGCCCATTTTGATTTGCGCGCGAATGCGAGTTACGGTTTAGCGCGCCGCCAATATTGTAAATGGGAATGTTAACGATTACGACGTTTTTTGGAACCTCCGTCTTTTTCATTGCCAGATCGCGATAAAGCATCATAGTCGCATCAATGCCGTCTGGTTCACCCGGATGAATTCCGTTGTTGATCAGCAAGACTGCCTTTTTCGCTGTAATTTTATCAAAATTAACCTTTCCTTCGGCGTTAAAAATTACGATGTGCAACGGCTCGCCACTATCGGTTTGCCCCATTTCACGCACTTCAACCGACTCGAAATGTTCGTCCAGATCTTGAAAATATGCAATCGTTTCCTCGTAAGTTGCCGTTTGGTTGCCGTTGCCGTTTTCAAACGGAGTCTTGAAGTCGTTCTGAGCGTTGGTCATCATCGAAAAAAGTATAAGAATTGATAGATAAATCTTCATCGGAGGCATTTTGTCAAAAGTACTCAAATTCTAATGCGCTTGGTTGGGTTTTGATGACTCCCAAAAGCATATTTTTGCAAAAAATTCTCAGATGTTAGCCGAACTCTTAGCCGATTATTCACTTTGGACAATCATCGGCCTCGCGTTTTTATGCCTCATTGCAGGCTTCCTGGACGCGGTTGTGGGCGGCGGCGGATTAATTACCGTGCCAACACTGCTGATAAATTTTCCGTCGAGTTCGCTTCCAACGCTCTTCGGAACAAACAAAATTGCTGCACTTTCAGGCACATCGGTCTCGGCCTATCATTATTCGAAGAAGATTACATTCAATTACAAGCTTTTGCTGACCGTGGCATTGGCTGCGGCCGGAGCTTCTTTTCTAGGCGCACGCGTTGTGAGCTTGTTGAACGCGAACCTGCTGAAGCCGCTTATACTCATAATTCTGATCGTCATTGCGATTTACACTTACGTTAAGAAAGAGCTTGGCGCTGTCCACACAAAGGCGCTTCCCGTTCAGCGACAAATGCTGTTGGGTGCGATAATCGGACTTGTAGCCGGATTTTACGATGGCTTCTTCGGACCCGGAACGGGAAGTTTCCTGATCATGGGCTTTGTGGCCGTGCTTGGTTTTGATTTCCTGAGCGCGTCGGCGTATTCGAAGGTGATCAACTGCGTCACCAACTTTTCGGCGCTGACCGTGTTCGTCCGCAACGGAGACTATATTATCGAAATTGCTGTTTTAATGGCGATTTGCCTGGTTATAGGAAATTTTGCAGGGACGAAAATAGCGTTACGGCGCGGCAGTGGTTTTGTAAGGAGCATTTTCCTGTTCATTGTCCTGATCATGATTGTTCGCTATGGCTACGACGTTATCGAATCTTTAGGCATTCTCCAACATTTTTAAATGCGTTACCTTTGCCCGATGAAACACCATCATTCGAATAATATACTGCTGAATCTGGGCATCGATAGCCTGAATGAAATGCAACACGCGGCACACGAAGCAATCCTGAACGAGCCAAACGTTTTATTGCTCTCGCCAACCGGTTCCGGAAAGACACTCGCTTTTCTAATGCCGATATTCGAAGTTATCGATACCGATGCAACCGGCGTCCAGTGCCTGGTTTTAGTTCCCTCACGCGAGCTTGCACTTCAGATTGAACACGTTTGGAAGAAAATGGGAACAGGAAGTAAAGTAAATGTTTGTTATGGCGGACATTCGATAGATACGGAAATCAAGAACCTAAGCAATCCGCCTGCCGTTTTAATTGGGACACCTGGAAGAATAGCCGATCATCTCGAAAGGAGAACTTTTGATCCGGGAAATATCGAGACACTTGTACTTGACGAGTTCGACAAGTCGCTTCAGCTTGGCTTTCACCAAGAAATGTCGTTTATCATCCGGCAATTGCCAAAAATTAATAAACGAATTTTAGTTTCAGCGACTGCTTCAATAGAGATTCCGCGCTTCACACAAGTTTCAAACCCACATGTCCTGGATTTTATTCCGACTGAAGAAGAAACTTCGAACCTTACGATCCGGCTTGTGAGGGCAGAGTCAAAAGACAAGCTTGAAACGCTGTTCAAATTGTTGTGTTCATTAAAATCGGAATCGGCGATCATTTTCTGCAATCATCGTGAAGCGGTAGAACGCGTCAGCGAGCTGCTGAACGCAAAAGGGATCCTGGCAACATACTATCACGGCGGAATGGATCAGGAGGAACGGGAGCGCGCGCTGATCCAGTTTAGAAACGGAAGCGTCCGTTATTTGATAACCACTGATCTTGCGGCACGCGGACTCGATATTCCTGAGATAAAACATGTAATCCATTACCATCTTCCGGCAAAAGAAGACGAATTCACGCACCGAAACGGTCGAACAGCCCGAATGTTAGCCTCAGGAACAGCTTACCTGCTTATTCACGAAACCGAAAAGAAACTTGATTATATCGATTATTCGACGCCCGAATTTAAGCTGGATGCGAACGCAAAACTGCCTAAAACGCCTGACTTCAAAACGATCTACATCAGCGGCGGAAAGAAAAATAAGCTCAACAAGATCGATATAGTGGGGTTCTTTTCGCAAAAAGGCAAACTTGACAAAACCGATCTCGGCTTAATCGAAGTCAAGGACTTTATCTCATTTGCAGCGGTAAAATCAAGCAAAGTGGGCGATTTGCTGAAGAATGTCCGCGAAGAAAAAATGAAAGGAAAGAAATTCAAGATTGAAGTCGCACGCAACGTTGTCAAAAAAGAAGAAGGCGAGAGATAATTAGTTCACCTTCACTGACGGCGGGACCAAAATTGAATAATTGCCGCCATTTCTGATCACATCGCGAACAATACTTGAACTGATAAACGCTGTATCGGCAGCAGTCAGTAAAAACACCGTTTCAATTTTTGACAGTTTCCGGTTGGTATGTGCGATTGCTTTTTCAAACTCGAAGTCGGCAGGATTTCTTAATCCTCGCAAAATAAACTGAGCATCCATTTTTTTACAGATATCAATTGTCAATCCTTCATAGGTTATTACGCAAACCGATGGCTGGTCTTTAAAACTGTCTTCAATAAATTTCTTTCGATCTTCCAGTGGGAACATGTATTTCTTTTCCGCATTAATTCCGATAGCCACGATGATCTGGTCAAATAGTGGAATGCTACGTTTGATGATATCGAAATGGCCTAACGTGATCGGATCGAACGAGCCAGGAAAAACTGCTATTTTTGCCATAATGGTTTTCTTTTAAGCGCCAGTTCGATCTCATTGTCGAGCAGATCGCTGAATTCAAGCTGCGCATGTCGGGCCTGTTGGGGAAAAATGCTGGCCGGCGATAATCCAGGATTTGTGTTCATTTCGATAAAATGAGGAACATCCTCCATAATGATAAAGTCGGTACGTGTAAAACCTGTCATTCCAAGAGCCTCGTATACTTTGGAAGCGGTTTCCTTCACACGCTGCTCAACTTCCGGCGTGAGTCGGGCAGGAGTAATCTCTTCTGATTTTCCCAGGTATTTTGCTTCATAATCGAAGAACTCGTTTTGCGGAACAATCTCAGTAATTCCCAAAACCGTTGTATGTCCTCTAAAATTAAGTACCCCGACAGACACTTCAGTTCCATTCAAGAATGATTCTATTAAAATTTCATTGTCTTCAGCAAATGCGAACTCAAGTGCCTGGTTAAATTCGGCAAGGTCACTCACTTTTGAAACACCGAGGCTGCTTCCCGATTGATTGGGCTTTACGAAAAACGGCAGCCCAAGTTGATTTGCGACATCTTCGGCGGATATCGGATCGCCTTTTGAAAGATAAACAGACTTTGCTTTTGGGATATTAAATTTCGATAAAACAGACAATGTATCGCGCTTATTAAACGTGAGTGCCGACTGATAGAAACTGCATCCGGCATACGGGATTTCAAGAAGTTCCCAATATGCCTGCATGTGTCCGTCTTCGCCCGGAGTTCCATGGATTGTGTTCAGGATCACGTCGAAGGTTATTACTTCGAGTTCCGTCTGAAACGAAAAATCGGCTTTATCAATAGGATAATATTGCCCTTCAACAATAGCATTCCATCCATCGGGAAGTATGTGTACTTCAAAAGATTTATATTTTGCCTTGTCGAGGTTATTCAGGATCAACTGGCCGCTTCGCAAGGATATCACCGACTCATCGGAATATCCGCCCATAACAACAGCTACGTTCATTCAAATTGGTTTTTGTTCCAACAAAATTACATTTTTTTTCGAAGCTGCAGCCGAATCGGAATATATCGCACGAGTTTAAAGTTGGCCGCATCGGTGTCCAAATTCGCCGTAGTATTTATATCTTTGCGGCACCCGAAACCTTAACGGCCTACGGAACCAAGTTTAAATAAATTTTTTATGAGCTTAAAGAATTACCTGCGCAGCCGTGTGTTTCTGTACCAGATCCTTGCCGCTGTCGCTATTATTGCAGTTCTCGCCTTTTTGATGATGCACTGGCTGACGTTTAAGACGAATCACGGCGAAGAAATTACTGTTCCCGATCTCAGTAAACTTAGTGAAGAACAGGTAGAGGAAAAGCTGGATGCAATCGATCTTGATTATGTACTGCTGGATACAGTTGATTACGAAAAAGGCTATCCGAAGTATAGTGTTGTAACGCAAGACCCGTTGCCGGGCGCAAAAGTGAAAGAAGACCGAAAAATTTACATCAAGATCAATTCGGCTGGTTATACATCAGTCCGCGTTCCCGATTTGATTGAAAAAACCTATCGTCAGGCTGTTCCAACATTAAAAGCGCTTGGATTGGTTGAAGGAAAAGTCACCTATAAACCGTACCTGGGTAAGGATATGGTGCTTGAAATGTGGATGAAAGGCAAAAAGCTGAAACCCGGCGATAAAGTCTGGAAGTCATCGGTGATCGACCTTGTTCTTGGCGACGGAAAAGTCGGATTTGAAGAAGAAGTTGATTCAACCGACACAATTGAAACGCCGATTGAAGAAATTGAAGAAGTTCCCGCAGATGGAGAATAATATTGAGACAGCCGAACTGGATGATGATCTGTTTGAACATTTTAGGTTTGAAGTCCCACGCGGACAAGCGCTATTGCGGATAGATAAATTCCTGATGGGATTGCTGCCAAATGCCACGCGGAACAAAATTCAGAATGCAGCTTCAAATGGTGATATTTATGTCAATGATGTTCCGGTAAAATCCAATTACCGCGTAAAGCCGCTTGACATCGTGCGCATACTACTTGCACATCCGCCATTCGAAAATCGGGTTGACCCCGAAAATATTCCGCTCGATATTGTTTACGAAGACGATTCGCTACTGCTGATAAACAAGCCACCCGGACTTGTAGTACATCCGGGACACGGAAATTATACTGGCACACTTGTAAACGCGCTGGCGTACCATTTTGAAAACCTTCCCTTGAACAGCAGCGACCGGCCCGGACTTGTGCATAGGATCGACAAGGATACTTCGGGATTATTGGTCATTGCAAAAACCGAAGCCGCGCTTTCACATCTAGCCAAGCAATTTGAATTTAAGACTTCCGAGCGCGAATATGTTGCGCTGGTTTGGGGAAATGTAAAGGAAGACGAAGGTACTATTGAAGGCAATATCGCGCGACATGTGAAAGATCGCATGTTGATGTCGGTTTTTGCTGATCCGGAGATTGGAAAACCTGCCATTACACATTATAAAGTACTTGAACGTTTTGGCTATGTGACGCTGGTTTCTTGCAAACTTGAAACAGGAAGGACGCACCAGATCAGGGTTCACATGAAGCACATCGGCCACACGTTGTTCAACGATTCAAGATATGGCGGCGATCAGATCCTTAAAGGCACCACATTTTCGAAATACAAACAATTTGTCGAAAACTGCTTCAAAATTTTGCCGAGACAGGCGCTTCATGCGAAGACACTCGGGTTTGTTCATCCTGTAACCGGCGAAATGATGCGTTTTGACACCGAACTTCCGCAGGACATGCAGGCAGTAATCGAAAAATGGCGTGGCTATTCCGTCTCCAACGCCGCAGCAGAAGAAGACGAAGAACCATGAAGATAGTAATCTCACCCGCGAAATCACTCGATTACGAACGCCAGTTGCCGACCGGGGATTTTACTATTCCGATGTTTCTAAGCAAGTCGCGTAAAATCCATAAAGTGCTGAAACAGCAAAAACCTTCGGATTTGTCATCGCTGATGGATATCTCCGATAAACTTGCCGACCTGAACTGGCAGCGCAACAAGAAATGGAAAACGCCTTTTACCCCGCAAAACGCGCGACAGGCACTGTTTGCTTTTAATGGCGATGTTTATGTAGGGATGGATGCCTATACGATTCCGGTTGAGAAAATTGAAATAATTCAGGAGAAGCTTCGGATACTTTCAGGCTTACACGGATTGCTGAAACCATTGGATCTGATCCAGCCCTACCGACTCGAGATGGGAACGCAACTAGCCGTGGAAGACAGCAGGAATTTATATGACTTCTGGCGCGATACCGTTACGAAAGCGCTGAATAAAGAACTGAAAAAAGGCGAGCTGTTTGTAAATCTTGCGAGCAAAGAATACTTTGACGTCATCGATACGAAGAAGCTGAAAGTTCCCGTGATCACTCCTGAATTTAAGGATTATAAAGACGGTGACTTACGAATCGTGAGTTTTTATGCAAAGAAAGCACGCGGAATGATGGTGCGTTACATTATCGAATCGGGAGCAGAAACAGTTGATGATCTAAAAGGATTTAATTACGAAGGCTATTTCTTTGATGCAAACTTATCAAACGACAAGCATCTGATCTTTACCAGGTAATTAATACTCATACTCTTCGTAGTATCGAAGACTTTCAGATGTAAGTTTCCGTTGGTTCCGCGAGAGTTCATGCATTGCCTCGACACCTTTCCTGGCGCTTTGGTTCAGTCTCAAAAGGCGGGCTGAAAATGCCTCTAATTTCGCCACATCCGCCGAATCAAGTTTGTGCTTCAAATCCTTTACCATTTCGGAAAACTCAGGTACGGCCAAACTGCTTTCATCGTAATCCGACTTCAGGTCTTCAAACGATTCGTTAATTTCACGGCTTAAGTCGTTCGAGTAATACTCGCTGATCTTTTTAAGCTCGCGGATAACCTTTTTAATATTCCTTCCGAAAAGTCCCATAGTGATAGCGATAGGTTACGTAACTGCTTTGAATTCAGTCAAATGTAATAAAAGAATACAGAAGTATACGGTTCGCACCATTATTTTAAAGTTATCAATGCATCGCATCAGCCGGATTAATCTTGTTCTTTCCGCGCCGCACAAACAGCATGATCGGGATACAACACAAAAACAGGATGCCAAGGTAAAGAAAAATATCCATGTACGACATCACGGTGCTTTGGGTGCCAACAGAGTAATCAATCAACTGATGTGCCTTAGCTAAAGCTTCGTTAGGCGAATAGCCTTTTGCCATAAACCCGGCTTGCATTTGCTGAATCCGCTGCTGGACTTCAAGGCGCGTAACATCAAGATGAGAAATCATGTTCACACGGTGTTCCTGACTGAACCGCGTAATGAAGGTTGTAATAATCGCGATACCGAACGAGCCGCCTAACTGTCGCATCATGCCTGTAAAAGCAGCGCCCTCGCCAATATGTTTCCCTTTCAAAGTGGATAGCGACAATGTTGTAATCGGCACAAACAACAACCCCAACCCGACACCACGCAGGATCAGCGGCCAAAACATGTGCTCAACTCCGGTGTCCGGTGTCATAATGTTGTGCATCCAGAACGTAAAGATGAAGAAAATCAGAAATCCGGCGCTAACCATGTATGCCTGCGGTACTCCTTTTTGGATCATTGTGCCTACAAAAGGCATCATGCACGCGGTTGTTATCGAACCGGGAATTAACAACATTCCGGCGTCGGTTGCGGTCCAGCCTAAGATCGATTGGGTATAGATCGGGATGATTAGCGTTGAACCGTAAAGTCCGAAGCCGAGAATAAAGCACATGACCGTTCCGATTCGAAGGTTTGCATCTTTTAGAACGCTGAGGTTTACAATTGGGTGTTTGTACGTAAGTTCCCGCCAGATGAATGCCAGCAACCCAAATACAGTTACGATACTCAATATGACAATTATTTTATCATTGAACCAATCATCCTGCTGGCCGTGTTCGAGAACAAATTGCAGCGATCCGATCCACGAGGCAAGGAAGAGTATTCCCCACCAGTCGACTTGGTTTGCTTTTAGCTTCTCGCCGTATTTCGGACTTTTTACGAACGTGATCGCCAAAAATGTAGCAATAATTCCAAGCGGAATGTTGATATAAAAGATGTAAGGCCACGAAAAATTGTCGACAAGGTAACCTCCAAGTGGCGGGCCTAATGTGGGTCCCACAATGACGCCCATTCCGTAAATTGCCTGTGCCATTCCGCGTTTTGCAATCGGATAACTTTCGGTAATGATAGTTTGTGCCGTTACCAGCAGCGCGCCGCCGCCCAATCCCTGGACGAACCTAAAAGCGACAAGCTCCCAAATATTTGTAGCGTTTCCGCAGAGGAACGATGAAACGGTGAATATTACAATAGATGTCGCGAAGTAATTTCGTCGCCCGAACTGCTGCGAAAGCCAGCTTGTCATCGGAATAACAATTACGTTTGCAATAGCGTATGCGGTAATTACCCACGCAACATCGGTTAACGTTGCACCAAGGCTTCCGCGAATGTCGTTCAGCGCAACGTTTACAATAGTGGTATCGACGATTTCAAGCAGCGCGCAAAGTACGGCTGTTATGGTGACGATGACGCGACGGAAGCCGTACTCGACCAAGTCGTCATCTCCTGCAATAGCAACTCCTGCCATGGTAGATTATTTTGAAAAGCCGAATTAACGGCGTGGGTCCTTAGTTTAAATGCACATCAACTTCCACGTTCATTCCCGGGCGAAGCAGTCTCAGTTTTTCCTTTTCGTTGTTCTTGCTGAGGCTGATTTTCACCGGAAGGCGCTGGATCGTTTTCACGAAATTTCCGGTCGCGTTATCCGGCGGAAGCAACGAAAACCGTGATCCGGTTGCCGGAGAAAACGAGGTGATTTCGCCCTCGAATTCGGTGTCAGGGAAAGCGTCGACCTTAAGTGTTGCCTTCTGACCCATTGTCATTTTATTCAACTGCGTTTCTTTGAAGTTGGCGATAACCCAGACTTCGTCATCGTTGATGATGTAGAACAATGATTGTCCCGGCTGCACCAATTGTCCCGGCTGGATGCCAATTTTTGACACTTGCCCGTTAACCGAAGCCGTTACAACGGTGTAGCTGAGATTTAACAACGCTGCATCAAGCGCCGCACGTGCTCGTTCAATATTTGCGGCGGCAACGTCGGCTTGTTTTCCGGTAAAATTCGATCTTGACGCGGCAACCGACTTTTGGTAAGCACTTGCTTTTTGTTGTTGCTGAAGTACACGAAGCTGGGATTCGGCTTCAAGTTTAGCGGCCTCCGCCTGCTCAAATTGCTGCTTGGTGATCGAGTGGTTTTTATATAGATTACTATAGCGCTCAAAATCGTTTGTGGCGCGTGTGAGTCGGACTCGTGCTGTTTCAATGTTTCCGCCGGCAGCCTGAATATTTGATTCGGACACAGAAACGTTCGCTATTGCGCTTCCAATATCTGCCTTTGAGGCCGCGTAAGTTCCTTGGGCAGCAGCCAAAGCCGCACGTGCATCAGCAACTTTAACAACATAATCCTTGTTGTCGATGGTAAAGAGCGTGTCGCCAACTTTCACAAAGTCATTGTCTTTTACATAAACTTTTGTGATGTAGCCCGTTACGCGCGGGATAATGGGGTTCATGTTTTTCTCAACCTGCGCATCATCTGTACCTTCATGGGAAAGTGAGTGAACGTATTTGTAGATGCCGTACGTGGCGCCAAGAATAATTAGGACGGCGAAAATCAGTATAAATTTTTTGTTCGTTTTTGCTTTTTTCTTTTCCATGATTTTATTTCTGCGTTAGATTGAATGATTCCGTTAACTGACCTGCGGCTTCTAGCAGTTCGTAATATTTTAGTACACGGTTTGCATCAGCGTAAGCCTGGTTGATTCGTGCCGAAAGATCTTCAACATCAGCCTCAAGCAGGTCGTTTGTGTTGGCTAAGCCGTTTTCATATTTATCTTTTACGATGCGATAGTTTTCGTCTGCTTGCGTGACCGCTTCGTTGTAAACTGTGCTTTGTTTTACCGACAAATCGTAGTCTTCGCGGGCACGGACAATCCAAGCCCGGATGTTATCTGCGAGGATTGCCTGCTGTTGTTCCAGTTCAAGTGCACGGCTTTTTGCGGCATCGACATCCTTTTTGTTTTTGAAGATTGAACTTAAGTTATAGGAAACCCCAACACCAAGGTTCATCGCGTTTTGTACCGTTACAACATTTTGAAGATCAAGTGCCGTGTAACCGCCAACGATTGCAAGCGAAGGAAAATACCCTGATTTGGCCACTTTAATGTTGGCGTCGGCTGCCGCCTTGCTGTATTGCAGGGATTCAAAATCTTTTCGGTTACCTATCGCGTCTGCTTCCGATCGGGCGACAGTGGAGAACAAGTCTTTGCTGATCGACTCAGGTGTGACTAGAATTTGCGTATCAGGCGACAGTTTTAATAATGTTATTAGATAATAATTTACGAGCCGGACGTTCTTTTCGGCTTCATCGAGCGACAATTGCACATTCGACAACTGAAGCTGCGCACGTAAAAGGTCATTACGCGGAATCAGTCCGTTCTTTTCCATTGCTATAAAATCGGTGACCCGCTGCTGGCTGCTTTTGAGGCTTTCGCGGAAGAGTTCGACCGATTTCTGGGCTTTGTATAAATCGGCATAATAATGTACGACACGCAGTGCGATCTGTTCTTTGGTAAAGCCGGCGTTGGACAACTCAGCTTTGTATAAATTTTCTGATGCGATGATGCTGTTCTTCAATTTAAAGCCCGAGAATATAGGCATGTTCACATTCGCCTGTCCGAGCATCAGCCGGTTTACTTTTGGCGATGGCGCAGGTTCGGCTTCAGGATCCGTCGCCGCTTCCTGGGTCGATTTCAGGTTAACATCGGCATTCGCCAGCCGAAGGTATTGTCCGGAAACCTTTACATCGGGATAGCGGTTGTTTTTGAGCGTTTCGAGTTCGTGGTTTCTGGTAACGGCGCGCGTGTTTGCCAAATTGACTTCATCGCTCTGCAACAGCGCTATTGAAACAGCTTCCTGAAGTGTAAGTGGATTTGTTTGTTGGGCCTGCGACTGAAAAATGTACAGGAATGGCAGTAAAAGCAAAAGTTTACTTGCTCTCATAGGTTAGAAGGGCTTTTATAGTTAGTTGAATATGGAGTGTAAGTTCATTTGCTATGTAGGCGTCGAACGCATCCTCATTTTTAAGGTCCAGCAATTGCATATAGAAAGGCTTGTTCGTCTGGAAGTTGAAAAACGTTCCCAGGATCGTGGGCGATAGTAGCGCGATATTCACATCAGTGCGAAATAGGCCCTGCTTTTGGCCTTCGCCGATGATTTGCTCCACAAGCTTCAGGTTGTTGCGCTTAACTTCAACAAATGCCTCAAGGTTAAGCGTACGTTTTCTAAGCGAGAGTTCGGTGTGCACAATCTGGTAGATGCACTTGTTTTTGTTGAGTCGGCGAATGTAGAGTTCCACCAGCTTGTTGATCTTTTCAAGCGGCTGAAGGTCCTCACTGATCAGGCTCTCGAGCTGCATTTTCAGATCCGACGTACGATAAAGGATTAAGGACTCAAGCATTTTTTCCTTCGATCCGAAGTAGTACGATACCATCGCGATGTTGATCCCGGCTTCTTTTGCAATATCACGTATCGAAGTACCGTCGAATCCTTTATCGGCAAACAAACGTTCGGCAACCTGTAGAATCTGAATCTGTTTATCGTTAAAATTCATTGCATTAAATTTCGGTGCAAAATTAAACAGTTGTTTAAATTAAACATCTGTTTAATGCGAGATTAACATTTCCTTAACCTATGACGTTTTTAATGGAGTAGCCAGTTCGCTAAAACGGTTTTCCCGTGTGGCGTCAACACGCTTTCGGGATGAAACTGTACGCCGCGCACATCGAAAGTTTTGTGTCGGAGCGACATAATTTCCGTGTTGGCGTCGGTTGAAGTTACCTGAAGCGCCTCGGGAAAGTTATCCTTGCAAACACTCCAGGAATGATAGCGACCGACGCTTATCTGAGATGGCAATCCGAAAAACAAAGGTTCGTCATCAACAGTTATGTTAATTGAAGATGCAACGCCGTGGTAGACTTGCTGCAAATTGATAAGGGTTGCACCAAAGACTTCGGCAATTGCCTGTTGCCCCAGACAAATACCGAGAATGCTTTTTGTGGCCGCGTACGTCTTTATAACCTGTTTTAGAAGTCCGGCTTCATCGGGAATTCCGGGACCGGGCGACAATAGGATTTTGTCGAATGTGTCAATTTCACCGATTTCGAAGTTGTCGTTTCGCATCACAGTTACGTCGGCTCCGAGTGCTTCGAGGTAATGCACGAGGTTGTACGTAAAGCTATCGTAATTGTCAATGACGACTGTTTTTTTCATCGGCTCAAAGTTACAGAAGTTGGAAGCAATTACTCAATTTTGTATATTCATAAATAAAAGTATGGATCAAACTTATATTCATCTTGTAATTACGCACCTGCCCATTTTTGGAAGCATGCTTGGCGGGCTCGTTCTTGCGTATGGCATCTGGTTCAAGAGCCGCAGCACGAAAATAGCCGCCTATAATGTTTTGATTGTGTCGGCTGTAGGCGGATTGGTCGCTTATTTTACTGGTGAATCAGCTGAAGAAACAGCTGAACATCTCGAAGGTGTTTCGGAAGCTGCCATTCATGCTCATGAGGAATTTGCGGAATTGACCGTCTTTGCAATAGGAATTTTAGGCGCATTGGCGTTAGCCGGTTTGTTGCGGGCGTGGCGCAATGGCGCAAGCGGGAATGGGTTTGGTTATTTGGTGCTTTCAGCGTCTCTGGTATGTTTCGCAATGACATCGTATACAGGCTATTTAGGCGGTTTTATTCGGCATACAGAAGTCCACGGCGGAACGGCTGCCGCGAATGATGGAGATGAAGAATCTGAAGACGAAAAGGAGAATGACAACGAAAAGCGCGGAAGGAATAGGCGAGGGAAACACAATTAATAATTAACAATTGGTACTAACGAGCGCTGCCAGACTTGCCAGTTCAAACTTCATATAAAACAAAAACCCCGGCCTTACCGAGGTTTCATATAGGAGTGGATATTCTTAGAAGACCAAAGTCACTTTAATTTCGAAATCGTCGTAGATCGCTTTGTCGCCAATGCTTTCAAAGAAGCTTTTTGAACCGTATCGAATATCGTATTTGGTACGGTCGATCGTTACATCGGCAGTCGCAGTATTTTTGTTAACCGTCATATCGAAAGTAACCGGTTTAGTTATTCCTTTAATAGTCAGGTCGCCTGTTACTGTATAAACGTTAGCTGTTTTCGGGGTAACTTTTGTAAAGACCAATCTTGATGTGGCGAATTTGTCAGTTCCGAAAAAGTCATCTGCCTTTAGGTGGCCTTCCAGTTTTTCTTTTCCCTGGCCGGCTTTCAAATCGGTTACGGCAATCGAGTTCATATCGATTGTAAAGCTTCCGCCGGTAAGTTTTTTGCTTTTGAATGTCAGAACTCCATCCTGAAGTTTCACGGTTCCATCGTGTTTTCCGGTCACTTTTTTACCTTCCCAAGTGATGGTGCTCTTGTTCACGTCGACTTTTTTAGTCTGTGCCGAAGCAGTTGCGGTTCCGAACGCAATCAAAAATGCGATTGCAATTGTCTTAAGATTCTTCATTGTTTAAAATTGATTATTGGTTATAAATTGATAAATAATTCTGCATTTGGTTTTCGCACCTTTTTCAGATGTTGTGCGGCATCTTCGTTATGACGGTAGCCTAGCGTTGCAATTACAGCCGTATTCAGGCCCATTCCGTCAAGCTTAAGGATTTCGTTAAATCTTTTTGCGTCGAAACCTTCCATTGGGGTTGCATCGATCTTCAAAAAGGCTGCGGTATTAATTAACGTCGACAGCGCAATGTAGGTTTGCCGCCTTGTCCAGTGTTCGTTGTCTTCATTCGACAACCTGCCCACGAATCCGGTGATGCTTTTACTGAAACCCGACAAGCTCTCGACTTCAATGCCCCGGGTCGCGGCAATGTTCTTCATATAGGCTTCAATTTGCGGCTGACCGACATTCGTCTCGTTCGCAAAGATAAACAAATGGGACGCCTCGGTAACTGCAGATTGGTCGAAGGCTGCGGCTCGAAGCTGATCGCGAAGTTCAGGATTTTCTACAATTAGTACCTTGTAGGGCTGTAAACCCATTGATGACACGCTGAGTTTAACCGCTTCTTTTAACGTTTCAATATCTTCGGCAGAAATTTTCCTCGTCGGATCGTATTTTTTCGTGGCATAGCGCCAGTTCAGGCTTTCAAGTATATTCATAATTTCAATTGTCGTGGTTATTTTTAATTTGCCGGAACTTTTCAAGAAGCCGGTTCAGCGTTTCAAGTTCTGTGCCGCTAAGATTGGAGGCAAAATATTGTTCGTATTCGTCGACCCTCGGATCCAGTTCCTGAAGAAGCGCGAGGCCGGCGCCTGTAATGCAAACTTCAATTTTACGACGGTTATTCGGACATACCTCGCGCGTCACGAGCCCTTTCAATAATAACTTATCAACGAGGCGCGTGGTGTTACTGGTGCGCGCAAGCATGCGTTCCTGAATCAGGCTCATGTTCGCCGGACAACCTTTTTGGCCCCGCAAAATGCGAAGAACATTAAACTGCTCGCCCGAAATATCAAATGGCTTCAAAACTTCGTTGAACTTCTCGGCGATAATATTTTGCGTGAACAGAATATTCAATACCGTTTTCTTGCAGGTCGGCAATTCCGTTGATGACTTTATAATGGTTTCAATCTTCATAACCCGTTGCGACATTATTTGTAGGTACAAATGTATGGATGTTTTTATTTGTATCTACAAATGTTCTGTTATTTTTTTGTTAAAAGAAAAATTGAAGGCTTTTAGAATGGTTAATTTTAAGGCTTCTGCGCAAGCATAAATGCCTGCGCAATCCGAACATAAAACTAATGGAACGCCATACTATGAACCTATCGCAACAAGAATGGGCTTCGAAACTGAAGGAAGACGACAACGCTGTGATCTTGGATGTACGCACAGAAGATGAGGTTAACGAAGGAATGATACCGAACGCTATCAATCTTGATATCTATAAAGGCCAGGGTTTTATTTACGCTGTCGACGAACTCGATAAATCGCGTAACTATTATGTGTATTGCAAAGCAGGCGGCCGAAGCGAACAAGCTTGTAAGATCATGAACCAGCTTGGGTTTGAAAACACCTACAACCTTATTGGCGGAATGACCGACTGGCGTGGCGAAGTAGTGCTGCCGGAAAAATAACGAGAGGCTTGGCCTCTTTTTTTGTGCATTAATATTCGATATATGGCTACAATTCCTGAAAAATATAGTATTGCCTGTCTTACACACCAACGCTCCTGGCTTGTAAATGGCGAGTTGAGGCGATGGACAGGTGAAACGACCGAGGTTTTCTCTACAATTTCATCAACTGCTGAATACGCACCCACGCTGCTCGGAACGATTCCCGCAATGGGCGCCACAGAAGCGGCTGAGGCGGTGCAATCAGCTGCCGATGCCTACGCCAAAGGTCAGGGCATGTGGCCAACAATGAAGGTTGCAGCCCGAATAAGATGCATGGTTCAGTTTGTAGAGCAAATGAAAACCAAGCGTGAAGAGGTTGTAAAATTCCTGATGTGGGAAATCGGTAAGTCACTAGCCGAATCCGAAAAGGAGTTTGATCGCACCGTGGACTATATATACGATACAATTGAGGATTACAAAAAAATCGACCATGAAGGCGCGCATTTCGTTAAGAGCCAAGGCATCAATGCGATGATACGCCGCGGTCCGCTTGGGGTTGTGTTGTGTCTGGGTCCTTATAATTATCCGCTGAACGAAACCTTTGCGTTGCTAATTCCTGCGCTCATTATGGGAAACACGGTAATCTTTAAGCCCGCTAAGCTCGGAATTTTACTGTTGTCGCCATTGCTTGAACCGTTTGCAAACAGCTTTCCAAAAGGCGTCTTAAATGTCGTTTACGGACGCGGTAGGGAAGTGGCAGGACCCATAATGCAATCAGGGAAGATCGACGTACTCGCGCTGATCGGTAACAGTAAATCGGCTGTCGCGCTACAGGACCAACATCCGAACAAGAACCGGCTGCGGCTTGTGCTGGGTTTGGAAGCCAAGAATCCTGCTATTATATTGCCGGATGCCGATCTTGATCTCGCCATCGAGGAATGCCTCGCCGGAACACTATCGTTCAATGGCCAGCGCTGCACCGCTTTAAAAATTATATATGTTCATGAAGATATTGTAGCGGAGTTTAACCAACGTTTTTCTGAACGTGTCGATGCAATGCCTTTCGGAAATCCGTGGGATCCCGGAGTAAAACTGACGCCGCTTCCAGAACCGGACAAACCTGCATTTATTCAAGGATTAATTGACGACGCTACGGCAAAAGGAGCGTCAATTTTAAATAAGAAGGGCGCACACCGATCAGAAAATTATATTTTTCCAGCCGTGCTCTATCCTGTTTCGAGAGCTATGCGCATTTATTCAGAAGAGCAGTTTGGACCGGTGATTCCGATCCTGAGTTTTTCGAATATACAAGAACCCCTGGACGATATGGCAGAGTCGAATTATGGTCAGCAGGTAAGCCTTTTCGGAAACAACATCAGGACACTCGCACCATTAATCGATACTTTGGTGAACTTGGTCTGTCGCGTCAATCTGAACAGCTCGTGCCAACGCGGCCCCGATGTCTTTCCGTTCACAGGACGAAAAGATTCTGCTGTGGCCACACTCAGTATACACGATGCGCTGAGGTCGTTTTCGATCCGTACGCTTGTTGCCGCAAAAGATAACGAAACAAACAACGCGATATTCAATGATCTGCTGCAAAGCAAGGATTCTAATTTTATTAACACCGATTATATTTTATAGCCATGAGCAAATTCCATGAACTGATAAATACCGGGAAGCCGGTGCTCATCGACTTTTTCGCCGACTGGTGCGGACCATGTAAAATGCTGGCGCCGGTGCTGAAAGAAGTAAAGTCGGAATTGGGCGATTCGGTCTCAATCCTGAAGATCGACGTTGATAAGAATCAGCCGCTTGCGGCACAGTTCGACGTTCGTGGCGTACCCACGATGATACTGTTCAAAGACGGGAAGCAGATTTGGCGACAGTCCGGAGTTGTTCCGAAAGACGAAATCGTAAAGGTTATAAAACCGCATACTTCAAATTAAAAGTATAATTTTTCGCTGCAAATGTGTAATGGCGAAAAGGGCCATTTGTTGCACTTTTGTTTAAAATCGAAACCAATGAATACAAAAAACGAACATTTGAACAAAGATCAGCACAATCAGCTACGTGATGATCTTGCTGTAAACGATGGGATGACCGCGTCTTCAGCACGCCATACGAAAGACGATCCGGAAAGCGCTGAACATCCGGATCATTACGATCCGGCGACCAAACCGGGCGGCAAATACAACATCAACGACCAGGCGCATTCGCAGAGTAGCAAGGAGGATTTTATAAAAACGGTGTCGAATTTCGAACATTCAGACGGCACAACGCCGCCTTCGCAGATCGACAGCAAAAATCTGAGTCCCGACTAAACTGCTGCAGGTTTCTATATGGAGAATGAAAACCCCGTGCCTGAACCCAAAGGCTTTTTTGGCAAGAACCCGTCCATCCGCATTCGCGAGTTTCAGCATTACCTAAGCATTCGCTTCGGGCTGATTTTCGCCCTGAACATGCAGTCGACCATAATCTATTACTGGGTGTACGACATTACCCGCGATAAGCTTGCATTAGGATTTGTGGGCTTGGCGGAAGTAATTCCTGCGTTGACTTTTTCTTTATTCGCGGGCCATTTTGTTGATTTGAACGAAAAACGCAAGATGGTGTTGCTGTGTCTTTCAGGTTATATTATACTTGGACTCGGACTCGCCTCGCTTACACTTCCGTTTACCGAACATTTCGCGCTGAACACCAAGTTATACCTAATATATTTTCTCGTGTTTATTGGCGGAATCCTGAGGTCATTTTATAGTCCGTCGATGTTTTCTCTGTTCGGACTCGTCGTGCCGCGCGTTAATTACGCGAATGCCACAAGCTGGAGCAGCATGGCGTGGCAACTTGGCGCAGTATTAGGTCCGCTCACCGCGGGATTCCTGATTGCATTGATCGACATCGGTGCAGCGATGCTAACGGTAGTTGCAGTTGAACTGGTACTGCTGATTCCGTTGTTTTCAATTTCAGTAAAGCCCATTCTCAAAAAAGAAAAAGAACCGATCCTGAAAAGCCTTACCGAAGGATTACGTTTTGTATGGAACACCCCGGCATTGCTTGGAGCACAAATGCTCGATATGTTTTCAGTCTTGTTTGGTGGCGCGGTTGCCTTACTGCCGGTTTTTCAAAAGGAGATACTGCATGTAGATGAAATGGGATTTGGGATATTACGATCGGCACCGGGAATTGGCGCATTACTGACACTTGGACTGCTCGCGTTTCTTCCGCTGCAGCGAAATCCGGGGCGCAAACTATTCTTGTGTGTGACAGGATTTGCGCTTTCGATAATTGTGTTCGGTTTATCGCGAAACTTCCTGCTATCGTTCTTTATGTTGCTGCTGTCGGGTATGTTCGATGCGGTAAGTGTCGTGATTCGAAGCACGATTTTACAATTGGTTACTCCAGATGCTATGCGTGGCAGAGTTGCTTCGGTGAATACAATGTTTGTTAGTTCTTCGAACGAACTCGGCGATTTCGAAAGTGGTGTTATGGCTCACTGGCTGGGTGCCTCACGGGCTGTTGTTGCCGGAGGCTGTATTACATTGGCCGTCATAGCCTTTACTTACTTTAAGGCGCCGCAGTTACGACGTTTTAAGTTTGAAGATCAACAGGCGGCGAATTGATATTGTTGCACAATTATACTTTAATAGTACAAACTTAGGTGCGAATTGTGTAAACAGCAACAATGTTTAATGCCCGATATTGCACCTATCAACAACCGTTAACAGATTGGAAGCCTATGGTATAGCAATTACTTACCCTTAAATGACGCGTTCGTCACAACGCTATGCATTAACAACCAACAACTCAGCTTCTTATTCAACAACTTTCGGATTCGTATCTAATAATTTATAGCTATTTTTAATTAAGTAACTATCAGATGATTATTTTTTTTAACTTTAATCCGTAAAAAAAAACTCACAGGACATGAAATTTAATGTGACTTTTCAGAACGTTACCCCGATGACAATTGTGCAGGAACAATTAGATCGGTTCAATATTAATTACAAACTCCTGAATGCGGGGGAAATCGAAATACAGGATGAGCTCACTCCTGATCGGTATTCCCAACTTGAAACTTCGCTTAGCAGATACAGCATACAAATCTTAAATGACCAAAAGAGCCAATTGGTTCAAAAGATTAAAAACATACTGATTGAACTTGCGCATGACGACAAGCCGTTGCAGATGACCTTATCTTGCTATCTCGCAAAAGAACTCAATCTGAGTTACGGGTACATCTCGTATGTCTTTACCATGCATACCTATACATCGATTGAGAATTATATCATCATGGTGAAGATTGAGCGTGCGAAGAAACTTATTATGGAAGACTTGCTTACCCTTAAGGAAATCAGCTATAAATTAAATTACAGCAGCGTTGGCCACTTCTCACGTCAATTTAAGAAAACGACAGGCCTTACAATTTCTACTTTTAAAAAAATTATCAGTAATAAAAGACGCCGTCCAACCGTATTAAAAGCTTAAAATTTTAAATGAATACCTCCACAAACAGCCCGATGAACATTCTATTGGCAGATGATGATGCAGATGACAGGGCGCTTTTTAAGGCCGCCTTGGACGAGATGAATGTTGATTCCGATCTTACGATGGTGAAAGACGGCAAGGAACTGATGAATTTTCTGGAAAACCAGGGAAATGCTTTACCGCACATCCTTTTTCTGGATTTGAACATGCCGGGCAAAAGCGGTACCAGTTGTCTCAACGAAATCAGGTCACAGTCACGCTTCAGGGACGTATCGGTTGCCATTTATTCTACTTCAAACTCTGAAAAGGACATCGAGGAAACGTTATCAGGAGGTGCGAACGTTTATATCCACAAGCCCGACGATTTTGAAAAGCTGAAGCAAATCATCAAACATGTACTGAAGATCAACTGGCAGTACCACACTTCAGGTTTGGATAAAGAAACTTTCTTCTTAAGCATATAAAAAAAGCGGAGCTTACGAGCTCCACTTTCTTCTAACCAACAATAAAATTTCTTCGGTTAATCATTTCCTCTGGCGAACCCGTTGCCACTATCGGGGTTCCGGTTGTTCGCGCCAGTGTTATCATTATCGTCAAATTCAGAATTAAACCTTTTTCCTTCAGTAGAATTTTCATCTGTACCAAATTCTGCGTCAAGATCGTTGTCGTTATCCAAACTATCCATGTCGGAGGTTTGCGAGCCGCCGCTTCCGGCAAGCCTTTCATGGCCTTCATCAGTATTAAAACCTTCTTTGTTGCTAAATCCGTTCTCGTCGTTGCTTAACGCATCCGAAAGTCCGCTTAGGTTCTTAAGATGACTTTTGTCGCCACTGTGCATTGCGTCCGCGTCTCGTGAGCCACGCTGCGGATCTGTATTTCCAAAACTATCGTGTTGTGTTGCCATGGGTTCTGTAATTTAGTTATTCTTCGTCTTCTGCCGCAGCATCAAAATTAATTGTGTTGTACGCAGCATCGGTAAGCAATTGATCTGCTTCTTTTTCTTCGGCTAAGGTTTGTTGTAAAAGTTCTACGACTTCATTTTCGCCGAGCGTTTTACCAAATGCGCAGATTGTGCCATATGTTGCAATCTCATAATGTTCAATTTTCTGTGAAGCTGCAATGATTCCGGCGTCACGAACTGGTCCGACTTCAGTTTCCTGCATAATCTCTTCACCTTCTTTAATCAGGCCGTCCATTGCCTCGCATTTTTTAGCGACTGCTTTCTTGCCGATAATTTCAAATACTTTTTCAAGCCGTTTAATCTGTTCTTCTGTAACCTTGATATGATCTTCGATCGTGGTTTTTAGATTTTCAGATGAAGCGTTTTTCATCATTTTCGGCATCGCTTTGGTCAATGCTTTTTCGGCCCAGTAAATATCTTTAAGCGAGTCAACAAATAGTTCTCTCAGTCCGTCGGCCGCTGACGATTTTGCTTTTATTTTTCCACCCACTGTTTTTGGTGCTGAACTCTTCGAAGCTGTACTTTTCGAAGCTGTACTTTTCGAGGCCGTGCTTTTTGAGGCAGTGCTTTTTTTAGCAGCTGACGATTTAGCAGCTGTAGTTGTACCTGAATTTTTCATACGATATTGATTTTATTGTTTTACTAGATTCACAAAGTTCATCTACCGACTAATTTTTTTGCTTACAGAATTAGTACTTTCTATTACATTATTTGGATATAACGCAGAAGCACTGTGCGTAAAGGAGTTATGGTGCGGGTATTTCCGCAGTTCTTAAGGCCACGGTCACAAGTGAAGGAACTGGAGGCGGATGCTTAATGCCAAGTGTCGAATTCGGAGACGCGAATCGTTCTTGCGATGCACTACCTTCCGTCAGGTACGTAAATATAGAAGGTTGCGCCTTGTCCGTCCTGGCCTTCGGCAAAGATAAAGCCTTTGTGGTTCAGCAAGATTTTTTTGCATATGGCCAGGCCGATTCCGGTACCAGAGTATTCATCCTTTCCGTGTAAACGCTGAAACGGCTCGAAAATTCGCGTCCTGAACTCCTCTGCAAAGCCAATTCCGTTATCGGAAACAACCACTTTCAGGTAGCTTATCGAGGTATCGCCGTCAATTGCCGCTATTTCTTTTCGCGAGGTTTTTTCGGTATATATCCGGATATGGGGAAGCGCATCGGCACGGCTGTATTTGATCGCATTTGAGATCAGGTTCAGGAAAAGCTGCCGGAACTGCGAAGGGATTACGGGTGCAAAAGGCATTTCTGCAATATCGATCTTCGTTTTGGATTCGACCAGTAGTTCCTTTATATCGTCAAGGACTTCATCAAGTATCTTGTTCAGGTCCGACTCGACAAAAACGATTTTTTGGCTGCTTGTACGTGAATAGCTTATCAAGTCGTCTATGAGTTGCTGCATCCGGTTTGCCGAAATAATAACACGGTCGAGAAAGTCCTGCGATTCGGCAGAAACATTGGCTTTGTCTTTTGCAAGGACAAGTTTACTGAAGACTTGAATCTTTCGAAGCGGCTCCTTAAGGTCATGACTGGCAATCGAACTGAAAGAAGCTAATTCGGTATTGCTGTATTCAAGTTCCTGATTTTTGGCGGTAAGTTGTTCGTTAGCGTTTTTGATCTCACTAATATCGGTTGCTACACCGATGTACTGTATTACGTTACCGTTGCGGTCCCGTTTGAAGACAACATCCCGCGAAAGCTGGCACGTCCAGTCGCCGTCTTTGTTTTTCAGCCGGAATTCTATTGTCGACATTTTTGCGTCTGACGAACCCTTGAGCGTACGCCGGTGTTCATAGACCTGCGCAAGATCGAACGGGTGGATAAGGGGTGAGAACAGATCTATATCCGACTCTTCAATTTCTTCGGAAGTATAGCCGGTGGCTTCCAATGATTTTTTATTGATGAACACTATTTTTTCCTTTTGAAAATCGTACAGGTAGATCAGGTTTTGCGTAGTGTTCAATATCGATTGCAGGAATTCTTCCGATTCGCGAAGTTCTTTTGTGCGCTTTTCTACTTTTTCTTCAAGCGATGCATAGAAGTTTTTCTGCTCGTGCATGTCCATACAACCGCCTGCAAATCCGGTAAAAGTGCCTGTAGAAGAGAGTCTCGGTACGGCTTTGGCAGTAATCCATCTGTATTCCGAATCGTATCTTCTTAAGCGGAATTCAAATGTAAATTCTATTTTAGCAGCAAAACCCTCGTATAACAATTCCACCATTTTTTGACGGTCGTCCGGGTGGACGTTCTCAATCCAGCCTTGCCCTTTTTCCTGTTCAATACTGCGACCGGTATAGTCAAGCCAGCTTTGGTTGAAAAAGGTTACTTCTTTTTTGTCGTTCGCCAGCCATAGCAATGCTGGAGCTGTGTTAGCCATGATGCGGAAGTTCTCATCACGGTCGGTTAACATGTTCGAGATTTTCCGTTCAGTTACATCTTCAAAAGCCAGCAGTACAAATTGCTCAGGATTGCGCTTGTTGATGATTTGGCGGGCGTTGACGATCAATGTCCGCTGACCGAGATTGTTGAAAGTTCCCGAAATTTCATGATCGACGACCTTTGATTTGTCGGGCAGGATATGCTCCATGAGCTCGCGCAGCTCCGGACTGCTCCATCGCCCGTTACCAATGTCGAATATGGAGACGCCTTCCATCTCCTTTTCATCTATCTGAAAATAGTTATAAAACGACGTGTTGGCGCTTTTTATCCTCATTGCGCTGTTCAAAATTACGATCGGTTCCCGAATTGTGTCGATAATTGCCTCCGCTTCAATCCTGGCGCTAATCAATTGATCCTGTCGGTCTACAAGTTCATCATTAACACTGGAAAGTTCTTCGTTGTTCGACTGCAGTTCTTCTGCCGAGGTTTCAAGTTCCTCATTCAGCGTCCGTAGTTCTTCACTCGCCGTAAGCAGTTCTTCATTCGCGTTCTGAAGTTTTTCGTGGACCGCTTCCTGATTGGCGGTCACCTTCCTAATGTCGGCATGAATACGCGTCAGTTCGCTTTCGAGTTCCAAGATCCGATCTGAGTCCGGTTGCTCCCCGACCCCGTTTTGCGAAGTTGACGGCGCTATTTTATGAAAAACAACAAGCAAATGCTGAGCCTCTGGTGTTAACGGACTAATATCAAAATCAACAGTGTAGGTACATCTCGCACACTTAATTCCTTTGACAGCTATTACGGATTTTGTTTCGCGCTGTTTCAGCAGGGCGCGTTGCAGTTCAAATTCGAGCCCTTCGCGCGCCATCCGTATCAGGTTAAGGTTCGTTTTTGCGGCAGAATGTACCAGGAACGGAGCAGTATCACCATGAATATGCAGTATCTGATGTTCCCCATCTATGATAACCGCTGCAGGCGAATACCGCGTCAGCAAAGCCGACTGGGCTAAACCGGCGAGCGTGTTAGTATCGGTCTTGATGTTCTTTAAATCAGGTAAGTTGTTCAGGTTAGAGCGGTTCGCAGGCATTGGCGGTTCAAACCTTCGCTTTCCTGCAGCACGGGTTCGGATATAAATCTTATGTTGTTTGCTTACCGGCTCAAAAAGGCCTTCTGCTTGTTCTGTAGATTCTGATTTCCCGAGAAAAAGCATTCCAGTATCCTTCAAGGCATAGTGGAACGAACTCAGCACTTTCTTCTGTAGCGGTTGATCGAAGTAAACCAGGACGTTGCGACACGTTAGCAGGTCGATTCGTGAAAATGGCGGATCTTTTATCAGATCGTGGATTGCGAAAATGCACATCTCTCGGATGACTTTACTGACGTGATAGGTGTTGTTGATCTTGTCGAAGTAATTGTGCAGCCGCGTTTCTGATACGTTTTGAAGTTCTTCACGCGCATATTTTCCGGCACGTGCTTTTGTTATGACCTTCTCGGTAAGATCGGTCGCGAAAATCTGCGCTTTGACTCCCGGCGCTTCCGCGCGAAGGAACTCGTGGAGGCAGATAGCAACTGAATAGGCTTCTTCCCCGGTAGAGCAACCGGCAATCCATACCCGGATCATGTCGCCGGGCTGCTTATGTGACAGGATATGTGGAAAAACCGTCTTCGAAAGCGCATCAAAGGACTCCGAATCGCGAAAGAAGAAGCTTACCGGTATAAGTAAGTCGTTAAACAACAATTCCTGCTCATCTGTTGACTGACGCAGGTGTTTTAGGTAATGGGTGGGTTCTTCGTTTTTGGTAGCAACCATACGCCTTGCCATTCTACGCCGTAAAGTCACTTGTTTGTAGTGGCTAAAATCGGTTCCGCTTCGCGAGCCGATCACCTTTAAAATTTGCCGGAAGATTTCTTCGCTATCAGGAGCAAGCGGCAAATCCGAATACGCGTTTGCTATCGTGTAAGCGCGTCGCACGGTCAACAGGTGGTTTGGCATCTCTTCGGGAAGCAGGACAAAGTCGACTGCTCCTGAATCAATCGCGTTCTGTGGCATCGCGCTAAAAACAGCGTCATCTGTCGACTGTGCGTATGTTATCGCGCCTGATTCCTTGAGTTTTTTCAGACCACTGGTACCATCGAATCCTGTTCCTGAAAGTACGATTCCGAGTGCAAAACTTTGATGCACTTCAGCTAACGAACCCAAAAAGAGGTCAATGGGCATGTTACTCTTCAGTGAAAGGTCCCGCGGTGCTAATTTAAGCTTTCCGTCTTCAGCGACAAGAATCTTATTTTCAGGAAGGACATAGATGTGATTAGGAGCGAGTTGGAGATCATCTGTGATCTGATGTACCGGCAATTTCGTATGCTGCTTGATAATTTGGGGTAGGAGACTTTCGTGATCGGGAGCAAGATGCTGCACCAATACATACGCCATTCCCGAGGTTGCGGTGATTGCGCCTACGAACCTCTTAAACGGGTCCAATCCGCCTGCCGAAGCGCCAATGCCAACTACGGGAAATCGTGCAATGGGTTTTAACGGGATATTTTTTTTTACTGCTGACATTGAGAGCACAAGAAAATTGAAGGGCAAAGGTAAGAAAGCGATCTGCACCCGCCGTTGTTTATGTTACAGTTTATGCCACAATATAGAAATTGCCATTAAATCGTCCAAAAAATGTGGAGTGAAAACATTAAAATGGGACTTGTCTGTCAGATATTTCTTCTAGCGCGGAAACCCGTGCCGATGCAGATTTAAAGCGGGGTTAATTTTATGCTAACATTTAGCCATTATCGCGTATTTGGCGTTGGTTTTCATAACTTTAAGTAAACAAAAACAGATGAAAACAATTTTGGCTTTCGCGGTGTTTTTTACTTTCGCAGCTGCATCCGCACAGGACTCTACTTATACGACGACCAAGGTAAAAACCGAAAAGAAGACAGAACGTGTGGTAAAAAAGAAGCGCCCGGCCAATACAGCGACGCGTACAACTACAAACACAGGCAACGATACACTCAACCGATCGACCGATCCGGTACGCAAACAACCAGATCCTGCAACGACACCTGTAATTACAGATCCCGTTCAAACCAGATAACGTAAATAATCAATTATAAGCTATGAAAGAAAACAACAACAAACACGCATTGATAACCGGTGCGACAAGTGGAATAGGCTACGAACTCGCAAAGCTTTTTGCAGCCGATAATTACAACCTGATACTGGTGGCGCGTAACCGCGAAAATCTTGAGATTACGGCTCGTGAAATGGAAGCATTGGCTAAGGAGAATCATGTTCACATTATAGAGTCGGATTTGTTTGAGCCGGGCGCTGCCGAAGAAATTTACGCCAAAACAACAGCATTGGGCGTAACGGTTGATGTGCTGGTAAACAATGCAGGGCAGGGCGAATGGGGGAAATTCTCTACAACCGACCTACAACGCGAGATTGACATCGTTCAGCTGAATATTATTGCGATGATGAGCCTGACGAAGCTGTATCTGAAAGACATGCTGGCACGGAACGAGGGTAAGATTCTTCAACTCGCATCATCCGCTTCCAAAGCGCCTTCTCCGTACCTTTCGGTTTATGCTGCGACAAAGGCATTTGTCCTTTCTCTGTCGGAAGCGCTGATGAAAGAGATTGAAGATACCAATGTTACGATAACCGTCTTACGTCCGGGGCCAACCGATACAGATTTCTTTCACAAAGCAAAAGGTGAGAATTCCACCGTCTACAAAGAAATGCCAATGTATACGCCTGAAGAAGTTGCTAAAGCGGGTTTTAAAGGTTTAATGGACGGTGACGCCGTTGTTATGCCGGGAATGATGAACAAAATGCAGGAAGCCGCAAATTTGGTGATGCCCGACAGTATGGTTGCCGGGACTATGAAAAAACAGATGGAACCAAGCGATAAGGCCGACGGCAAGACCAAGATCGATCATCCTGCGTCGGCACGTGAACGCGAAAGCATTAATGAATTGAATGAAGATACGAATGGCGATTATGCCTGAGAAGGCTAGTGCCACATAATCTCATCTACTGATGGCAGCGAGTGGAGTTCCGACACCATTGCTGCCATTACTGTTTTATTGAGCGTGGTAAATGAAATTTCCATTGCGCAGCCTTTATCTATCTTTTCTATCGTAAAACCGCTGACTTCAACACTCTGAACACTCCATAGCTTTTGAAGTACCTCTGTTGTCATTAGCTGCTCACTGCCGCTAATGCGTAAAGTTTTCATCGTTCCCTTGAGCGCAAATTTTTTCTGAACAATTTGAAGTCCCCAAAGGATAATGATCGCAATCAGCGTTGCTGCGACCGCCGCAAAGTACATCCCGCCTCCTGTTGCAAGACCAATCCCAGCTATTGTCCATAACCCTGAAGCCGTTGTCAATCCCTTTACGGTTGCCGGTTTGAGGAACAATATTGTTCCGGCACCCAGGAATCCTATCCCGCTTACAACCTGAGCCGCAACGCGTGATGGATCGAGGCTCACATGTGGATGATTAATAATATCTGAAAAGCCAAAAGAGGACACCATCATTGCCAGGCAAGCGCCAAGGCACACCATCATGTGGGTTCGCATTCCGGCGCCAACAGCCCATTCCTTACGTTCGCGTTCCAGTCCGACTGCAGCTCCAAATACAGCTGCCAATAGTAATCTTAATAAAATTTCTGTCCAGTCAAGCATAGTGTAAAGTTAATTAATTAAAAATCCCCACAGTTACGCGGGGATTTTCTTAAGCAAAATAGTTTAACCAATAATCTAAAGAGTGCTTAAGTTATTACATTCCAGTTCCAGTTCCACCAGTTCCAGTTCCGCCGGTTCCGCCACCACCAGTTCCGCCGGTAGTACCACCAGTTCCACCAGTTCCACCAGTTCCGCCAGTTCCACCTGTTCCAGAACCGCTACCTGTTGTTCCACCCGTTCCTCCAGTTCCTGTTGTTCCTGATCCTGTACCCATACCTGTGGTATCAGTTGCAGTTCCGCCACCCATGTCGGTTCCATTTTGATCCGTTTCAGTTGAATACGTGTCAGTTGTTGTTGTTTCTGTGTCTGTTCCTTCAGCATCCTTGTTTTGATCTTTACAAGATCCAAGAGAAGCCACAGCGAAAGCAGCTACAACCAGCATGCTTCCTAATTTCATTGATTTTTTCATAATTTCAGATTTAATAGAATTAATAACTCAATCAAAATTAGGTTAACACCCCGTTATTTTTTTATATAATTTTTACTGATTCTTGTACTATCTCCAACCCATGATTGTACAAGAATTTTATGGTTAATTATAAAGCGTCTGAATTTGGGTTTTTCCATCTTTAGGACAAATAAAATTCAGATGGATATCATTAAAATCCTTGCAGCTACTGTCGTAGCGACTTCTCTCATGACTATGTGCAGCTACTATTTTTCAGAGAAATTTCAGGAACTGTATAAAGAGCCTGTGTTGTTGAAGAAAATTTTACAGCGGCTTAAGGTAAATCTCTCTGAGGGTTGGCAAAAAGCCGCGGGCTGGCTGATTCATTACTCGATTGGGCTGCTGTTTATAATAGCATACAACCTGATATGGACCTACACGTACCTGGACCCCACATGGTTTTGCGGAATCGTGTTTGGTATAATCAGCGGAGGCATCGGGATAGCAGGCTGGATGGTCATCTTCAGACTACCAAAAGACGCTCCGAGAATTGATTTTCGCGGCTATTACCTGCAGCTTTTCGTAGTGCACATCGTATTTGCGCTGGCGGCTGTTGCCGTCTACAAATTGTGGGACATATTGTAATTAACACTTTTCCCTGCCCCAGATAAGCACCTGCTGCAGGGTTGAAAAATGTTTGTCCTCGGTTTTTCGATTGCTTAGGCGGAGTGCGCCTTTTTGGTAGTGAATCACAAGCTTTTTCATTTTCATGTTCTTCAGCGGCCATGGGCAGTGGTGTATTACAATCCTGTAAAGCTGTTTGCGGCGTTTTTGGTAGACACAATACCTTTCTGTCAGCCAACGGTCGAGCCCTGTTCGGTTTTGGATGTATTCCAGTGGAAGAAATTTTGTAAACAGAAAGTGCCGTTCTTTTGCATTAGTTAAAACAAATTCGTTCAGCTTCCGGATAATATCCGCTTTTTTGTAGCTGAACCCGAGGAAGGTCCGACTCAACAACATCGGCGCGAGCCGGTCTGATTCTATAGATAGAAAATATATTCCCGGAACTCCGTCTTTGATAACATACGTCCGGAGATTTACCTCATTAAATTCTGAAAGCGGTTTGACCGAGGGGAGAAATCGCATCCGTGTACGCTTAACCGTGAAGGCTACCAGCGAAACATAGACGTTTCCTTCGAACGTATCGAGAGCAAGATCTTTTGGAATCAATGGCGCAATGACATCTTCAGGGAAAACCCAGTGAAAGAACAACGTGTCATGCCATTCCTGATAATATTTCCACGGCTTACCCGGCATCGGAAATGGGCGGTGCAATGTATATTGTAAAATTTCGGAAATTGAGTTCATCGTAAATATTGATATACAAACAAAGACCCATCAGAAAACTGACGGGCCTGAAGTTGTTGGTAAAATAGGAGTTATATTGCTTCTTTCGTCAGCTCGTGCTGCATCGGTGCCTTTTCAAGTTCGTAGAAAAGATCGATCGCATTTTTAAATGCCTGGTCCATGTTGAAGTATTTATAGTTGGCTAGCCTTCCCACGAAATAAACATCGGTCAGCGTATCAGCCTCGGCCTTATATTTCTCGTAGATCTCCTGGTTTCTGGAGTTCGGAACCGGATAATAGGGCTCGCCTTCATCTACCGTATATTCACGAACGATCGTCGTCTTGTCGGATTGCTGATTTCCGAAGTGCTTGTATTCCACGATACGTGTAAAATCGACTTCGGTTCCCGGATAGTTAACTACAGAATTTTCCTGGAAGAATTCAGCGTCAACAGTTTCTGACACGAAATTGATCGAACGGTATTCCAGCTTCTCAACAAGGCTGTGCTTGAATTCAAAATAACGATCAACCGGGCCGGTATAAAACAGTTTATCGAAACCCGTAATGGTATCTTTGATATCGAAAAAATCAGTGTTTAGTTGTATAGTAATATTTGGGTGGTCGAGCAGGTTCTCAAACAGTTGTGTATAGCCACCTTTTGGCAATGCCTGATATTTGTCGGAAAAGTAACGGTCATCGAAATTCGTCCGCACCGGAATTCGTTCCAAAACGGAGGCATGCAACTCTTCAGGATATTTATCCCACTGTTTTTTAGTGTAGTGACGGAACATCTTTTCGTAAAGTTCATTTCCGACTTTGCTGATAACGGCTTCGCGCCCATCTTTCGGACTGTCTATCTTTACGCGGTTTTCTTCAAGCCACGCCTTCATCTCGTCTTCGGTTTGGAGATTCTGTCCGAAGAGTTCGTTAACAGTAGTGATATTCACCGGAATCGGTACAAGCTTCTCATCCACTTTTGCAATTACCTTGTGTTCCCACGGATACCATTCTGAAAACCGGTTCACATATTCCCAAACATCTTCTTCATTGGTATGGAATAGGTGAGCGCCATATTTCGATACGAGGATACCGTTTTCATCGATATAATCATAGCAGTTTCCCGCAATATGATCGCGTTTCTCAATAATTAATACTTTCTTTCCTATCGCCGCATAATGTTGCGCCAGTACTGCTCCGGAAATTCCGGCGCCAATAACTATTATATCGTAATTTTTCATAGTTCGGCCGTTTTGCTGATGATTTGGCTCATTTGGCTGACCGTGTTGTTCCATGATGTCTTTTCGAGAATTTCGCGATAGTCTGCGTCCAAGGCCAGTTTGTCGGTTTTGCCCAAGGCTTTGTCGATCGCTTCAGTAAAGTTTTCGGCAGAGTCAACGATAGACACACAGTGGCTGTAATCACGAACTACATCTTTAATTGCTGTAGAAATAATAGGCTTTCCTGCGGCAATGTATTCAAGGGTCTTCGTCGGACTGATAAATTTCGTCGCATCGTTTAGTGCAAAAGGCATCATGGCTACTGAAAATGCTTTAAGGTAGTTTGGAAGCACGTTGTACGACTTCATACCGAGGTAATGGATATTTTCTAATCTTGGCAGATCATGGTCGCCGATTTTCGCCAAAGGACCAATCATTACAAAGGATACTTCAGGGTTGATTTTCGCAGTTTGCTCAAGCAACTGAAGATCGATCCGTTCGTCGATTACACCAAAATAACCTACGATAGGCGAAGGAATGTTCGCGATATCGTCCGGAATCGACACGCCGTTGAGGGCTTTTGCAAAATGCTCCTGATCGACCGAGCTTGGGAAGCAGTAAACATGGTCATGCAATTGCTTTTTGGACTCATATAACGATTTACCACCCGTGAAAATGATATCGGCATTTGAAATTAGAAACTTTTCCTGCTCAAGAAGTTCAGCCGGCGCGCCCTTAAACAAGGTAAGTTCGTCCATGCAATCGTAAATAATCGTTCCGAAATTGAATTCAGGTAGCAACGAAACAAACGAAGGCGAATAAAACCAGCCGATATTGATGCTCGTATCGGATACAAACTGTGGCAACACGTTCTTAATTTCCGCGATAGACGCTGTCTTTGGCTGCAGAATATGCAAATTTTCGCTAATCTTGTGAAGATTCCCGGTATTGGCTTCTTCCGGACTATGGGGTATTGGTTCCTCAATAAGAAGTATTTTAAAGTTTTTTGCAAGTCGGCTGATAATGTGCTGCGGGCGTTGGTAAACAAATTCCCATCTCAGATGGCAAAACACCACCATATCGTAGCCTTCTTTTGAAGAACCTGTTGCGGAAATGCTGTCGTTTTTTGCTGTGATTTTCTCACTGGTTTTGATCTTTTCCATGTTTGTCTTTTAATTAATATAGTTCGTCGGAGCAGCCTCAAAGGGAACGAGAAGAAGAAGATGGAAATTCGGTTTCTCAAATTACGGCGTCCGACTACAAATTTTGGATATTTAACAAAAAATCGGTTTATACAATTCCGTTAAATCCTTGCATTATTTTAAGGCTGATGTGCGATTCGCGCGATGTTTACTACTAAATCCGCGGGAAAGTTGAAATTGTACAATGCCACATCATAATTCTATAACTTCTACTTCCTACAAAAAAGCCACTTTTGTAAAGACGCTGCCAGTGCTCCCGGAAGCGAATCAAAATGCCATAAAATCGAAAAGTTTCAGAGAAAACGGTAGTGCATTCTCGTTACACGGATATCGGAAGCTTTTCACAAGTGGAGTAATAAGTCGTTTATTACTCCACTTTTTATCCAAGAACAATAAACCAACTTATATGCAAGCAGAAACTACTAAAATAGGAATTACTTTCAGCGCGTTCGACCTGCTACACGCCGGCCACATTCGGATGCTGGAAGAGGCAAAGACGGTGTGCGACTATCTTATCGTCGGGCTCCAGACTGATCCAACCCTTGACCGCCCGGAGAAGAACATGCCCACACAATCAGTCGTTGAACGTTATATCCAGCTAAAAGGGTGCAAATTTGTAGATGAAATTGTTCCTTACGCTACCGAGCAGGATCTTGAAGACATTCTGAAGTCTTTTACCATTCATGTTCGAATAATCGGCGACGAGTATAAAAGCAAGAATTTTACAGGCCGTTCGTACTGTGAAGAAAAAGGAATTGAACTTTATTACAACAAAAGAGATCACCGTTTTTCAAGTAGCGGGCTTCGGCGTGAAGTGTATGAGCGAGAGTGCGAAAAACTCAATACCAAACTTACTATGGTAAAATAATTATTGATGAATACTATTTGAAACGGCGTCCCATGGATGCCGTTTTTTTATGCGTCTATGTCAGGTTTTACAGGCTAAACCAATCAAAATTGACTTTGTGCAAATTTTGACAAAAATTATGTAAAGCATGGAATACAACGTCATCTAAATTTGTAAGAGAACTAATAATAATTGCTGTTTCGGCTATTTTTTCTGCATTCGATTGTAGGATTTTTTTGAATCAAAGTAATGCGAAAGCAAATAAACACCATGGCGCAAATTGGCTATAGCGGAATCGCATTGGTAACGGGTGCGTCAAACGGAATTGGAAAGGCAATTGCGGCACGGCTTGCAGAAGCGGATTTTAATGTGGCTGCGGCCGATGTTGTTCCATTCGAAAATCCACCACGGAACATCAATCATTATCAATGCGATGTTTCGGACGGTAAACAGGTAGACGAACTCTACGCCAGAATGAACAGCGAGATCGGACTGCCTGATGTATTGGTTTTGAATGCCGGAATCGGGATCCACGAGATGCTCACAGAAGGTGATCCCGAAAAATGGTTCAGGGTTATCAATACAAATCTGATTGGTCCGCTGCGGTTCGTACGTGCATTTGTTCCGCCAATGGTTCAGAAGAAAAGAGGCCATGTCGTCTTTATTTCTTCAGTCGCTGCCGATCAGCCTTATACATATGGCGGAGTCTACAGCGCGACCAAAGCAGGATTGGAGCGTATTGCTGAAACACTCCGGCTGGAAACAGCTCCCGATATCAGTGTCACAGTGGTTTCAGCTGGTGTAACCGACACAAATTTTTTTGAAAATCAAGTATCGGCAGGAAATACTGTTGAAAGTATCGGAATGGGTGCCATTAAGGCGAAACAAATTGCCGAAGACGTGTTTTATGCAATTTCCCGACCGCAGGGCACTGCACTTAATAAAATTATTATCCGTCCGTCAGGACAAACTTTTTAAAACCAAACAATATGAAAAAAAGAATATTAATTACCGGTGGAGCGGGGTTTATAGGATCGCACCTTGCCGATGAACTAATTGAGAAAGGATATGAAGTCCGTGCGCTTGACAATCTCTCGGAACAAGTTCACGGTCCGGCGGCGCAACGTCCTGAATATCTAAATCCGCAAGTGGAGCTTATTGTTGGCGATGTGCGCGATAAAGACACTGTAATCGAAGCATTACAGGATGTAGACGCAGTATTTCACTTTGCAGCAATGGTCGGCGTAGGCCAAAGTATGTACCAGATAAGAGATTATACCGATGTAAACAATGTCGGCACCGCAGTTTTGCTTGAGGCGCTAACAGAGAATCCTGTCAGCAAACTTGTTGTTGCATCCAGCATGAGCATTTATGGTGAAGGCTTGTACACCAATGGCCATGGCGAATTTGTTCATGAATGCGATCGTAGGCTGGAAGATCTGAAATCGCAGCGATGGGAACTGTATGATGATGAGCGAGGTATTCTGAAACCGCTTGCAACTCCTGAAACGAAAAAGCCAAACCTTTCGTCGGTTTATGCATTGTCGAAGTACGACCAGGAGCGACTTTGCCTGATTACAGGAAAAGCATATAATATCCCGACTACTGCATTGCGGTTTTTCAACGTTTACGGAACACGTCAGGCGCTGTCAAACCCATACACAGGCGTGCTAGCGATTTTCGCGTCTCGTCTGTTGAACAATAACGCTCCGCTAATATTTGAAGACGGCTGTCAGAAGCGCGATTTCGTTCATGTGAAAGATGTTGCCCGGGCGTGCCGTCTGGCGCTCGAAACTCCTGAAGCCGACGGCGAAGTGTTCAACGTTGGAAGCGGAAACCAATATACGATAGTTGAGATTGCCGAAAAACTTGCAAAAGTCATGGGTAAGAATATAAACGCGCAGCTGACAGCAAAATACAGAGTTGGCGATATCCGTCACTGCTTTGCCAACCTTGATAAAGCGAAAGCGATTCTTGGATATGAACCTCAGGTTAATTTTGAAGAAGGCCTTACCGAACTTGCCGAATGGCTTGAAGGGCAGATTGCTGTTGACAGCGTTTCGCAGGCAACTGAGGAACTTGCAGCGCGAGGTTTAACTGTTTAATTCGCTACTATGAGAAAAATTTCTGTTAAACCTGATACTTCAAAAATTGGAATAGTCGAGTGGTTCAGGCCGGGCCAATACGATGAAGTGAAACAAACAATAGCGGATTTTAACGTACTGGGTGTTAGTAAAATACGCACTGGCGTTTCATGGGCGGAATGGCATGTAGAAGGCACGCCGGAATGGTACGATTGGCTGTTTCCCGAGCTCGCAAAGCACGTCGAGATCCTGCCATGCGTTCTGTACACGCCACCTTCATTGGGCGAAGCCGAACGTGTGTCGGCGCCGCCAAAATACTTAAAAGCGTATGCCGATTTTATTGACGTGATGATCACGAGATATGGCGACTATTTTGAGTGGATCGAACTATGGAATGAGCCGAACAACATCGTAGAATATGATTTCACGCTTGATTATTCCTGGAACAAATTTGCAGAAATGATTGGAAACGCTGCCTATTGGGCGCAGCATCGTGGCAAGAAAACGCTATTGGGCGGAATGAGCCCGATCGATCCCAATTGGCTGCAAACTATGGCGGAAAAGGGGGCATTAACCTGCATCGATGCGATCGGTATACATGGTTTTCCAGAAGTATTCGATCAGCAATGGTCGGGATGGGAGCTAAATCTTAGGGCGGTCCGCGAAGTACTGGAGCGGAACAACCTGAAGAAAGAACTATGGATTTCTGAAGTGGGTTTCTCGACCTGGCAAGGCGACGAAGTCAAGCAATGGGAAGAGTTCAAGAAGGTCATCAATACCGACGCCGACAGAATTTACTGGTACGGGCTTAACGATCTCGATCCACAATATCCAACGGTCGCCGGATTCCACCTTGACGATCGAGAGTACTACTTCGGAATGAAAAAATATGATGGGACAGAGAAGCTATTGTATAAATTATTAGCAAAAGAAGGAATGGAAAATATCAGCAAACACGACTACATCAACAAACAATATTCAGTCGAAACTGACCAAAAATATACACTGATAACCGGCGGCGCAGGCTTTATAGGAACAAATCTCGCCAGCCGTTTGCTCAGTGAAGGGAAACGGGTGATGGTCTATGATAACCTGTCGCGCGCAGGAGTCGAGCAAAATCTTCAGTGGCTGAAGGAACAATACGGCGATCGCCTTATCGTCCAGATCGCCGACATCCGTGAGAAGCGTATCCTTGAGGAATCGGTAAAGAATGCCGACCAGGTGTTCCATTTCTCCGCACAGGTTGCCGTTACGTCGTCACTGACAAACCCGACGCACGATTTTGAGGTAAACATACTGGGGACTTTCAATCTGCTTGAAGCAATTCGCAACTCACCAAACCAACCACCGCTTGTGTTTACGTCAACAAACAAAGTGTATGGCGATTTAATGGATCTCGGCCTTCGTACCGACAGCACGCGCTATTATCCGGAAAGCGATTACTTTAGAAAACATGGCATAGATGAGTCGCGTCCGTTGGATTTTCACAGTCCGTACGGTTGTTCAAAAGGTGCAGCCGATCAGTACGTGCTTGACTACTCCCGTTCATACGGATTAAAAACGGCTGTGTTCAGGATGAGTTGCATCTACGGGCCGCATCAGTTTGGTACGGAAGATCAAGGCTGGGTCGCACATTTCCTGATCCATGCGCTTGAGGACCGGGCAATTACAATCTATGGCAATGGCAAGCAGGTACGCGATATTCTGTTTGTAGATGATCTTGTGAATGCATTTGTCCTTGCTCAGCAGAATATCGACAAGATTGCAGGCAATGCGTTCAACATCGGCGGCGGACCAGAAAATACAACCAGCCTGATTGAGATACTCGACACCATTAAAGCTAAAACCGGCAAGCAAATGCAGATTTCTTATGAAGAATGGCGTACCGGAGATCAACAGTACTATGTTTCGGATACTACGAAATTTTCAAAAGCGACCGGCTGGTCTGCGCAGTATTCAGTTTCTGAAGGTGTGGAAGCATTGATGAACTGGCTCTGCGAGTCGCGCGGCATTGAGCTGCCTGAAAGAAATTCCGTAACTAAAGCTATTGCGATATAATGGAAACAGTCATTTTTCCAAAAACTACTGAAAGTAATTTTCCAGAAATTCAAACGATAAAAGCCGCTGTTCTCGTTGCCCCGAAGCAAATTGAGGTGCGCGATGTGGCAATGCCTGCACCCAAAACCGGCGAAATTCGTGTAAAACTTGAAGGCTGCGGCGTTTGTGCATCAAACATCCCCGTTTGGGAAGGCCGTGAATGGTTTTCATATCCTGTTTCCGGGGGAAATCCCGGACATGAAGGCTGGGGAACTGTCGAGGCAATAGGCGAGGGCGTAATTGGAGTCACCGTGGGTGAACGGATAGCCTGTTTGTCGTACAACGCCTACGCTGAATATGACATTGCAAAGGCTTCCGAAATTGTAAAACTTCCGGCTTTTCTTGATGGCAAGCCTTTTCCGGGCGAGCCTTTAGGCTGTGCAATGAATATTTTTAATCGATGCGACATTCAACCCGGACAAACGGTAGCCATTATCGGCGCCGGATTTTTAGGCGTGCTTCTTGTCCAGCTTGCTAAATCGGCTGGAGCCAATGTAATTGCAGTATCGCAACGGGCGTTTTCACTAGAAACGGCAGCAAAGGCTGGAGCCGACCATCTTGTGCCAATGGACGATCATTACCGGATTATAGAAAAAGTAGGCGAACTCACAAACGGAAAGTTCTGCGAACGCGTGATTGAAGTTACAGGCAAAGAATGGCCGCTGAATTTGTCAATTGAACTTACAGCAGAGCGTGGGCGACTGATCGTGGCAGGATTCCACCAGGACGGATTGCGTCAGGTAAATATGCAACTGCTGAACTGGCGGGGAATTGACCTGATTAATGCGCATGAACGCGATCCGAAACAATATGTCCAGGGAATGCGCGACGCAATAACAGCAATTGAAGCCGGCAAGATGGATCCATTTCCATTCTTCACGCACAGTTATCCGCTTGAAGACGCGCAGGAGGCATTCGAGCATTTGAGAAGCAGACCCGACGGATTTATAAAAGCACTTTTAATCAACCAGTAAAATGACATTAACAGATCAGCAACAGGAAACAAAAGCACTGGCACTTGGCTTTATAGGTGTGGGATGGATTGGCAGAAACCGTATGGAAGTCCTTGTCAACAGCGGGAAAGCAACGGCGGCGGCAATATCCGAACCCTATACGGAAAACGCAAATGCTGCTCTTGAAACTGCTCCTGAAGCACACATTTTGGATAATCCCGAGCTTATTTATTTAAATTCCAGTCTTGATGGCGTGGTAATCGCAACTCCGAGTGCGCTTCATGCCGAACAATCAAAGAGTGCACTGGATTCAGGAAAAGCGGTGTTTTGCCAGAAGCCTCTTGGCCGTACGGCTGCTGAAGTCCGCGATGTCGTTAACGCTTCAAAATCGGCAAATAAACTTCTTGGGGTCGATCTTTCTTACCGTTATACTAAAGCCTTCAACTCAGTTTATAATGTTGTTGCAGGTGGTCAGATAGGGAAAATATTTGCGGTCGACCTCATATTCCACAATGCCTATGGTCCTGACAAAGAGTGGTTTTACGATATAAAACGATCGGGCGGCGGCTGCGTGATGGACCTCGGAATCCATTTAGTTGATTTGGCGCTTTGGTCTTTGGGTTTCCCCGATGTAACTAAAGTCGACAGCCATCTGTTCAGCAAAGGACGTAAGCTTGCACCGAATGAGGAGCAGGTAGAAGATTTTGCCAAAGTTTCTATGTTGACAGGCGACCACACATCGATCAGCCTTAAATGTTCATGGAACGTATCGGCCGGACAAGATGCCGTGATCGAAGCACGATTCTACGGAACTGGCGGTGGCGCTGCTTTTAGAAATATCAATGGTTCGTTTTACGACTTTCAAGCTGAAAGATACAACGGAACCCAAACCGAAATACTTGCCTCGCCGCCGGATGACTGGAGTGGCCGTGCAGGAGTTGTTTGGGCCGAAAGAATATTGAACGGAACCGGATTCGATGCTGAAACAGCAACAGAATTTATAAAAACCGCTGAGGTCATCGACCGCATCTATGGAAGGCGGATTTAAAATATTGATGACTGCCGATACCGTTGGTGGTGTCTGGACATATGCCGTTGATTTGTGCCGTGCGTTGCAGTCGCATCAGGTTCACGTCCACTTGGCCACAATGGGCGCTCCGCTGTCGGATGATCAAAAGCAGCAAGTTCAGCAGTTGCCGAATGTCTTTGTTTACGAAAGCCGCTACAAACTTGAATGGATGCAGGATCCGTGGGAAGATATAGCAGCAGCAAAAGAATGGCTGAAGCAAATTTTTATGAAGGTGAACCCAGATCTTGTTCACTTCAACAACTTCGGGCAATGTGATGCAGATTGGAAGTGTCCTGTTGTGACGGTTTTCCACTCTTGCGTGCAAACGTGGTTCCGGGCAGTGAAGAAGTCGGACGCGCCTTCTGAATGGAACGGGTATACAAGTATTGTGAAGAACGCATTGAACAGTTCTGACATCATAATTGCTCCGTCGAAATCAATAGCAATTGAAGCAGCCGAAATATACCAATGCGGTAATTTTCAAGTGATTTACAACGGAAGCGACAAGGTCTCGAATGCTCCTCATAAGCAGCCGTATATACTGGCCGCCGGAAGAATTTGGGATGAGGCGAAGAACATCGCACTTCTGACGAAAATTGCGGACAAGTTATCCTGGCCGGTGTACGTTGCCGGTGATAACGTTGCACCGCATACACCGGATGCCGCGGATATGGCTAAGGTTTATTTTCTCGGAAAGCTTCCCGCTGATGAACTTCAGCACTATATGTCGGATGCCGCAATATTTGTGTCGCCTACAAAGTACGAGCCATTCGGACTCGCTATCCTTGAAGCCGCAAATGCAGGATGTGCCTTAGCGTTGGCAGATATTCCCACGCTGCGGGAAATCTGGGGCGATTCTGCTGTCTATTTTAGTCCGGAGGACGAAGCTGAGGCTTTGTTGACACTTCAATATCTGATCGATAATCCTGAATCACGTACCGAACTTGCACACCGGTCTTCGGCACGTGCAAAAACATACAACACGAGCGAAATGGCGAACGCTTACAAAGAACTATATACTAAAATAGTCGCTCAAAAATTAAAACCAACCATATGAAAATTGCTCTTTTTTATCACTCGTTATACTCCGACTGGAATCACGGGAACGCCCATTTTTTAAGAGGAACCGTAAAGGAACTTCTAAAGCGTGGCCACGATGTATCGGTTTACGAGCCTGAAGGCGGATGGAGCTTGACCAACCTTGTGAACGATCACGGACGCGAAAGGCTTGACGAATTCAAAACATATTATCCGGAATTATCAGCGTCATTTTATAATCCGACAAAGCCTCCTTACGAACAAATGCTTAAAGACGCCGACCTTGTACTCGTACACGAGTGGAATGAGCCGGAGCTTGTTGCAGAAATTGGTCGCCTTAAAGAAACTTTCGGCTATAAACTGCTGTTTCACGACACGCATCACCGAGCGGTTTCAGAAGTTGAAAGCATGTCTAAGTATGACTTTTCCAATTACGACGGCGCGCTTGTTTTTGGCGACGTCATCAAAAAAATATATCAGCAGGAAAACTGGATCCAAAATGTATGGACCTGGCATGAAGCTGCTGACCCCGACCTGTTTGCGCCTCAGAAAGACGCCGACAAAATTGGCGATCTCGTATGGATCGGGAATTGGGGCGATAATGAGCGTACCGAAGAATTGATGGAATTCCTTGTCAAACCCGTAAAAGAGCTCGGGTTAAAAGCGAAAGTGTACGGAGTTCGTTACCCTGAAGAAGCATTGGCAGCCTTGAAAGATGCCGGAATAGAATACGGCGGCTGGCTCCCGAACTATAAAGCGCCTGAAGTTTTCGCACAATATAAGGTAACGGTTCATGTTCCGCGCGGACCATATGTAAAATGGCTACCCGGAATTCCGACAATACGCCCCTTTGAAGCATTGTCATGCGGAATTCCGCTGATCTGCTCGCCGTGGAACGATGCTGAACATTTATTTTCTCCAGGTGAAGATTACCTGACGGCGTCAAACGGTGAAGAAATGAAATCCCAATTACAAAAAATCCTTAGCGAGGAAACCTTTGCAAAGGAAATTTCCAAGCGCGGACGACAAACGATATTATGCCGACATACATGTGCGCACCGCGTCGACGAACTGGAGGATATCTGTCGGGAACTGGGTTTTTTGGAATCAAAAATAAACGTACTACAGAAAAATATTCTTGAAGCATGAACAACACCAATTTAAAAATAGCATTTTTCGGTTCCAGCATCGTTTCGGCATATTGGAACGGCGCTGCAACCTATTACCGTGGGATCGTGAAAGCGTTGCACGCGATGGGGCATGATGTAACCTTTTACGAACCAGACATCTACGAACGGCAGAAACATCGGGACATTGAAGATCCGGCTTATTGCCGTGTTGTTGTATATCAAAGTTCGGAAGAAGAATTACGACAGCACCTTGAACAAGCTGCGTTGGCCGACGTTATCATAAAGGCGAGCGGCGTGGGTGCACTGGATGATTTCCTTGAGCAAGAGATCGCCGTTATGAAATCGGATGCTAACCTTGTTATCTTCTGGGATGTTGATGCACCGGCAACACTCGACAGGATTGAGAGCGACGCCTTCGATCCATTCAATGCTTTGATTCCGAAATATGATTACATTCTGACATACGGTGGCGGACAACCTGTGATCGAAGCATATAAGCGAAACGGCGCCCAACAATGTATACCGATTTACAATGCACTCGATACCGATACGCACTTTCCGGTGGCACCCGAACCGCGTTTCGAAGGAACCCTTGCCTTTCTTGGAAATCGTTTGCCCGATCGTGAGGCACGTGTTGAGGAATTTTTTCTGAAACCTGCTGCAAACCTTCCGAATTTCAAGTTTTTACTTGGCGGAAGCGGTTGGGGCGACAAGCACATGCCGTTTAATGTTGATTACATTGGACACGTTTACACAAAAGACCATAACGCGCTGAATTGTACTCCCACGGCAGTCTTGAACATCAGCCGCGACAGCATGGCAAAATATGGTTTTTCGCCTGCGACAAGGGTATTTGAAGCAGCCGGCGCCGGAGCATGCATTATAACCGATTATTGGGAAGGCATCGAGTTCTTTTTTGAACCCGGAAAAGAAATACTTGTTGCAAAAGATGGCGACGAAGTAGCTTCGATCATTCGCGACCTAACGCCGGAACAGGCACGCAATATTGGTGATGCTGCTTACAAGAAAGTGCTGGAAACGCATACTTACGGTCATCGTGCACAATTGCTTCAATCAATATTTAACAAATCATTATCTGCCTCGCAGGTAGATATAATTGAAAACATATGAAATTCGTAGTTATAGGCTTATCGGTCACATCTTCTTGGGGGAATGGCCATGCCACAACGTATCGCGCACTGCTGAAAGAACTGTCGAAGCTGGGGCATGATATTCTTTTTTTGGAGAAGGATGTTCCCTATTATGCTTCAAACCGCGACCTGCCAAATCCCGACTTTTGTCGGCTGGCGTTGTATCAGTCGAACGACGAGCTAATGCAGGAATATCGCGATGAAGTCGCAAACGCCGATGTTGTAATTGTGGGCTCGTATGTGCAGCAAGGCGTGGAAGTTGGCAAATGGGTAATAAATACAGCCGGCGGAATCAAAGCATTTTACGATATCGATACGCCTGTTACACTTGCAAAACTTGAACGTGAGGATTTTGAATATATTACTCCGTCGCTGATTGCGAAATATGATCTTTACCTATCCTTCTCAGGTGGGCCTATACTAGACCATATCGAGCGTTACTACGGATCGCCGGCTGCAAGGGCATTGTACTGTTCGGTTGACCCGGAACATTATTTTCCTGAAGAAGAACTGAAGAAATGGGAGATGGGTTACCTCGGAACGTATAGCGTAGATCGTCAGCCAACGGTTGATTTACTGCTGAACAAAACGGCCACTTTATATCCTGAGGGAAAGTTTGTTGTTGCCGGACCGCAATATCCATCGCAGATAGAATGGCCGCAAAATGTGGAACGCATCGAACATTTGCCGCCTGCCGAGCATCGGAAATTTTACAATTCGCAGAAGTATACGTTGAACGTGACGCGCGAGGATATGATTCGCGCGGGCTATTCCCCGAGTGTGCGGCTGTTTGAAGCGGCAGCGTGCGGCGTTCCCATTATTTCTGATTATTGGGACGGGCTCACATCTTTGTTTGAAGAAGGAACTGAAATACTGATTGCACGTACGGCTGAGGATGTTCTAAAATATTTAAATGAAATTGATGATGTTGAACGGAAGCAAATAGGCGAGAAGGCGCGGCAGAAAGTCCTCAAAATCCATACGGCAGCAGCACGCGCGGCGGAGCTGGTTGGGTATGTGGAAGATATCAAGCAGCTTTCGGAAACGACGGTTGAAGATACAACATCAAAAGCATCTTTATGAATTTGAACGAGGAGATAAAAAATCTGGAACCATGGTTTCACAATATCCACCTGCCCGACGGAACGCAAACCTCGCCGCGGCATTTTCTTGGGGATTTCCCAGCTTTCAAATGGAAAAAAATAAAAGATTCGATTCCGGAAGATCTATCAGGTTGGAAGGTGCTCGACATTGGCTGCAACGCCGGCTTTTACTCGATTGAACTTGCTAAACGCGGCGCAACCGTGGTCGGAATAGATCTCGACGATCATTATTTGAAACAGGCGAAATGGACGGCAAATCAATTTGGTTTCCAGGACAGAATCACATTTAAAAAGATGCAGGTTTATGATCTGGCGCATATTGATGAGGAGTTTGACCTGGTCTGGTTTATGGGTGTTTTCTACCATTTGCGCTATCCGATGCTCGCAATGGACATTATCGCGCAGAAAGTAAAGAAGTTGCTGGTTTTTCAGACACTTTCAATACCCGGAACCGAGGAGATGGAAATTCCCAGTGATATCACCTTTCACGGTCGCGATGTTTTAAAAGAAATCGCATTCCCAAAGATGGCCTTTATTGAAAACAGCCTTGCCGGTGACCATACGAATTGGTGGGTTCCGAACCATCAGGGAATTTTATCGATGCTAAGCAGTTGCGGGTTCAAGGTAGAAGCAATGCCGGAAGATGAAACGTACGTGGCGGTTAAGGATCCAAATATTAATACAGATTTTAATACGTGGAATTATTCCGAATATCTGTCGGCGACAGGTAGTGATTGGCAAAATGAAATCGAGAAGAAGACAAAAAATAAGTACAAAATTTAAAAAAAGATAGTAAGAGGGACAAATTTTACTTGTCCCTCCTTTACATAATTCTATTATAGCGGCCATTCATCGCCGAAACAAATGCACGACTCGCAGTTTTGGTTATTGGGAATTAGCCCCGCTTTAACCCTGCTTTGGTAGATGAGGTGCATCAGCGAGTCGTTTTGCATGGTGTTATCCGTAGCAGAATTGTCTTTATCTACCTGGTTTTCCTGTTTTTCGTGGCGTGGTAATTTGTTGATGAACTTGAACATAATAGATAGATTTTGATTAAACAATATTTTTACGATATTAATACATTTAAATATTTCGATGTTTTGTGGTAAATTTTTTTACTTCAGCAGTGTCAAATAGGCAATGTACTCATCAAAAACGGGCTTGTTGATCATATAACTCGTGGCACGGCCTTCCTTTTCCACTAACACAAGATCGGCGTCGGCAAGCTGTTTCAAATGATGCGATATCGTTGACTGCGACAGATTGCACATCCCCAGTATAGAACTGCATGGAAGCCAGGTTTTCTCAACTTTAATAGCCTCAAGGATCTTCAGCCGATATGGATCGCCGAGCGCTTTTGAAATTCTCTCAATTCGTTTTGTTTCCATATTGCTTTGCTAAACTCAACCTTTGAGGTTTAAGACCTTTGAGGTTTAAGATACTTTATCTGCTGCAAATATACAACATAGATTTAAATATTCAAACATTTCGATATTTAAATTTGTTTTCTTATTGATAAAGTGAATCAGGACAATAATCGGGGAGCGGAAACTTAGAAAACTAGGTTTATGAGCAAATTTATTTTCCCATCTCTTCGTCAAACGCACTGAAAGCAGACAAACCACTGAAATCGTCAATGTTCCAGAATTCGTTTTCGAACACTCCGATTACGGCAATGTAGTCGAGTATTTTCGATTTGAAAGCTTCTTTCATTGATTCGTCAAATGAAATTGCCATGTATCTTGATTGTCGTTTTTCTTTACTGAAGTCGTAGTCCCTGTTTTCAAATTGCTGTACATAAAACAATACTTCAAAATTCCCCGGTTGTGCCTGTTTTTTAAGTTGTTCTAGCAACGCTCTGTCTTTAGAAATGTAGACTTTATAGGCTATTTTACTGATCACCTTCGAGCAGACACTTACGTTTTCGTACCGTTCGTGGGAAGTACAGCTATTCTTCACCTTGAAGGCCTCGGTACTTGAAGGATCAATATAACTCTGGAACTGCTTTGAACCCGCCTTTTTTATATTATCTGCCGGTTTAATATCCGGCTCATAATAATATAACGGATGTTCGTCTATGCTAACTTCATAGCTCCCAACAAGAACATCGTCACAAGTTCTTTGTTCCTCAAACATTTCGCTAAAGCCGAACCTCGGACTCAAGTTTAGGTGTGGCGTGTCTTCAGATGGCTGAACAGAGTTTTCTTTACAGTTGGCATTTTTTGTAAAATCCAGCGTCTTGTACAATTTTTTGCCATTGTAACTGTAAACTTTCCAGACTCCCCAATAAAGCCCGTCCTTATAGAAAGATTCCATAACCAGGGCGTCACCTCTGTATGTTTTCCATTCCTCAATTCCATTTTTCAATTTCATCTTTTTGCGGAATATGCTTCCGTTTGTTTGGCCGGAAGTTGAACTATACGATTTGGCGATACCATCTTGAAATTCTCCCTCGCTCAACGTTCCTTTATCGCGCGCATACTCTGAATAACGTCCGTGAAGTTTTCCATCGCGTATCGTATAGGAACGCAATAGCTCACCCTCGTAATGATAGTCCAGACACAACCCGTGCTTGAGACCGTTCTTGGCGTTGCCTTTATTGAACAACGTGCCACTGGACGTATAGAATTCATATTGACCATGCATTTTCCCGTTTTGAAAATCAATTTTTTGAAGGAGTTGGGCTGGCTTTGTGTATTTGACGTATGTTCCATTTAGTTCGCCATCGACGTAAGGCGTACTTCCCGCGATGCTGCCGTCAGGAAAATACTCAACCGATGTAGTTTGAATTTTTCCCGATTTGTAAACTGCAGACGATTTGACCTGTCCATTCGGATAATAGGAAATTAGAGAATCAGTCGGTACATTATCTACAAAAGTCCCTTGTTGGGAGACAATACCGTTTTCAAAATACCAAGAAGCTTTTCCCTGCAGGTTCAAAGGTTCAACCGAAGTTGTGGAGTGTCCTTTGAATTGCAGTTTTCCGGATTTGTAATAGTCTTCGAACGCGTAGAGATGGTTGCTTTGTTCAGTTATTACTCTGGAATACTCGGCGCTGTCTTTCGCGGTTTCTTTCCAGTTCTTGTCGAGATACATAGTTTTTTGACCAAAAGAAACAACGTTTATTGCAAGCACGATAAGAACCGGTAACACTTTCTTCATCCTGTTATAAATTATTGGGGTTACATTGACTGCGATCAGCTAAGCCGCAAACGGCGGGAAAGATAGGTATCTTGTTTAGCAGATCAGTATTAAAAACCGAAAAAACGTACCGATGCAGTAAAGAATTTTTCTTCGCATCTATTACAAACCAAAATGATGTGGATTCCGAAGTGTGGACCGGTTAATTCGGGATATAAATATTAAAAGTTGCACCTTTCATCAGTTCGCCTTGCGCAGTAACGACCCCATTATGGTTTTCGACTATTTTTTTCACAATTGACAATCCAATTCCGGTGCCTTCATATCGGTCTTTGCTATGCAAACGTTGGAAAACCTCGAAAATACGTTCGTTGAAATCAGGCTCAAAGCCGATGCCGTTGTCCTGTATTTGGATATGGCAATAATTTGAAGTCGGATGTAGCTTTTCATGTTGCAATTCGGCTCCGGTGCTGATGCGGCTCACAATTTTTATATGCGCTGGAACATCCTGCCGCGAGAATTTTAAGGCATTGCTGATCAGGTTCTGCATCAGCTGCGTGAACTGGAACGGAATGATCATGGCGCTGCACAACGAATCGGCTTCAACAATAGCATTTTTGGTCTCAATTGCCTCGCGAAGCTCTTCTTTTACATCGTTGACGATGGTACTTAGATCGGTACGTTCGAACTTGCGCTCCATCACATTTGTATGAGAGAACGCTAGCAGGCTCTCAATAAGTTGACGCATTCGTTCGGCAGCATTCCAAACCCGTTCGCAATTACGTTGGCCTTTTTCGGTCATGTTTTTCTTTTCCTCATCAAGAAGGATCGTCATAAACGTCTGGATCTTTCGCAAAGGTTCCTGTAAATCGTGACTTGAGATATAGGTGAACGTCTCAAGTTCTTTATTCGCCAGCTTCAGGTCGCCAACGTGCTTCTCGATTTCTTTATATTGTTTCGCAAGCTCTTTGTTGGTGTGAAGAATTGCATCGTTCAGCAACTTAAGTTCCTCTTCTTTTCGCTGTAGCTCATGATTCTTTCTATACAGTTCCGCAAAGACAGTAACTTTTGCCTGCAGAATCTCGGGCGAGAGCGGCTTGATCATATAATCAACCGCGCCCGCCTGATATCCTTTAAAAATATATTCGGTCGAATTCATGTTCGCTGTCAGGAAAATAATCGGAACATGCTTCAATTTTTCGCTTTGACGGATCAGTTCGGCAGTTTCAAACCCGTCCATTATCGGCATCTGCACATCCATTAGGATAATTGCAAAATCCTGGCTTTTCAGCAGATATCGCAACGCTTCTTTTCCTGAGGCAGCTTCTACAAATTCATACCCTTGGTTAGCGAGTATTACTTGTAACGACAGCAGATTTTCCTTCTTGTCATCCACCAATAGAAGTTTGACCGGGTGATCTGCCGATGTATTCACTTTTTTAAAGTCATTTTCCACGGTTACTTCAGCCATACTCGCATTAACGAAGACAATTGGTCAACGTTCACTGGTTTTGTTATATAATCTGACGCGCCCGATTCTATGCAACGTTGTCTGTCGCCTTTCATTGCTTTTGCTGTCACGGCAATAATTGTCAAGTCTTTGTGTTTTGTTCCGCGACGGATGTTCCGCATCGTTTCAAAACCATCCATTTCCGGCATCATAATATCCATCAGCACAATATCGATATCTTTCGTTTTATCAAGAATATCGATAGCCTCCTGGCCACTTTCAGCACTAAGTGTTATGAGTCCGAAGCGTTCAAGTGCCGTTGTCAAAGCAAACAGGTTACGAACGTCGTCATCCACAATCAAAACTTTTTTACCAATCAAAACATCCTCTTTCATATAGTATGTCTCGATTCGCTGACGCATCGGTTCAGGAAGTTCCTTATGAACCCTGTGCAGGAATAACGCCGTTTGATCCACAAGCTGATCAATCGAATTAGCACTCTTCGTGATGATCCTGTGCGGGAATCGGTTCAATTTAGCACGCTGCTTCTTATGCAGGTCTTTCGCTGAATGAATAATAATTGCTGTTTCCTGTCCGGCGATATTATTTTCCAGATCACTGATGATGTCGAGTCCGCTTGCATCCGGAAGTACAAGATCCAGAATGATGCAATCAAATACGTTCTTGCCGAGGTGTTTGTTAGCCTCACCTGCTGTCATTGCTGTCGTAATCTCGATGTCGGGACCGGCAATAGCTTCTACAACTGTATGAAGTTCACGTTCATTATCATCAATAACCAGGATGCTCTTCGTCTTTTTATCTTTAATGTTGTGGATATCCTTAAACAAATAATCAAGCGATTCGTTCTTGATCGGCTTCACGAGATAGTTCCGGGCGCCGCGCTTGAGTCCGTTGTTCCTGTCGTCTTCACCTGAAATGATGTACACCGGAATGTGCCTGAAAGCAAAGTCAGTTTTGATCCTGTCCAGGATTTTCCAGCCGCTCGTGTCCGGCATGTTGATGTCCATCGTGATCGCATCCGGTTTGAACTGGTTGATAAAATCTATAACATCGTTTCCTTTCGTGGTCACAATTGCTTTGAGCCCATTTGCATGCGCCTGATCCAGCATGATCTTAGCAAACGTCAGGTTATCTTCGGCAATAAGCAGGATTTTGTCGTCCGGCTTGATATCGGTACGGTCGTCGCCAACTTCGTCCACGAAGAATAAATCGATATCCGAACGGTTAAATGTTGATGAGGGAGATGATTTTAACCCGGTTTTTGATTGCGGCAACGGTTGCAATGCTTCTGTTGCAGTATCGTCAACGTCGATATGTTGTTCAAGTTCCGATAGCGGCATGAATTTGAGTGGGAGGAACAGCGTGAATTTACTTCCGACGTTCATTTCGCTCTCGAGTTCGATGCTTCCGCCCAATAAATCTGAAAGTCCGCGGCTGATCGATAGTCCGAGTCCGGTTCCGCCATACTTACGGCTCGTTGAGCCTTCGGCCTGCTGGAACGCTTCAAAGATGATGTTCTGTTTCTCTTTCGAGATTCCAATTCCCGTATCTGAAATTTCGAATGCGATCACGGTTTCCGCGGTATCCAGACTAATATTTTTCGTTTTCCAATTGTTGTTTGCTTTGTAGATTTTAAGGCTGACTTCTCCTTTCTCGGTAAATTTGAACGAGTTCGAAAGCAGATTTTTAAGGATCTGGTTGAGTCGTTGCGAATCGGTTTCGATAAGTTCCGGAAGTTGCTCATCCATGTCGATATTGAACCTGAGGTGTTTCGCTTCGGATATCGGATTGAACGTTGACTCGACAAAGCGGCTGATTTCGCTGAAGCTGATCGGGTTGTAATCAACCGAAATATAGCCGGATTCAATTTTGGATAAATCCAGGATGTCGTTGATCAATTGAATAAGGTCATCACCACACGCATTGATCGTTTTTGCAAACTGGATCTGTTTTTCAGTAAGGTTTCCATCGCGGTTTGAAATAAGTTCGTTTGCCAAAATCTGAAGTGAATTCAGCGGCGTTCGAAGCTCGTGCGACATGTTCGCAAGGAATTCCGATTTATATTTCGAGGTCAGTGTTAACTGATCGGCTTTTTCCTCAAGGGCTTTACGCGCTTCCTCAACCTCTTGGTTTTTAAGCTCCACTTCTTCTTTCTGATTCGCAAGAAGTACCGCTTTTTCCTCAAGTTCCTCGTTTGTATTACGAAGTACTTCCTGTTGTGATTTCAACTCACCGGCAAGCGACTGGGATTGAACGAGAAGTTCTTCGGTACGAGAGTTTGACTCGATTGTGTTCAATACAATACCGATGGATTCCGTCAAACCTTCAAGGAAATCCAAGTGCGTTTGACTGAACGTGTCCAAAGAGGCAAGTTCAATTACCGCTTTTAACCGGTCTTCGAATAATACCGGAAGGATAATTACATTCTGCGGACGCGCATCTCCGAGTCCCGATGTGATCCTGATATAATCTTTTGGAACGTTGGCCAGGAGCATGCGTTCTTTTTCGACAGCAACCTGCCCGATAAGACCTTCGCCCATTGCATATTGGGTAGGGGAGCTCTTTCTCTTTACATAAGCGTACGACGCGATCAGGTTCAATTTTGAATCCATGAATTTTTCGTCTTCCTGCAAGATATAGAAGAGTCCGTGTTGCGCCGTTACTACCGTTGCAAGTTCTGAAAGGATTTTCTTTGTAACCGAGTTGAGCTCTTTCTGCCCCTGGAGCATCTGCGTAAATTTCGCCAGGTTGGATTTCAACCAATCCTGTTCCTGGTTACGAAGCGTGGTCGCTTTAAGGTTAAAGATCATCTGGTTGATAGTATCTTTCAACGCCTCAACTTCCCCTTTTGCTTCAACCCCGATCGTACGGGTTAAATCCCCTTGTGTTACCGCCGATGCCACCTCGGAAATCGCCCGTACTTGCGTCGTTAGATTCGCCGCAAGCTGGTTTACGTTTTCCGTTAAGTTCTTCCATGTTCCCGAAGCTCCGGGAACGTTCGCCTGGCCGCCAAGTTTTCCTTCAACTCCAACCTCACGCGCTACGGTTGTTACCTGGTCGGAGAAGGTTGCAAGCGTGTCGATCATCTCGTTGATCGTATCTGTTAATTGGGCAACTTCACCTTTCGCCTCAATCGATAATTTCTGTTTCAGGTTACCTTTTGCAACCGATGTTACAACCTTCGCAATACCACGAACCTGGCCCGTTAAGTTCGATGCCATCAGGTTAACCGAATCCGTTAGATCTTTCCATGTTCCGGCAACACCTTTTACCTCCGATTGTCCACCGAGTTTTCCTTCGGTTCCAACCTCACGCGCCACACGGGTTACTTCGGATGCGAATGAGTTTAGCTGCTCCACCATCGTGTTGATCGTGTTCTTTAAGTCGAGGATTTCGCCTTTTACGTCTACCGTGATCGGTTTTGATAAATCGCCGTTTGCCACCGCTTTCGTTACCTCGGCGATGTTACGAACCTGAGCGGTTAGGTTACCCGCCATCTGGTTCACGGAATCCGTTAAATCTTTCCATGTTCCCGCAACACCCGGCACGAATGCTTGTCCGCCGAGTTTTCCTTCGGTTCCAACCTCACGCGCCACACGGGTTACCTCTGATGCAAATGCACGCAGCTGGTCCACCATTGTGTTTACCGTTTCTTTAAGCTGGAGAATTTCCCCACGAACGTCGGCGGTAATTTTCTTTGACATATCACCGTTTGCTACCGCTATCGTTACCTCGGCAATGTTACGAACCTGAGCCGTCAGGTTACCCGCCATCTGGTTAACGGAATCCGTTAAATCTTTCCAGGTTCCCGCAACCCCGGGTACGTTTGCCTGGCCACCGAGTTTTCCTTCGGTACCAACCTCACGTGCCACACGTGTTACTTCAGATGCAAATTCACGAAGCTGATCCACCATCGTGTTCAGCGTTTCTTTCAGCTGCAAGATCTCACCGCGAACGTCAACCGTAATCTTACGCGACATATCGCCATTCGCCACGGCAATCGCCACATCGGCAATGTTACGAACCTGAGCGGTCAGGTTACCCGCCATCTGGTTCACGGAATCCGTTAAATCTTTCCATGTTCCTGCAACGCCCGGTACGTTCGCCTGGCCGCCAAGCTTTCCTTCGGTGCCAACCTCACGCGACACACGCGTCACCTCCGATGCAAACGACCGGAGCTGATCCACCATTGTGTTGATCGTATTTTTAAGTTCCAGGATTTCCCCTTTTACGTCTACTGTAATCTGTAACGACAAATCGCCTTTTGCCACCGCCGTTGTTACCTCAGCGATGTTACGTACCTGTCCTGTAAGATTCGATGCCATCTGGTTCACCGAATCGGTTAAATCTTTCCATGTTCCACCAACACCTTTTACCTGTGCCTGGCCACCGAGCTTTCCTTCGGTTCCAACCTCACGCGCTACACGGGTTACCTCGGAGGCGAATGAGTTGAGCTGGCCCACCATGGTGTTGATCGTGTTCTTGAGCTCGAGGATTTCTCCTTTTGTATCCACCGTGATCTGGCGGGAAAGGTCACCTCGGGCAACCGCTGTCGTTACCTCGGCAATGTTTCGGACCTGGCCTGTTAAGTTCGAGGCCATCTGATTCACCGAATCGGTTAAATCCTTCCACGTTCCGCCGACACCTTTTACTTTCGCCTGACCGCCAAGTTTTCCTTCGGTCCCAACCTCAAGCGCCACACGCGTTACCTCGGAAGAGAACGAGTTTAGCTGATCCACCATCGTGTTGATGGTTTTCTTGAGCTCGAGGATTTCCCCTTCGGCAACCGCCGTGATTTTTTTCGATAAATCGCCGTTTGCCACCGCTGTCGTTACCTCGGCAATGTTACGAACCTGCCCGGTAAGATTCGATGCCATCTGGTTTACCGAATCCGTCAAATCTTTCCAGGTTCCGCCAACACCTTTCACTTTGGCCTGACCACCAAGTTTACCTTCGGAACCTACCTCACGCGCCACACGCGTTACCTCGGCACCAAACGAGTTCAGCTGATCCACCATTGTGTTGATCGTATTCTTGAGCTCGAGGATTTCCCCCGCAACGTTTACTGTAATTTTCTTGGACAAATCGCCTTTTGCTACCGCCGTTGTTACCTCGGCAATATTACGTACCTGTCCTGTAAGGTTCGATGCCATCTGGTTCACCGAATCGGTAAGATCCTTCCAAACTCCACCAACACCACGTACTTTCGCCTGTCCGCCCAGTTTTCCTTCGGAACCCACCTCACGCGCCACACGCGTAACCTCGGATGAGAATGAATTCAGCTGATCCACCATCGTGTTGATCGTATTTTTAAGCTCGAGGATTTCTCCCTTAACGTCTACCGTAATCTTCTTCGACAAATCGCCTTTTGCCACCGCCGTTGTTACATCGGCAATGTTACGTACCTGTCCTGTAAGATTCGATGCCATTTGGTTTACCGAATCCGTTAAATCCTTCCAGGTACCGCCGACACCTTTAACCTGTGCCTGGCCACCAAGTTTTCCTTCGGTACCAACCTCTCTCGCCACACGCGTTACCTCCGAAGAGAACGAGTTCAGCTGATCCACCATCGTATTGATCGTATTTTTCAGCTCGAGGATCTCTCCTTTAACGTCGACCGTAATTTTTTTCGACAAGTCGCCTTTTGCCACCGCCGTTGTTACGTCGGCAATGTTACGGACCTGTCCTGTCAGGTTCGATGCCATTTTATTTACCGAGTCAGTCAAATCTTTCCAAACGCCGCCCACGCCACGTACCTTCGCCTGGCCACCAAGTTTTCCTTCGGTACCAACCTCACGCGCCACACGCGTAACCTCCATTGAGAAAAGGTTCAGCTGCTTCACCATGCCGTTTACCTCTTTCGCAATACGTAAAAACTCTCCCTGAAGGGGATTTCCTTCGATCGACAGCGGCATTTCCTGGGACAGGTTTCCTTTTGCCACCGAGGTGATAACGTGAGCGATCTCAATTGTAGGGTGAACAAGATCGGAAATCAGTGTGTTAACCGAATCAACACAACTGCTCCATGAACCGCGCGCTCCATCGAGTGCAACACGATTCGTAAGTTTCCCTTGTTTACCGATACTCTTTCCAACTTTCTGGAACTCAAATACCATACGTTCGTTCAGGTCGATGATATCGTTGAGGGTTTCGCAGATAGAGCGTTTTACCCCATTTTGGTCGGTTGGGAAACGTTGCGCAAAATTTCCATTTTTTACCTTTAGAAGGATCTTTAGGAATTCGGCATCTGTGAGAATGGAATCTTCTGCATGGATAGACCTGTTTTTACTTTTAGGCCGTTTTGCGACAGCGACTACTGGAACTGCAATGACGGCATCTTCAGCTTTCGCGGACTTTGCCTTTGCTTTTGTCGTTTTTTTCATTTGCTCAGGTTAGCATTAGGTTGTTGTTCAGCTTAAAGAATTTACAGAATAAATAAAACTCGGTTTAGATTAATCTTCGTTCGTTTTTCAACTCGGGTAGCTAATTTAGGAATTAAAAGCAAATTCCGTACTTCCATAAATTATTATTATTTGAATGGTGGTAAACAGCTGCACTTGATCGTGTTTAAATAAGAAATTTTCATATTATTAACACTTAATCGCTATCGTCTACAAGTATTTTACGTAAGTGGAACTGCACAAAAGCGTCCATCGAGTCCGACCGCTTGGTGTTATCGGTGTAATTAAGAGGCTTGATGATATAGCCTGAGATTCCGAGTTCTTCTGCGAGAATGCGATCGGCGCCTTCTGCCGAGGTGGTCATAATAAATACGCGAACGTTCTTCAGCACATCGTCGTTGCGGAGAATTCGCAGGAATTCGATTCCGTTCATCTTGGGCATGTTCAGGTCCAATAGTATAACGTCGGGATGCAGCGGAGCGGTTTCTTCTTTCAGCATCGCAAGCGCCTCAATTCCATTATATGCGGTGTGCAGTTCGTATTCGCTTTCAATCTTTTTAAGCGATCGTTGTACGCTGATGATGTCGAGTTCGTCGTCTTCGATCAGCAGGATACTGTGTTTTCTCATTGTATTAGTTTTTCTTCCAGGTAAATATAAACTCGGCTCCTTCGCCGGAAGCCGATTTGACTGTAATGGTCCCTTGTTGCTCGTCGATGATCTTCTTTACGATCGCAAGCCCGACGCCTGTGCTTTCTTTTTCGTTCTTTTCACGTAACGTCTGGAATATCTCAAAAATTTTCTGATGATATTCCGGATCAATCCCAATTCCGTCATCTTTTACCGAAAACTCCAGATAACGCGGCAGTTCGCGGAACGAAATTTTGATATTTCCGCCAGGATGCGGCGTGTATTTTACCGAGTTGCTGATCAGGTTTGCAAACACCTGTTCGAGCTTGATACGTTCTGCGTAAAGCGTAGGAAGCGGGTCGACCTCCAGGCGAAATGTTCGCGGCACAATGGAATCGGCAATCTCCTGGACCAGTGCGTTGAGGTTAACGTTCTCTGCCGGGGTTTTTCGGCTGATTCTTGCATAATCCAGGAGCCCGTTAATTAATGCCTCCATGCGTTGTGTCCGTTGCGGAATAATCTGCAGGTATTTCTTCATCTGTGCCGAAAGTTCTCCGCCAAGATCTTCTTCGATCCACTTTACCACATTGTGGATGCCGCGAATTGGTGCCTTTAAATCGTGCGATACGACATATGCAAATTTATTAAGTTCGGCATTCCGGTTTTCAAGCTCGCGGATGTTTTTCCGAAGTTTCTCGGACATAATATTCAGTGAGCGTGACAAACCCGTTAGTTCGTCGTTTCTGGTGTCATTCACAACGCTGAACTCTCCTTGCGATATATTCTCGGCCAGTCGTACCATTTTCGCAATACGCTTCGAGATCAGCATTACAATATATACGGTGCTTCCAATTCCGATGATTATCGTCAGCGATAATGCGATCAGCGAAAAAACGTGTGTGTTTTCGATCGACTCGGCCAAGGCGGCACCGTGAACCTTTCGTATCCTATATTCCATGCGGTCGAACCGGCCAAACTTCTCGCTGATTTCATCATTTATTTTTTTACCGACCTGTTTTTTGAGTTTGCCTTCAAAAAGATTCCGATATACGAGTTGCCGTTCGCGAGACTCGGCTACACGCCGTCGGGAGTCGATGATTTGCTTCGAATAGCCGGCCCACTCCATGTGCAACCGCATGATTGAATCAAGCAGGAGCTTTTGCGGCAGATTGTCTTCTACAAGCCGTGACTGCGCTTTGCCAAATTCAGGAACTTCGTGCTTCCCGCGGTAATAGGTATCCAGAAACGTCGAGTCTTCGGTTAAAAGGTACCCGCGAAATGCGCTTTGCATTCCAATGATGGCCTTGTGCATCCGGTTAGAATTTCGGATGATCGCCTCGGATTTCGAAAGGAACCGCGAATTATGTTCAACCTTTTTTGAAAGGAGGTAGTTGGTGTACGAGTCGGCGACAGAAAGCATAATAATAATTGTAAATGCCAGGAGGATCTGTGTCGATAATTTCATTTCTCGGGTTTAGATGCGTTGTCGGTTTTTGGATATGATCTTAAAAGTAGGGATTAAATGCTATAGCCCAAAATTATCCAATATATTAACACAAAGAACCGATAGAGAAGCGGCAGATTTTTGACACAATTACTGAAAGTATGCTTCACATGCAGGTGTTATGGGTGGTTTTAGATACAAATTTTATTCGAATAGCATAGAATCTTCAGAACCGTCACAACAAGAAAAATTTATTCAGCGGGAAGAAAAACATGGAAGCACGATCCTTTTCCGCGTTCGCTGTCGGTCGAAATACAGCCGTTGTGATTCTGGGCGATTTTTTTGCAGATTGCGAGTCCGATGCCGGTGCCCGAATACTTATCGTTTGCATGCAGCCTTTTAAATAGATCGAAGATCGTGTCGGCGTATTCACGGTCAAAGCCGATCCCGTTGTCGCACACGCTGATTTTTAAATAACGTCCGGAGGCACTTGAAGAGGGGACTTCTTCTGCGGTGACGTATTTATTTGTGATGTGAATTGTGGCGCGGACATAATCTTTTCGATATTTGATGGCGTTGCCTATGATATTCGATAAAAGTTGCAGGAACTGAAATCGTATTATTCGTGCTTCAGGAAACGGATCGGCAGTTATGGTCGCAGTTCCCGAGGCAGTTATATCGGAAAAACCATCAATTGCCTCGGCAACAATCTGGTCGAGCGGTATCGTTTCAAACACAAAGTCCGATAAAGAAACCTGCGAAAAAGACATCAAATCGTTGATCAGGCTGCGCATCCTTGCTGCGGAAGCCATAACTTTTTCAAGAGAATGCCGAGCTTCGGGCGACAAGCTTTCTGTTTGATGAATTACCTTTTCAGTATAAATCTGGATTTTCCGCAACGGCTCCTGCAAATCGTGGCTCGCGATATAGTTGAAGGATTCGAGTTCTTTGTTGCTCGCCACGAGCTCGGCATTTTTTTTAGAAAGTGCGTCGTTTAACAGGATCAGTTCGTTCTTTAGATGATATTCGCTTGTAATGTCCTGGCAAGTGCCTACTAATCGAAGCGGCTTTCCGTTGGCCGATTTTTCGATGCTGCCGTAACCGCGCAATATTTTAATCTCGCCCTGTGGCGTGATGATCTTTAAAGTGTAGTCTTTCACGATGCCCGTGCGTACAGATTCTTCAATCTCCTGAACGCGTTTATCGCGGTTTTCGGGGTGTATCATGCTCACAAAGCGATCGAAAGTTATGACTTCCATCTGTGGCTCAAGTCCATAAATACGGTACATCTCATCCGACCACATTAGCGTTTTCGAACCTATTTCCCACGACCAGTTTCCAAGGTGCGTCAGTTTCTGCGCTTCTTTATGAAGTTCCTCACTCTGCGTCAGCCTACGAATCAGCCGGTCGCTTTTAGTGATGTCGCGAAGCGTGCCTTTCACATGCATTAGCTGACCGTCTTCCTTAACTACAAGGCCGCGCGATTGAAGTTTCTTTTCGTAGCCATCTTTGATATAGCGAAACGAGTAGTCGAATTCGCCACCTTGTTCAAGTGCCTCTTCCCAGATTTTTCTGACCCGGTCCGTATCGTCAGGGTGAATATAACTGAAGAACGTTTCTTCGGCGTCGCCTTTGAGCCCGGTTATTTTTAATGTTTGCGGGGTATAAACAGAATGTTCCGGGTTCACATAATCGAGAAAGAAGCTTCCCAGCTCCGATATTTCCTGTGCTTCTAGTAGTAAACCTTCCTGGAATGCCAGGGCATCGTTAATCTTGTTCAGGCGTTCCTGCTGAATTTTCATGTACGTGTTGTACGAAATCAGCTCCTCCTGCGTGGTATAATTATCAATTTCATCCAACAGTTGTTTTTGAAGGTTTTGGTCATCGGTAAACTGTGGTATGAACTCCTGAAGCGCTTTTCGTTTAATATAGGCCGACAGCGTCACGTCTTCGGCGACAACCTCGTTTTTATCGATTACTTCCAGGTTATTCGTTGCCCACTTCCTGACGTTGTTCTCAATATGTTTGTGGATACTGTGTGAGGCCAGCGCCTTCAGGATTTCGCCATGCGACGTGCGGCCGAGTTTAACCAGGTCCTGGTACGACAATTTGTCGAGTTTTTTCAGCAATGGCAATTCTTCCCGGATCGACAGCCGGATCATTGTAGATATATAATCGTCAAGCCGTTCACTCAGGATATAATTTGCAAGCTCAGGCAAGGCCTCCATTTTAAATTTTTCGGGCGAAACGGTAATATTCTGTAAACTCTCCATCGTATGTTTTAGGGATTAACATAGGCGGCAGCTGATTTGCGCCTCAAGTAAAACTACGAAAAATTAAATGTAGCATGATCAATTTTTTCGTAAAACGGGGTAGGGTTTTATTGTACTTGTTTGTCATAATCCGGAGCCGCATTAGCACATCGGCCATAATGTTAAAACCGATTGTTTTTGCACAACCCATTAAAACATTAATTAAATTTAATAGACTAAAACCCAGCTTATGAAAAACTTTTACGCACTACTCGCCACGCTTTTATGCCTTTCGGCTTCTGGTCAGATACTCACAATTCCTGATGCTAATTTCAAAGCAAAATTGCTTGAAGCCAATGAGGAAAACGGAATTGCGCGTGACATCGATCAGAACTACATCAAAATCGACACGAATAATAACAGCGAAATCGAGCTGTCTGAGGCCCTGAACGTATACCATTTGTTTGTTGGTGCGAGCGAGATCAGCAATTTGAGCGGAATTTCAAATTTCACGAACCTGCTATCGCTCGAATGTTCGATGAACCAGCTTACCAGCCTCGACGTAAGCAGCCTCTCGAACCTTTACGACCTGTCCTGCGGACAAAACTTCTTTACTTTGCTTGATCTAACCGGATTGTCGCAGTTGCAATATTTAACGAGCAACGATGGAAATCTGACCGATGTTATTTTGCCGCAGCCTTCGCAACTGACACACCTTGAGTTGAGCTACAATAACATTTCAAGCATAAACACAGGCGCGCTTGACAATTTGACAGAGTTTATCATGGCGGAAAACCAGTTGACATCACTTGATTTTTCAGGAATGCAAGTGCTTGATTACGTCGATGTTGAGGGGAATATGCTCACATCGCTGGATCTTTCAGGCGCAACGGCACTGTTTTACCTTCAGGCAGACGGAAACCAACTAACGAGTTTGGATATTAGCGATTCGAATCCGGAAATTATCTCGGTGAACGACAACCAGCTAAGTGTACTGATTATCAAAAACGGCTTCGACAATTCTGATTCTTACTATAATTTCGCAAATAATCCGCTACAATATATCTGCATAGACGAGCAGGAGCTCGAATCCTACATCGAAATCGCCGATTTCTACGGCTACTCAAACATCTCGATAAACGGCTATTGCACCTTTGAACCGGGCGGCGTTACCTACGGGATTGATGGTATCAATCGGTTCGATACCGGAAACGACGGTTGTAGTGTTGTTGATCCGGTGTATCCGAATTTACGGCTCTCGATCAGCGGAAGCTCAAACGGAATTTACATTGCCGACGATACCGGATCTTACGCAACCGCATTGCCGGAAGGTTCGTACACGGTGACGCCGGTGTTGGAAAATCCCGATTACTTCACCGTTACACCGCCGTCGGTACAACTGGATTTCCCGGCGATGGAAGGCGATGTTACACAGGATTTCTGTATAGCGCCAAACGGTACCCATCCCGATCTTGAAGTGACACTGGTGCCGCTAACACCTTCAATTCCGGGCTTTGATACTGAATTTCTGCTGGTTTATAAAAACAAGGGAAATCAATTGCAATCGGGTACTATTACGTTGACCTTCGATGATCAGCGGATGGATTTTCTTGAATCGGATCCTGCAAGTGTGGAAGCGGGTGGCACCCTAAATTGGGGTTTCCTAAATCTGTATCCGTCTGAAACACAGGAAATCTACCTGGCATTTAATATTAACACGCCTTCGGATGAGGTTCCTGTGGAGATTGATGATGTGCTTCCTTTTACAGCCACGATTTCATCAAGCCTTACAGATGAGATGCCTGAAGATAACACGATGACGCTAAATGAGGTTGTTGTAGGATCGTTCGACCCGAATGACAAAACATGCCTTGAAGGAACTACTGTTGCGCCATCGACTGCCGGTGATTACGTGCATTACCTGATCCGGTTTGAGAATACAGGAACATTTCCGGCGCAGAACATTGTTGTGCGCGATAATATCGACACCTCAAAGTTCAATATCAACAGCCTGATTCCTCTTGGCGGAAGCCACGCATATTCAACACGGATTACCGGTAACAGGGTCGAGTTCATTTTCGAAGCCATAAATCTTGCATTTGACGATGCAAACAACGACGGATATGTAGTGTTTAAAATCAAGACGTTGCCCACGCTTGTAGCGGGGAACGCGTTCAGCAACAGCGCCGAAATCTACTTCGATTATAACCTTCCCGTAATTACAGAGCCGGCTGTGACGACATTCCAGGCGCTTGGCAGACCTGATTTTGCGTTTAACGAACACTTTACGATCTATCCAAACCCGGTTTCGACAATGCTAAATGTGAAATCAGACACTGAGCTGCGCGCTATAAGCGTCTATAATGCGCTGGGGCAACTAGTACAGACGAAGATTGCTTCAGGAACAGATACAACAGTCGACGTATCCGGTATTGGATCGGGAATCTATTTTATTAGGATCGACAGCGACCGCGGAACGTCGTCCACCAGATTTATAAAGCAGTAGTTATTAATTCAGAAAAAGTCGGCATTAGCCGACTTTTTTTGTCATTAAACAAGGTCCTCTACGCCGAAATGCCCATTTTGTTGCTTTCAAACAGCACCTTATCGGCAAGCGCAATAATTTCTTCAAACGAATGTATCTTAACGTCTAGGGCTGCGTTGTTCTCGCCGTATGGCTGATACTTGCGCAGATTTGATGCTGAGAACAACCCAATAGTAGGGCAGTGCGCCGCCGCAGAAAGATGCATCATCCCGCTGTCGGCACCGAGAAACAAGTTGGAGTTGGCAAGCATCGATCCTATTTCGCGGAGGTCTCTGCTATAGAAATAGGGTATTGAAAATTCGAGTTGCGAAATATTCTCAACCGGAAGTACCTCTATAATATTGTAGTTAGGGTAGTGTGTTCTTAGATCGGTGTAGAACTGTTTCCACCAATCCTTTGGCAGGCATTTGGTTCCCGTGGCGAAGGTAAACAAGCAGATCGTTTTTCGCGCAGGATCAATAATCTCATGAAGTTTCCGTCTTCCTTCCGAAACTTCAGAGCGCGACAATCGCAAGTCTAATGAAGGAATGTGCGTGTTGAGCTGCTGCAAAGCCGACTTCCCGATAAAATTCCTAAAATCTACAACTGGCTTTATTGCCATGTGCCGGTACTGGTCGGCTGGAACCGGAAGCAAGGTTTCGGCACCGCCAAAAAAACGATATTTTGCGTTTGCTGCCTTTGTTGCGAGCCGGCCGGAAGACGACTTCTCGTCGACATTCACCACCAGATCGTAGTGGGTCCTGCGAATTGAAAGCCAACCTGCAAAATACTGCACGAGTTGTGAAAAGTGTTTTTTCGGCAGCCGGATGATGTTTTTGACTGACTCGTAGTTTTGGAACACGATTGGCGCAAGGTTTCCCTTTACGAAAAGGTCAACGGTGCATTCGGGGTAATAATGCATGATTTCCTGTACCAGCGGCGTTATAAGCAATGTGTTGCCAAGACGGTGGTTTGGGCGGCAAATCAGTACGCGTTTAATTACGGCATCGGGCGGCGGAAGAACATCCGGACGTTTGTTGCCGATGTTCCGCGTAAGCAGTTGTGTAAATTTTTTCCTGTAGACGTTGATTCGCTTTGAAATTTTCATGGGATTCAGGATTAGAACGCCCGCTAAAGTGCGAATTCAGCTTTTCGTAACCGTTACAGAATTGTTATGAAAAATTACCAGATTAAATCAGCAACAGTCAACCGTTTACACAGCGCTTCCCGGTGCTGTTGGCTCGTTGTCGGAATTCAATCCGTCCGGACTTGATGCAGGATCGACATTTCCCCAGTCGCCACTTTCTTCTTCTTCATCATCGTCGCTGATTTCACCGCTGGCGTATATGGCTTGACTGGCATTATCACGTGTAAAGGCTTCTTGGCTGCCGATAAAATTTCTGTTTCTGTCATCTGCATCTTGTGCATTGAATGAGGTGTTGCTGTTCGTTTTCATGATGTACGTTTTTATAAGTGCAATATACAGTCAGGACGAGAGAATCGTGTTATGAAGTTTTGAGGAAAAGTTGCGGAATTACGAGGGAGAAAGAAGGGGAAAACGGAAAAGGGGAGAACAGGCCAACAGACAACGACGAAAAGAGTACAGATGGCAACCACAAATAGCATACCGGTCTCCAGGCAGCACGCGTGAACCTGATTGTCTGTACGGATACAACACGATGGATTAACCCATAACGATTCAGAGTAACATCTAAAAGTTTCCAACGAACTTATCGTTCAATACGGTACCTCTCAAACAAACGGTTCCGTGATCTTGTACTTGTAAGAGAACAGCACAAGGCCGACTTTGGATTTGATTGCATACCGATCGAATATAGCACTGCGATACGCCTCTATGGACTTGACCGACAGCCCCATAATAGCTGCCATCTGTTCATATGTCAGTTCGCGCTCATCGCACACGAGCTTTAGGAATTCGAGTTCGCGTACCGAAAGGGTAATCCTATTTTTTTGCCGTTGTCCGTACGATTCATCGTATTTGCGTATTCGCTTTAAGATTTCGGTTACGTTGTTATAGCCGATTTTGATGATGTTGTCGATCGCAAACTTCAAATCGGCAGCGGTACAATTTTTATGGAGAAATCCGCGTGCGCCGTGATGATAGGCTGCGTCAATAATCTGTTCGTCAAAATGCTGGGTGAGTAGCAGCACTTTATATTCGGCGTCCTTTTCCTCAAGATCACGAAGTACGTCGATCCCGTTCATGTTGCGCATCGAGTAGTCGAGAATATACATGTCGGGTGCGTCCTCGAGCGGCAATGCAAACAGAAATTCCTCTCCGCTGTCAAATTCTTGTGTGACTTTGTAGCCACCCATCTTCTCGAGCAATTCCTTTAATCCCTGGCGTACGATCTTGTGGTCGTCAATTATTGCTATTCTTATTTTATCCATACTAAATGCTGCTTTGTGAGACTGAAACTAATGTACCTTTTCCTTTTTCTGAGGTTACAGAAACGGTGTAACCAATCAGCTGCGCGCGATGCGACATGCTTTGCAGGCCAAGAGTGGCAGTGTTACCTTGATTTGTGTCGAAACCCCTCCCATTATCGCTGATATCCATTCTAAATTCCGGCATTGTATCGATATCGATCTTAATGGTATCGGCGCCTGAATGTTTGAGTATATTATTTATAATCTCCTGAAAAATACGATATACAACGATCTGCTCGTTCTTTCCGAGTGCGTTAGGCTGTGTCTCACCAACGGTAAGGATGACATTTAGTTTTCCTGTTTGCTGCAGCCGATCGGCCTCCGATGTAATGGCTTTTATAAGATCCTGCTGTGCTATCAGTTGGTTGTTCAGCGCATGGCTGATACGGCGAATTGAAGATGAAAGACTGCTGATTGATTCTGAAACCGGCGCAAGAACATTGGCCAGGTCGGGCGAGTCCAGTTTTAGGTTTTCAAGCTGGAAGTTGATGTACGTTAGTTGTTGCCCGGCGTCGTCATGTAAATCCTGTGAGATGTTGTTGAGGACCTGTTCCTGTGTTTCGACGATTGTGGTGTTCAGCGTTTTTTGGAAGTCGAGGTCTTTCTGGTAGATGACTTTGGTGTAGGTTTTCACTTTGTGGATGTAGAGCTTGATCAGGATCGCGCAAAAGAGAATGATCAGGCAAATAAATACCGTTCCGATGACGATGCCGATTACAACTTCTTTCTCTATCATTTCAGAGATTTTTCACGGTGAATGTAAACTGCAACTAATGAATAATAGCAGAGGTTTACAAAGTGCATAATTAGAGTATAAAGCGTTAGTTTACCGTAAATTACAGTAGACGTTACGGCGACGCTTTTAAAACCGAACATCAGTATTCCGCCGGAAAGAAATAGTATGGGTGCAAAAATGAGTATATATTGATGATTTTGGAAAAACGGTAGATTTTCTTTCTTCAACTGGTGTACACTTTCCGAAAAAAAACCGATGATGTATAACACGCCTCCCAGAACGAAGCTCCAGTAGTTAAAGACCGCCGGCCCTTCTATAAAGAGAAAGTTCACAAGCGAAAACATTATAAAACTCAGCGTAAAAGCAATAATCATGGTTCTATGGACGCCAATACGTAACAATATTATCAGCCATAGAACGTGATGAACCGTCACGCTAATGGTGGTAGTTAGCCCTAGATTTATTTCGTAGTAGCGGAAAAACGAATGTATAATCTCGGTTAAAAGGTTTAGTAGTAAGATTCCGCATAGAATGGCGTTCAGAGGTTTGCTTCTGTCCAAACCAAAGTATCCGTAACACGCCACGGCTGCAATGAGTATTTTTATAGGGTTGATGTATTCCACAACAACAATCAATCGCATTGGGTAAGGCCGATGAATCTCCCTGGATCATCGCTAATATTAAAGTACTGCCCGCCGATCTTGAGATGGACCGAGTGATCGTCCGGATCGACGAATACACCCAGATCGCCTTCGTATTTCGAAAAGAGTGCTTTTATAAAGGGAATGGAATATACGTTCGGCTGCTCATAAAATTCTTCTGTACGTTCGGCTTTTGCTGTTTTTGTGCCGTTACTGTAAAACCTTATGAAGCAGTCGTACGTATTGCGGTAATCGGCTCCCAGCCTATGCATAATGTAGTCTTCGGTGAAATCCTGATACTTGTAAGTTTGAGCTTGAGGTCGTGTTTGACCGTGATGTGAGATCAGATAGTCTTTGGATCGCTCGAAGTCGATATACGCTTGATTCTTGCGGTTCCACGCTATCCGGTCTCGGAGATCGCCATCGGCAGGCCTCACATGATAGTGCGTATCGGATGTGCTGCAAACAAGCTCTTTGTTACTATCGTACCAATTGGAAGGTAAAGCAACATCCCTCGCTATTGCAAAGAGTGGTTTACAACAATCTTCGGAGACCTTTTTTTTACATGATGTTGCCATACTTAAAACCAGAATTAACGTTGAATATTTCATAATAGTTGTTTTAACAATTTTACGAATTCTGATATTCGGGGTCTATAGGCAAAACCCTAATTTTCGCGGGATTTATGCCTATGTGACAAATTAAATACATTTTGTCGCTCTATATCAATTAATTAGGTAGTATTTTTCAATTATAACGGCCCATACTGCTCTCCTATATTAATACGCAAAAAGCATGTTGGGCATTTTCGTGATCGAGCCCTGTTAAAATGTTGAACTTGTCAATAATTACGGTAAAACCGTAAAATGCTAAAGTTTACTACAACTACTTTTACGCGTTGTTCGCGTTCTGGTAAAGGCCGAGGAATAATATTTGAGAAAGTAAGCTCGTGGTATTGCTTATTTTAAAGGCGCGCAGGTTCATACTTGCCGCCTTTTTTTATGGAGAAGAACGAAGAGCGAAGGGATAAGGGATAACGACATTGATTGCTGTTCGACCTTATGTTACAGGCGTTTCCCAGTCTCCAAGACAAAAGTTTTTACCAACCGATCCTTATAATAAAGCGACATTTCACCTCCTTTACGCGCCATGACAGGAAGAATTGTAAAAACGTCTTCAATTTGTTCTTCTTAGCCGGAATTTCAGCGAGAGATTTATATTTGCTGATTTCCGCTTCAGTCAGCGGCAATTTTACTTCTTGATGATTTTGCTTGTCTTCGAAGTACCGTCACACTCAACCCTGATAAAATATACTCCTGATCCATAAGTCGAAAGATCAAGCTCAACGTGCGTATCAGAATACGTGTTTGTGAAAAGCACCTGTCCGGTAATACTCGTGATCCGGATGCTTGTAACGGGCAGCGGATTTTCAATTGTTACCCTGTTAATTACAGGGTTTGGATATACTTTTAAACCCGACAAATTAAAGGCATCGGCTGCCAGAGCTGTAGGACTGAATCGGATATTGTCAAGATAAGCGGCGTCACCGGTTTCGCCATCGGCCCTACCAAGATGTTGTAACGAGATGCGTAAGGCCGTTCCGCTAAACGCCGTTAAATCGTACTCAAAGGTTGCAAATTCATCTCCAACCTGGCTGTTAGCCGTTAAAATTTCTCCCTGTACAACGCCGTTTACAACTACGCGAAAAGCCGAATCCGTACTTTCATCTTCAAACGTCTGTTTCAGATCGAACGACAGAAATACATTATCCATCGATGCTGCATCTACTTTCATGTTTACTTTCGACACAAAATCCTGATTCGCTTCCCACGGATTTGTTAGATCAGTATTCCACGTGCCACCGCTTGCACCGCTCATTTTCAAATAACTGTTGGTACCATCTGATTCCATACCAACGGAATTTAAAAGTGTACTTTCCAGGATAATCCTACTGTCATTGCCACCTTCAAACGTGAATTCAGTAGCGTTTTCTTCAATTAAATCGGTATATCCTTCCGCTAACTGAAACTGATCCAGGATAGCGTCTATTCCGCCTGAATCGTAAAGTGAGAAAAAATATCCGTAGTCGCCGGAAATCATCGGAGTAAAATAAAATACAAAAGGATTATACTGCCATTCATGGATCGTACCAACTCCCGCCAACGAACTATCCATTGCCATCACGCTATTTCCGCGGCCAACATAGCCGCTGATGCCGAAATATTCATACTCATACGATTTTCTGGCCATCATGCTGAACGCATAGGTCGTTCCCGCTGTCAAGGTAAACACAGGTGTAAATAATGATGCACTAAATCCACCGTTGATCCGTAGGAAATGGGTGTCGCCAACACCGGTCATCAGATTATTGTAATCGTAATTCGTCGAGCTGATGGGAACTTGCGATGACAGTACATTTCCGTCTGAAGAAAAGCAATCAGGAAGCTGACCCGCACCGTACTGGGTCATCGTATTGAAGTTTTCCGTCCATGGGAGATTGATCGGCAAGCAGGTTGTAGTGAACGTTCGCGGCCCAACAACAATACTGTTTTCAGCGGCACAAACTGTTTTGATGTAGTATTGATACGTTGTTTCAGGCAGCAGGCCGCTAATTTGTTTTTGGGTTGCGTTTGTTGTAACGGTAGTTCCTGTTCCCGGCGTAAAACCTTGTTGTCCGTATTCGACCGAATATCCGGAAGCGCCGTTTGCCGCCTCCCACCGGATCATAGCCGAAGTTCCGGTAACATCCTGCGTCAGAACGTTAAGCGGTTCCTCGCAACTTTCGATATTGCCATAATACACATCGTCGATATAGATGTAGCTGTATTCGAAACTGCCATCATGTCTGAACGCGATATGTTTGGCATTGCCGGTATAGTTTGCAAAGCTGATTACAAACTGCTGACCGTTTTGAGGTATCTCCGTTAGCGTTAGCGTTTGAAAAGGAACAAATGTATTTAGGTCTAGTGGATTACTCATGGTGCCCACGATCAGATTGCTTGCTTCATAAGAAAAGTCGCCAAAGACCCAAAATTTAAGTTTTTTAGTAACGTCGAGATCGGATAGGTATGGAGAAACAATAAACCCTTCTGTACCATATTGGTTTCCAGAAGACAGTGCTGAATTCAGCGATACTGCATTTGGACAGCTCGTGACGCCACCGATGCAACCCGCAACGAGTTCGGTTACGTAATAGTTCAGGTTTGTCCAACAAAAGCCTGGAATTCCAGCCTCCGAACCACTCATCGTCGGATCGTATTGATCAAAATTTTCGTAAAATGGAGCAGCTACGGCACACGATACTTTGAAGTTCTTTTTAACACTCCAATCGCTGTTGTTTCCTGCACTGCAAATGTTACGCACCCTAAATTCATACCGCGAAAGGTTGGTGAGCCCGGTCAGCGTGTATGGGTTCGAGGTAACTTGAAGTACGGTTCCTGAACCCGGCGTAAAGTTCTCAGGGCCATATTCAATCTCCCATAAAGCCGGCGGCTGGACGTCGTTATTGTTGTCCCAGGTAAGCAACGCAGATGTTGCACCCGACTGGGATGCGGTTAGCGCTGTAGGAGTAGGACAGGCGCTTCCGAAATACATAAAATCATCCAAGTGAATAATCTGATTACTATTAACCGGAGCTTGGCGGATCCCGACATATTGGTCCGTACCCGAATATCCTGAGAAATCGATTATATATTGGCGCCATTGACCTTCATCGGTACCAGCATCGGTAATGGTATAGAACGGTGTGAACGTGGTGTAATCGTTTGGATCCGAAAGGGTCCCGATTATGATCTCATTCGGATTTGAATACTGGCTTGGCAGAGACTTTAGCCAAAACGATACCTTTTTGAAATTGTCGAAATCGAGAAGCCTCGGACTCACAAAAATGGTTTTTATTGAAGCATTCTGGTCAGGTCCGGATACATGGTTAATCAGGCGTACCGACTTCGTGCCGCTATGTCCTGTCGTTGCGTCCAATGCTATAAATGAAGAAGGCGCGTAAAAAAAGTCAGGCAGTATCGGTGTGAGGCGTGTCCAGCACGTGTTTATGTCGGTGTCATTGTCAAAGTTGTGCGTATATCCAACCGACACTCCTATACATTTTGTTCGGAACATTCCTTTTTGTGAGGCATTGCCGTAGGCTGAGCCGCATTTGGCGCGGACGTAAAAATCGTAAACCGTGTCGTCCTGTGGAAGGTTTTGCAAAAGAAACGGACCCGACGTAGTTGTGACCACGGTTCCTGTTCCGGGAACAAATCCCGAGATACCGTATTCGATTTGCCATTCGGTTGAGGTTGTGGCAGGGGCATTTTGCCAGCCGATCAGGGCCGAATTGTAAGTAAGATTGGCAGCAACCGGATAAAGCGGCTCCGGACAAGATGGCCGTTGTTCGTATTTAAAATTGTCGATCAGGAACGAGTTCTGATTTTGATTGACATGCTTCAATACAACATAATGATCATTAAGGCTGCTGTTATAATTATCGAAATATATAGTATGTTCTTTCCATGCAGGAAGGGGTTGCGCGTTTTTGTACTCGCTCATTTCCGCTGGCGTGATGGTTTGCAGCGGGTGGAAAGTACTCTCATTTGCAGGGTCCGACATCGTTCCGACGATAAGCGAGGATACATTCGCACTCTGTGAACCTGCGCCAGCCGAAATCAGCGAGAACCGTATGCGTTTCATCTGATCAAGGTCGTTCATATAGCGCGAAATCAGGTATGCCTTATTGTCGGCAGAGAAATAATCGTTTCCGAGGTGGACCATTTGCGAGCCTGTCTCCGGCGAAACGCCAAATGAACCCGTAAGTCCAACCTCTGCGTAGCCGGCTGTGATAGTTTCCCAGCATGGTTCAAGCACAATGTATTCTTCAAACGAACTTGTATACCCGGCGCTTGCGCCCTCACAAGTAGTAGCGAACGTGTGATATCCCGACCATAACGAATTCATCCCCACGTCGCAGTTTCCGCGCACGCGAAACTTATATGGGTTATTCCCAACGAGTCCCGTGAACGTATACGGATTCTGGGTAGTGATAATTGTTTGTGTCAATCCGGTTAAAATATTGTTCAGCTGAATTTCATATTGTGTTCCCGGGGCAGTGAACGATGCCTGTTGCGTTTGTTCATTGACGTTTGTCGTGGACAGGTTTATCGGCGTAAAGCACTCCACACTTTGCTCATAACTGATGTTGTCAAGATATACCGACGGCATTCCCGAAGATCCTTTGATGTACCTGATCGCCAAATATTGATCGGTTCCGTTGTAATTCGTAAAATAGATGTTCTTTTCGTCCCATGGAACGATATCGCTTTGCGCAGGAACCGCCGCAAGCAGGTGAAACGTTGTGGGGTCGTTAGGTACAGTCAGTGTCCCAACCTGGAGTCCGCCGCTATAATTCTTGACCATGAACTTCAGCTTCTTGTCGGTCCCGAGGTCGTTTATTTTTGGCAATACCATCATGGTTCCCAAAGATGGATTGCTTGTGTTGGATGTGAACGACAACGAAGAACCCGATGCGCCATAATAAATGATGTCGTTCGTAACGATATTGATAGTATTCAGGAAGGTCTGACTGCCCGGAAAAACATAACCTTTCCAGCATGAGTCGGCCGACCAGTTGTTGAAATGATTACTTATGCCAGCAGACGCCGTGTTATCGGTACACGAATTTATTGTGATTGTCTGCGACCAATCGTTGGTAAACTGCTTTTTGATCCGCACATCCCATTTGCTGAACTGATTCATCGTAAGGCTGTACGACTGCGACGAAATGTCCTCAATTAAAATCCCTGATCCGCTTGCAAAACCTACAGTTCCATACTCAATGCTCCAACTTTGCCCAAGTACAAACTCGTTATTGGTTACAGTTGTTACGCCCTTAAGTGTGGTAGTTACTGTAAAGGCTATGTCGACTGTGGTTGGTTCGCAGGCGGTGGAAAAATTGAAGAGTGAACTTACGAACGAAAGAACTGCGATGATGTAAAATTTGGTCATAATATGGCCGGGGATTTAAAATTTGCTGGCGCTCAAATATATAACCATTATTTAGATACGCAACCACTAATAAGAATGGGTGAATAAGGGAGAAGGGAAAAGGGAGAAGACGTCGCAACAGAATGTTAAACCGCTTTGATTCTCGTTTGGCTATTTTTAAATTTAAGTAAATTCAAAATCAATAAACCATGGATGATAAAACGAAAATAGGCGGTCAGGACCGCAGGCGGATCGATACTTCGGAAGATTATGAACTTCAGTATTGGTCGCAAAAGTTTGGTGTTTCCCGCGATAAACTTAAAGAAGCCGTCGAAGCCGTAGGAACGCAGGCGGAAAAAGTCGAAGACTATCTTCGAGGAAAGTAGAGAGATGTTTCCTATTATTGAAAAAGCTGCCGATGAGGTGGCTTTTTTTGTGACGAAACGGAAAAGGGAAAAGGGAAAAGGGCAAAGGGCAAAGGGCAAAGGGATATCAGTTAACTTCAAAGGCGGGCTTGACCAGATGTCGCCATATGCACTCCGTCAGGACAAGAAACAACGAGAAATCTGATGCTTAATCACAGTGCCAGTCTGACTTTCTTTCCACGAATATTAAAATTTTTCTGAACAATTACGGTTTTCCCGTAACTCAATTAAAATAAGTTTGGTATCATTGGCACGGAAAGCCAATGATAAGCGCTGCTGCCCCACGGCAAACATGCTAATTTTTCACCAAAGAACACGCATAGCGAACAACATTGTCGGAACAAAAAAGCAACTGCTTAGTTTAGCAATGCCGTGTTGCGAACATGCTCGCCAAAACAACGCGGAATAATCTCTAGAGAAAACGCATTGATAAACGTGTTGAAAAGCTTATCACTTGGCTCAACGTGTGCAGAATTATATTAAATAGTATGAAGAAGTTTTTTGGGATTGTTTTTTTATTTGTTGGAATGGCGTTGACAGTGGTTGGCGCATTGGTCTTTTCGGAAGCCTCAAAAGTTGTCTATGAAGATCAGCTCCGTTGGGAATCGAGCAACGAGGATCAGCAGGTGTTTGGATCGGGGTATATTGCCGTTGGCGGAATTGTCTTTGTTATGGGAATTGTCCTCACTGCAAGCAAGACAAACGCGCAGCGCGAAAAAGAAGTGGAACTTCAGCTAATTAAAGACTCGCTTGCCGGCGCAATCATTCAGGAAGATCCTTATAACCAAATCGAAAAGCTCGGCAAGCTTAAAGAACGGGGCCTTCTGACGGAGGAAGAATTCCAACAGCAAAAAGTGAAGCTGCTGAGGTTGGTGTAGTCATTTTTAACAAACCCCGCTTGCTTGCAGAATGGCTAGCACCGGTGCAGTGAAAATTGTCTTCTGCCACTAAGAAGCAGGAGGCGAATACCAGGCTTTGGTTACCCGTAGATCATTTAACAGCGTTTCAGACCATCAACCGGTCGACAAATCGCCCGATCATTCCCGTTGTTTAAAAAGATACATTTACGCAAATAGTTTTTGTCGTTACAATCTTTCGATAGATATTTACCGCCAAACCAAACACACCCTCGACACCATGAAAAAAATCTGCCTTCTCATTCTGCTAATTTCCTTCACAGGCTACTCGCAACAATTAAAATACGGCTCCAACGGGAAGGTGCTCAACGCCAATGATGAGAAAATCAGCCCAACCGCAGTTCGCGAATTACTGGCTGTTAATCCGGCCGCACTAAAGTTGTACAACTCCGGAAGAAGCAAGAAAACCTGGGGGAACATCCTGTTTTACGGTGGAATCGGATTAGGTGTGGGCAACCTCGTCGATGCAACGTTTAATCCAAAAGATGATTTTAGTGCATCGGGTGAATACAGGTCCCACCATGAATATTTTAGAGTAGCAATTTTGGGTGGAGTATTGATTGCGGCATCGATTCCGATAAAACTCGGTTATAGCAAAAAAGTAAAAGCAGCTGTCGATGGCTATAACGCAAATGTCGTTTATCAGGAAATGCCAAACGTGAATGTTTCGCTGGTGGCCAACGGGCAAGGGTTAGGCGTGGCATTTCGGTTTTAAATCTGATTGCTCGTAAGATCAGTTTCGGGCGAGCTTTGCATTTTTTCGACGGCTAATCCCGACTTTACGACGAAACGATTCCTTATTCTATCGCTACCTTGCGGTTTATTATCGTCTTGCGCAACTCAATATCAAGCGTCGGGCTTCGAATCGAAAAAATGGAGGGCGCCGCGTATCTTGAGCCGAAATGCTATAACCCTTTTATCGAAAACGGCAACAAAGCAACAACAAGTAATTGCACGGTACTTTCTAATACATATCAGAAAAAATAAGCATCTGAACCGCTTTGTACATATTAAAGCAAAAATACGCGCCTCCAACCACAAGAGCTGCCAATCGCAGATTTTTCTTCTGAATAAGCATCCCTAGCACTGCAGGCAAGGCGCCGCTAATTATTCCGACGACTGCCGCCGGATACCTATACCAGTTCATTTCGTAAAATTGCGCTGAAAAAGTAGGTGCGATATGCCAGAAAGCCGACGACACGAGGATAAAAGCCACCACGCCTATTAGGATAGAGTCACTGTTTTTGTTTGCAGTCAGAAATGAGCCGTCATTGTCGTTTTGGACTTCAGACGTTCCGTACGGGTTATCTCGGTCATTGCCTTCCATAGCCAATAAAACGAACAGCCAGATAGCCCCGATAATCGGGATCAGTCCGATTAGTAGCATCCATCCGCTGCGTCCGGTGTCATGTAGCCTCCTGACCGCCACTGCAAGACCCGGCACAAAAACAAACAGCGAATAAGCAATATATACAGGTCCGTATATTGAGTTGCCGAAGGTTACGCCGAGAATATTGTCAAGCACTGCTGCTGCTATTGAAAAAATCAGGTTGAACAAAACGAACATCCAGTATTCTTCGCGGTCGGCGCGATCGGTGAAGTCATGAAAATTGCGTAATACGTAAAGGTAGGCGTTCATAATGTATGGTTTGTCTTGGTTTCTGGCAAACAAGATACAAATATGTTTCAACTTCCGCGCATCAGCATGGGCAACTGCCTGCGGCTAACTACAGTTCAACTGCTACTGCATCGGCAATATTATGCTGCTGCCTGTCGGTTGTATTTGCGCTTGTAATCCGCGGGCGACAATCCGGTGGTTTTCTTGAATACACTCCGGAATGCTTTGACATCTGTGTAACCAACTTCGTACATCACTTCGCTTATATTCTTGGCACTGTTTTCAAGCTGCTTTTTAGCCGCCTCGACCTTTACACGCTGAATATATTCGGCAGGTGAGTTATTGGTAGCTTTTTTGAAACGCCTTCCAAAGTGGCGCCGGCCGATGGCAAACTTATCAGCGAGGTCGTCTATCGATAGTCTTTCGGTATAATGTTGCTCGATAAATTCCTGCGCTCTTCGGATAGGCTCATCCTCATGCTTTTTCTGTCCGTTGAACATCACAAAAGGTGATTGCGTCTTCCGGTCGATTTCAATTGCAAAAAATTTGGCTGCCCTGATGGAAATTTCGCGGCCCGAATATTTCTCTATCAGATGCAACAACAAGTTCCAGTAAGAGTTGCCGCCGCCACTCGAGTAGAGTCGGTCGACCTCTGTAATAATGCTTCCGTCAGTCATCTTTACGTCTGGAAACATCGAGCGGAACTCGTTTGCCGACAGCCAATGTGTCGAGCATGATTTTCCATTCAACAAGCCGGTTGCTGCCAGTAAAAATGCGCCAAGGCACAACGAGGCAACCTCGGCACCATTTTGATATTGTTTAATGATCCACGGAATAAAGTCGGCGTTTAGCCTGATCATCGCCTCCATGTTGCCGGACAGTGCAGGTATAATGATCAGGTCCGTTTTTTCGACCTCGCCAATCAAAGCATCGACAGTGACAGAGAATGCGCCATTATTAAGCCGGACCTCATCTGCGAGTCCGACGAGCTGCACTTTGAAAGCGGGTTCTTCGCCGGCATCTACCAGAAACTGATTTACAGTCGTAAACATATATCTTGGGTCGACAACCGCTGATGCCACCGCTTCAAACGGTATCAGTATCGAAATGTGTTTCATCGCAAGTTTTTAAAAGAATATCTTCAGATTTTCAAATTTACATAATTGAATCTTAAACTACGCACTACTCTTGCCCGGCTCGGTGTTAGCCCATAGCAACTACAGCTTACCCAATATAGATTATTTTTAAAGTCTCCTATTTAAAGTGAGCGGGTTTACCGTCTGATTTTTTATTATGTTTGAATACGTGAACGCTTCGCGGTAAACCCAACACTATGAAAATGCTTTTCTTTCTGGCAGTACTGCTGACCACGATCACCACGACGGCTCAAAAAATTTCAATCAAAAAAGACATCGCGTACCTCGACGACAAGGAATTCCTGACCCTTGACGGCTGCGGCCTATTTGACAACGGCTGTTCGTACAGGAATTTGAAAGGGGAGGAGATCATCTTTGTTACCGGCGCCGATGATCCGCGTGACAGCAGATACAGATATTCAACCGTTAAGTTCCTCGGGCTGAACCAAACGATTGAAGTCCGCGAAACAAACAAGGGAATCATTAAGATTCTGGTGGCCAATAACGCAATTGATGCTGATGGGCAGTTGGACCCCGAAGCCGTAAATCGAATTGTTGAGAAATACGGAAATGAAATTTCGTATTTTAGACGCTATTAATCAGCGGGATGAACTTGCTGAAAAAATATTCGCGACCAAGGAAAGGCCATAGAAACAGCAGGAGTGACATCGTCGTTTTAAATGTCGCGAAGTTGGAATCCGACGCTCAAATCTGAATTCCTGTTCCGAACTGGCATTTCTTTAACAAATAGTTGCATATAAGGTCTTCTTTAAATGATTAATTTTAAGAAAAAAGAGACTATTATGAAAAACTACTTAAAACTTACCGCGCAGGTGCTTTTCGCATCGTTGTTTTTCCTTTCATGTTCCGATGACGACGAAAAAAAGCAAGACAAGATGGAGCTTGAATATCGTGTTTCGGTGGAAACCGTTGCCAATCCAATCCTGACTGTCGTTTATACTGGTAGTGACGGACAGCAGGTTACGGTCAACCCCGACGACGAATCGATTTCGATACAAGACGGCATGACCATTTTTTCAAAGACAATCAGTGTCGACCCGCCTTTTGAAGCCCAGATGCATGTGGAGATGCAGAACAATAGCGCTGTAGCCGTTCCGTTTCGAATTTCCATATCTGAGGACGGAGTCGAAGTGGTATCGGATGACCTCGTGATCCCTGCGAATTCGCCATATCAAACCGACCTTTCGTATGCGCTTCTGTTGGAAGAATAATTGCAACAATAATAGGGTATGAAAAAGAAAGAGCCAGCCGATAAAAACAACCCGAAACAGGGCGCGAAATCCGATCATGATGTTTATCAGAAAGGCATCGAAAAATCGGATACCAACAACAACGAGAAAACTCAAAAGAAATAGAAGGTAGACTAGCGGATCTGACGGCTACTGAAAGTGTTATTAATGCACCCGATTCGCCGGGATCGTCTGCTGTTTATATCTTCTGTCGACGGTCTTCTATTTATAGCCCCAGCACAACAACCAGGAAAACAAACGGAACTGCGGCAAGGCTGATCCAAAAGATCTTTTCAGATGTTTTCACACTCAATCTGCGCATCGTTTTGATCGTATAAAGCAAAGACCACAACATCGCGCCACAACAAAGGCTTGCCGCAACATAACGGTATGTTGACAGTAGCTCATAGTTTGAACGAACAAATCCACTCATTGCGATGCAGCAAAGAATGCCCGCCACGATCAGCACCGGAAGAAAACGCACAGAATTCTTTTTGATTCTCACTTTAAATAAAATCGGGTGCATGTTCGCTAAACTGCGGTAACCCGCATTTTTGCTCCTGCGGATATTTGAACGCGCCTGAACGCGCGAGTTTTTTCAAATCCGACACCCTTAGCGGATAGGGTACTGAATAAAGAGGTACATCCGTTACAGGAATACTGCCGTTAGCAGAGTCCGATATAAAAATCGTACTTCCACACTTTAGATGGCGGGGCAGCGTGTTGAATGACTTGAGAAACATCTGCCATCGCATACCTTTTATATGCGAATCCAGAAATATCAACGTACGCGTTCCGGCTATATCACCACGCTCAACTGCATCGAGCGCTGTGTTTGCGTGGTTAAAGAACCGAAGATCGGGTTCAGCAAAAATGGTTTGAAGTGCATAACCTGAAAACAGGTTCGCGGTAGCATCATCACCAATAATGAAAATAGAGATAGGGGTATTCATAATGCGCTGCAGATTTATAGTGGCGGCACAAATGTCGGGTCCCGTTAGGCCACACTACAAAAAATGATGTTGAACAAATGTTGAACATACCGTATTTACTGGATATTTTAACAAAAAGCCCGCGTGGAATACGGATCTTGTTTGATATTTACAGCGACCGGATAACATTCAAAAAATCGCCGTCGCCTTCCAAAGCCATTTTTTTCTTAACTCTGTATTTTTTTGTAAATACACTTTGGTGGGTAATCTGAAGTATGTTTGCGATCTCTTTATACGAAAGGTTCACACGCACTAACGCACAAAATTGAAGTTCGCTTTGGTTCAGTTGTGGGAACTGTGCGGAGAGCTTATGTATAAAATACGGGTTTACGGCATTGAACTTTTCCATAAATAGTGTCCAATGCGACTGGTCGGCGAGCTTCTCGATCTTCGAGGCACTGCCAAAATCTTCACGTGCCTTAAAATCATTTACAATCAACTGTAGCTGTTCGGCGTAATTGACATTCCGAAGTGATTCGCTTAAAAGTTGCTGTTGCTGCAGTCGGATCACTTCCTCATTCTGTTCGGCACGGGTACGCTCATCACGAAGTTCCAACTCGCTTTTCCGGTGTTGTTGTTCAAGACTCGCCGAGGCAGCAGCATTTACCAAATGCTTCTTCCTTTGAGTAATCCATACGAAGGCCAGTAATCCTGCAAGCGCAAGTACGGCCAACGAAGCGTACCTGTATTTGTACAACAAACTGTCGGCGTTTCTGCTTAGGTTTAGGTTAGCCGCTTTTAACGTTGCCGTTTTTTTTAATTGGTGGGCCGACTGGTACTTGGCTTCAATCTCCTTTATCTGCTGATTAATCTCGATTTCCGATACGGTGTCTTTGAGCGCAATCACATCTTTCAAGGCCTTGACTGCCCGCACATCCTGACCGGTATTTAACAGCGTATTAGACGCTTCCTTATAGAAATCCAGCTTTTCTTTTTCGTTGCATTTACCCAGATCGATCTTGCTCTCGATCGTATTGATTATAGTGAGCGCTTTCGAATAGTTGCCCAAACGGTTCAACATTGCGATATAACCCGAGATAACACTTAGTGACTCGGGCGATTTTGAGCTGAGGATGTAGCGGTATGACTTCTCATAATCGCTGGTAGCACGGGCAAAATCCTTTTTTTGCGCGGCAATTGCGGCCATGGTGCCATAAACAATTGCTTTGATCCGGTCATTGTCGAAGGGTTCGAGCAAGGTCGACGCTTCCTGTAAAACCGCGTCTGCTTTTTTAGTATTTCCAACCGAAAACAGGGTCGATCCATAATTGGCAAGCGCAATTGCATGGTTCATCTTGTCGTTTGAAACCTCCAGATATGGCAGGCAATCTTCATAGAGTTCTTTCGCAAAAGCATAGTTCCGTGTTTTATAATAGATGTTCGCAAGGTTCTGTTGCTGGATTGCGAGGTACCTTTGCATCTTGTATTTAGTCGTTATGGCGATACCCTTCTTGAGTAATTCGATGGCTTTAAGCCGGTCTTCTTGCATTGAATATACCGATCCAAGTTCCCCGTAAGCCATACCAAGGCCTTTTTCGTCGTTTCGTTTTTGATAACCGTCTACTGCATCCGACAAGATTGCTATTGCCTTGCGGTAATTTCGGTCTTTTTTGTAAAGCACCGCAAGATTAATCATCGTGCCCAGCTTGTTGCGCGGGCTGCCAATTTCGATTGCACGCTCGTAATAGTATTTCGCTGAGTCCTCGCGTGTGTTTAATGAATGCAACAATCCGAGGTTATTGAGGTGCTTCGCCTGGATCGTGTCGGGCTCGCTCTTGCTGTTTCGGATTAAGTAGTGGAGATAGTAACTTGCGCTGTCGGGATACCTATATACATAAGCGCCCACTTTTTCCTGTGCTTCCTTAAGCGTATACCGTTTTTGCGCAATGGCGTTAGCCGGCAAAATGATGCTCAGGCCGATAACGAGTCGGAAGATAAACAGCATAGCAACGGATAAGCGCATTCTAAGGGTCAAGGTCAAGCGATTGGGGGATGCAAATTTGGCTTGTTTTTTATAATCATGCAAAAAACAGGATGTTAAAGTTTAGAAGCGGAAATGCCTGTTAACGATCCTGTTAGAACCCGGCTAAATTTGGACTACATCAACAGTAGTATAATTCATATGATTTTGAATATTTTGTATATTGGTAGCACAAAACCAAATATCATGATTAAAATTTTTTCTACACGTTTCTCCGCGAAGGCAATTGATACTGCGTTGTTGATCGCGCGCCTTGGCATCGGCGGAATGATGCTTACTCACGGAATACCGAAACTCGCGATGCTCAATGAAAACCCTGTTGCCTTTATGGATTTCATGGGGCTTGGGCCGGAGTTAAGCCTCGGACTCACAATTTTCGCTGAAGTGGTTTGCTCGGTTCTTATTATGATAGGCTTTGCCACACGGATTGCAGTACTGCCGCTGATCATCACAATGCTCGTAGCGCTTTTTATGGTTCATGTTGAAGACCCGTTCGAGAAGCAGGAAATGGCGTGTCACTATCTGCTTATGTACACGGTTCTGCTCTTATGCGGCAGCGGAAGATTCTCAATCGACGCGCTTATATCCCGCGGTCGTCATAACCACTAGACTTATTATACGTTTTATCGTATTGCATCCGCTATCGTTTTTTCGGTCAATGTATTCGGATAAAAAGAAAATGCCATCGATTTGCCGGGTTTCCGGCTTGTTGCTGTAAAGTATCGGGGTATGAGAAAAGGCTCAGGTTCATCCGGAATCAAATTTATAAATCCGAAACCGGCCAAGTGAGCAATATCGGGTTCGATGGGGACATGCAATACAAACGATGCAGCATATAAAGCTCGAGGCTGTAGGTATTAATCTTGTTCTCGTAATAATCGAGGATTACCAAAGCAAGGTTGGAGGGCCATTTGCCACCAGCACCCTCTATCTTTATTCGCCAGATGCCAGACTTGTTGGACTCGCTTTCAATCGATCGGCAAGTTACCAACCTTGCGCAGATCAGAATACGGGAAGATTCTATTAGCAATGGGGCAGCGCAGTCTAAAAACCAATGCCAAAGACACTGGCCAGACTGAGGCAATGTACGGTCTTAAACACGGAACAAAATTTAAAAATATCCTAATAATTCGTTTTCGATAGGCTAGATGAACAAATTTCGCCTACTTTAAATCAAAAATTGTTTTATGAATTTGGGTGAGTCAGGGGCAACACAATGGAGAAGTGCTAATATCCAAGCGTTTTGGGGCGAAATTGCACCCTGCGATCATCTCGTACAGTTCTATGAAAACGACGCTCACTTTTTAAATACGCTTGAAGGGTTTGCCGGGTCCGGGATCTTATCGGGCGACAGTGTAATTATTATAGCAACCCAAAAACACCTTCAACAACTTAATAAGCGACTCGAAAAACAAGGTTTCAATATTGATAGTCTTGTGATTGATAACCGCTATTTTCCGCTTGAAGCGTCTGAAACCCTTGCGGCGTTTACCCTAAACAATTGGCCCGACGAAGCGTTGTTCAATAGCTATATCACTAAGCTTCTCAAAAAAGCGAAGACTAATGGAACCAAAGTTCGTGCTTTCGGCGAAATGGTTGCCGTTCTTTGGGAGCAAGGCCATACCGATGCCACAGTACAGCTTGAAAACCTTTGGCATAACCTTCATCATCAGGACAATTTTTCGCTTTTCTGCGCCTATCCCAAAAGCGCGTTTGCTCAACAAGCAACTGAATCACTGAACCAAATTTGTAAGGCGCATTCCAAAATTATCGATGGAGATAACAGGCCGTCAACCGAAATATACTACGTTTCTGCGTAGCCAGTAATTACATCTGCATGTTTTTTCGGGCCGCGTCCGGACTAAAATTCACAAATATGTTGATGTAAATATTCCTTGATAATCTTGTGATGATGGGCATCAGAAGGATCAGGCACACGAGGATTGCGAGGAACGAACCGGTAAGCGTTGCCTCGAAGAGGTAATTCGAAATCAGGAAGCTAATTATCCCGGTTAAAACTGCAAGGCCATAACTAACATACATAGCGCCGAAGAAAAAATTTGGCTCCACTTTATATTTGAAGCCGCAACTCCGGCAATAGTCGTGCATTTTCATTGTTTCTGAAATGATATACGGATTCTTGTTCATGTACATATAATCTTCATGACATTTAGGACAATTGCCACTCATGATGCTATAAATCTTGTTTCCTTTACCGAACATAATGTTGCTTTTAATTATAGGACAAAGTTCTAGAAAATAACCCTCCCGATTATTGGGTGAATGTTGTGCAAATTTGTACATTTAGGACATATGCGAAATATCGATCTTAAGGTCCTCGGGCTGTCGGAATTTTCACGAACCGACCCACAGTTCTATGCCAATACGATTTCCGAACACCTGAAAAGCAGTCATCTGCATATTGAAAAGCCGCACAAGCATAACTTTTTTGCTGCGTTTCTGTTCACGCATGGCTCCGGAATCCATGAAATTGATTTTAGCTCATACGATGTGAAGCCCGGCGCCGTATTCCTATTATCGCCGGGCCAGGCACATAACTGGAGACTGTCGGACGATGTTGATGGTATTCTGTATTTTCACTCACAGGAATTTTACGAATCCAACTATATCTACGATCCGTTGTACAATTACAGCTTCTTTTCGAACATCAGCAGCAGGTCGGCCTTGTATTTAAACAAGAACCGGATGATCGAAATAAGGGCGCTGTTCAAGAAAATATTGATCAACCACGATGCTGTTTTGCCAAAACGGAACCAGCTGGTTCTGAGCCTGATCACACAGATCTATATCGAATTCGAGCGAATGATGATAGGGGATATTCTAGAGGACATCAATACCCAAAACAGCTACTATTCAAGGTTTCTCGAATTCAGAAGCCTTGTTGAGATTCACTATAAAATCCAAAAGTCGGCAGCGGCTTATGCTGAACTAATGCACATGTCGGCCAGACACCTGAATCGCATCAACAAACAGATCATCAACAAAACGACCTCAGAAATTATAACAGAGCGCGTGATTCTTGAAGCGAAACGGATGTTGCTATATTCAAAGGCAAACTTTTCAGAAATAGCAGACGACCTCGGATTTGCTGACTATGCTCACTTTTCAAAAGTGTTTAAGAATGGCACAGGCCAAACACCGACACAATTCTCAAAACTATATCCTTAACCGCACTACCTCGATTTGCGGCGTTCCTTCTTTTGTTTTTTCATCCGCTCATCAACACCGTCATCCACGCCGCGGCCCGTTTCCATAGGGTTGTGGACTGCGCCCGAAGTGTTATCAGCGGCGGGCGGCATTTCCATTTGGTACTTGTGCGCGACGCTTCCGGTGAGGCTTTCGTTGAGACGCGGAAACACATTTGCAAAAAACGAAGATCCTTTAGCCTTCCAACCAACAGGCTGGATCTTCTTCGGTCGCAGCGATTTCCGCAAAATAGCGTTTACCACTTTGTTCGGCTCGTCCATCATTGCAAATTTCTGTTCAACCCCGGTATAGTTTGCCGCGTGGCGCCAGAAAGGGGTGTCAACTGCCCAAGGTTCGATGGTTACGACCTTAATTTTCTTATAATCGTTCAACCGAAGTTCCTGGCTCAGCGCAAGGCTCATGCTCCGGATGCCCGATTTTGTAGCGGAATAGGCGGCTTGGTACGCGTGCGGCGTTTCACTGTCGACGGACCCCATGTTTATCAACACGCCGTAGCCTTGCTTACGAAACTGATTGATTGCCGCATGGCTTCCATAAACGAAACCGGTAAGATTTACGTTGATCAGCCGCGCCTGGTCCTGGACCGGGATTTCCCACATTCGGCCAATCGCACCAACGCCGGCCATGTTGATCCATACATCCACTTTTCCGTAGTTTGAAACGGCAGCCGCCATGAGTCGTTCGACATCTTCGGGTTTACTGATATCCATCGGAACTACGACGGCCGTTCCTCCTGATGTTCGGATGATTTGGGCGATTTCTTCAAGAAGTTCGCCGCGTCGCGCACCAAGTACGACATTCGCCTTGCAACGTCCGAGTTCTTCGGCAACACCCCGGCCAAATCCACTTGAGGCACCTGCAATAACATATGTTTTACCGGCGATTTTTCGTCTTCCCGAGTCTCCGAGCTCCCAAGTGGCGCAACTTTGGAACAGAAGAATAAAGATCGATGCCAGCATAATAATGGTTCTGACCGAGAGAAAGTAGGCTTTGTTCATAATGTTGCGGTTTAAAATTATAATTGCGTTGACAAACACAAAATTAAAGTTGGCGCCCGACCGAAATTTTACAGCATTGTGTTCATCTTTTGGCCAATTCTACTATGCGAATAGTGGTAATGATGTAAAACGCGAAAAAGCCGCGGTTCGTAAATTCATGGAAAATAGTTTGAATGGCAGATACGAACACAACAGATACGAACACAACAGAAGTAAGGGTAAAAAAAAGTAAAAAGCCACTATACATATCCCTTTCAATTATCGCAATGCTGATACTGGCTTACTTTTTCGTTCCATCCTTTCGGTACGAACTCGACAATGCGTGGGCGATTTTAACCAGCGGCGACGAACAACAAATCAAACAATGGGTTTCCGGGTTCGGCTGGTTTGGCCCGGTTTTGATTATAATTGCAATGGTTGCGCAGATGTTCCTTATCGTGATCCCGTCGTGGCTGCTGATCATTGTAGCGATTCTCGCTTACGGTCCGGTTTGGGGAAGCGTTATTGTATTTGTAGCGGTTTTCGCGGCGTCTTCGGTTGGTTATGCAATTGGAAATTACTTTGGCCAGCCGATCCTGCAAAAGCTTGTCGGACAAAAGTCACAACAGAAAGTTGCCGATTTCATTGAAGAATATGGCGTGTGGGCCATCATTATCACGCGTGTCAATCCGCTTTTGTCAAGTGACGCGATAAGCATAATGGCAGGAGTAGCCCGAATGGGTTACTGGCGTTTTATTGGCGGGACGCTCCTTGGCATTTCGCCGCTGATTATATTGATAGCAGTATTGGGACAATTTAGCAGCGGACTAAAAACGGGGCTGCTTTGGGTGTCATTGTTCAGCCTTCTGACATTTGTGATTTACATCTGGTGGGACAAACGCAGGAAGAAAAAACATGATTAGCCTTCGCGACACATCCGTTACGAAAGAAATTGATAACACGTACTAAACCGCGGAGTGAGTTGTAATGGAAATGGCAGCAGCAGCAAGATGATGGTATTGCAAGTACGTCCAATAAACGGGCGATATTTTGCGTTACAAATTGAATAAAACGTTTTTTAAGCACGAAAATGCTACATCCTATATCGTTTACCACATCTGTTGCGATTACTGCTCAAGCAAGGAAGTTGTTTTCGTAAATATCTTATGTGAAGAAATTAAATCGAGCTAACGGTGGTTTTCAATCTGGAAATGTACGAATTTGACCCAAATTTAAGTTTTCATTAAGAGTTTTTGAGGTAACTTTAGAGATAAACAATTGTTAAACATGGATCAACAAAATCCGGCTTCTCCTTCGACCGGAAACCAATCGCCTTCGAGCAATGGAAACTTGCCCGCCGAAGGAACAAAATTTCTGACAAAGACAGGGCCGCTTGGCGCTATTTCAGCCGAGCGGCTTTACTATAAAATGATAGACGAGGTAATGGATTACGCCATTCTGCTCCTCGACCTCGAAGGCAACATTTTAAACTGGAACCAGGGCGCAGCAAACATTAAAGGATATACCGCCAAAGAAATAATTGGGACGAATTTTCGCGTGTTTTATGCTGCTGAAGACCGTAAAAACGGACTGCCCGAAAAGTTGCTGGACGATGCAATAAAGTTCGGGAAAGCAAACCACGAAGGCTGGCGTCTTAAGAAAGACGGAAGCAAGTTCTGGGGTTCAATCGTAATCACCGCACTCCACGACGATAACGGAAATGTTATCGCATTTTCAAAAGTAACGCGCGACCTTACCCAGCGCAAAGCTGCTGAGGAAATGTTGCAGCGGAATGCGAAAGATCTCGAATTCAAAAATGATGAGCTCCGCCGTAGCGAAGAGCGCTATCATGGCATGATTGCCGAAATTGAAGATTATGCGATTATCCTGCTCGATCCCGATGGCAAGATCCTGAACTGGAACAAAGGCGGGGAAAAGATCAAAGGTTATAAAGCGGAAGAAGTTGTTGGGCGCAATTTCAACCTATTCTACCTTCAGGAAGATATTGAAGCCGGGTTACCGCAACGGCTCATAAATCAGGCACGTACTGAAGGAAAAGCAAGCCACGAAGGCTGGCGCGTTAAAAAAGACGGCAGCACCTTTTGGGGATCGATCGTGATTACGGCGCTTCACGACAAAAGTAATAATGTTAGCGGATTCTCAAAGGTAACCCGCGACCTCACCGAACGTAAAAAGTCGGAGGAACGCCAGGAACGGTACGCGGTTGAACTCAAATACCAGAACGAAATGTTGCGTCGGAGCGAAGAACGTTACCACCGGATGATTGCCGAAGTTGAAGATTACGCGATTATACTTTTAGACCGCAACGGAAATATCCTGAATTGGAACAAAGGTGCCGAAGCAATAAAAGGCTATAAAGAAAATGAAATCCTCGGCAAGAACTTCAGCATTTTCTACCTTCCTGAAGATCGCGAAACGGTTCCGAAGGCGCTGTTGGCAGAAGCCGTCCAAAATAACAAAGCAACACACGAAGGCTGGCGGATGCGAAAAGACGGCACGAGATTTTGGGGAAGTATCGTAATAACAGCACTTCATGACGACGAAAACCGTGTAACAGGATTTTCAAAAGTAACGCGTGACCTTACGCAGAAGAAGCAGGCCGACGATTATATTTTACGCCAGAACAAACAACTTGAGGAATATGCGTATGTTGCTTCGCACGATTTGCAGGAGCCATTGAGAAAAATCATAATGTTTAGTGATCTGCTGCAGCACAAATTAGACGATAAGGAAGAAATGAATACCCTGGCGCAGAAGATAGCCCAGTCATCGGGCCGAATGTCGAACCTTATCAACGCAGTACTTCAATATTCACAAGTGGGTTCGAACGGCGAGCTGCGGAGAGAAGTGGATTTAAACGAGACCTTAACAGACATCGAAGTCGACTTTGAGCTTTTGCTACAGGAACGCAACGGGAAGATAAACCGCGAAAATCTGCCTGTCGTATTCGGAATCCCGATCCAAATGCATCAATTATTTGCAAATTTAATCAGTAACGCTATAAAATTCAATACCTCCGATCCTGAAATTACAATAACAGCCAAGCCTTTGTCACGTGCAGGAAAGAGCTTTACAACAATAACTGTCAGCGATAATGGCATCGGCTTTAATGAGGAATATGCAGATAAGATATTCGGGATGTTTCACCGGCTAAAGGATACTACCAAAGGAACAGGCATCGGACTGGCTTTGTGTAAACGTATTGTTGAAAGTCACGGCGGGACCATTTCAGCTACCAGCGAACCGGGAAAAGGAAGCACCTTCGTGATCACGCTCCCCGTTGGCGACTGATTAAACAAGTATTAAAATTCGCGATCGAAATGCAAAAATTTTAGGCATTCGCAACATTTTCTTAACTTTCGGAATAGCAATTATCCGCTGACGCTTCAAGGCGCTCAACAGCAGTCAATTATAATTTATGTCCGTGAACCCCGAATCCCGCTTTATAGACTTTAGAACCGTTTTTAATGCGATGCCCGATACCAGCGGGCTCGTTCTTCCTGATAGCCCAAACTTCACGGTCGTAGCATCGACTGACAATTTCGCCGCGTTTGCGGGTGTTCCTAAAGATGTATTGATCGGAAGCAGCCTCTTTACGTATTTTCCCGACAATCCCGAGGCGCCAAATGTGTCCGGCGATATCCGAAAGTCGCTTGCTATATGTATTGCTGAGAAACGTAAAAACGAACTTGCCGTACAGCGTTACGACATTGCCCAAACCGACGGTTCGTTCCGCGAAATGTACTGGACAGTGATACACACGCCAATCCTCGACTCCGACGGTACGGTTCAATATATTATCCATACAGCTATTGATGTAACCGAACGCATTCTTGCCGATCGAAAAGATGAGCGTATCCGATCGCTTGAGCCCGCGCACAATTTGTTTATGCAATCCGTATTGGCAATCAACATCTTAAAAGGTCCCAATTTAATAATTACGTTAGCCAACGATCCGGCGCTGCAACTTTGGGGAAAGGACAACTCGGTGATCGGAAAGCCGCTGAGCGAAGTGCTGCCTGAATTTGTGGAACAGCAATTTCAGGATCTCGTCCGGGAAGCATACGCAACAGGAAAAACGCAACGGGCTTTCGAAATCCCGTATACGCTCAACCGGAACGGGAACAGCGAACAGCTGCATTTCAATATAATTGTTCAGCCGTATTTCGAAACCAGTGGCGATAAGCCCACAGGCGTAGTGGTAATGATGAACGATGTTACCCGTGTCCATACCGACCGCAAGTTGTTTGCTGAAAAGGAAAGAAGCCTTGAACTTGCTGTCGAGATTGGCGAACTTGGTGTCTTTACGATTGATCTGCAACATCAAATGATGAGCATTTCGCACCAGATCAGGGAATGGCTCGGCGTAGCTGAAAGTAAGCTGTCGCTGAGCGAACTGATTAAAGTGGTACATCCGGAAGATTATGCGTCGATCTTTAATGTCTTAGGCGAGATTTCCGAAGGTCCGCGGCACAGCCGGCACAACATTACGTTTCGCATCACGCATCCGGTAACGGGCGAAATACATTATCTGCGTTCGATTGGGCAACTGCAGGACGATGATGGCGAGGCGGCAACGCTAACCGGAATTATTCAGGACATTAGCTCAAGCGTGCGATCAAGGCTTGCACTGGAAGAAAGCGCCCAACGTTTACGCAGTTTCATCGAGAGCGCTCCGTTTCCTATTGGCGTCTACATCGGAAAAGAAATGCGTATAGAGATGGTCAACCAGGCGATCCTTGATGCTTGGGGCCGGGACGAATCGGTTCTTGGGCGCACGTATGCTGAAGTGCTTCCGGAACTTGAAGGACAAAATATTTATGAAAAACTTGATGAGGTATATACCACGGGCCAGCCGTATCATGCCCGAAACAGCGGCGTTGATCTTGAGGTCGACGGCAAACTGCAGACCTATTATTTTAATTATAGCTTTACGCCGTTGTTTAACGCCGATGGTTCGGTGTATGGTGTTATGAATACTGCTGCTGAGGTGACCGAACTCGTGGTCGCGCAAATGGCGCTGAAAGAAAGCGAGCGTAACTTCCGGACGATGATCGTACAGTCGCCGGTAGCAATGTGTATGCTCTATGGTCCGGACCTTGTAGTTGAAATTGCGAATCAGGCGATGATTACACTTTGGGGGAAAGAGGAAGATCAGGTAATGCACAAGCCGATATTCGACGGCTTGCCGGATGCGCGCGAACAAGGACTAGAAGAAATGCTTTCGCAGGTTTACAATCAGGGCGAGACTGTAAAGGCGAATGAGATGCCGGTAAATCTCATCCGGTCTGGAAAGCCGGACACCGTTTACCTGAATTTCGTATATGAGCCTTATCGCGACGGCAGCGGTAAGATCACCGGTGTGCTCGCCATTGCAATTGATGTCACAGCACAAGTTGTTGCAAGGCATCAGATTGAAAAAGTAGTCAAAGAGCGGACAAAAGAGCTGGAGCAGACGAACAACAGTCTTCAAAAGTCCAATGCAGAACTTGAACAATTCGCTTACATTGCCTCACATGATTTACAAGAACCTCTGCGCAAGATAAATATGTTTACTGACCTCTTACAGAGCAGTATAGTCGATCCGAATGAACGTGCTACACGTCATATGCAAAGCATCAGCAGCTCAGCCAAAAGAATGACGAAACTCGTGACCGACATACTCCAATACTCACAATTGTCGCAAACACAGGATTCGTTCACTCCAACCGACCTGAACGATATTTTCGAAGACGTTATGGCGGACTTCGATTTTATTGTGGAGGAGAAACATGCCAGGATTGTACCGCACAATCTTCCGGCGCTTGAGGCCATTCCGCTGCAGATGGTACAATTGTTCCACAACCTGATTAGCAATTCCCTAAAATATAGCCGCGCCGATGTTGCGCCCGTGATCCATATTAGCGGAGCAAAATTATCTGTGGAAGACGCCAAGAAACTGGGACTCTCTAAACGACGTTCGTATGTCAGCATCTCATTCAGCGATAACGGAATCGGTTTCTCACAGGTCTATGCCGATAAAATCTTCAGTATCTTCCAAAGGCTTCACGGACGCGGACAATATGAAGGTACAGGTATCGGACTAGCTATGTGCAGGAAAATCGCCGAAAACCATGGCGGAATAATCTACGCAAACGGCAGGGAAGGCGAGGGCGCCGAGTTTGTCGTGGTGCTTCCGGCGGCTCAGGATAAGTAACTATGAAAATATATATTAAGAATATGGTCTGCAACCGATGCAAAAGCGCAGTGCGATCGATATTGGAGTCGTTTGATGTTCATCCGGAGTCGGTGGAGCTTGGTGAGGTTGAACTTCCGGAAACAATTGGGAAAGAGTTATTGGTAGATATCGACAGACGTTTGCGACAGGAAGGCTTCGAACTGATCGATGACCGCAAAAGCCGCCTCGCAGAGAAAGTGAAGAACATCATCGTTGAACTGGTGCACGAGCGCAGCAATGATTTAAAAACAAACCTTTCAGATTATATCACCCAACGGATTCCGCAAGATTACAGCCATATCAGCAGTATTTTTTCGCAGGTCGAAAGCGTGACCATTGAACAATACTACATTCTGCAAAAAATTGAGCGCGTAAAAGAATTGCTCGTCTATGATGAACTCAACCTAAATGAAATTGCTGCTCTTTTGAACTACAGCAGCGCGTCGCACTTGACAAAGCAATTCAAAAAAGTTACAGGTTTAACGCCGTCCTACTTTAAGGAGCTGCGCGAACAAAAGCGGCGCTCAATCGATAATCTCTAAATTTTACAGATTACACCAAAGATTGTATAAGCGAATTGATTGTGTTGTGGCGGAACTTTGTCATGTAAAAGTTTAACCATGAAACATTCATATCAATTAACAGGAATGACGTGCTCCGGCTGTGAAGCCTCAGTAACTTCCATGCTTCTTGCATTGGAAGATGTTACCGCCGTTGAGGTATCTAAGGAAGAAAAAACCGCCACCATTACAATGGAAAAGCACGTTCCGATTGAAACGCTGCAACAGGCTCTCGGTGGTGCGCAAAGCCGTTACCAAATTGCTCCCGAAGGACATCATGTTGCCAATCATCATGTTCACCATCAGGAAATGCCTACAGAAGCTAGCCACTCAGCGGGAAAGTATTACTGCCCGATGCATTGCGAAGGCGACAAGCTGTACGACAAACCCGGAAGCTGTCCGGTATGCGGAATGAACCTCGAAAAACTTCCTTCACTTAAGCCGAGCGCTATTCGATATACCTGTCCGATGCATTCTGAAGTAGTAAAAGATGCGCTCGGTGCTTGCCCGATCTGCGGAATGGATCTCGTTCCAATGGAGCCGGCTGAAGCCGAAGAGGATGAGAATTACAAGAGTCTGCGTAAGAAACTCACAATCGCAACGGCATTCACAATTCCGGTTTTCGCGATTGCAATGATCAACATGATTCCAGGCAGCCCGCTGATGCATCTTCTGCCGATGCAAGCCTGGAACTTGATCCAACTCGCACTCTCGATTCCGGTTGTATATGTGAGTTGGATGTTTTTCGAGCGTGCATGGAATTCGCTAAAGACCAACAATTTAAATATGTTTACCTTAATCGGTTTAGGAACAGGAGTGGCCTTTCTGTTCAGCGTTGCCGCATTGCTATTTCCCGGAGCATTTCCAGCACAATTCACGAGCGAAATGGGCGTGGTCCATGTTTATTTCGAAGCCGCTACGGTAATCTTAACGCTGGTCTTGCTCGGCCAGCTTCTTGAAGCTCGTGCTCACAGTCGGACTAACAGTGCCATTAAGGAATTGTTGAAATTGGTTCCTTCAACAGCCAATCTGCTGGTTGGCGGAGCGGAAAAAGTCATTGCCCTCGACGAAATAAAAAAAGGCGATCTGCTTCGCGTGAAGCCCGGCGACAAGATTCCCGTTGATGGTTTGATCCGCGAAGGCGAGGCGACACTAAACGAATCGATGATAACAGGCGAACCAATGCCTGTAGAAAAAAGACCCGGAGAAGCTGTCACGGCTGGAACGGTAAACGGAACGACCTCGTTTGTGATGTCGGCTGAAAAGGTAGGTGCCGAAACACTGCTGTCACAGATCATCAAAATGGTAAACGATGCAAGCCGTTCTAGAGCACCGATTCAAAAAGTCGTTGATCGCGTGGCCGGTTATTTCGTTCCGATTGTTATTGGAGTGGCGGTAATCACGTTTAGTGCGTGGCTTGTTTTCGGCGGAGAATCAGGTGTCGTATTCGCACTTACAAACGCCATAGCGGTTTTGATCATCGCTTGTCCGTGTGCACTGGGACTAGCAACGCCGATGTCGGTGATGGTTGGCGTGGGCCGTGGAGCGCAAAACGGCATACTTATTAAAAATGCTGAGGCGCTCGAACGCCTGAACAAGATCGACACGCTGATAATAGACAAAACCGGAACGATAACAGAAGGAAAACCATCAGTTGGCGAATTGGTCGTTCAAAGTGGCTTTTCGGAACCGGCGCTGCTGCAGATGATCGTATCCCTGAATGTACACAGCGAACATCCGCTGGCGAAAGCAATTGTAAACTATGGACGTGAGAAAGGCGTGAAAGCGCATCAAGTTTCAAATTTCGACTCGGTGACAGGAAAAGGCGTTGTCGGCCTCGTTGACGGAAGCCGCGTCGCCCTTGGAAATAAAAAACTGATGGAGCAGGAGCAGGCGAACATTCCAAGTGTCCTTCTTCAGCGCGTGCTTGAACAGCAGCAAACCGGCAAGACGGTATCATTTATCGCTGTCGGCGGAACTGTAGCCGGCTTTGTTACGATTACCGACAGGATTAAGGAAACCAGCAAAGTAGCGATCAGCGAACTGCTCAGAAACAATATTTCGGTCGTAATGCTAACGGGTGACAATGCAAATACGGCAATGGCTGTGGCCGAAGAATTAAACCTGGCATCATTTAAAGCCGATTTCCTTCCGGGAGACAAGCTAAAAGAGATTCAACAGTTACAACTTCAGGGAAAGATAGTTGCGATGGCGGGTGACGGAATGAACGATGCCCCGGCGCTGGCACAGGCAAACGTCGGAATTGCAATGGGAACCGGAACCGACGTCGCAATCGAAAGCGCTGCAATAACACTTGTAAAAGGCGATCTGCAGGGAATTTTAAAAGCAATAACCTTGAGCCGTAAAGTGATGCAAAACATCAAACAGAACTTGTTTTTTGCCTTTGTCTACAACATCATCGGAATCCCGATTGCCGCCGGGCTGTTGTATCCATTCTTCGGGGTCCTTTTATCACCAATGATTGCGGGCGCCGCGATGAGTATCAGTTCTGTATCGGTAATCCTGAACTCGCTCCGCTTGCGAAATGGGAAGCTATAAACATCATGAAGAACACGTTAATTCTATTGCTGTTGTGGAATGTATTGCCCCTTGTTGCGCAGCACGACCACAGATTGTCTGAGGCAATTTCAGCTGCGCAGGGGATTTACACATGCCCAATGCATCCCGGAGTAACATCTGATAAGCCAGGGAAATGTCCGAAATGCGGAATGGATCTTGTTGAAAGAAAGGTAAAGCGGGCAACTAAGACTAAAGCCAAAACTAAGTCTGCAGCGACTAAGGGTAGCAAGGCTGCTCCGGAGCCTGCATCCACAAAACCGCAAGCACAACAGCGCAACTCTGTTCAAAAGGCGGCGTACACACCCGAAAAACCCGGAATGACATATCAGCCAAAGCGGGTACGGTATGATCTTTTTGTTCGCGACACTATTGTAAATTATACGGGCAAAAAACGATCGGCTATAGCAATAAATGGCTCAATTCCCGCGCCAACACTAACATTCACCGAAGGTGATAGTGCCGAAATCCACGTGCACAACATGATGGAGAAGGAAACCTCGATTCATTGGCATGGTGTGTTTCTACCCAATCAGTATGATGGTGTACCGTATCTGACCCAAATGCCGATTGCCCCGCGCGCATCGTTCGTTTATAAGTTCAAGGTAATCCAAAACGGCACCTATTGGTATCACAGCCATACAGGTTTGCAGGAACAGGCCGGAATGTACGGCGCGTTAATCTTCAATAAGCCAAACGAGCCAAAAATCCCTACGGTTCCCGTGGTGATCAGCGACTGGATCGACATGAAGCCCATGGAAGTCCAGCGAAGGCTTCATACGGCATCCGATTTATTCGGCATTCGGAAAAATACAATCCAAAGTTATGCGGAGGCCATAAAAGCAGGACACTTCTCAACTAAAGTCACCAATGAGTGGAAACGGATGAACGCTATGGATGTCAGCGATGTTGCATATGATGCGTTTCTTGCAAATGGTGAAACTGCAAAACAGTATCCAGCATTTAAGGCAGGCGATAAAGTGAAACTGCGCGTCATAAACGGCGGGGCTTCTTCATATTTCTGGCTGACCTATTCCGGCGGAAAGATGACCGTCGTAGCAAATGACGGCAATGACGTGGAACCTGTTGAAGTCGACCGCCTTATCATCGCAACAGCAGAGACCTACGACGTAATTGTCACAGTTCCTGAAGATATGTCCTATGAGTTTTTGTTCACTCCTGAAGATCGTACAAAATCAGCTTCCATCTGGCTCGGCAGCGGATTGAGAATGCCGGCTGAACGGTTGCCGAGGCTGGAATACTTTGAAGGCATGAACATGATGAACAAAATGATGGACATGAACGGCGACATGCAGCCGATGGATATGGTGATGACCAACCAGACGATGGACATGAACATGGTAATGTATCCCGAAATTACAGGTGACGGTATGCAGTCGGATAGCCACGGGATGACTGGCCATGAGGGGTATAATATGAGTAAATCAAAAGAAATGGTGACGTTGAACTACGGAATGCTTAAAGCGACAACCAAAACAATCCTGCCCAACAAGCCTTTTCGGGAACTTCACTTTGAACTCACCGGAAACATGAACCGATATGTGTGGACGCTCGACAATAAAACGGTTTCTGAATCCGACAAGATTTTGATAAAAAAGGACGAGAACGTCAGGATTACGATGTATAACAACTCGATGATGCGTCACCCGATGCACTTGCATGGCCACGATTTCAGGGTGATCAACGGCCAGGGCGAGTACGCTCCATTGAAAAACACGCTCGACATCATGCCGATGGAGACTGATACAATCGAATTTGCCGCTACTGAATCGGGCAACTGGTTTTTCCATTGCCACATACTGTACCACATGATGAGCGGAATGGGCCGCATCTTTTCGTACGAAGACTCACCTCCAAACCCGTTTGTTGCTGATCCGCAAGCAGCCTACAGGAAACTTATGGGCGATGACCGTGAATTTCACTTTATGGTTGAGAACGACTTTGCAACTAACGGGAATGACGGAATGGCAATGCTTGCAAATACTCGCTGGCAGCTATCGTCCGAGTGGCGACTTGGTCATAACGACATGCATGGCTACGAAGTCGAGACGCACCTCGGCCGGTATTTCGGTCAGAACCAGTGGCTGATGCCATTCATCGGTTACGACTGGCGCTATCGGAAAATGGGGCGCGATGAGCAGGAAGCGAATGTCTTCGGACAAAGAAATTCGAAAGATAGGCGCGGCGCTTTCTCTGCCGGTGTCGAATACTTGTTGCCGCTGCTGGTCAAGGCTACTGCCGAAGTTTATTTCGATGGAAACCTCCGACTGTCGCTACGGCGGGAAGATGTTCCGTTGACGCGACAGTTGCGGATGGGTTTCATGGTCAATACTGATAAAGAATATATGGCGGGACTTCGTTACGCGATTGGCAAATATTTCTCACCGTCAGTTCATTATGATAGTGACATGGGATTTGGTGCCGGCGTGAGGTTTACCTACTGATTATTCCCGCGTATAATCCTGTTCGATTTTCCGAATTGTATCAATGATCGATTCTGTTCTTTTATGTTCTTTTGCGACTTGGCGCTTGCCCAAAATGAAGTAGGCAATGAGCATCCAGGCAACGTAGGCCGATAGGAATATTGCAATCGCCAAAACCGACATCGGCTTCATAACCTCGATAAAGTATAATCCGAATCCAGTATTCAGCAATATAAAATACGCGATTATCCCTTTGGTGTTCACCAAACACTGAAATTTATACAATTCTTCTGTGTCGGCTAAGACCTTCGAAGGCTCGGCTGAGAGGTCGATCCCATTGAGCCGGACGATTTGGTAAATCCGTATTCCTGCAAACCCAAACACCGTCGCCAGCATAATTGCAACACCCACATACGTTGTAGGCATTTTGAAGTCGATAGTGGCCACGACCCAAATTACAGCGACCATGGCGATCATCATAGTCGCGACCTGGAAAATGATTTTTCTGACGGTGGTGTTGCGGATTTTTGCTGCTTTTGCGACGATCGCCGAGACCTCGGGAAGGTCAGGTGTTTCTTGCCTGTTCCAGATTTCTTTCAGGCTGTCAAATTCTTTCATATCTTGAAAATAAGGTGCTTAATTGTTGTTTTATCCTGTGGATCTTTACCCGCAAAGTTCCCTCGGAAATTGAAGTCGCTGCTGCTATTTCGGCATATGGAACTTCTTCGAGCAGCATCGTAATGATCAGCCTGTCGGGTTCTGACAATTTTGCTATGCAACTGTATAGCATCCGAACCTGTTCTTCTTTGTGGCCTTCGTCGGTGTCGGGTAGCCTTTCCAGGTGCGCAGCGTCATCAATATTTGTTGTGCCTTTAGATTTGGTGTTGCGGATGTGTTGGAGGCAGGTGTTAACGGCAATCCGGTAAATCCAGGTGCTGATCTGCGAGTCGCCGCGAAACGTATCATAATTCTGCCACGCTTTGATGAATACTTCCTGCAGCAAGTCGTCTGCCTGCATCGCGTCGCCGGTGTACCCAAGGCAAATACGATGGATTTTTACCGAATACTTGCTATAGATATCTTTAAATAGTGCTTCTTTGTTTGTTTCCACGCTTAGGATTTTAAGAACAAGTCCAATTCTGCGTAAAACCACTCGGGCACATCGTACATGATAAAGTGCTTGCTGTTGGCCACTTTAATAGTCGCATTGGGCAAAGCCGAATATTGTTGGGAATATATTCTCTGACTCTGATCGGCAGTACCAAAAAGGCTTGCAAGTACAAGTACGGGCGATTTTATGGTTGCTATGTCCTTACGGATGTCGGTTAGCGACATTTCGATTAACGCCCGCCCCAGTGTGGCTCGGTCACTTTTCGAGCTCCACGTTGCAATTTGACGCGCCCGTACCGTATCGTTCACCTGGTACAGCATAGCGGCGGTCATGTTATCGATGTAACCTTCAGTCGGGATTGCCCTGAAACTTGAAATGGCCGCATCCATGTTGTAACGCGGGTTGTCTTTTAGTAATTCTACTGTTGTGTTCGGGTCGTTCAAAGCCGATATGAACGGAACGCCGTCGACAGCAATAACTTTTCCAAACAAATCCGGTTCTGCCGAGCAAACATAAAGCGACATAAAAGCGCCTAGGCTGTGTCCTATTAGCATTGGTTTTTTCAGATGTTTGTCTTTTACGTACTGAATGATCTGATCGCGTACTGCTGGCAGAAACGGTCCGTCTATCGGCGCCACGCCTGCAAATCCGGCCAGCGTCAGGATATGGAGTTCGTAGTTGCCTTTCAGATAGTCGGCCGTTTCATCCCAAACCGATCCGCTGCAGGAATATCCGGGAATTAAAATGATGGGTTGGCCTTTTCCGAGAACGTCGACTTCAAAGGCTTTCGATTGAGACATTGCTGCCGTGATTGTGAAAAGGAGAACTAAGGATGCGATTGTTTTTTTCATGATGATTGAAATTCGATGGATTAATTTCCTTTTCGATTCAAATTAAAGCCAATTGTTACAAAATAATTCCGATTTTTATTTGGCCAGCATCCAAACAGCCTGAAAATGCGGAGTTTTTATACACGATTCGCCCGGCTGTACGATGTAACGGCGCTTATCAAAATTGCGATTTGCCGAAAAGACCCGAAAAATATCGCGGCAGTAAAACTGAAATAACCGTTAAGGCGTGGACCAACACCTTGGACGCGCGCCGACTTCCGAGAATGGAATACCGGACGCTTTTTAACAGGATAAAGTGCCGGCTGTTGTTTATCCGGGGTGATGCGGATGGATTCGGTTGCCTGAACCGGTAGATCGTACAGTAAACCAGGTGGCAGAAGCGCTGCTAAAAATATTCTTTCAACATGATTATACGCCGCACAAGGATGCTCCTGACGAAAAGCTTGAAGCTGCTGCGAATTTTACCCGAAGTATTCGGAATAAGCCATAAAAAAAGGAAGCTACAACTGCAGCTTCCTTTTTAGTAATGATTGCCAATTCAAAACTTCAGTATCCTGGCGGTATGAGAAGCGGTATCGCCGCTGATTTTTACAATGTACGTTCCGGGCGCAAACCGCGACATATCAACGGAAACATTTTCAGCAAGCGGATTTGCAGCGTATACTAGTTGGCCACAAAGGTCAAATAGCTGAACCATCAAAACGGTATCTGTTGTCTTTATCTGAAATACATCTGTAACCGGGTTCGGCGCAATCGAAATCTCGTTAATTGCAAAACCAGCCTTGCCTAATGTGGTCACGATAAAGGGTTGGGTACTTTGGGCAGCGCCGGTTGTATTAGCTACCACAACCGGACCTGTCGCATGCGCTCCTAAAACGGCTATAATCTGGGTCGGACTGACGACTGTGAACGCCACGACCGGAAAACCACCTACAGTTACACCTGTAATGTGATAAAAATCATTGCCCGTAATCGTAACCGTTGTGCCAGTCTCTCCTGATTCAGGCCAGAAGCCAGTGACTTCGGGTATAGGCGTACAAATCAGACCCACTTCTTCAACCGAGTTGCAGCCTGTAACATTGGTGTCGATGGCAATAATTGCATCAGTTGGCGGATTCAAAAGCAATTTGCAGATCGCCGGAACATTGCAGTACGACAACGCATTGTTGGTACTGATCGCAATCCCACCCGTAATTGTGGTTTCATTATTTCCAAGTCCTTCAAGACTTGTCAGTGCATTATTGCCTTCTATTATCAAAGCGCCTTCATCACCCCCAACGATTGTTGTAATATTCTGCAACCCCAACAAACTCGACAACTGCGGAAGATCGACAAGCTCAAGAATTTCACCTACATACGTGACGCCACTCAACGCCTCTACAGTTGTTAAGGTTGCGCAATCGCGAACAATAAGACCAAGTCCGACGGAAGTCAAATTTTCCATTCCGCTTAACGACCCAAGCGACGGGCAGCTTCTTACTGTAAATTCACCTCCAACGGTTGTCAGGGCCGAAAGTCCGGAGACCGATGTCAGCGATGCGTTGTCGCGGATAACAAGATCGGTTCCCGTTGAAATCAGACCGGAAAGTCCGTCGAGGTTTGTCAGCTGCGGACACGAACGGATAATTAATTCGCCTGCAATGGTCGTCAGGTTTGCAAGCGCATCGAGGTTCTGAAGCTGACTATTGTCGCGGATAATCAATCCAATTCCGGCATGCGACAGGTTGTTGAGGCCGTTTAGGTTTGTCAGGTTCGGGTTCTGCTCAATGTCGACGGCTCCAGTAACCGATACGATGTTGGCAAGTCCGTTCAGGTTTACAATTGCGTTCCCGGAAATGTTCAGGTCGCCTGTGACTTGGGTACAGTTCGGAAACGTAAGAATGAAATTGTCTACATCAGCCTGCGAGTTTAAAGTGACTTCGCCGGGCGGGCATTGTGCCGATAAAATGGATGCAGAAAGTATAAACAGTAGGAAGTAGATTCTCTTCATAGGTTCAAATTATGTACGTGGCTTTGATATGGATCATGATTGCGGTATTGAAACCGCGTTAGGTTTAAAAAATCCGGAACCGATTGGATGCCCAACCTGTTCCGGATATTCTCTGGGGGCAAAAAGGTTGTTTCGTTAGTTTTTCTCGAATGTTAGGTAATCGGTACCGCCATTTCCACCGCTAACATCGATCAGCTCGATTCGGGTAGACGAGTATGAAATAATATCCCAATCATCGGAAAGTTCTGCAAAGTTTGAAGGTGAAGCAAAAGCGATGTTGAAATCGATATCACTGTTGCTGTCATCATCGCCACTTCGGCTGCTGCTGTTGCCGCTTGAATTCGTAACAGACCAGGTTCCGGTGTAGGTATTCGTACCATTGGCTGCGGTAAGTACATTGTTGTCGCCAAACGTAAAATCGTACCCCGAGAATTGGTTCGTTTCCTCGCTGTCGGTGTCGTAGTAATAGGTTACGCGCCATGTTCCGTTGTTTACGGCGTTAATTACAGGTTGTGGATTTGAAGACGACCCGTTGCTGTTGTCGTCATCGTCGTTGCTGCACGTAGAGGCAGTAGTCATCATAAAGATGCACGCTAAAATGGAGTAGAATGAGAACTTTTTCATGGTAATTGATTTTAGATTTATAAATAGTTAAGCATTAGTTTCTTTGAAATGTAACATATTCGGGATCGCCACCGCCGCCGCTTTCGTGAGCCAGCACTATTGAAGTTTCGGTGAAGCTCGTTACGGTCCAGTCTTCTTCAAGATCGCCAAGCGACGAACCGTTGAATGTAAATTCCAGCGTCAGATCACCACTGTCGATGTAGCTGTCCCAGGTTCCGGCAACAGATCCCGATCCCGAAGTTGCCGTAGCTGCACCGGCAGCGGTAAACGAAAAGGTATAGTTTTCATAGTCCTCCGTATGTTCTTCTTCGTCAAAGTAGTAGGAGATGCGCCATGATCCCTGCACGATCACTTCGTCCAGTTCAAGTGGATCGGGGTTGGGATCAGGCTGTGGATTTACAGCTGCTTCACATTCGGCTATAAAAGAATCTATTACGCTTTCAAGTTCTGAGTTGCTTTCTACTGAAATAATTCCGTTTGGCGTATTCAGGTTCAACGGATAATCAAACGATACCGCCTCATAATTTAGTAGTTCACCGAGAAAATTAAAAAGGGCGGTGGTCGTTCCCAGTGTTATAGTATTGGCATCCTGTGAATCCGAGTCATATGTTTTAACGGTTAGCGGAAAGTCGAATGACAGGCAAGACAGTTCCACCGATTCCACACAGTTTGAGGCCGCCGCATTAAGCCCGGCCTGAGAGTTAAATGTTGCCGTTGTATAATCAGTGTAGGTAACCTGAATCGGAAATTGTATCACTACTGAGTCTGTGTCGGTATCGCTTGCTGCGAAAATATTACGAACCTGCTGATAGTCGCTTTCCGAATTAATCGTAATCATTTGCGAATTAGCAATTACCGTTACCGGAAGATTGATTGAAAAGCAGCTCGTATTGTCGACCACATTATCGATCGTTGCCGGATGTTGCGTCATCCGAACCAACTTCTGTACCAGCGTCGGCGCCGTACGAAGGTCGTCTACATCAGAATTCCTGACGTACTGTTCCTCTTTTTCACAAGAAACGGCAGTGACAACCAGTACTAAAAACAAAAGCAGGTTCTTCATAATTTGATGCATTTCGGTAATAAGACACAAAATTACGATTTAACCCTACCTTCTTTTTTAAATTTATTATTTTCGCTGCCCGAAAAATCGGTATTTTTATATGAAAGAGCCTGAAATGCAGCAAATTTGCAAGGAAAATATTTTTACTGCTTTTTTCCGGGACAACGTTCAGGCGCTACGGAACTACATTTATTATAAATTCGGCGATTCGGATCTTGCCGACGACATAGCGCAGGAGGCCTTTATAAAACTCTGGCAAAATTGTGCCGAGGTCCGTCACCCGAAATCCTTTGTCTACACCGTTGCAAACAATGCCGCCCTTAACCATACGGCGTCAAAGAAGGTGATCCTGAAATATGCATCCGATAATTCGGGGTCGGGCCTTGACAATGCGACACCGGAATATATAATGGAAGAACAGCAGTTCAACGAGAAATTTGATCGTGCAATTGCGAGCCTCACCGAAGCACAACGTACCGCGCTTCTGCTGAACCGTGTTGAAGGCAAAAAATACCGTGAAATTGCAGAAATGCTTGGCATTACCGTAAAGGCTGTCGAAAAGCGGATTCACGGCGCGCTGGTGGCCATGCGCGAACAAATCGATAACTTCAGGTAGGGTTTTTCGCCTTAAACCTGTCAATTAATAAAATGAAATATGAAAGAGGACACACAACTGGCGCGTTGGCTGGCTGGTGAGATGGACGATTCGGAGCTTCACGAGCTGGAAGCTTCACCAGAATACCCTACATTGCTCAGGATCAGGGATCAATTTTCCCGACTTCAGCAACCTGAGGTCGATCAGGATAAAATCTTAAAGAATGTACTGATTACTGATAAGCGCGCTACCAGGATTGTTCCGTTGTATAAAAAGAAATGGTTCCAGATTGCAGCCGTGCTTCTCGTCCTGTTAGGGGTTGCAACTACATTTGTTCTTCCAAAGACCCAAGTTGCGCCGAACGGCGAAATGGTAGCATTTACGCTTCCGGACAATTCAGAAGTACATCTGAAACCCGGTTCTGAAGCCGAATACTCCACGTTTAGCTGGAATAACAACCGACGTGTCGAATTGACTGGCGAGGCATATTTTAAGGTTGCCAAAGGGAAGAGATTCGATGTGCATACAGTCAATGGAACTGTCACTGTACTCGGAACGAAGTTTAGCGTAAGGGCGCGGGAAAATCGGCTTGACGTGATATGTTACCAAGGAAAGGTGCAGGTACTACACGATTCGGATCTCGTAATATTAACTCCGGGAGATTATATTTCCTATTCGGGAACCGCGCGTACAAACGGTACAGTCGAGTCGGTTGAACCGGAATGGCTACACGGCGAACTGGCTTTTCACCATGAAAGTCTGAAGGAATTGCTTGCCGAACTTCAGCGACAGTATGATGTTCAGATCACAACGACTTCCCACGGAAAACAACTTTTTTCAGGTTCGCTGCCTGCCGATAACCTTGATGCAGCTTTAGAAATAGTGGCATTAACGTATCATCTTGAAGTTCGAAAAGGAAAAGACGGTATTGCCTTGATCCCTACAAATGTCCGCCAATAGGATATTAATCATTTTCTGTTGTGTAGCAATGCACTGGTGCGGCTTGTCGCAAAGCAAGCCCGAGGTGCCGCTCACGCTGATTTTAAAGGATATTTCCAAAGCACATCAAACCAAGTTCAGCTATATTGATGAGGAACTTGTGGTCTATACGTTGGTTCCGCCTGCGGCCGATTTGTCATTAGAGCAAAAACTTTCTTATATCGAGGCGAATACGAGGCTGCTATTTAGACGAATTTCCGATAAGATCTACTCAATCTATAACGACAAGCGGATGGACAAGCCGTTATGCGGTTATTTGATCGACGCGGAAACGGGAAGCGGGATCGAAAATGCCGAGGTCCGGATATCGAATTCAGCCGTCGTGGTTGCTTCAAACGCCCACGGTTATTTCGAACTTCCGATCGTTTCACCTAACGAAATCCTAATCCGCCATATCGGTTACGAGCCTGCTACCCTGGACCCAACTGATCTTTATACGAGCGAATGTAGAAAGGTCAAAATGAATGCGCTCATTACCGGCCTTGACGAAGTAGTGACGCGCCGCTTCCTGACAAGCGGAATTTATCAATCAGCCCACGGCGAACTCCTTGTCAAACCCGAAAAATTCGGCATTTTGCCCGGCCTTACCGAACCCGATATTTTGCAGACTTTGCAACAGGTCCCGGGTGTAACCAGCGTCGAGGAAACAATTTCGAACATCAATGTGCGCGGCGGATCGCACGACCAGAACCTTTTTTTGTGGAATGGCATCAGGATGTTCCAAACCGGCCATTTCTTCGGATTAATTTCCGCGTTTAATCCGCTTCAGCCCACAGAGATCACCATTTTTAAAAATGCGAGTCCGTCTTTTTTTGGTGAAGCCGTGTCGTCAACAGTAGCCATTTCCACTTATTCAGTAATTCCTGAACGCACTTCGTTTACGGTCGCTGCCGATATGCTCAGCGTCAACGCGCTGTCGAAAGTCAGGCTTACGGAACATGCTGCTCTTATGGTTTCGGCCCGTCGATCGTATACTGATTTTTTTCAGACCCCAACCTATCGCAAATATGAGAACCGGATATTCCAGAACACGATAATTACAGAAGACGGAAACGTTGCGTCAGTAACGAGTGCAACCGACTTTTATTTTTACGATTATTCACTGCAATACCAACAGAAAATCGGTCGGCGACACGAGCTTGTTGTAGACGGCATCGGAATAGCAAACGAAATTGACGTGGATCAACGCGAGGGATTGCGACAGCGGAGAAGCAACCTGTCACAGAATACGCTCGGAGGATCGTTTTCATGGCGATCGAAGTGGTCAGTCAAACATAAATCGGAGTTGCAGGCTTATTTCTCACACTATTCACTCGATGCACTGAACGAATCGGCAACCGCTGAACAGATCACGAACCAGTTGAACACCGTAATCGATCGCGGCGTGCGGCTGGGGCATACTTTCAAAATGGCAGGATCTTCGTCGATTGAGGCCGGTTACCAGTTCAATATGGTGAGCGTTACAAATGAAGATATCGTTACCGACCCGGCTTTTGAACAACTTAGCCGCGAAATTTTGAAATCCCATTCGGTTTTTGGGGAATATCATTACTCCGGAACGAAAACCGAGTTACGGGCAGGAGTGAGGGCAAATTATTTTCAAAAGTACGCGCTAACGGTGGTTGAACCTCGTATAAGTGTGTCGCAAAAGCTCGCCGAGCATCTGCGGATTGTAGTCGCCGGCGAGCAAAAAAGTCAAACGATGTCGCAGATCATCGACCGGCAACGGGATTTCCTCGGGCTCGAGAAGCGGCGTTGGATGTTGGCTGACGAAGACCAGATTCCGGTTCAAAAGAGTTCGCAGGCGTCACTGGGATTTAATTATTCTGATAATCGCTGGCTGCTTTCACTCGACAATTATTATAAAATCGTTGATGGAATAACTACGGGCGCACAAGGTTTCCAGAACCAGTTTGAGTTTGTTGAAACGCACGGCAAAAACACGGTTCTCGGATCAGAACTGTTGCTACAAAGAAACTTCAACAGATTTTATACCTGGATTTCATACGGCTTTATGCACAGCCGTTATGACTTCGGTGAGCTGACACCGCAAACTTTTCCCGGCAACTTTGAAATCACTCATGCTGTAGCATTTGCCGCGACTTATGAATGGAAGAAACTGCGTGTGGCGATAGGGAGCAAATGGCACAGTGGCCGTGCCTACACGGGATTAGAATCTGTCGTGATAGATCCTAACAATACATCCAATTCTGCTATAGCTTTCGGTTTGCCGAATAATTTATCGCTCCCCTCATATTGGCAGGTAAATTTCTCGATGTCCAAAACATGGAATTTAGACGCGCACCTACTCCAAATCAGCGGTTCCTTATTAAATATAACCGACCGTGAAAACATCGTTAACCGATTCTACCGCATCAATCCCGGCAATACTGGTGCAGAAGCAGTGAATATCTTCGGATTGGGTGCAACGCCAAACGTTAGCGCAAGATTTACTTTTTAAAGCCCGCTATTTCGGGTTCATTGGCAGCAAGATAGTAAATTCGGCGCCTTCGTAAGGTTTAGCATTCGCTGATATGAATCCGTCGTGCCGTTCGATGATCTTCTTGCAAAGTGCCAATCCGAGTCCGGAGCCTTCATATAGATCGGCTGAATTTAATCGGGCAAACGGATTAAAAATATCTTCTGCATGTTCCTGGTCGAAGCCGATACCGTTATCAGACAGCTTGATCTGCCAGTACCTGACGTGGTCTTCTTCAGTGGCCGACCCGGCCAGGTTAATGCGCGATGGCTTGTTTTCCTGCGAAAATTTAAGCGAATTCAGTATCAGGTTATAAAACAATTGATAAATCAGAACACGGTTTCCGATTACCGATGGCAATCCTTTGCGGGTGATTTTGGCTTGTTTTTCAGCCATGACCAGCTCAAGGTCGCCTTCGATTTGTTCGAGAAGTTCATCAAGGTCGATCTTTTGCAGTGGTTCGGCATTGGCGGTAAGCTTCGAGAAGTTGAACACGCCTTCTATGATCCCGTACATCCTGTCGGTGGCTGAATCGATTCTGCCCAAATACCATTTAGCTTCTTCAACGAGATTTTCAGCATACTTAGACATCAGCAAACGGCTGAACGTGCGTATCTTCCGAACCGGCTCTTTCAAATCGTGGCTCGCAACATGCGCGAATTGCCTAAGGTCGTCATTCGATCGCTGAAGTTCCATTGTGCGCTCGTTGACTTTCCGGCTGAGTTCTTCGGTAAATAATTTTTGTTCGGTGATGTCGAACATTACACCGACCATTCGCGTGGCACGTCCGTTTTCGTGGCTTAATGTGCTTCCGTAGCCTTTCATCCATAGAACCGCATCGTTGTCACGACGGATAATTCTGAACTCATCGTTAAAAACGCCTGCAGTTTCCACAGCATGTTCAAGTTCTTCAAGAACAAAATCCCTGTCTTCAGGATGTACATACTGTAGGAAATACGGTATATCTTTGTTGCTGTCGTTCAATGGGATTCCCAATAAAGTATAATGGTTTTGGTTCCACTCGATAACATTTTCTTTGATGTTCCAGTCCCAAGCTGCCATTCCGGCCGATTCCAGCGCAATACGATAACGCTCCTCAAAAAGCCGAACTTGTTCCTGCGCATGTTGATGATCGGTCATATCCCGCGCAACTTTGACAAACCCTGTTAGCTGCGGATTGTAAATTGGGCGTGTGATCCCGCTCATAAACAATCGGCTACCGTCTTTTCTGGTATGCCAGCGCTCGTCTTCAGCATGTCCGCGATTCACAGCCGTTGCCAATTCAATTTGCGGAACTCCCGCAGCACGGTCTTCTTCGGTATATATGATTTCTATTTTTTGTCCTTTTGCTTCGTCCGACGAATACTCAAGAATTCGTTCAGCGCCCGTATTCCACTGCTCTATATTCCCGTTTATGTCCATAGTAATAATCACGAAGTCGAGCGCACTTTCCATTGTAACGCGGAGACGTTCTTCGGAATGGCGCAATGCTTCTTCGGCAAGCTTGTGTTCGGAAATATCGGTAAAGATAACCGCCACCTGGTTATCTTCAGGAGCGCCCACGCGGAATGCATACAGATCCAGATAGCGGTTTAACGCGGCAGAATGTTCCCTGCAACGAATAGGTTCGCCGGTTTTAGCCACGCGCCCGTATAAGTCGAACCATTTCTGCTCAATGTTGGGTACGAGTTCGAGAATGGTCTTGCCAGTAGCATTGGATATTCCGATTTGTTTCTCAAATGCCGGATTGACTTCGCGATATTCGAAATCAATGGGTCGTTCTTTTTTGTCAAAATGTACTTCAACAATACAATACCCTTCGTCTATCGAGTTGAAGAGCTGGTAATATTTGTCGTTCGCGCGTGCTGCGAGCTCATCTTTCAGCGCCAGCAGTTCCCTCTCGGCTTTTATCTGCGCGGTGATATCGCGTGTTGTCATCACAATACCGTCGTCGTGTTGTACCATCGACTGATAAAACCAACTGTCTTCGAATTGTTCAGAGGAGTAGAACTGCTCCACGACCTGCACGACGCCTGTTTCTGTGACTTCGACCATACGGTCAAACACTCCCGAGGGAACAGTTCCAGGGTTCAGTTTCAACAGGCTCTCGCCGATTACATCACCGCCATTTTGTTCTACTGCCTTGCGGTTGTTGACTACCCATGTGAAGTCGGTTATCTTTCCCGATTCGTCCCGAACGGCTTTCAATACCTGAATTACATCAAGTGAGCTGTCGAGTACAGATTTCAAAAACTCACGAGCCGATTCTACTTCTTGTTCCGCTTTCCTGATGTCGGTAATGTCGCGCGCAATGGCGAGTATCGTTTCTATCTCGCCTTCGAGATTTAGTTCGGGCGTCATCCGTGTGTGGAAATGCACTTCACCGTCGGGTGTGGGGAATGTATTAAAATGTTCTACTGTTACGCCTTGTTCAAAAGCGCGTTTCAGGCTTTCGGAATATGCCGACGAGTATGTTTTGGGCTGACCCATTTCGGCATTTGTCTTGCCTAACATCAGCTCATTGCTGACGCCTGTCTTTTTTTCGAAAGCTGTGTTGGCATAAACCAGGCGCAGTTTTTTGTCCCACCGCGTAATAACGTCAGGGGTGTTTTCTACGAGTGTTTGATACTGGTCGCGGCTTTCCTTTAATTCTTTCGTGCGCTGTTCAACCTGCTGTTGAAGCTCCGTTCTGTAATTCTCCTCGGCTGCACGTAATGCTTTTTCATTTCGTTTGCGTTCGGTAATATCGACAAATGTAATTACCACGCCGTTTATCCGGTCTTCGTCCGTTCGGTATGGCGTAAGTCGCATCAGGTAGGTATAGTCGTCGTGGGTGGAGACTTCTTTCTCAACAACGTTTAACTTCTCCAGGACAGTTTCAGCATCGCTAAGCAGATTTTGATACTCAAGCTTATGCGTAATGTCGGTTAATGGCCGACCGTAATCGGCAGGAATTAAGTTAAAGATAGCTCCGGCGGCTGGCGTATACAATGCGACACGGAAACTTCGGTCAAGGAAAATGGTGCCGATATCGGTCGAATTGATCAGGTTCTGCAAATTATTGTTTGCAACGCTGGTTTCTTCAATTTTAACCTTCAGTTCCTGATTCACGGTACGCAACTCTTCGTTGATCGACTGAAGTTCTTCCCTGCTCGTCTCAAGTTCTTCGGCCGCCGAGCGCAATTCCTCGTTCATCGCCTGAAGCTCTTCATTTGAGGCTTTCATTTCTTCGGCTTGAAAATCGTGCTGCTCGTTAGAGGCACGAAGCTGCGCTTTGACTTTGATAAGCTCTTCCTCGAGTTGCTGTGCTATCGGTTCATCTGAAGATAATAATATTTCATGATTGCTATCTTCCGCCGCAGGTTCAAAGACGATCAAAATAAATCCTTTGGCTGTGTCGCCCGAGCGCAAAACGGGACGAACATGGATATTTACGGTTTCCTGTTTGTCGTTGATGATTACTTTTAGGCCTCTTGCTTCAACTGCCGTTTGACGTTGCGTCGATTGGTATAAAGCGGAGCGTAACTCCAGGCGCAGCTCCGGCTTGATGAGTTTCAACAGGTTCTTGGTTAGCTCGCCGCCCACTATCTGGAGGAACTGACCGGCGCGTTCTGTTAAATGAAGAATGTCGTATTCTTCGTTAACAACAAGCGAAGGCGGCGCGTATTCTTCAAGCAATTGCTGATGAAGATCGCCGAACGAGATGCGTTCCAGTAATTTCTGTTCCTGCTCCTGCGTTGCTGCGTCTTTCCTGAATTTATCAATCTGAAGCGGAGTGGACTCCGGTACCGGATAACTTTTTATATTTACCTGCCTTCGTTGAAAGATATGGCTGTCGCGGTTGTAAATGGCATACAGGTCGCTGGCGCCATCAACTGATTCTGATGTTCCTAAAAATAAGTAACCGCCCGGATTCAGTGAGAAATGGAACGTTTCAATTACTCGTTCCTTCGCCACGCTGTTCAGGTAAATCATCAGGTTGCGGCAGCTCACCATATCGAGGTGCGAAAAGGGCGGGTCTTTTAAAACATTGTGAACGGCAAACATAATTGTTTCGCGTATTTCGCGTCTGATCCGGAACCGGTCGCCGTCCCTGGTAAAGAACAGCCGCAGCCTTTCGGGCGAAACGTCGGCTGTATCGTTTAATGTGTATAATCCTTCGCGTGCTGTTGTTATGGCGGCTTCATCAATGTCGGTCGCAAATATTTGTATTTTCGGGCCGTCGATCGTTCCCATGTTGATTTCGGCGCAAAGCATCGCGAGCGAGTAGGCTTCTTCACCTGTTGCGCAGCCCGGAACCCAAATGCGTACCTGATCTTCTCCTGATTTTCCATTAAAAAGAATGGGAAGCACTTCCGAGCGGATTACGTCAAAAGGCTTTTTATCGCGGAAGAAGTTGGTAACCGAAATCAGCAGGTCTTTCAACAGGGCCGTTGTTTCCTCGGGATTGTCGTGCAGGTATTTTGAGTATGCAGGTAAATCAGTAAGGTTTCGAACATTGATGCGCCTTTCGATGCGGCGCAATAGGGTGGGGCGCTTATAATTTGAAAAATCATGGCCGGTGTGCATACGCAGCTGCGTAAAGATCTCACGCAATGCCTGTTGTTGTTCTTCCGTACGGTCTTCCGGTTCTTCAGTAATCTCAACAGTGCCAATGCTGTTTCGGTATGAGATGATCTTTGTGGCTATTTCGGCTACAGGTAATATTTCGTCAACCAGGTCGGATGCAATCGCATTTCGCGGCATCTCATTGAATTCGGCTTCCCGAGGATTTTGGACAAAGCATGCGCCGCCACGTTCTTTAATGCGTTTCAAGCCCATCGAGCCGTCGGCGCCTGTACCTGAAAGTATTACGGCAATTGATCTTGGCCCATGCTCATCGGCAAGGCTGCGGAAAAAGATATCGACCGGTGCGCGCCGGTCTTGGATCGATACATTTTCGGTAACCGTAATATGTTCCTCTTCGATCATCAGATGTTGGTGTGGCGGGACCACGTAAATATGGTCGGGCCTGATCCTGACCTTTGCCGTTACCTGTGTAGTCGGAATTTTGGTCTCCCGTTGCAATACGGCCGTTAATTGGCTGTCATAGTCAGGTGAAAGATGCAAAATGACTACGTAAGCTATTCCGGACTTCACCGGTGCGTGGCGAAAAAACTCCTGCAGTGCCATAACGCCGCCGGCAGAAGCGCCTATGCCCACAATAAGAAACTCATTTTTGGCAGGCTTTTCCTGTAGTTGCCGTACCACTTTGGTGCGGCTTTCTGAGGTTTGATCTTTCATAAAAATCTGGATGAGACCTATCGGTTAGGTTCCGATTCGTTTTTCATGTTTTCTAGTTCCCGCATTAAACGGTCGTTTGTTATGCGCTCGTTGCCCATTACGGTATTGCGCATCATATTGGCACGACCTTCAGCGTCTTTGGCTTTCTTAAAGTAAAGCGCCGCAAGTTTCGGATGATTGATCTCTGCAAGGTGATCGCCGATATGGTTCAGCAACAGCATGCTTTCTTCAATTCCGCTAAGTGCAGTATAAAGATTACTTTCAATCTTTTCCGTGATTATCGAAAGCAGCGTATCAACAGAAAACGCATGCCCGGTATGGCATCGGAAACGCGTTAGCTCGCCTTCGGTAATTTTTGATAGAACGCCCTGGCATTCAGGACATGTAAATGGCGACAGTTCGCCGATCTTGAGCGAACCGCGGTCATACTTACTGTCGCCTGCAGCAATACCAATTTCAACCTTTGTTTGTTCATCGTTCATAGGCTTGTGGTTTCCGGGCAGGTCTTGTTTTGTCAATGTGTTGAGTAAAGCGCCGATTTCTGCCAAGGGTACGCAGTGGTCAACATCGACTTCCCGTAATGCATTTTCAGGCATTGAAGGTACTTCTGCATCGTCCGGATCCTGCACAACTGCAATTCCCCCGTTGTATTTTATACGCCAAAGCCCTGAAGTACCATCATCGAGCCCGCCTGTGAGCACCACGCCGATCACGCGGTTTCTATACGTATAGGCCGCGGAACGAAACAGCGGATCGACAGCGGGCCGGAAATGGTTTTCCTTTGGGCCGCGTGTGAGCCGGACGTGTCCGCTTTCAATCAGCAAATGATGGTCGGGCGGCGCAACATAAATACGGTTCGAAGTAATAGGCTCATTATCATAAGCATGTGCGGCGTACATCCGGTTCAGCTTATTCAACACCGTTGGCATTATTCCGTGTATATCCGGCGACATATGCCAGACGATAAAAATTGGCGAAGTAAAATCGGACGGCAGGTCGCTTATAATATTTTTTATGGCTTCAAATCCGCCGGCTGAGGCGCCTATCACTATAATTCTATGGTTCTCTGTCAGTTCGTTATTCATGTTCATCCCTTCAACTTTGCGCTTGGTATCGCAGAGGTTAATTTGCTTTAAATGTACTTATTTTATATTTATGTGAAGCGTTAAAATTGTGGGAATATATCGTTTCAGGATACGTCCGTCTGGCTACAGCTGTTTCTCCATTTTGATGTTGGCGCGCTCGTAAAGACCTATTTCCAGTGTCGTTTGCGTAAACCCATATTTCCGGTAAAGATGGATTGCGGATTCAAGCTTCGTATTTGAATATAAGATAACTTTTTCGACAGATTGCCGCTTGGCGAACGTAAGGCAGTGTTCCAGTAGCATCGTTCCGATCCCCAAGCCTTGCGCCCAATTGGTAACAGCCATTTTGCCGAGTTCTACGCAAGTGCCGGATTTCTTTATCAGCGAAGCAGTGCCGACGATTTGGCCGTTCATTTTTGCGTAAAATATAAATCCGCCTTTGTCTAAAATCTGTTCCTGGGGATTCTCGAGCGAAACGACATCACCGGGTTCAATTTTAAAAAACCTCTGTAGCCATTCATAGTTAAGTGTCTTAATTTCGGCTTTAAGTTCAGCAGTAAAGGGGATGATTTCAATCCGGTCTCCCGCTGTTGGAGGTTCTGAAACCAACAGAAAATTAAGGTCGCAATCCTGTTGGTTGTAAATACGATGTAAGGTTTTATTGGGAATGTGTATATTTTCACCTTCGGAAACGAATTTAATTTCACCGCCGACTTCAAAGGTTGCAGTACCTTTTAAAATGTAGAACATCTGTTGGGCGTAGCGGTGAAAATGTGTCTGCTCGGAAGTGCCTTTCGGCATCCGTTCTTTGATTATGCTTAGCGTGTCGGTCCTAACGAGATGCCATCCCTCGCAGTTTTCGCCCCAAAAATAGTGTTGGTGCTCGTTATTGTCCATGTTTCTGTCGTATCCGTGTTTGAAACGCAAATTTACCGAAGCATTGGTTCTGTGGATGCCGGAATCTGTTAATGTTGACATAATATCCGGGAATGAATCTCGTGCCAGCCACTGCTCGCACTGACGAAGCACGTGGCATAAAGCATCGTGCTGGAGCTGCGGTTGTTTAGTTAAAGATATGTGAAAGTTTTTATAGGATGATTCAACAGAAAGCCTTTGCCGCTACTCTGATCGTGTTGCCACGGAAGCGTCCAGACAGCAATGGCGCGAAAAACGTATGAAATTTCCTGTCATCTTCGATTCAGCAGTGGCGGACTGCACGCGGGCTAAAATCGATAGTGATTTGGTTGCGATTGTAATTTTTCTGAGGAATTTGAGTTAAATATGTAAATATTAATAAATTGCCGTTCTAAAGCTATCCAACGCAAATGAACGGAAATACTTACAGCCACTCAAATTTACAAGAACATATGATACGGATAGGCATTGCGGACGACCATCTACTAGTCAGAAAGAGTTTGGTACAGTTGATTTCAACGTTTCGCGAGGTTGAAGTTGTTATGGAGGCTGAAGATGGCCGTCAGCTTTTAGACGTGATGCAAAAAGGTCCCGTCGATGTCTTGGTGTTGGATATTTTAATGCCACACCTGGATGGCTTTGAGACGTGCGCTTTCATAAGGGAAGAATATCCGTCAGTAAAAGTTTTGATTATCTCACACATGAGCAGCGAAGAAACGCTACGCAGGGTAATGGGCTGTGGTGCCCACGGATTTATTAGTAAAAATTCGAAGCCCGAGCAGCTTGACGTTGCAATAAAAAGCGTTTGGAACAAGGAATACTACTTTGACGTAGATGTTGCAACGGTTTTACGCCAGGCAATCCAATGGAAGGAGCAAAGCGTCACTTTGTCATCTTTAACCATAAGCGACCGCGAAATTGCAGTAATACGGCTAGCGGCCAAAGAGTTCAGCAGTTTCGAGATCGCCGACAAGTTGAATATCAACGTGCGGACCGTAGAAACGCATCGGAAACGTATTATGGAAAAAACCCACAGCAAGAACTTTATCGGAGTAATATTGTTCGCACTTCAACACAAACTGATCCGTCTGGAAGAACTTTCCGATTAATGCCGTATTGGGCACATCATCCAAGCAATAATTTTTTTGAAATTGCGACGAGAATGTCTACGCCTTGACTGATATTCCGGATTGCCTTTGCTTTTGCCTCGTTACTCTTGGTGGCGTCGTTGACAATTCTAAACACTTCAGCGAGATCGGTTTTACTGATTCCGTTGTCTAAAAGTTCCTGTATGTCGCTGCCGCTAAGGCGTGTGAGGCTAGAGATTTCGCCAGACAGTTCCTCGTTAGTGGCTTCTGCTGCGTTTTTTGCAATATCTTTCCAGTTGGTAGGCATATCGTATCTAATTGATTAGTATTTGTTTTAACGCATCGCGCAGTTCGATCGCGTTTGCGCTGTCTTCGCCAGCTTTTAAAATAAAGGCATCTAGTTTTTCGCTGATGGCATCAATATCTAATTTATTCCCGATAAGGTTGTTCCCTTGATCGAGCAACGCTTTTCGTTCAGCATCTACTTTCGCTGTCGATTCGAGCAATTCTTTTAAGGCGCGGCAGGCTTCATCATACACGGCGTAGTCATTATTAATATCGTCAACGATGGTTTTCCCGGCGCTGTCGAGTGCATCCCGCATTTCGGCCTGCTTACGTGTTATCTCCGGAAGCACAGCCTGCATTATTTCAGGGAATTCTTTTTCCCAATCAGTTCCTGCAGGAGCATTCTTTTTAACGTTCGCGATGATCATTGGCGTGTATCGATTCGTAATGAATTCATCTACCTTTTGTTTCTTTTCGTTTATCAGGTTGTCTACAAGGGTAAGGTTCAACTCGTGCATGCGGCGGCCTTCAATCCGGATATTGTCGATTAGCGTAACGGATTCGGCAGGAATTGTTGCGCAACCGAAAAGGCTTAGACAACAAATCAGGGAGAGAATTGGCTTCATATCAAAAAAATAATTTAGAAATCGGTCCATTATATAAAGGTAATGATTTACAGGGTGTTAGTGGTTACGTATTTTTACTGATTTTCTTAAACTGACCGTCCGGCGCTTTCCACGTACTGGCTATATCAATCATTTTCTTTTTTGAGCAATGAAAAAAGCAGTATAAATACGTATTGTGCGTCAGTCATTTAACTCTTAATTTTAAAACCGGCGCACTACCCATTCAAAACCGGGCTGCCGCTGCGCATCCTTATCCACTTTACCGCACTTCGAATCAAGTTTCCGTCGCGATGATCTGGCAGATGAAGTAAAAACATCCTATAAGGCGGCCTGGACTCACGCTACGGGTTATCGCGAATTTCCGGCATTTTGTACAAGCTAACCAGAAAAAATATAATAAAATGGCAAACAAGAATTCATTAAAGGTCTTTTTTGAGACAAATAAAAAACCGACAGAAGATCAATTTGCCGAGCTTATTGAGTCATCCTTGAATTGGGAAGATGATATAGCTACAACGGCAGAAGTGCAGGCTGCCGCTAACAATAAATTTCTTACACCGGCCGGTGCCCAGGCAGCAGTTTTACATTTCACGCCGGTCACTCCGAATGCTTCAGAAACCGTAAGGGGAATTGTTGAACTGGCTACTCTTGCTGAGGCTCAGGCAGGAACAGATACCTCGCGGGCAGTTACTCCTTCGGGAGCAAAAAAAGCAGCTCAAACCTTCGCACCTGTTCAAACCGTAAATGGGAACGCGCCGGTATCGGGCAACGTCACTATTGCGACAGTTACCGATACAAACTGGACCGATGTGCTGGCGGGGGCATTTTCGAATGGTACTTCTAGTCTTGATGCCGCGAATTCGGTACGATACAGAAAAATAAACAATGTGGTGTATTTAGATGGAAAGATAAAAGGAGGCACCTCACAAACAGCCGGAGTATCCTATTTGCTTTTTACGTTGCCAATCAATTTCCGGCCTTCGAGGAAGTCCAGTTTTGTCGTTTACAAAGCGGATACGGCGACCACGTTTTCGATAGGCAGAATAGATATAGCATCTGACGGAACGGTGTATGGGGTACTTTACAGCAGCGTCCATACTAATTTAGCAGGGATAGCCTTTCCAGTCGTAATCTGATCCTAATGGAAACAAAATGGGGTTTTACCCGGATGGATATCAACGAATTCGAACTGTGGCTTTCGCTGTTGCGAATCGGACGCACCGTCCGGACAATACAGCAACACCATACGTTTAGCCCCGCGTATATCCATTTTAAACAGGACAACCATTTTGCGCTGCAAAAAGGAATGAAGAATTACCACGTAACCCACAATGGCTGGAGTGATATTGGACAGCATTTTACGAGCTTTCCTGACGGAACAATACTGACAGGACGGAAACTCGAAGCTTCCCCGGCCTGCATTTTCGGCAACAACGCGAATTCAATTTGTATTGAGCATCTTGGAAACTTTGATCAAGGTGGCGATAGGATGACCGATTTGCAGCAACAAGCGATTGTTCGGATGACTGCGGTGCTTCTTAAAAAGTTCAACCTGCAGCCGTCTGTGCAAACAAACGTCTATCATCATTGGTTCAACCTTTCGACCGGTGAGCGCAATAATGGCAGCAAGAACAACAAATCGTGCCCCGGAACGAATTTCTTCGGTGGGAATAAAGTTGCCGACTGCGAGAAGCACTTTCTGCCACTGGTCCAATCACTGCTTAATCCGGCGGTAACCTTTCCAGTAACGGCGCCGGTTCGTTACGTATCAGTAGCTTCAGAAAATCTGAATATACGGTCAGGGCCCGGACCATCGAATGCGATCGCAACGGATAGGGAACCGCTTCAATCGGGAGCCATTTTGCGAATATTTGACCAACAAGACAACTGGCTAAAGATTACTGCCTCTGCAGAACACTGGGTCAACGCGAAATTTACGAAGGGCGTATTACAGAAGTCGGTGTCCGCTTCGTCACTTAATGTCCGGTCAGGCCCGTCTACAGATTATCCGGTTATAGGCTCGCTTCTAAAGGGTCAGGAAATCTTTATAAGCGCCGAAGAGAACGGATGGTCGAAACTCAGTAACGACAGTCGTTGGGTGAAAAGCAGCCATCTAACATAGCCTCATCAGCAACAGCAGCAAAGAAATTAAAAAATTAAATAATAAAGAGTAATATGGAAAGCGGGCCAAAACCTTTCAGGATCGGACTCTGCATGGCTGGTGCAGTATCTGCCGGAGCCTATACGGCGGGTGTTATGGATTATCTCCTGGAGGCCCTGGCTGAGTGGGAGAAGCGGCGCGGGCAACCGAATGTGCCGTCGCACCGTGTTGTGATACCTGTGATGGGAGGCGCTTCGGCCGGCGGAATGACGGCTCTTTTGACTGCCAGCACCATCAACAATCCTATTGCGCCTGTTGAGCTGCCGGCATCCGGGGATTTACTGAAAGAACATCCAGAGAATAAACTATATAACAGCTGGGTGGATCTTCTTGAAGTGGATATGTTTCCGAGAATGCTCGACACGTCAGATATAAAATCGGGTAACGTCATCTCGTTGCTGAACTCCGATTTCATTGATGCTGTTGCAAAGAAAATGATTTGCTGTGACGGGGAGAGATGGTGTCCGACACCTCCTTATTTCGAAGCCCCGGTTAAAGTCTTTACCACACTTTCCAACCTGGAAGGATTTAAATATAATGTCGATTTTAATTCGGCCCGCCAAAAAGCCAAGTACAATATGTCGGTACATAACGACTATGCCTGCTTCGAGGTGTTTGATGGCGTTACAGCAGCGGCGCCGACAAAAGGATGGATTCCGCTTAATTTTAAAACAGAGGAGAATCTGGCAACTGCGCGTGATGCTGCAATGGCAACGGGAGCGTTTCCACTCGGACTCAAATCGCGGACAGTTGAGCGCGAAGAAAAATATGTTTTTGAAACCCCTTGGCTAAAGGAATACTTTGACGGCCGCACGCCAACGGAAGGGAAAAAAATCAAAACACTGAACGTAGATGGTGGGATGATCAACAACGAACCGTTTGAAAAGGTAAGAAAACTGCTGGATGATATCTCGCTCGCTTCCGAAAGCTTCGATAAAGACAACATTGTTGCCGGCAACAGCAACTACAATACGTTCGAAAACACTGTGCTGCTTGTTGATCCGTTTCCTAGTACAGACCCTGAAGAATTCGATTTCAAAAATGACATTACCAGTATTATTGGAAAAACCTTGTCGGCCATGACAGCTCAAATGAGAGCTAAACCGGTAGAATATCGTGCCGCGATGGAAATGGTAGATGCCAGCCAATACATTATCTCGCCCTCACGCGAAATTCATGATAAAGAGGGTAACATCGTAGGCGATCCGTTTGGAGTAACAGCAATAGCTTGCGGGACTTTAGGAGGTTTTGGCGGGTTTTTGAGCAAAGAGTTCAGGATCCATGACTACTATCTCGGGAGATACAATTGCGAGATATTTCTGCGGGATTACTTCACGGTTCCTGTTGAAGCGCTTACAAAGAATCCGATTTTCCGTGACGGCTATTCAACTGTTACCCAACTCGATCACTATTGCTCGAAAGGAACGCGCGAGCTGCGCTATCAGATCATCCCCATTTTTACCCCACATCCGCCACAGGGAACGTTCCCGATGCCGAAATTTTCCGGCGGTACAACATGGCCGGTGCTGTCTGAAAAAACAATTGACAATTTCGAAAAGCCCGTTAGGAGGCGTGTCGAGAAAGTGATCCTGAATGTTGCAAGTTTAAATAAAGGTACCGGATTGCTGCTGCTGGCAGGCGCACGAATCGTTCTGAATAAACTATTCGCAAGAAAAGTATTAAGTGCAATCAAGGATTCGCTTTATAAATGGGGACTGATATCCGGCTATAAGCCTGAAAAAAGATAAGGGGCTGCTGCTTCGTTACGTACCACGTAATTCATAAACATCCTGACTAATGGCAACCAAGGTTGGAATTTATATTACCGGATTAGGACAGTCTTATACTAAGGAATCTGTCGAAAAATATGCGATACGCATGGTCAATGAACTGAGCTTTACGAGCTCGGCGGCAGTGTATGAAATTAAAACCGAGAAAGTATTTTACAGCGATATCAAGGAAAGCACCTGTGTAACGATTGTAAAGCATCAGGGATCGCTCTCCAACACTATATACAAGCTTTATGATTTTCAGTACCACGAAATCCTGACCGAGAAATTCAAGCGAAACAACATATTGATCAAGAGCCTGATCCTGTTTGGCCTGGTGGTGCGGAAACTGCCGCAATTATTCATGCGCCTCTTTAAACGGGGCGATTACGACCGGCCTTATCAGACGTTCTATGCCTTTGTGATTTTGTTCATTATTTCATTTTCAATCGTATTCCTGATTCCGGCGACTATCGATATGATGCCGCTGGACATAAGCATTACAAAAGGCATAAAAGACGTGTTGAAAGCAACAGGAATCACGCTTCATGATCCCGATTATGATGTATCCATATTTTTGGATAAGCTAAGGAAAGTGGGTAAAGCAATGGTGCCGGTAACAACTTTTATCCTGCTGATCGTGCCTGAATCGAAAACAATACTAACAACAATGGCAACAGAATTTGCATGTGTAGACCGATATATCCGCAATGGCGAGCAAAGCCAGGTTGTTCTTGGCAATCTGGACTTGCTGATGGAATTTGTGGCTGAGCGCGAGCCTGATTCACAGCTGCATATTCATTCGTACAGTTTTGGAAGCATCGTGGCAACGGACCTGCTTTTTCCCCTGGGTAGCATTCCGACGAAAAACACACTCGAAAGAATCGAGCTTCTGGTAACCGTGGGCAACCCCTACGAGTTCGTCAACGCTTATTATCCGAAGTTTTTCAAGGGACGTTGCCAGATGATGGACGAAAAGCTGAAGTGGGCAAATATTTATTCGATTGCTGATGCATTAGCGACTAACTTCCGAAAAGATACCGGAAGAGGGGAAGCAGAGTTTGGTTTAACCGATAACAAGATTATCCCGCACAACCTCAATTTTGAAACCGCACCCGACAGAGGCTCAGGCTTCTTCAACTTTTTTTCGCTACACAGTTTAAGCGTCCACAAGTGCTACTGGGATTCATCACCGTCGGGCCAAAGCTGCGTCAGGATTATTATAAAGCATATGATGGAGAATGATTTTATAAAGAATTAAGCCTTAAGGCCGATTAAAGAACTACCAATCTGATTTTAAAAAATAACGTATGCCAAGTTTATCACCCAATACCATAGCTCAAAATTCGACCACTTCAAATGGCGGCGTTAATGTTATGCCGAAGCTTGACGCCTCATCGTTCTACTTTCTGGAAGATGACGTCTTCACCCAAGCTTCAAACAAAGCGTTTGGCGTTGTCGATGAAAATGCATTTCGTACCACCTCGTTGGTAACTGTTGCCAGTAAAAAGGTTGTAAGCATTTGCAGCGGACAGGTTTTCCTGCAACCGCAGACAGCAGATCCGACCAAAGTAAATCTGATACTGAAGCCCTATAAACAGCCTGCAAACGGACTAGCAATTAAGTATTTTATCTATCGCGGACTTCCGAAAACTGATTTCTTGGACGGAGCCGGCAACGTTTTAACAACAGGTTCCGGTTTAATTACCCATATAAGAAAGGAATTTCAGGATTTTTATAACCTGGATCCTACTTTATTGCCTCAGCCGCCTTTCAAAGGTATTTTCATCGGCTATCCGGATCCGGCTGCTCCCACGGGTGAAGCCCAGGAATTAGCCGATCCGATTGATTCTTATTTCAATAAGATTTCACAAACTTTTGACGGAGAAACTGGTGCCATAACCAATGCGAAACGAGCCTTCGAACTTCCTATGATTCCGGCGGGAACCCATTTGGCAACCGTAACGGGAGAAATAGGTTTTGAGATAGTGCTTAACTATGGGGATTACTATATCGAAAACGACCCCAACCCGTTTAAGCTCGACCTTACATTTGCCCGGCTCGATTCTAATGTGATAAACGTATCGGGAATAACAGATCCCTATCAAAAGAAAGTAATGCGCGAAGCCATCACACAGTTTATTGATCCGGCTGCTTATTATGGACTGCATGCCAATGGCGGAAAAATATACAAGTTCGGCGTTACAGTTCCAATTGAGACACCTGCTGCCATTTACACGTTAATTACGCCTTTTGCCACAAAGAACAACATCTATTTGTATGTGCAAAGCAACCGGCAGCGCTCGTATAATTTCTACAATAAATATGCGGTAAGCGATACCAATGCGAATAACATCAAAATCGGTACTACCGAAGCCAACTTAGTCGAAACTAAATTTGAAACTGATAAATGGCCGGTAAGGATCTTCAACACGGCGGCTTCGGGCACCCCGCAAACCATTGCGGTTCAGTTTACCACCGATAGGGGTCCAAATACCAGTTTGTATGGCGATACAGCTAATATTATTAGTGACAACAACGAAGGTTTCGTGGACGCAAAATCGCTTATACAAGAACCCGACGCAAATGGGGTGATTTCGAGTTTTACGAAAACGGTTCTGTTGAGTTCACCTGCGACCGGAAATACCAACATCGCTTCGATAATACAGTTGATCTACCTAGGCAAAGCAATTATTCTATCAAAGCCGGGTGTTGACGATGGAGATCCGAATACGCCAGCGCCAGATCCAATATTGTTCACAACGAAATACATGGATGATGTTTTCGATCTGGTAAATGCCACCTCATTTTTGGAAGCGGATAAGGTGTATCACGTACACAGTTATAAGCCGACGTTGATTAATCAACAGGAAATAGAAAAGAACAGGGGGAAGGTCATTTCTTTTACACAGAGAACACAAAATACTATTGCAATTAGCGAAACCGAAAGCCTCACGTTGTTCACGTATTTGTCTATTGTTGAAAATGAGCAAAGTAAGCATTCGAATTTTTCACAGAACGTATCTGCAAATAAAGAAGCTACAGGGTACGCAGTACAAAATGTGACTGATTACCACACGCTACCAAACATGCCCGGCAATGAAAATATCGATTTGAGAGTATTTACAGATTCTGAACAGACGGTCACAGGTATTACGATAAAAACCAACGACGGTTCTGTTCCCACCTCAATGGCCTTGGGCATTACCGAAAGTGAGAATGATATACTAATAGGATTGATGCTAAACGCGCTGAACCCGATGGTTTATCTAAGCCCGTTGAACGATACGGCAAATATTCTCACTGCGATTGAAGATGTAAAATACCAAAAGTATCGGCTCGGGTTGCTTATAGATGAAAATGACTTTTCCCAGATGGTAACAATGCCGGTGGTACCTGTGGATATTATTATTTATTCGTTGGATGGACTGGCTTTTACCAGTAAAGGCTATGGTGATTATATAGAGAGTTTGTTTAGCAAATCTGGGTTGGCTGTTGGTGAATATAATAAAATAATTAGCTGATGAGTAAGGTAACACTTTTACAGGACAAAAAGATTAAGAGGCTACAGGCCAAAAACTACGAGATAACTACTTTTCTTCCAAATTCGTATGGTGAAATAGTCGAGTTTGAAGTTACCCTGCTGGCCACGACTCCTAATGTAACTAAGAAATATGTGTACGTTGATCGTTACATCCTGGACGGTAATGAGAAGAAAGGCTATTGCGATCTTTTTTACTACAAACAATTTCGAAACAATGATATGACATTTGTGGAACTGTCGAAAGAGCAATATTGGTTCGATGAAGAGTTTGAGAACGCTCAGATAGGCGATATATTTGAAATTACCAAAATCGATTTCTATGAGTCTGATGGCGTGACAAGAAACTTTACCAGCTTTTATAAAAAGTATAAGTATGCATTCAAGATCAATAGTTTGGCAATAGATTTTGGCAATTCCCTTACTTATCCCAAACCGTTTAATGTCAACATAGATGAAAATCTTCCAAATTACAGTATCAAAATTGACATTTCCCCGAACTTACTTAATCATATTTCCGGAAGATTTTATACGAAAAATTTTGGCGACAAGGTACCAACATTGATTGCCCAAGGCATTAAGGACCCAGAACTGGAGCGACTGGCTTACACGGTCTTAAACATCAGCTTTAAGATCCATTGGATGCTTGAGGATCAAATATTAGACAATATCGCTATTAAAGAGCGAAATGACTTGGTGGCGGCCTTACGGGACAATTATCATTATTTCGAAGGAGATGAAGCAAACTCAGGAAACACCTATAACGCACTATCAAAGATCGATAAAATTATAGTTGACATTTTCCGGCAGTGGGGAGTTGGTCACATCGGCGGTGTTCCGGAATATCTGTTACCCGTAGACATCTTTCCTGATATAAATATTCAGCAGCTCACCACGTACTACGAGACGTTGGTTAACTTACATAATAATTTGTTTGGAAAAGAAGAGGCAACCTTATTTCCGCCGCCATACTCTCCCGACGAAAATATCGAAAGTCAAAGAAGGTATAAAAAGTTGCTGAGCCTGATCTCGCATTTATCGCTCCGCATTTTACCCATTGAAGAACGCCTCTCTTTACTCGACGAAGCAATAAAATCATTCGAAATTTTTGAACGTGACTCCAAACGTTTGACGGAAGGAGACGTACTGAAGATAATGGATTCCGTGACCGGTTACGCCGAGGCGAATAAGTTGCTCGAATATCTGCTAGAAACCAAGCTGGACGATAAAGTGTATAAAACCAAATTTGAGTTGTTGTTCAGGAAAATGGATGACCATTACTTTTATCACAATATAACGATTGCCGACTGGTTCACCGAACATAAAGACAATAGGATGGCGTTTACTTTTTTGCTTTATAGGAAATGGAAGATATCGAAATACAATTTTAATTATGTTCCTTCCTCAATAACGCCAAATGCCGATGGCCTCAATCCCGAGAGTTATTTCTTGGACGAAAGCGTTAACGGCGGAAATAAATATTATGCCAAATATGATGTTGATGGAAACATAATAAGTGGGAGTGACCCGATACTGGAGTTTTATGTCGAAAAGGTCGACGGATCGGGCTCCGTTTATTATAACCCTTTATCAACAGAAATCAGTTATGAAACGGAAGATGAGTTGAACAAGGAAAAAATTACTATAAATAAGATAGTTTCAGAAACCTATAGCTATTATTCCCCGTATGGCGGAGGTGTAAACACTATAGATCGAACTGAAGTGAATGGCTATTATCACTTGTACCAGCCAATCTCCCTGTTGGGATACGAAGCAAATTTGGAGCTAAGCATCCCGCAAGCTGAACTTATTCCGGCGTTCTTGTTTTATTACGCTGTTGATTTTGATGAACTACAGGATATTGAAGCAGGAATCCAGTTCGGGCTTGAAGTAGCGGTGGAGGTTGGATTGTTTTTCGTAACGGGAGGTGTTTCGATTATAGCAGATTTACGATATTTACGCTACCTTAAATATGTAACCAAAATTAATAAAGCGCGCACCGTTGGTGGGGTCGCGGCGCAGGAAGCGGTGCTGTTTTGGCGCGGAATTGAAGCGGGAGCAGAAGTAACTGCCGTGACTGGAGGTATTTTCTCCTCGTATTTCAGCTTTTTGGCGAACACATCGAACAACCTGGAACTGAAAGAACTGAATGAAAGAATTAGCTATTTCTTCTTAGCACTAACTTTTGCCTCTGCAGGCAAGGCACTTTACAGTCGAAAAAGAGCAGTAAAAAGTGCGGATGACGTACTGGATGAGATCGAACGGCTCTCGACCCTGCCTACTCCGATTCCACATCAGGTTCCGCAAAACGTGCTGGATGTAATCCAGAATGTAGGAAGTAAGCTTGCGCTCCAAACCGTAACCAACATTAACAAAATTGCGGTTGACTATCCCCAACTTGGAGCAAAGTTGACAGCGATAAAAAATACCAACCTGCGATTGTCGTCTCAGCTGACGGAAATCATTATCAAACGAGAAGCAAAGACAAAACTGAAATTCAATACCAACGCTAATTTTTTGGACAATTTTGATACGCTGGCAAAAGTCTCAAAGTTTGATAGTCTATCTCAATTCTATGACGACTATTATAGGATTTCGCAGGCGCAGCGTGCAAAGAAGAACAAAGATATTTTTTCGGAGTTCAGCGACCTTGTGCCAGGGCAGCAATTGCACACAATGGATGAAGTTCTGGATATGATTAATCATGGCGCCACCGTCGGCGTCACCAGCAAAAGTGACCTATATGGGCTAATTGTTAAAAGTTATCGAAAAACCAAACAAGCTTCTTCTGTTGTTGTTAAACAGTGGATATCGGCCTATAAGACGTTTCTGGATACCGGGCTGCCGCACTGTTTCACCAGCGTCGCCCATTTCGACTTATTTAAAACACAAGTCGGAGATTTGTTTTCGAGATATAAACTTGGCGACAACCTGACAATAGGTGGTTCTTCACTCAATAAGATTCCACCACCAGATTTGGATATGGTGTTATATTTCGACGCTAAAAAGTATGATGCATTAGTAAACCATTACGAGAGCGTTCTTAACGAACTAAAGACATATACGAAGAAAAGGGCCATAACCAAATACGACCTGGATATAAAGTCGATTCAGGACGCACTGGCAAAGTCAAGAAATGGAGATCAACTGGACGTTAGGTGTATGATCGACTTCAAAATTGTTAACGGTCAACCAAAATTAAACAGGTTTCGTTCTGAACTGGCGAGCAGCTCATCCTTTGGTAGCTTGAATGTGACATCGCCCAAGAAATACGATTTTAATATATTTAAATCTGAAAGGGGTAATCGCGCTATAAGTTTACCACCAGAGTTTAATTTTAATTTATAAGATATGATTACAAAATTCAAAAACGACTACGGTCAATTTGTAACAGAGCAACAGGTTGGAAATCTGGAAAGTTACTACAGGTCATTTTTTGACGATAATAATAATTTGGTAAAAGACGAAGTCTATTTCAATGGCGAGTTGATGGGGTTGAGATATTACAATAACAATAATGAAAACCACCAAACCATAGTTACCAACAATACCGGCTTGGGGTATAGCTGGTTTAATATTGTTGAATATCAGATGTTTGGAAGTTATAGATTGGAACGAGTCTTTGAATACGAGATGAACGGTACACAAGGAGGTACTGCGCTGAGTCTGCATAATCCTGACGCCGAACTGATTGCATATGGGCACAAGGATCAGGCCGGCGTGTATGACTTCGAAATCACGCGTAAATTTTATTATGACCGAGCCATCAATCCGGAAAGAGAGCTTTTTGAATGCACATACCACGAGACGACTGGGAATCTTTTACAGCTTTATTGGAACAATTACCATATTGATGAAGATGGGCAGGAGTCTTTCGTGCTGCTTAATACTCCGAGTGATATCCAGACCTTGATTAATTTAACCGGAATGTCGCAAGAATTGGCTGAGTACTATATGGATTCGGACGTAGTTCCAAACTTTTAAATAAATGCTTAAATCAGATAAAGTCATAGTGGTAGACCTGGAAGCGACGTGTTGGGAAGATCAAGTTCCCGATGGCAGCTTTATGGAAATCATTGAGATAGGAATTTGCAATTTCGTTGTCGATACGGGGGAGATAACCGATAAGCAGAGTATTTATGTAATACCGGAAAAATCCAATATCACGCCCTACTGCACCGCTCTTACCGGGATCACCAAAGAGCTAATTACAGAAAAAGGTATTTCTCTTAAAAAGGCGTCCGAAAAGATTATTGAAGAATACAGCCCGTACGGTAGAGTGTGGGGTAGTTATGGGGAGTTCGACCGAAGCTTGTTGCAAAAACAATGTTTCAACCAAAATATTGAGTATCCGTTTGGATTAACACACATAAATATCAAGTCCCTTTTTGCTCTTAAAATGAAGCTTAAAAATGGGAAGGGGATGGAAAAAGCTCTTAAAATAATAAAGGAGCCTCTTGAAGGCAAACATCATAGTGGGGCGGATGATGCATATAATACGGCCAAATTATTACGCCATATACTGAAGTAGTCTGTTTTCTGATTAATACAAGAGCCTATTGATGCACGAACCGATATGACCAGTAACGCATTAACGAGTTAGAGCTATGGTATTTTGACGACGGAGGCATGCCGGGTTACAGGTTAAAAGAGGCCCTTTACAGGCATAGTGGAAGAATATGAGAATGCGCTTCTATACGCTGAAGATGAATAGGTAACGGAGTTCAGAAAGGCTGGATGAGAATTTATTTATGAGAAAAACCAGCTTCAGATTGAAGTAAAGATGCACGACAACAAGCAGGTCGCCGGCACCTGCAAAGAATACGATTAAGACCGCACCCTGGATTCCTGGGATTAAGAAAATACAAACGCAATTAAGGTTACAAAATAAATATAACACTATGCCACCACCAAACACACCAGCAGTAGTCAGACGATATTATCCGGCATTATCTTCCGTGGTCTCATTGGACGATTTTCCCGAATCCCTCGGCTTTATTAAGCAGGCAATCCAAGGTCTTTTCGCACAGATCCACTATAAAGACCTGCAATACAAGAAAAGCCCAAAAGGTGACGCAGCTTTCTATAGCCTGACCATTGTGTCGAATAAACTGGCTATTGAATTGTTTGGCTCAGGTATCAGTTTGGTTCTGAACCCCGACGAGGGCGCCGACACTGATTTTAACATATCTGCCTTTCCGGTTACGGTAGAGTATCAATGGAAAATCCTTGCCTACCTCCGCAGTTTTAACCTTAATAACTTTTCGTTTACACCGCAGGAGTTTTACGAACTGGCGCTGATCATCTTAAACATTTCCGAAGAACAGGCAATAGCCCAGTTCATCAATGCGTTTACCGTGCCTATTGATGATACGACACTGCCGCTACAGCAGTTTGTCGAAGACTTGAAAGAATACAACGACGATCCGGTAATCCAGACACTTAACGTGCCCGTTAATGAGGATACCGAGCTGACCGAAGTTATCCAGGCTATCAATGCGCATACGGGAAAATATGCGACCCTATATGCCTTTGGTGCTTATTTGCTGAACAACGATTTAAATGAGACGAAAAAGAAACTGGGCGACTTTTTCAAAAAATTCATTCCGGGAGATCTCGAATCGTACATTAAAGACATACTGATTCCGAAAGCGAGAGTTACCCTGACGGTTTCTGCCGCAATAGAATTCCCGCGCAACATTTTGTATCCTTACGTGGAAAATGGCGCTATTTGGGAAAGAGCACCTGAAAATACTGCGCTGCTTACCCGATTCTATTTCGGAAAAATACTTTTGTATGCCGATACTCAGAAAGGGATTGGATACAATATGGACCTAGTCGGCGATTTAAAACCGGTCTTTTCCGAAATTGGAAATACCGGTTTATTGCTACAGCTTCAGAAACTCAAAATTGACATCAGTGACAAGGTCAACATTCCCGAGGCCGATGCCGACGGACGCCCGGAAGATTTTAGAGGAGTTTATGCCGAGGCGCTTTCGGTAACCTTACCTTCAAAATGGTTCAAATCAGGTGCCAATACGACCGGATCGACATTGAGGATCGGTGGTTACAATCTGTTGATCGGTACCGGAGGACTGTCAGGCACATTTGCGCTTGAGGCAGTACCGACACAAAATGCTTCGGATGGACAAATAACCGACTTCTTTACATCTAAATTCGATTTTGTCTACCCGATTACGGGGGTAATTAACAATGCAGTCACAAAAGAAGAGGAAACCATTGCAATAGCCAATGAAACACAATTGCTGGCTTACCTGAATTCGCTTACTAATAAAAACCTTTACGCTTTCAAATATCCTTTGAAGATTATCCCGATTGGGCAAGTAAGCATAGAATTCAACAGCCAACAGGAATTCAAAAGTTATATCACCGATCTAGTAGTTGCTGAAAATGGCACTATGTGGATCAACATTGGCAGCGAAGAAAGCGGCTTCTTAGTGGGTTTCAGGAGCTTCGACATTACTTTCAAGCAAAACAAGGTCGTCTCGTCCAATATTGCAGGCTCACTGGAAATAAAGAAATTTGTTTACCCCGGAACCAACGATACCGTCAATATCGACATCGTGGGCCACCTCGATGATGATGGCGACTTCAACCTGACGGCATCTGCAACTCCGCCATATCCTATTGAGTTTCCCGATGTCTTTACCTATCGTATGAAGACGGTCGAACTTGGAAAAGAAGATGAAAACTATTATATCGGTACATCCGGAACACTGCAGTTTGAAGGATTTTTAAAAGAAGTACTGAACTTAGGTCCTGTAGAGATAGAACGCCTTCGCATTTACAGCGATGGATCAATTGAGCTTCAGGGCGGCTCGGTACAATTAATAGAACCAATAGTTTTGCCGTTAGGTCCCGTAAGTATCACCGTTTCAGCAATTCACTACGGATCGCACCAAAAAGAAGTTGACGGAATTATGCGCAAGTTCAACTACTTCGGTTTTGACGGCGGCGTAAGCATCGATCCGCTCGGAATAGAGGTCAGGGGAGACGGGGTTAAATATTATTATTGTGTAGACGACGTTGACGGATACGACAAACCTAAGCCGTATTTACATATCCAGACACTTTACCTGGATCTGACGCTACCTGCAAGTTCAGGATCGCTGGCGCAGATAAACGGTTGGGTCACCATTCCCGAGCCGGGAGTTTCGAAGGAGTACGCAGGCGGAATCACGCTGCAGATACCGAGCGTTAAGCTGGCAGGAAAGGCTGAGATAAAGCTGATGCCCAAATATCCCGCTTTTATCATTGATTGCGAACTGGAGCCGCCGGTTCCGATTCCGTTGGGAACATTTGCGATCTATGGTTTCAGGGGATTGCTGGGTTATCGCTACGTAGCTGAAAAGGAAGCGATAGATATGACTTCGCAAAACAGCTGGTATGAGTACTATAAAGCTCCTAAACGCGGAATCAATGTCAACAAATTCAGCGGCCCGGACAAGAGCGTTCATTACGATACGCTGATTTCTTTGGGCGCCGGAGCCACTTTGGGCACATCTGCCGACGACGGCTATACGTTTAGCTTAAAAGCGATGGCGCTATTTTGTATCCCTTCGATGTTCATGATCGATGGAAGGGCCAACATCCTGGCTGCGCGGCTCGGGCTGGATGATACCAAAGACCCGCCTTTCTTTGCTTTTGTGGTTGTGGGTGACGACTCTCTTGAATTCGGTTTTGGTGCAGACTATAAATTGCAGGAAACAGGCAAACTCATTAGCATCTACGCCGACGTTCAGCTCGGGTTTTTCTTTAAGAACCAGAAGCCATGGTATGTTAACATCGGTACGAACGTCAATCCGATCACGGCAACTATCATCGACATACTTACTATTAAAAGTTATGTGATGTTATCTGCCAAAGGGATCGAGGCAGGCGCCAGAGGCGAGTTCAACTTCGACAGGAATTACGCGGTCATTAAAGTACAGGCACATGCCTTCATCGAAGTGGGCGGCAAAATAAGCTTTGAAAGGCCTCAGTTTGGAGCCTATCTTATGGCGGGAGTCAGCGCTCATATAAAAGTGTTGTTCATCACATTGGATCTGGAAGTTGGGATTCTGTTCGGGGTCGAGGCGCCGAAACCATTCCTGATCTACGGTAAGTTCTATTTCAAAATCAAAGTAGGGATAAAGATCTTCGGCAAACGTATCACGCTGTTCAAATTCAGCGGAGAGCTGGAAGTGGTATGGAACATTAATAAAAACATCGATCGTACGCCGGTCAATCCTTTGATTAATGCGGCCAGCGTAGCGGCAATACCAGAACTGGTCCAGGGGGTAAACATGTTATCGAACGAAACTTTCTTACTGGCCTACCTGAACGACGTTCCGGAAAACCAATATCTCGATAGAGTGTCGAACTATATCATTCCGCTGGATACCTATATTGATATAAAAACCCAGAAAGGACTCTTGCCTGGCAACGCAGAAGATCCAAACAATTCCGTCAGGAAACTTATAGGCGGCATTAACAATCCCGCAACGAAATACTTGGATTTGATTCCGCCTGTAAGCTCGATAAGGGGCAGAAGCATCCGGCAGGTAACACACCAGTATACCATTAACCATATTGAAATTAAGTTCTATAACACGAACAACTCGCAATGGGAAGATTACCATCCTTATGAGGCGTTATATCCAAACGACGCTGGCATTACCAATATGAAAATCGGACAGTTCCAAAAGACCGATGGTATTTATAATGCCGTGCGGTTACTGGCAACCACGCCGTTTTCCTATACAGAACAAGGCCAGCCGGGCTGGTATGTGCCGGAACAATATGGCATAAGCGCCTCAACGTTGTTTTGTCAGGCGGAAGCAAGAGAGCAAAAATGCACGCATTTTAATCTGAAACCGTTAAATGCACATTACTATTGCGGCAATGCAAACACACCTTTCTTCGCAGATAATGTTTCATTTCAGTTAATTACTCCTAATGTAGATGAAGAGTTCGCGTATATTACCGACGAACCCAATGTTTTCAATATCCATAAGTCGCTCGCCTTCGCTAACTACCTTTCCATGGAAATCGTGTTGCCGGAGCCTTCGCTGATGACTGCGATAAAATTGACCAATTTCAGCAATGGTGTCCGTTTAAAATTTTACTCTATAATCCAAAGCCCGGAGAATGACGTGTTGTTCAACGTGGTGTACGGTAATCCCGATCCTGCAGCTTCCAATGTGAACGAGCCTTACGAAATGCTGCTGTCCGAAGAGGAACTACACGAGCCGATCAGGTATAATTTTAACGTTAACGGCAATAATGAATGGGTAGCAACAAATGCTAATTGGCGGCCTGTAACCAGAATCGTTGTAGAGCCGGTTTTTGATAGCAGTGTCAGCCAGCAGATTTCCCTTCTCACCGAGCAGATCGCCTTTATCGAGAATGAAAATAACTTGATTTTGTTGGGTATCGTTGAAGGCGACATACTTCCTACAGCGTCGTTGGAAGAAGAATTGCAACAGCTAATCTGCGGCGGCAGCAGTGGCGGCAATGGCGGCAGTTCGTCTTCGTTCATTAATCGTTATACCAAAGAAGACAAATACAATTACATCTATTCAAAAGAGTTTATTGAAGAGGAAGGAAATTTCATCTATGCAATAGGTACAACCAAAGGGCTTGGTTTGATAAGCAAAATTGCTTCTGACGGAACCCTCGTGTGGGAGCGACTGTATAGCTTCCCTGAAATGCGGGACCGCGTTATTTTTCAGCAAATTATCAGGATAGAAAGCGAAGAAGGCGGGCCGAACGGAAACCGTCTCCAGTACATCGTCTATGCAAATTCTGGCGATGACCACTACTTGCTGAACATTCGTCCGGACCAGGGAAGTGTCGAGTGGATAAGAAGTATTCAAGTTGAAGGTGTGGATTTAAACGTTCATATTGTGCCTTCAATTACCAAATCCCAATTTTATCTCACAACAAGCGTCGGGCAGTCAGACGGCGGCAGCGTAAGACAGCATATTGCCATAGTTGGGCTGGATGGAACTATAATAGACGCTAGATTGCTGTACACTGAAGGTATAGACTTCATTATTACTGCTGTTTGCGAGGATGTTCACGGATTTACTGTAGCTGGAACAGGTGCTGAGGTAAAAGGCGGGAAACCTAAATCGGTTATTATAAAATTGGCATCCGACTTATCGATTCTCGAAATACTTAAGATCGATAGCCACTACAACGCGGTTCGCTCAATCAGGGTTACCGATGAAGAAAAGTATTTGGTATCGGCCAACGAAGCCGGAGTGGGGAGCGTCTTTGTCATGTTGATTGGTAGTGACGGCCCGCACAGCTGGTACCGTTTCCCGGACACATACGGTTATGGTTCTAAAATTGAACTGGGCGAGAATGGCTTCTACATCCTTTTAAATGACGGACATGATGGCGTATTGCATCGAATGGACTTTAATTTCGATATTATCTGGAGCAAAAAAATACAGCTGGGTGAATCGAATGGAGCTGAAAACTTTACATTCAACAGGCAAACCACCAAAATTACGCTGAACTGTTATAACGACACTGATGCTTCACTAGTGGTTTATGCCGATAAGAACCTCCAAACCTGCCTGACTAACATCTTGGAAAACCCTGATTTGGAGAGATCGGAAGTATACGTCAAAAAGGCGGGTGCAGCGCAAAAAGCTTCTGAGCTGCTTTTAAAACAATGGGAAGCTAATGCTGAACCTTACACCTCAGACGTACGCGAATACTGTGATAACAGCGGCGGCGGATGCGATGACGAAGATGAACGCGTGTGTACGATTTATCAGCAGATCACCGAAATTTATCAGAACTGTCTCGTAAATCCGGCATTTATTACCGAAGCGGATATCAAGGATGCTCCCGAGTGTTACATTCAGATACTGCACATCATCGAAAACTTTGATCAGGAGTACGCATTATACGAACACCTTCACGATCAACTGGGGCTGATCCATAACTTCATGAACAACGCCATTGTTCAGAGTTATATAATGGCATGGAATGCAGTCCAGGAGATAATCGATTACCTGAACGAAATAGGTAACTGTACCTGCGAATGCGAACCGAAACAATTTACAATGATCCACCAGGTTTGCTGGATGTCGGTTGAGGATTATCAGTATAATATCAATATCCCTTCCCAGGCTGCTATACAGGAAGACACCATGGCAACTATTGCTGGAATAACCCAGAAAATTCAGCCTGTCTGGAGGCCGGATACACATTATTACGTCCACTTTGTGTTACAGGATAACGTGGATAACGGAACTGAAGTCAAGTCGTATGCCTACAAATACGGATTTACAACAGCCGGACCTGTGGGTTATTTCCACACGAACCAGAAAGCTACTTATGGCGATATTAAGCTGAAACTGGATGACAAGCTCTTGAAAAATGATCACAGCGAAAGCAATAATTATGCGAACAACTATTACATCGTGGCAAACAATGGTTTAAAAAATCAGGATGGCAGCATGTACATCAGCAATACGAACGGGTTCATACTCGAAGATACCACCGGAACGTTGCGTGATGCCGTAACCCGAGCGGTAATAATGCAACCCGGCGTTACTCCTGCCAAGCCTGTCACCGTAGTTGCTCACCCCGACAAATACTCACTGACATCGTTAAAGCAGTATATCGATTATGAGCGTTCATATCCTAACGCCGATGGAAACTTACTGAGCGCCAAGCCACTCTTTTTCAATGACCAAGAAGGCGGAACCACACAGATTTACCTGTTTTTCAGTAAAGCGTATGCAACTCATTTTTTCCAGGATTGGGCGCCGTATAAAAATGTTCTGCCCGCAATTGCCGGGCGTCAAAAGATTGTGATCAAGGATCCTGTTGAAGATATCACAATAGTGAACCCGCCGGCTTTGGACTACATTCCCGGATACACGCAAATCCCGCAAACTGAGGAAGTGTGGAGCATCGACGAGAATCCGCAGGTTCCGTTTGCTATTAGCCAATACCTGAATCTGTACGAAGCCAACATTTGCGTAGGCCAGGTTACCATTACAAAACCGGCATCGAAGTATTTGACCATCAGCCCTAAGCATCTAAAACCGAACAAGCTATATACCGCTATTGTAAATAACCTGTTCGACGTAGATCACAACGGCCAATTTAGCAACACGGCCACAGTTGAAGAAACACGGGAAGTGCATCGGTTCGTTTTCAAAACCTCGCGCTACGCCGACTTCATGGAGCAGGTGTTTAGCTTCAATATGAAGAAAGAAATTCGGGGCGAAGAGGCTGCGCGGAATGCGATCTTCAAATTTGAAAAGGAATTTTCTCAGGACGAAGTCAACGCAGGTTACGTGACGATCTATAATGCTACGCATATTTTCCCTGATCAACTGGCCATGACAGGATTTACAACCCAGATATTAGACCGGCTAAACAATGATTATCAGCATCCTTATGATCGGGTTTTTGAAGGAATTTTGGGGCTGACACCTTGGGATGAGGCCGTTTCAACCGAAATAACTTCATTGAAAGACCTCAATACAGGCAACGTAATTGCGTTGGTCGTACGAAACCCGGAGCCTTTTAATAACCCAAAATTCAGGCAAGAGGTAATGGCAGACACGATCCAGGTTGTGGATAGTAATGGGGTTCCCGACGGCTCATACCACGTGTTGTTCTCCAAAGACAATTCTCAGGCCATTATAATGAATGCAACTAAAAGCCTGACAACGAATGTATCGATCCGGTTCCGATACAAGGTTTTCGAAGATGTTGACTCGGATACAACCGCCAACATACCTATTAATTATCGGGTTGCGGCCGAACACGTGTTGTTGAACATAGATTTTTTAAACCAATAATTTTCAGACATGGCATTTTTAAACAGATATACCAAAACAGAAGCCTTCAATTACTTCTACTCCGTCAAAGTAGGTGGTGCTATATATAATGTTGGTAAGGGTGCAGAGCATAATGGGGTCATCACCAAACTAAATCAGGATGGCAGCGTCGCCTGGGAAAAATCGTATGCCTTTGAAGAGCGAATCGTTTTCAGGAAAGTTATCGGTTGCAGTAACAACACCGACATTCTGGTACTGGGAACATCGCAGGAACGGGGTCTGTTTCTTTTGCGGATAAGCAGCCAGGGAGGCATAATCTGGAAGAAGAGGATGAGCGCCACGCTCGACTACGAGATGCCGTACTCGAAAGATTTCGAGACGCTTATCAGTCTCGGCAGCGAAACGTATGTGATTGGTTTTACAGAAGGAAAACTATCAGCCGGAGCTTCTACTGTGGTATTGAAATTTGATGCAAACGGAGTAGTTTTGGCGAAGAAAAAATTAGGCTTCAACTCTTGTGAGTTTCGTTTAACAGGCATAGCGAAAGGAGCTAACAAAATCGGGTTATATGGATCGGCATACATGAATGGACCCGGTTCGTACGTCGGGTTGATCGTTCAGCTCGATAATAACCTTAGTACAGTTCTAAATATTCTGGAATCACAGGCAATCGTCTCAGTAGACAACCTCATTTACCGAAACCAAAACTATGTTGTTAGAGGGCAAACTACTAACTTTTATACGTTCTTTACTGATTTTACCATGTCGGGATCAACGGTTACGACCGTAAAGCACCGGCTTTATTCAGCAGCTTCCATTCATAACCTGAAATACAATAACGCCCATTTTTATCTGGAAACATACGGGCGGCTGGAAGCCGTTATCTCTAAGATCGATTACAGCTTTAATCCTGTTTGGACAAAAAGATTTGATTTTGTTAACGTTCAGTCGGCCAATGGCATTTTGTGTCAGGTAACAGAACAGGAAATCATTTTGAATAACGGGCTTCTCGATGCGTCTCCTAATGTTGAACACCCGGCATTTGCTTCCCTTGATTTGGAACTTTCAAGTTGTCGGACAACAGATCTGGCAACTGTACTGCTTCATGACAAGTCGTGTACATTTGCTGTGGCAGATATAGGAGCCACTTTATCAGGAGTCGAATATTCACTGATCAACATTTCAGATCCCGTTATAACGCCAATCAATTCCGACGTAGTGGGCATTTGCCCGGAAATGGACCCTTGTGTCAAAGACGAAAAAATTTGTGAAGCCTACAATGTACTGCTTCATTCTTTCAATGAATGTATCGAAAAGACAAAAGAAAAATATCCGGATTACAACGTCAACCTTGGCGTTTTTAAAGACTGCTTTTATAAGTTTCTCGAAAGTAGCGCATCAATCATAAAAGATATTTCAGCTTCAAACGCTCCCGATGATTTGCGATTTCAATATTGGGCTATAAACGCATATCTTGACTATAAAGATAAAAGCGAGCTACAGCAACTTTACAATGACGCCTGGGCCGCGGTTCAGTATATTTTGCAATATCTGTCGCAACTCGGAAATTGTAATTGCGAGAATGTTTTCGAGATTTCCGATTATGCTTCCATTCAGTCGGGACACCTGTATATGCAATCAGCAGGATCAATCGGCGAAGACAGCACCAAAGGGATTCATCTGCGCTGGGCGCTTCGACAAGGGCTTTCACAACACCTGCCAAAAGCTAACTATGCCTCGACAACGCACAACTTCAATAAACCTGACGACTTTGTGAAGGTATACAGGGCAAAATACGTCTCGTACCCGGTAACTATCGACTTCAACAATGTTCCGCTTCAGATTAATGAAAGCAGCAGCCAAAAGAACTGGGTGTATCAGGCTGATCAAAAAGTGTTTCATGTTCATTTCCGCAACAATATCAAGTACAACCAGGTTAGGGCTACTATTAATCCTGCGAACAGTCCGTTGGATTTTATCAAGAACTATGGAAACGCAGTTCTGGAAATCGAAAACAAGACCGAACTTAGCTTCTCCGTTTCGCCTAGATTCGAAATATTGGGTGGCAATACCTGGGTAAAGACCGAATTACTATCGGTACCCGAAAACAAGATTACTGCACCCAAAGGCGCTTCACTCAGAAGAACCTATGGAGCAGAAGAACTTAGCCAGACCGCGTTGCTTTCAGAAAATATCAGAAGCATTCGGTTTAGCAGCAATGATTCTTACATCACACGCATTTCTTTTGAGTTTTATTCCAATTTTATCGCCAATACCAAAAAAGAGAACGGTTGGAATTTTCTTGGCAAATATGCGCTGACCAAAGAATCCAGCACCGCTTTTCAACGTTTGGAACCACAAACCGATAGTTTGCAGAACTGGTTGCGCTACAACGATCAGGCTTTTATAAACGTCGCCAATTATCAGACGCGTTGGAATTCTGACAGTCTGCCGGAACTCGAGAGAGTCGCCACATCGGTGGAGCGGTATATTTCGTTGAGCAACGCTGCAGATAACCCGCGTGCCATAGAGATTTTTCCTTTTGATGAAAGCGGTGACGTCACGGCGTGTAACCTCACGAATCCCGATTATAACCCGGACGATCCCGAGTATGACCCTTATATTCCTGAACCGCCTACCGAGACCACCGGAATAGAAATACCTTTTCTGGACATTCTTTTATTAGGCTCTTTAGACTATCATGTGGCAAGGATACTAGGTTTGGGAACCCTCGACTTAAATCCTTTGGTGTTTGACGGCCAGTACATTTACATGGGCGAATACACTTCGTTTGGAAATTTACAGGATGGATTGGGAGCCAGACAGGTACAGCATTTGTATTGCTCACTGCCTACTTCATTATCCGATCAGCGCCTGCCGCTTCCAATTGATTTACAACTTCCGGTTGCAGGCCTTTTCTTCAATAATGGTTACGACGATTCGGAAGTGGATCAGGATGAAATCCCCGATCCGGAAGCAAATGATTTTAACGGAGTTCAGCTTACGTCAGACGGATATTCGCCCGATGGAAAGACTAAATATTATACGCTCTATCATGAAGAACTTTTCGATGAGCAATCCAACGCCCCATTTTATTATACAAACCGCGAATTCATTGCATGTGAAACGACCGATCCTGTTTTTGCAGGATTGGAGTACAGAAAAACCGGTGAATCAGTCTGGATAAAGCCTGAACTATCGTATAACTTTGATTTTTACAATATCGATAACAGTGTACCGGCACAATTTACCAATGAAACCGTTGAGATCGTAATTCCTGATCCCGGATCAGCATTGTATACGCATGCGGTAAAAGAAAGTGGCGGCCTGCAATATTCTTCGTACGGAATTAACTGGTTCAGCAGGGCAACATCAAGTGAAGTGGTGCGATCCGTCCAAACCGACCTTACGCCGGCAAACGAGCTTCTACCGCCAACCAACATAACCGCAACCCTTATTCAGAAGGAGAATCCGCTACTTTTAACATCATCGGTCGAACAGGTTATGTACACCACTAATCCGGTAGCGGATAAGACGTTGGTACGCCTTACTTTTGAGTATAACCATGCGCAGGAGTTAATTGACTATCACCAGAAAATTAATGACGTCGTCATCCCGAACTACTTTGAAATACCTAACGCTAAGGAACCTTTCGCCGATAAAATACAAGTGTTCTTCAGGGATCAGATCCCGGGCAGCGTATCCGGGAAAATAGAAGCGCTGAGTCCGGATAACAACCCGTTGTTAATCGAAATTCAAACTTCAGTATTTACTTTCACAAGTACACCTGATGAAACGCTAACGCCGTTCATCCCCGTGGGAACCGAGAGTAATTATATCGGCAGTATTTTGTTTTGCGACAATGTTGAGTATGTCATTCACGAGATTGATAACACGGGTGCCTTTCCTAAATTTACTGTTTTTAAAGCCGATGCGAGCGGCGCTCTATTAAACATGGATACCGTGGTGGATCCGACCACTGAAATACTGGTTCCGCAGGCAGGCAGTTTGTTTATGATCGTCGAAAACATGCAGAACCTTGCCGTTTGGGGTTTACCGGGCGCTTCAGGATTCAACGTAAAGATCGATCATACCGTGGTTCACCGTGAAGATGAAATCATAAAGAAACAACTGGACTGTACTACGGAGACGCATGTTCAAAAATTCCGCGGCATCTATCAGAATGCCACGATCGTAAAGATATTTGAGGAGGTTGATGAGGATCAGGATGGAGAATCCGACACTTCAGGCGGCACTTTAGTTACTAAGCATCGGGGATTATATAAGATCACTTTTCCCGGCTTTCATTTGGTACAACACTCGCAATTCCACCCGATTGAGGAGCACGTGAGTTCGGTCGAGTGGTACAATGGCCTTGTACGCCTTCATACTTTAAGCGATCTCAATGAGCCGCGAAAAGAATTTAAGGTAGTACGGACTGAGAATATCGGAGGACCAGGCGACCTGATATTGTTTGTTGAAGACCTTACATTTCCTTCCAACCCCGCCGATTTAGCCAGCTATAGAGGCCGAGTAATGTCGGAAGCCGACAGCGTTACCACGATTAGTCAGATGGTTAACTATTATCCGGGCTATAAAGTATATCTGTTCAAGGATAATAATCTTGGACTGAACGAAACTACCGTGCTTCCTCAGGGTGAAGATGAGGTTCGATATACTGTCTTTGGTTTGAGAAGCTGGGACTTGCCGAATGAATTCCAGAACGACCATGTACTCGATCATTTTTCAAAAATGTCGGTTCCGGCATTAATGTTTGCCAATCCCGTCATTGAACCTGTCCAGCCGCAAAAGCCGACAGGCGGCTGGTATGCGACGCGACCGGATTATTTTGGCAAGGCGTCGTACACATTCAATACAATATACGGTCTGCCCGGACAAATCCATAAACCTTACTCGGTCCAATTTAACAGGGCAAGCGACATCCAGTTCTTATCGGCTATCTACGATAATTCGGTCATGGGGTATGATATGGTAACGGGCGAGCCTATCTTGAACACCGTCCAGCAAGTGATGCGCGAGGTCTTCATGAATGGAGAAGAAGACTTCTACGTTGACAGATGGCAGAATTTACTCAGCTTCGATTACACCTCGGGTCAGTTCGCTACGTTCGACGGCCGGACGTTGCCATTCCCGAATAGTCCCCATTTCATTAACGGAATAAACGCCTTTATCGTTGCGCACAATACGTACTATAACCTAACAGGCACTAATGCAGTTGAAACCTTAGAAAATCCTTTACCGCCGGAATTTCACCTAAACACACCTGTTATCCCGGCAGGCCCGCAAAACACTGTACTGCTGTTTAAGGATTTTATGAAAGACGTTTTGCTGAATTGCTTTGTTCCTTTAACGGAGATACCGGTGCTCTACAATTATGTTAATGGCGGGGTCTATAAGCCAATACCGAAAAAGCAGGTTATAAGGGACCGCAACGGCAACCTGCTGAAGTATAACGATCCTAATTTCGATATGGCGCCTATGATGAAGCGGATCGATCCGCCTGGTGCGCCGTATGAGTCTCAATTTACCGATTTCGGGTTGGACGGAGCTTCGAATGCTAAGTATTTCTATGCAGTCAGAGAGATTAACAATCAATTAAAAACAAGCGACTACAGCCAAATCCTGGGTCCGATAAGTCTGGTAAATACGGCACCGCCGGTAGCCCCTGAAATTATAAAGGTTATTCCTGTATTGGAAAACCGGGTCTTGGGCGTGGTACCGTCCATTCAGTTGCAGATCAACTCATACCCCACGGCGCAGCATATTGCGAAAGTTTCTATTTATCGGTCTGATATTCCGGCGGACGCACTTTCTATACGGACGATGAAGTTGGTGAAGGTGCTGGATCTGGAGGCGGAGAATATGATCGGCGAAAGCAGATGGATATTTGAAGATGACTTCTCGGACTTACCAGAAATTCCGTTTGGTGACCCGCTATGTTACAGGCTTAGTGTGTCGAGGAGAATCCGGTATAACGATAAAGAGGCGGCGAATATAGTGGAGTATAGTCCGTCGGAAGCGTCAAAGCTGATACTTACAAACATCGTTGAGAGTTACAGTCCGATATCTCCTAAAGTGGATTATTATTCTGAACCTGTAAACGCCAGCGACGAATTGTCGACCGTTGTGTTGCATTGGCAAAAAACCTGTTACAAAGGCAAGTATCATCTGTATAAAATGAATGGCCAAGGCAATTGGGTGAAAATTTATGAGGTGCAAACCAATGATGAAGATATTTATGTTCCATTGGAAATAACCGAACTGCAAACTGGAACGCTATCAATAGTCGATGATGAAGGCAACACTGTTTACCATCATTTTAAAGTCATAGCCGAAAACACATCCGGGATGCTAAGCAAGGAAGAATACATCCTTACGGTTCACAACCAGGCCGATTGGCAGGAAATTGGCGGAATCGGGGAGATGATCATTGGAGCAACGTTCTACGTCAGATAAAGGAATTTGAACATTTGGGACCACTGCAGAATAACGGGACAAATTAAAATGTCCCGTTGGGCGGCAGGTTACTCCAGGATACGTGATATCGCTTCAAGATACTGGTAGTTTTCGCTCATGCCGTTATGGCCTTGGCCCGTGAGGATGATCAATGAATCGGACGTCTTAAAGTGCTGTGCAAGTTTAAGTGATGAGGTGTGTGGTATCACTTTGTCATTATTACCGTGAAAGAGGACAACCGGCATCTTGCAATGTTTTAGAAATTTGTCTGTTTCTAATTTGTATCTCAAAATCGACGTCGGAACAACAGGAAACCGATCTTTCATCAGACAGGTTAAACTGTAATACGGCGCTTGAAGAATCAATTTTTTAGGATTGTTGCCCGCCGCCAGGTGTGCCGCAGGCCCGGTGCCGATCGAATATCCGAGAACGACAATTTTTTTCTCGTCGTAAGACAATTTCATTTTATCATATGCGGCCTGAACATCAGAGAAGAGTTGCGTCTGGCTTTCGATTGTTCCGCCACTTTTTCCGTAGCCTCGATAATCGAGTATGTAAACGTCATAGCCGAAATAATTGTACGCCTCGGCTACGTTTCCCCAGGTTCTGAGTGATCCCGCATTGCCATGCAGGTAAAAGATCAAGCCCTTGGCATTCTTTTTAGCGGGAAATAATATTCCGTTAAGTATAACATCGTCTTGAGTCTGGACAGGAACGATCTTATATGGCCGGCCAAACTCGAACGTGTAGTCTTTTTCCAATTTCTCCGGAAAGAAAATCAGCTTTTCCTGAAAGGCAAACAGCAGCAGGCATACCAATACGTAAATCGAGGTAAGAATCAGGAGTACCCGGAGTATTTTCTTCATAAGAGATTTTAATGGCGTATCGCGTTACGTTGCGATTAAGTAGGTGTCGAAATCAAATTCGCCAACATTGATAGTGATCCGAATCTAATAAAAGACGGACAAACCTGAACTTCAGGTTTGTCCGTCTCCTTATTTTAAGAGGTAAACAGTATCTTACATTCAGTCTATTGCTTAACCAGTTTGTGAGTGATCAGTCCTTTTGATGTTCTGATTTTCAGCAAGTACATACCCGCGCTTAAAGCGTCGAGATTAATTTCCTCAGAGTTGGTGTTGACATTCATTTTCTGCCAAACGTTTTTTCCGACCATATCGAAGATTGACACTTCGGTCATTTGGTCACTGCTAAGAATCTGAATGTTGTTTTTGAACGGATTCGGAAATACCTGGTACGTAGTGATATTCTCGGACGGCGAAGCCAAAGTATATTCCGTTCCTTTCAGTGTAACATTGTCATATCTGTTGTTGCCGCTATCGCCTGCCGTGTTGCCCTCAAAAACAATCCGGACTTTAAAATCAGGATTGTTATCGACCGCAGTCAGCGAACTGAAATCAACGTCTACCAAACTATAACCTACAACAACTTCAAATGCAGTCTGACTCATTCCGGTTTGTATAAAATTAATGCCGTCGACGCTATACGAAACATGGTTCGTTAGCTGACCGTTATTGGTACGCTCTACAGCATACGCGAACTTAATGTCTTTGTATCCCGATGTTGGCAGGTCGAAAACCAGCGTTCTACCATCTGACGGATTCCGTACCCTGGCACAATTGCCCGCTGTTTGATCCTGATGTAAATTAATTGCCGAGCCGGTGTTGGCCGAGTCGATATCTCTCGGTCCGGTGCCGGTATAGGTCATCAACGGTTCTGCATCTATAATCAGCTGATAGTCGGCAGGAATGGTCACCACATCCGGCGGAGAGGTCAAAGTATTAAAATGCCAATAGTAGATAACATCTTCACTGTTTACGATTTCGGTATAATGTGCCGTGACGGATGTGGCCTGCGAAATCTGAAGAATGATATCCGGACTTTCAGCATCGGGCGAAATCACGGCACCGTCCACAACCCAATGACTAAATTCATAGCCGGGAAGTGGTTCCGCTTTCAATATTGTCTCGATATTACCAAAAACTTCCGCTGTAAAAGGGTAACTCGCAAGCCACTCCGAATTCATTTTTATCTGACCCGCATTGGCTGGTTCAACCTGAAAAGTAGTTGCAAACGGCCCGGTTACGTTATAACAGCTCACAAGTCCGGTGCTTATGGTTTGGGAACATCGTGTCAGTAAAAAGTTTCTCGCTGTTTGAACATTGGCTTGCCAGGTTGAAAGGCTGCCTCCCCATCGGGCGATTTGACGTGACATTTCCGGTGCTATGACGTTTACGATGCTGTCAAAAACCTGCGTGACCTGTTCACACGAAAAATGCGTATTCAGCAAATCGGCATATCGCGTGATATATCTTTGGCGCACTATCGGATTTTCCTCGATTAGCTTTTTGATCGACTGGGTGTGCCCGACTCCAACCGGCAGATCTTCTGCCTGGCACGGATCGGCTTCTGCCGACTGGTCAGGAATGCCCGTATAATTTACATAATGACCAAGTACACCATCTGTATCCCAGAGCGAATAACGCCATTTTAATGCGCCGCCGGCCGGATTTGTACCACGCCACCATGAAGTGTTCCAATTCAGCCAGTCCCTGTTTACCATATATGAATTGATAACGAAATAGTCGATCAGGCTGTCGATGTTAAGCTGGCTGTCTACATAATTGTAGTGTTCGGTGAGTGCCATGTCGTTATCCTGAATATAGTCAACTAAACCTTGCCAGGCATCGATCGCCGGTTGATTTCCAAATTCAGCTTCAGTCGACCCCCACGTTTTTATATATTGGATATAATCATCGCTATCTCTGTAGATATAATCTTGTCCGTAATAATGATCGGTGTACTGATTGTCGTCTACCTTTTCGCGCATGTCATAAACACCCCAGTATTGGCCGTTAACAAACAGCGAAACAAAAGTTGATCGTCTTTCATCTAATTCCAGGTCTGACAATTCCGAGAGTTTCTGTACAAATACATCACGCATATGCGCGCCCCCGGTTTGATGCGGATAATTATCGCTTCCGGCGGCTTTCAATATTAACCTTCTAAAGTTGGTACGGTCGGTAGTATTAAAAAACTGATGCTCCAGGCGTCGTTTGTAACCGTGATCGTCTCGCGAAACAAAGTCGACGCCGCGCTGTGCATACGCCCATGAATCGTTGCCGTGTTTGTCGAAGTCGCCCATGTTTTCGTCGACAAAAGTACCGTCGCTCTCAAAGTACTCCAGATACCCTATAGGTTCAATCTGCGTACCGTTGAATAAGGTCTGCAGATCAGCGCCGCCGGAAAGTGAAATAACCGGCAACGATGAATTTTCGTTGATGAAATATGTATTTGTCTCAATGAAGCCCGGCAATATATCAGACGGAGTGCTGAAAGCCCGCGCCCTGACGACTGTTGATTGCGAAATTGGAATGGGTCCTGTATAGAGTGTAGAAGTTAAGTTGGGAGTAGAGCCATTTGTGGTATAGCGGATTTGTTCATTCGGACCTTCAGAAGAGAGCGCTACCGTTATTGGGCTGGGATATTTGCCGGGTGCAACACTAAAGGTAGGTTTTGAGGCATAATTGGAAAAACCGCCGGTATTTGCCTGGCCCGGTGTGGGCGTACTGAAAACACTCCATGTTGCGGAGGCGTCTGTGGTTCGACCGTACGAATGATTGGTTTGTGTGACAAACATTTCGACTGACTCTATGATGTTTCCATCCGGATCGGCGATGACGATTTCATCCCCATCCGTTTGGGTGAGATCAAAACTGGCGTGTAAAACGGTTCCCGAGGAAATGTCGCGGTTGGAGCAGAAAACCAAGACGCGGCTGTTGGGAGGTAAAACGCCGTCCTGAATTTGCCATTTCGTAGGGTCATTCACGTTATTGCTCAGATAGTAACCGGCCAAATTAAAATAGGAGTCCGGGCTTGAGTTGTATAACTCGATCCAGTCTTCGTTTCTGTCAAAGCTATCATTGAAATTCCGGTTCGAAGCAGAGTATTCGTTTATCACCAAAGGTCCGTCGCCAAATTCGATTGTTCCGTAAGTAACAGCCACTTCGCGTCGGTTCACAAAATTATAGGTCGCGTTGCATCCGCTTCCTCCATAGGTTCTGGCAAAATTAAACACAAAGTTAATTTCTCCTGTTGATACAGTGTTTCCAATCGGGCTCATGGCAATGTTATACGTGTAAACGCCTGCAGTGGCGCCTACGCCGTTCATTACTGGCGATTGCCCATTTGGTCCTGAAACGAAACTTCTTTGATCGGCCATCCACGCGTTAGATCCCGTGACAGCTACAAAATCGTAGCTAATATTTGAGGTTAATACGGTCTCGCCCGCCGGAACAGCAACCTGGAGTGAAGCCTGCTGATAACTAGGAGAAAAACATGAATTGACAACGTTATTACTGGTAATAGTAACAACCGGGTCGATAGTAACAGGGTAAACCCGCTCACTTGACTGTAACCAGGTACCATCTATACGGATCTGGATTTTGTAACTGCTTTCACCAAGCTTGATCAGGGTATACTGGCCTTCGGAAGGTTCCGGTCGGAGATTACGGGCGAGAACTTTGTTGTCGGTAATTACAGGTTGTTGAAAAACGAGTACTTCTTCACCTTTTTGGTTGGTAATTAGCAAGCGGTTGGTGGTGTTATTGTTTAGTGCCTCTTGTTGAATAGAAAACCCTTTTGGTAAGGTTATCACTTCTTCAACCAGCAGATATTTGAAAGACTCCGGCAGAAAGCCGGCACTGTTAATCAAGTAGCTGTACTTTGCTGCGTGATCGAACAAACTCAGGCTCTTATCTAAACCGGGTGATATGTTCTTGAACTCGACTTCATTGTCGTTTTGGAAATTTGCAGGTTGGGCTGTAGTGCTGACTTTCTTAACAACAGCATTATTTTCTGCGACAAAAATAAAATTGCTTTGAGATCCAATTTGGATACGCTGGTTTGCAACAGTTATAGAGGTCTGTTGCGCATCGAGCTCAAAAAAAGGATTTTGTTTCGGGTATATGATCTTGTTATCCTTTTGAGCTAATTTGTAATCTATAGTATGCCAGAAACCGTCGGCACCTTGATAGTGCAAAGGCATCGACGTTTGGACCGTAGTTTTTGTTTTGTTGGTGTTGAGAAACGTTCTGGAGTATTCCGTCCGTTTATGTATAAGTTCATAATCCACCTCATCTGGGGTAGCGGTCCGGGTTGTCTTTCCTAATTCAGGATGCAATTGATAAGCCGTTGGTATCTGGCTGAATTGTTTTTGGCTGCCGTTGGTTTGCGAGTGGCCCCAAAACGACAATAGCAGGAGGCAGAGTTTTAGATAAAATTTCATTCGGTAAGGTGTTTAGTTTTTGCTCGGTGTGGGAAATACGAATTCCTGAATCGAATATAAGATATATTTCGTTCATTTTAAATGTTTTACACACAGATTGCTTTTTTTCTGTTTTTCAGATTTCCCGACTTCGAATGCGGGCGACTCATCCCGCCGCGGAATGCGAGCAGGTAGAAAGACGTATAAGGCATCGTTACTTTAAGCGCGCGGCCCGATGCAGCTGCGAAAATAGCCGCACGTTGTATGGAGTCGAAACCACTACCCGAAAGGATGTGAAGAACAACATTATGCTGTTCAGGCGAGGTTTATGTTAAGTGCAGTAATGACTTCGGCAGCATTGAAGCGATCCCGAAGCCGATATGTTTACGTAGAAAATGTAGAGCAGCTTCAAATTTAATAATAGAGCCTAAAATCCAGCATCTTACACAGGCCGTAATGTCTTTCATGCAGTGTTTCGACGATTTCCACTACATCATAATTGTCCTGGCACAAACTGAAGAAAGCCTTATCGAGCTTACCGCTTGAGACTGTCTCTAAAGCGGAACCATAACCGGAAATAGCCCGAGCACCGGTAACATCAAGAAAGTACTGCGCTTCCTCCTGGCTGAGGTCGAGCATCTTTGCGTTTGAAAAGTGTATAATTTTCGCCTTCATCCGACCTTCAAAAATCTCCGCAATCTCCTCAAGGCTGTAGAAATAGTCGTTGATACGAACATTGTTGCTATCGCCTTCCATTACAAGGTAGATGATCTCATAGTGTTTAAAGTTATGATCCTCATAGAGCAGCGCGTTTAGGCTCTCCTGAAGCCCTTCAACGCTATCGCAGGTCTTATAGATGCTATCGATCTCATGCTCGAAAGCAAGTTGTTCGAGGTTGTCAAGCACATCCGTTGGCGTTTCAGTTTCTACATCGGGTACCACTTCAAGGCAAAAAATATATTTGTTATCACTCATTTGCTTCGCGTTTCAAAAAATCCTCCACTTGTCTCATTGTCATGGATTCAAACCGCAGGACGGAGGCGCAGCATTAACGTAAAAGCCGACTTTCTATTTTAATGATTACTTGAATTTATCAATTATGATCAGGTTGCAGTCATAAATCGTAATAAAGTCGCAGATTAAATGCAACAGCTAACAAAAAAACAGGCTGAAAATATCCGTACTTGATTAAAGGAATCTTTTTTTACGTCGTGCAGTACGAACATAGGGTCAGCGTAATTTCACGGCTGGCTGACTCAACCTCAATGCCGCTTTAAAAATTTTAAAAATTTACGGTTTTCCCGTAACAGAAAAATAAAATTTTGTTTGTTGCGGAAAACGCATTAATCTATCACAAGATTTTTCTAGGTTTGCCCCAAAAATTCGCAACGCCCTATCGTACAGTAACCTGTGGCGGCAAATTTTTCTTTCTTATAGTAACTTTTTAGATGTAAAACTTGATCATGACACTCAATGGAAGGTAACCGTCTATATCAATAACATTGGCTACGGAACTGCTTTCGTACAGGGTTATGAATCGCCAATAGTAAATGACGACTCGCCGGAATTGCCTGTGGCGTTCGCTGCAACATTCAGGAACAGAAGTTACAACAGTGAATTAATAATACGCAACCATAGCAATAAATTGTTTTATTGTAGCTTTCTCCAGGATGTAAGTAGGGATGTGCTATTGAGTAAAGTGACTTCGTCTGCAGGAAACATTGTTGACGATATCACCTACAAAGAGTTGGTACCTCCGGCAGGTGGAAGTAATTTAGGAACTACATCGTCATTTTACTCCTCTTCAGACGCAGTAACCTATCCGTTGGTAGAGATCCAACGATTGCCCGGTACTTATCTTGTAGAAAGGCTTTCTAACACGTCTGCAGGAGTTCTGAAGCATCAGGACTTTCAAACGGCGGCTGGCAGCAAAAAAGCGGTAAGTTTTTCGACTTGATTATTAAAAGAATCAAATTTTTACCGCTTCCTATTTTTAATGAGGGATGGCTTCGTGCGACCACGATGGACCCATTTGATCAATCTGGACCTACAAAAGCGTAATGGCGTATACTTTAATCATCCATAATCCTACGTTAGAGAGCTATATTAAGATACTTTTTAACAAGGACGAACTCGATTCCATCAAGAACCACTTCTATTGGGTACCGGGGCCTGAAGGATTTGTAGTTAATATCGAAGATCATTTTACTGATGGACAGTTACAGATACTAAGAGACGTTTGTCCATCCGTATATGAAGATTTTTATAAAAAAAATGAAAAGTTCTATTTCAGTGACGCTGCCTATTTTTTTTCAATACAGGATTGTCTCGAACTTCGTAGTTTGGAAATCAGGCCAGGCGCAGTAAAGTCAGACCTTTACAATGCAGTAGTGCCGGTTGACGGCCGACCTGCATTTAATTTACGGGAGACGTACAAACTTTGCTGGTACCACGAATACGGGTTATTTAAGTTAATCGATGATTTAAACTCCCGTAGCTGGTTTGTCGACCCAAAAAGACATAATTTTGTGGCAAAAAATGAAGAAGACATACCTCAAACCTTAAATCGACTAAACGAAGAGATGAAATTATTGAAAAGGAAAGACTATGATCAAAACAAAAAGTTCATCAGGGTTATTAACGTCTATAGCAAGGAGACAGAAGATTTGAAATATCGTATTATCAATGAGGAGTCCGAATCTAGTGGACTTTGTTATAACGTAGAGCCATATCCCGGCGATGAGGCCATATTTTTACGATCGTATAAAGTCACTCAAGAGATGGCCAGTTATATTGCCGATATGTATTTTGCTCCAATTGAGTTCGATTTTAACCAAAATCTGTATTACTTAGAAACTCTCGATGCCGATGACTTTACATATTCTTACAGCGATCTTATTAAAAACCTCAACACATTAAATAAATAGAAATATGACGATGTCAAAACAATGATGATAAGTAAAATTTTAACCTAACAGCTTTTTTTTTAACTCTGTTATCAGTCTCCTGTAGCAGCGACAACGACAACAACAATCCCACCATTAACAGGAACAACCTCGAAGGCACCTGGTACTTCGACCAAGTGGTCAAGCCAGATGGAAGCAAAGTCCCGTACATAAACAGCTGTGCTGCCAATCCCGATCGTGTCGCATTTATGTTGCTCGACGTGGCAATCACCAGAACTTTGGCAGATTGTAGTTCGCAAGACTACGGTCAGTGTTCAAACTATATCCTTGATCCGCAGACAAGTGAGATACGGGTTTGTGATGAATATATAGACGGAAAGATTACCAAACTAACGCAGAGCACGTTGCGTATTGATTATACCCAAGTCAGAGGCTTCGGCTGGCCCGAGAACAATTTTGACCAGGTGAAGGGCATTATATTTACCAGAGAGTAGTATCATTTTGCTGTGAAAGAACTATGATGGAGGATGCTACCCAAGATTGCTGTTTTTAATAATGCTTGCTTTCTGCCCAAAGGAGGCGAGTATATGCTATTTTCGCGCAAAATGGCGGCTAAAGTTTCAACCGCACAGATTCTATACCGGCCGATGAACGGATGGGACCAAATCCATGTCGCGATGACAAATGGAAAGTATCAGACCCTTACAGGTTTGTTGGTGCGATCTTAAGCCGGGAAGGCCAATTTCGTTTGAAATTAGCAATTCCTTAATGGCAGCATAATCTTATGAATTTTAACCAGAGGTAATTTTGAACAAAAATACAATGTTCAAAATTCAAATATTTTGCTGTGTCGCCTGTTGCGCTTTCCTACTAGGCATTCTTATGGTCTCAGGTTTTTCAACCGACAAAAATCTTTCCGGACAATCGCTACTTACAAACTTTCTGTCCGACTTTAATGATGCCGCACACGCTCTTGATCGCGATGCCGAAAGCTATAAGCTGAACCGTATCACCGTCGATTCTCTCCGAAGTACATTGACCAGTACTCGATTAAGGTATAAGAAAGTCGAATTTTACATCGCATTTCATTATCCTGAATATACGAACGAGCATCTGAACGGTGCACCGCTTTTGCACGTTGTTCGAGGCACATCAGCTTCAGTTGAACCGCCTGAAGGCCTGCAGGTGCTCGATGAGTTGATCTTTTCAGATGAAGCGGCTTCGGAAAGGGTAAAAATTTCATCATTGGCCAGTAAATTGAAGACTGCGTACGAAATTCTGTTTTTGAGTTTGAGGAAAAACCGTCCTTCCGAAGACCATAATATAATGGCAATTAGAATGCAGCTCGTGCGGATATTTACCTTAGGTGTCACAGGCTTCGATACGCCCGGCTCCCAAAATGCGCTGGCTGAAGCATCTGTATCGTTAGGCGCAATAGGGGAGCTACTTGCTCACACAAGCAATTTGAAAAAATCTGAAGAAATAAACAAACTTTTAAATAACGCGATACAACGGCTGGATGCAGATAGCTTTGAACATTTCGACCGCTTGCAATTCCTCAAAGAAAACATCGATCCCCTATACAAATTGTTAGGTACAATCCGGCTGGCAGGCAACAGCCAGGCGATCGCCTCCAGTTTAGCATGGAATCCGCAAAGCGTATCGATTTTTGCTGAGGATTTTATAAACCCCTATTTTTTTACCGAGTTAACGAAGGAAGAAGACAGTGAACAACTTCGGCAGCTTGGAAAACTGTTATTTAAGGATCCGATCTTAAGCAGCGACAATAACATGAGCTGCATAACGTGTCATCATCCCGATAAAGCGTTTGCAGATGCGAGCATCAAGTCGGTCGGCAATGTTCAGGGCAAAACGGTTTTGCGAAACGCCCCGACACTGATAAATGCAGTTTATGCCGACCGCTATTTTTATGACCTGCGTGCTTTTACGCTGGAGCAACAGGTCGAACACGTAATTTTCAGCGCCGACGAATTTGCTACAGTTTATAAAGATTTACTGAAAAAACTTTCTGAAAATCCAGAGTACGATAAACGCTTTCGTAAAATTTTTAAAAGTTCGAAGATTACCAGAGCGCATTTCACCAAAGCCCTTTCTTCGTATGTATTGTCGTTACGCTCCTTCAACAGCCCGTTTGACAGGTACGTTCGCGGTGAACTTAACCACGTAAGCCAACAGGTAAAAGATGGCTTTAATTTGTTCGCCGGCAAAGCCAATTGTGCTACATGCCATTTTGCGCCAACGTTCTCAGGACTTGTTCCTCCTTTATATATAGACAGCGAGAGCGAAATACTGGGAGTGGTTGATGATCCTAATGCTGTTCATCCAAGACTTGACGCTGATCAGGGTAGGCTCGCAAACCGTATTGCAAGTGAAAATGCGTGGATATTCGAAAAATCGTTCAAAACCACAACTATCCGAAACGCCGAACATACAGCGCCTTATTTCCATAACGGTGCCTATGCGACACTGGAGCAGGTAATGGATTTCTACAACGAAGGCGGAGGTGAAGGAATGGGACTAAATGTGGTTAATCAAACATTGTCACCCGATCCGCTTAACCTGTCGCAGCAGGAAAAGGATGATTTGATCGCATTTATCAAGTCGCTTTCCGATGTGCCACCACGATCAAACACTAACCCGCACTGAAACAAGCAGTTGTTGCACGTCTTAAAAATGTGTTGAAGTTTCGGTGAACTCCCATTAACACTGACTTTACGATACGTTCTTATTCGGCTCAATGGCGTAAAATTGTTTTAAAGAACCTTACGATTTGGTAAGGCAAACGTAAAAGGTGGTTCATCATCCCGAAACCTTGGCACCCTAGTTTTGTGAAATAAATAAATCATTTAACACAACTAAAATGAAAAGAAAATTATTTTTTCTAGCGCTCCTTTTATGCGGTGCCAGCGGTATTGCTCAGGAAATTATCTCGCAGGGCAGCCTGTGGAAATACAACGACGGTGGGACAGACTTGGGAACTTCCTGGAAGAACAATGCGTATGACGATGCTTCATGGGCAAGCGGAGCCGGGGTTTTGGGGTATGGTGATGGGGTCGAGGAGACAACTTTGAGCTATGGAAGTGATTCCGAAAACAAGCACATCACGTATTATTTCCGGCGCTCCGTCACTGTAGCAAACGCGCAGTCGGGTACTTTAAACTTCAACATCCTTAAAGACGATGGTGTAGTAGTCTATGTAAATGGAGTAGAGGCATTCCGTTCAAACATGCCTACAGGCACAATCGCGTACAACACGCTCGCGACGAATACCGTTGGAGGTGCTGACGAAACTGCTTACATGCCCTTTGAATCACCGGTTATGCTTCAGAACGGCGAAAATGTGATTGCAGTGGAATTGCATCAGGCAACAGCAAACAGTTCTGATTTGGGCTTCGACCTGAAATTGGAATTCGTGCCTGCGTCGCTACTCCCCACAGCTTATCCGTTAGCCAAAGATTCGCAGTGGCACTTCCTCGACACCGGAACCAGTCTTGATGCGCAGCCATGGAAAGAACCAGCGGCATTGAACGCCGACTGGTCCATAGGAACTGCACCTCTTGGATATGGCGACCCGGCAAATACTGTAGTCTCATTTGGTCTTGATGCCAATAACAAGTTCATTACGACCTATTTCTACAAAGACATTGTGGTAAATATTTCGGATATGACTGACATGGCAGAGTTCGGTTTACGTCGCGACGATGGTGCAATAGTCTATATAAACGGGGTAGAAGTGTTCCGCGACAACATGCCCGAAGGAACAACCAATTCCACCACGTTTTCAGCAACAACTATCGATGGCGCCAATGAAAAACGGTATTGGGTACATCAGGTCCCGAAATCGGCATTCCAGAACGGAGTTAACAGAATTGCTGTTGAAGTACACAACCGCGACGGACAAAGTTCTGATTTAGGTTTCGACCTCTATGTGAAAAATACGCCTGCCAGCGAATTTATTGTTGAGTGCGATGAACCACACATTGGCTGTTTCACCTCGATAATGCCTACGGGACAAACGCCGCAAATGATCATTCCACAAGAACACCGGTTTCAGCTGATGTTAAAACAAGGCAGCAATTACACTGAAACCACGGGAACAGTTCCGGGAAACCATGATTATACCGCTTATGTTGGAACGGGCGGCAGCAGCGTCCTGGGCCGCGTAGCTGTTAATCATGAAAATAATCCTGGCGGAGTAACGATAATGGATATTCATTTCGATACGGATCAAAAACTATGGATTACAGATGCAACCCGACCGGTCGATTTCTACAACTCCGATCTTGTAACTACAAACAGGAATTGCTCAGGCGGTACAACGCCATGGGGAACTGTCATAACTGCAGAAGAAGCTACCGATGCAGGTGACGCGAATGGCGATGGTTACCACGACGTAGGATGGTTGGTAGAGGTCGATCCTGCGACTTCACTTGTAAAGGAATACGGAAACGGCAAACAGGAGAAACTTTGGGCAATGGGACGAATGAACCATGAAAACGTTGTGGTCGCTTCTGATAATATCACCGCGTATTATGGTGAGGACGGCGGAACGCATTGTGTATACAAATTTGTTGCTGATGCTGCAGGAAACTTAAGTACGGGTAGCGTTTATGTCCTGAAATTAGATTTACCACTTTCGAACGATGAGCCGGGATCGACTACGGCAACATGGATCCAGGTTCCGAACACAACAGTGGCCGACTGCAACAACATTCGTACGGTAGCTGCGGCTCTTGGCGGAACCAATTTTAACGGGGTCGAAGATTGCGAAATCAGTCCGCTTGACGGCATGATCTATTTTACTTCAAAAGGTAAAGACCGCATTTACAGATTCCGTGACAACGGGATGACAGTATCAGACTTTGAAACTTTCGCAGGCGGAATGTCCTATCCTATTGAGACCTCAAACGGAATTGTATCGGAAGCTTGGGGTGACGGAAACGACAACCTGACATTCGACAACAGAGGGAATCTTTGGATGTTGCAGGATGGCGGAAACAATTATATCTGGGTTATCCGTCCCGATCATACGCAAAGCAACCCAAACATCAAGCTCTTTGCTTCGATGCCTGCAGGATCGGAACCGACAGGACTAACTTTTACACCCGATTTTAAATTTGGCTTTTTCTCGGTGCAGCACCCCAGTGGAAACAACGCGCCTCAACTCGACGCCGCGTTCAACAACGTAGTTTTCGATGCATCTGCCGTTGTGGTTTTTTCGCTGGCTGAGAATATCGGAGTACAAGCGCCTGTCGCTGACTTTGCTGCCAATGCCACGCTTGTTGAAGAAGGAACTGCCGTTACATTTGCAGATTTAAGTACGGGAAATCCATCATCGTGGCTTTGGACATTTGAAGGAGGAAACCCGACTACATCTACTTTGGAATCCCCAACTGTGACGTACCCGACTGCCGGATCCTACAATGTATCGCTTGTTACATCAAATGCCGCTGGAGTTAGTACAGAAGTTGTTAAGAGCGGATACATTGTTGTTGAAGAGACGCTAGGGGTGAATCCCGAACAAGGTGTCTTTGGTGTGAAAGTTTACCCTAATCCATCAAGCGGACTTGTTACCCTGGAACTTAATGAAACTTCGGGACAAAAGATTACTGTTGAAGTATTTGATGTGTTGGGCCGATGCGTCACACAACTCTCAGATTTGGAGACAAGTGGGCTGGTTCAAAAAATTGACTTAGACCTTACTAAGCTGTCCGATAGGCAAATGCTTATAATCCGATTGAAAGTAGGCGAGCGGATTGGTACCTACAAAGTCCTGAAAACAAAATAATGAACGAACCTATTTACAAAGGGTCGGCTTATGCCGATCCTTTTATTTTTAAGCCAATGATAAAAATCCTTCCATTAGTATTGTTCTTCCCCATGTTCGCAAGTGGGCAGATCGCAAACCCGATAGCAGAACCGCTCTATTTTAAAATTGAAGCAGCGTTGTCAGCAAAGAATGCCACGCAACTGAATCTGCGCGATCAGCAGTTGTTTACGGTTCCAGCCGAAATAAAAGACCTTGCTGAGCTGAGATTCCTAAACCTGATGCGTAACAATTTAGAAACGTATGACGAAGTGCTGTTTAGTTTAAAGAAGATCGAGGAACTGAACCTAAAGATGAATGCGATAAAATATGTGCCGGCAAGAATAGCTTCGTTGCAAGGGCTCATTACCCTGGACCTGTCATATAACAGGTTGGCTGCTGTTCCGGCCCGGATTGGCACGCTGAAGAGTCTTCGGCATCTTTATCTGTCATTGAATGCAATTACCTCGATGCCAAGCCTTGCGAAATGCAGGAACCTTGAAGTGTTGGCAGCCGATTTCAATCAGTTGAGTTCGCTTCCGCCAGGGTTATACAAGCTAAAACGTCTGAAGGTGCTGCATTTGGGGTATAACCAATTACACGAGATCGGCCTCGATGAAAAGTTTCCGGAATCTCTTGAAGAGCTTCGGATAGAATACAATGCGCTGGTACAGTTCCCGGCGCAAATCGGTATGCTGAAGAAATTGGAAACTTTAATCCTTGACGGGAACCAATTAGAATCATTGCCGGAGGGAATCGGAAACCTGGAAAAATTAGTGTTGCTGTCACTTTCAAACAATATGCTTCGGGAGCTTCCTCTAAGCCTGGGAAATTTAACACAACTTCGCACACTTGTGCTGAATGGAAATCCAATTAAACAAGAAGAGCGCGAGCGCATACAAAAGGCGCTTCCGAATTGTCAGATTTATTTCTGAAATAGCTGCTATATATCGTTCAAAATCAATTTAATCCGACCAAATGCACCGTTATTATTGTTTAACAAAATCGTAACATAACATATCCTTCTGCACGGAAAATCTATGATAATTTTGGTGCAAACAATAACATATTTACATGAAAACAATTACACAAAAATCTACGCACCAGCTACTTAAGAGTGCTGTGATGGTATTCTTTTGGTGCATTGCGATGGCGGGTTTAGACGCAACGTCGCAGGTGCAGCTTTCGGAAAGTTTTGAGACGGGACTGCCACCCGGCAGCTATGTGGCGGCCACCTCTTACACGCTGGGGTCGGGGGTATGGACGGGACAGGCAAATGGCGTCACCCGCGCCACTACAGGAAAAGTAACCGGAAATTATTCGGTGCAGCTCCGCAGCCAGACTGGCGCACAGATAACCTCACCAAACATTGCTACAGGCGGTGTTTCAACCGTAACGTTCTACGGTTCGTCAAGTACTGCAACGGGATCGGTGCAGGTGAACTATTCTACAGATGGCGGAACCACATGGACTCCGGCTTCCGGTTCGCCTTTCGGTTTGACATCGGGAACACCGGTACTTAAGACGGCGACGATCAACTCAACAAGCAATAACATACTGGTACAGTTCTACAGGACCGCTTCAACAGTTTATATCGATGATGTCACGATCACGGCAACCGCAACACCAACGCTCACCACGAATGTAAGCAGCCTTCCCAATTTTGGCCCGGTCAACGTGGGAGCATCTTCATCGCACGCAATTTTCAATGTATCCGGCACTAATCTTTCGTCAAACGTGACGATTTCCTCAAACTCGGCAAGCTTTGTAGTAAGTCCTGACGGGGTTGCGTATTCCGCCAGTTACACGATCTCCAACACAGGATCGCTATCTTCTGTTCCGGTGTATGTTAAATTTACGCCACAATCGTCAGAACCGCTGTCTGGATCGATTTCCGTGGCCGCCACTGGCGCAACTACGAAGAATGTAAGCGTTTCCGGTACAGGCGTGGCGGTGACTCCGTATTTTGACGCAACAGATCTTACATTCGCAGCCACTTGCCTCGGAAGCACTTCTACCGACGATTTCTTGCTTGAAGGGTTTAATCTTAACAGTACCAACGTTGCTGTCGGGCCAAGTAGTGGGTTCACGTTCTCGACATCCGCCGCAGGCCCGTATACCACCTCGTTGGTACTAACGCCTGCTTCGGGCAGTTTAAGCCAACAGGTTTATGTACGTTTTATACCAGTTCAGGCTCAGCCGTATAACGACGGCATACCGGTGAGCGGTGGCGGCGTCAACACATTCACTGTGGACGTGACTGCGTCAGGAATCAATACACCCGCGAGTGCTACTACGGGTTCCGCAAGCGCGATAACATCTACTTCGGCAACCGTAACGGGGAATTTTGTAGAGAACTGCGGTTCGGTTTCCACCTATGGTTTCCAATACGCTACGGACAGTAGCTTTGCAACCACTATGGCAATTGCAGGTTTGGGGGCGGTTTCTGGAAGTTATTTTGTGGCGCTTTCGTCACTTGCACCTAACACGACCTATTACTTCAGGGCCTACGTTACTGACGGCGCCACAACCTACTATGGAATGGCGTCCGACTTTAAAACATTGGATATTTCTGCGCCGGTCGCTACAACGGCAACGGCAGTAACCACGACTGGTTTTACTGCAAACTGGAATGCAGTTCCTGGTGCGATAGGCTACCGCCTGGATGTCAGCACATCGTCAACTTTCGGGACGGCCACGGCAGGTGAGTCACTTGCTCAATGGACATTCCCAACATCTGAATTAATTCTTACCCCGGAAACGGCCTCGGCTAATAACAGCGGGGCTACGCTCTCTACAAATGCGGGCACCATCTCAAGCTCTGCTGGCGCTTCGACCGAGTCAGCCTCGTCAGCTAACTGGAACCTCGGAAGCGGAACGAAGTTTTGGCAAATCACCCTCAATACACTTGGTTTCAGCCATGTTACTGTGAGTTCGCTACAGCGCTCATCCAATACCGGACCGCGCGATTTTAAAGTCCAGTATCGTATAGGTTCCGGAACATGGGCCGACGTAGCCGGTGGCGCCGTTACAACAGGCAACGACTGGACTTCAGGTGTGGTCACAAATCTGGAATTGCCAACGGCAGCCGATAATCAGGAACAGGTATCCGTAAGATGGATAATGACATCCAATACCTCGGTTGGAAATGCTACGGTTGGCGCTGCAGGAACGAGTCGGATAGACAATATAGTGGTTACGGCAAGCGCAGAAGTTCCGTCATTCGTTACCGGATACGAGGATGTTGCCACTGGCAACCAAACATCGTTCGTGGTAAACGGGCTTACGCCTGGAACGCAATACTATTACCGTGTGCGTGCGATTAGTGAAAACAGCGTGTCGGGAAATTCCAACGTAATAGAAGTTACGACAGGTTCTCAATATCCGTTTTATGTTGATGCTGACGGCGATACGTTTGGCGCAGGCGAACTGGTTATGGTTGCATCCGCTGATCCTAACATTGCTCCTGAAGGCTATTCACTTAACAACACCGACTGTGATGACACAGATGCTACTAAATTCAACAACGCCGATCTTTGGGTAGACCAAGATGGTGATGGTTATACTGAAGGGTCTGCTGCCGATATTTGCTACGGTGCTGAAATCCCTGAAGGCTATTCTGCAGCTACACTAGGTGCTGACTGTGATGATACGGACGCTACCAAAT
>DASVUR010000003.1:0-86736 GCA_036386895.1 Flavobacterium sp.
CTGGAAGTTCAGGCAATGTATAGCTGTCGCACGCCGTAACATCCGAAACTACAGGAGTCGCAGGCGTGTTGTGGATCGTTACCGTGAAGCTCGACTCAGAGGTACAGTTTGGCGTGGTGCCGCTTTGGGCAAAAATATAAATCGTATTGGTTGTGTCTATAATATCTCCTGCAAAATACTGTTGTCCTGCCGCGTTAGGTTCATCAAAATAGTTACCCACAGCAATAACAGGAAGCTGGTAGGAATCACATGCTGTCACATCTTCCAATTCTGTAGCCGCTGGTGTCGGCGTTATGGTAACTACGAAGTCCCCTTCAGAAGTACAGTTTGGAGTTGTACCGGTTTCATCAACAATAATTATGGTCTGCGTTGTCGAAATTACGGTACCAACCGGGATCAAGGCTCCGTTGGCAGTTCCCTCGTGGTAGCTTTGTCCTGCAGGAAGTACAGGTAACGTATAGGCGTCGCATACTGAAACATCAGCAGGGTTTGGCGCAACAGGTGTTTGATTAATTGTAATTGTAAAGCTCGCTTCAGAAGTACAATTTGGTGTGGTTCCTGATTCTACGTAGTCCCAAATTATTTGAGAAGCTGTAATTACTGTGCCGGCTGGAATTTGCGTAGCAGGGTTGCCGCCCGGCGCACTGTTATAGGTATGACCGGCAGGAAGTACAGGAAGCGTATAACTGTCACAAGCAATAACATCTTCTACTACAGGAGTTGGAGGTGTATTATTGATCGTTACGGTAAAGCTAGCTTCAGAAGTACAGTTTGGAGTTGTACCCGTTTCATCGACCACAACTATTGTTTGTGTTGCCGAAATTATTGTGCCGACCGGAATTATGGCCCCGGTGGCGGTTCCCTCGTGGTAGCTTTGACCGGCAGGAAGTCCAGGTAAGGTGTAAGTATCGCATACCGCAATATCTGCTACTACAGGTGGTGCGGGCGTTATGTTAATTGTAACGGTGAAACTGGCCTCTGATGTACAATTTGGTGTCGTTCCTGATTCAGCGTGTTCCCAAATATCCTGAGTAGCAGTAATTACAGAACCTGCAGGAATTTCAGTAGCTGGGTTGCCGCCCGGCGCGCTGTTATAGGTATGGCCCGCTGGAAGTGCAGGAAGCGTATAGCTGTCGCACGCAGTAACATCTTGTACTACAGGAGCTGGCGGCGTATCGTTGATAGTTACGGTAAAGCTAGCTTCAGAAGTACAGTTCGGAGTTGTATTGGTTTCATCGACAACAACGATTGTCTGGGTTGTTGTAATTGCCGTACCTACAGGAATTATGGCTCCTGAAGCCGTGTCTTCATGGTAGCTCTGACCGGCAGGAAGCGTAGGCAGGGCATAACTGTCGCATGCAACAACATCCTGTACAATAGGTGTTGCTGGGGTATTGTTGATAGTTACGGTAAAACTTGCTTCTGATGTACAATCCGGCGTTGTTCCAGAACTTGCATGATCCCAAATAATCTGCGTAGCCGTAATTATAGTTCCAACTGGGATCACGGTTGCTGGATTACCTCCGGGAGCACTATTATAGGTGTGCCCAGCAGGAAGTGACGGAAGTGTATAGTTATCACAAGCCGTGACGTCTTGTACTACAGGAGTGGGCGGCGTTTGCGTAATAGTAACGATAAAATTGCCTTCTGAAGTACAATTTGGTGTGGTGCCGGTCTCATCCACAATAACTATAGTTTGTGTCGTATTAATTATAGTACCCGCTGGAAGTAAGGTTCCGCCTGCCGTTCCCTGATGGTAACTCTGCCCGGCAGGAAGCGCAGGTAGCGTATACGAATCACATTCAAAAACATCAGCTGGATTTGGCGCGACCGGGGTCTCGTTGATTGTTATCGTAAAACTTGCTTCGGACGTACACGCAGGCGTTGTTCCTGAACTCACGTGTTCCCAAATGGTCTGGGTAGTTGTAATTACCGCGCCTGAAGGAATTGCTGTAGCAGGATTTCCTCCGGAAGCGCTATTGTACGTATGACCTGCAGGAAGTATAGGAAGTGTGTAGTTGTCGCATGCAATGACATCCGTCACTGCCGGTACGGGTGGAGTTTCAACAATAGTTAGGACGAAGCTTCCTTCCGCAGTACAGTTAGGCGTAGTTCCGCTTTCAGCAATAACAGTAATTACCTGTGATGTTGAAATTATAGTTCCGACAGGTATTGATGCTCCGCTGGCATCCGCATAAGTTTGCCCGCTAGGTAAGGCCGGAAGCGTATAAGAGTCGCACGCTGTAATATCACCAGGTGTTGGAGCTTCAGGAACTTCCAGTACGCACACTTGGAATTGCGTTATCGCAAATTCGGACGGGTCATTGATGTTTTCCATCCGGACCCAAACAGTATCACAATTTTGGTTGTTGACAAACGCGGCTGGATCAATCGGGTTATTTCCATTGGTGGCGTTACCAGGCGAATGGTGGAAGGTGATCTGGTACAAATTCGGATCGTTCGTTCCGAGGGCAATGGCAATCTGTGGTGTCAGGTCAAAAGTAGCTTCGCCATCGTTCGAGGGATCATCACACACATATAAATCTGGTGGCGTTACCGGCGTTCCGCAAGTAGTCACCTGCAGGTTAAACTGCCGCACGCCAATACATCCGGAATCATTTGTAAGATCCTGAATACTGACATAAATTGTTTCTCCGTCAACACCAGGGTAATCCGTGTAATTTACGATTTCATTAAAAACATTCTGCGCGTCACTTAATGTGTGGTGGTACATAAAGACGTATCCTGTTGGATTCTGGCCATTCAGCATTTCGGCTTCAGTCTCGCTCAGGTTGAAATTTCCGCATTCGAACAGATCCGAAGGTGTCTCGATTGGCATTGCGGGTAAATATTCAACTATGATACTGTCGGTCTGCGAACAGCCGCTCGCACCGCTTCCGATCGAAACGTTTACCGTATAAATTGCAGGCTCATCTACCACAAGCTGATATCCTGTTTCACCCGGAATGACAACGTCATTCTGCTCCCACTGATAAGTCGCTCCTGCAATCGGCGAAGCTCCTGCTTGGATAGTTGTTGTTAAGCCATCGCATACAGCAGCACCATTTTCAATAGTCAAATCAGGAAACGAAGCAAATGGGCCGGAACCGGTTATACTTGCTTGTCCAACATTAAAACTTCCTGCCTCAATAAAAACCGCTGAGTTTAACGCGGTGTCAGAATAATCGCCTATGATCAGCTTGATTGTATAAACGTGGTTAGGAATTACAGTAGCAGATGCTACCATCGGAACAGTCTGCCCATTCATGTTAATAGCCGCGTTGCCAGGGTTATCAGGATTATATAAGTCAAAAAATTCTACGTTTGCTGAACCACAACCACCGTTATTGGCAGTATCACGAATAGTAGTTACTGATACCGGAATTGGAGGTGAGGTACCCGGGATATTTGCGATATTAGTAAATGGGGTTCCTGCTGTAACGTCGGTAAGGATAAATGCAAACACGTCGCTAAAGAAACACTGGTACGTACCATATTCCGCGGAAGCGAACAAGAAGTTAAAGCTAAAATTTGTCGTTAACGGAACAAACGTAAACGTAATGCCGTTTGCGTCGGAAACGGTACCGGTTTGACCGTTTGCATTACTTACCTGTTGTAATTGATTGACCGGCGCATCAGGAACACCTGAAGCATTATCAGACGGCGTGCCGCCCGCCCAAGGTCCGGCAACCGACGGTGCAGTTCCACATACAATTACAACACCTTCTTCAAGTGGAAAATCGGAATTGTTACGGTGGAAATACCCTGCTCCAATGTTTCCAGGCCCAAGTTGCCATGTAAAGTTTGAAACGTCCGCACAATCGGAATGAATAAGTACGTCTTCAACCAATTCCTGTGGCGAATAAGTAGTGGTGTTTACCGTTACCCAGTTTGGAGCCGGCGTATCAGTGTCCGTACACCCCGGACAGGCTGGCACCGGATCGGGCGTAACTGCATCAACGGTGACCGAGTTAACTAAAGTGGGATGTGTCAAATCGTAATTGGCAGGAACATGGATCGTAACCTGATAAGTCGCAAATTCACCTGGGGCAAGCGTCGCAATGATGTCTGAAAGCGGACCGGTTCCGCTCGAGCCGTTGCTGCCCAACCAGTTCATTACCGTCACGCCCGCAGGAAGTAGATCGGTTACAGAAATTTCGTTTGCATTACTCGGACCGTTATTTGAGATAATAATATTATAGGTAATGTCACTATCATTTATAAAGGTGGTTTTGGCATCCGACTTTAAAACCGTCAGATTCGCCGATGGGAAAGGGGTATCGGTATCGGTACAAGCTGGACATTCCGGATTTGGGTCGGACGTATCGCTGGTAACGGCAACAGAGTTAACAAGGTTTGCAGTCTGGTCGTAGTTGGCAGGTATAGGAACCGTTACAGTATAATTCAATGTTTGTCCTACAGTAACAGTAGCAAACGTTTCGTTAATGTTTCCTGATCCGGCACCGTTTGGCCCCGTCCAGGTGACAGTCGATGGCGTAATTCCAGCCGGAACTATATCCTGAACATTTACGTTAACCGCGGCCGAAGGCCCGTTATTGGTGATTGAAATAAAATACACCGCGTTCGTTCCTGCTGTATATGTGCCCGCACCATCCGATTTTGTTACTACTAAGTCGGCACCTACTGCCGGAACATCGGTATCTGAACATTGCAGACAAGCCGGAGTCGGATCAACAGACGAGCTGGTTACATTTGCTGTGCTTGTAAGGTTTCCGGTGTATCCTGCAGGAATTTGAATGGTAATGGTATACGTAACTGTTGCGCCTTCTGCAAGCGTAGCAATTGTGTTGTCGAGAGGGACATTCGTGCCGCTGCTTCCGTTGCTTCCCGTCCATGAGAATTGCGTAATGCCTGCGGGAATTGCGTTCGTCACGTGAACGTTGGTAGCATCGAAAGGTCCGTTATTGGTAACCGTGACGGTGTAAACGTTTGTTGTACCTGGGAAATAGGCAGAATCACCATCTGTATTCACAACCTCAAGATCGGCTCCCGTAATCTGCGTATCGGTATCGCTGCATTGCGCGCAAGCCGGATTTGGATCTATAGTATCGCTCGTTACGGTTGCCTGGCTGGTCAAATTACCAGAATACGATGCCGGGACATCAAGTGTGACAGTATAGGTAACCACCTGTCCGTTCGCCAGCGAGGCAATTGTGTCATCAAGATCGACGTTTGTTCCACTGGTCCCATTACTTCCTGTCCATGAAAAGGAGGTAATTCCTGCCGGAATAGCGTTTACAACATGTACATTGGTAGCCACAGCCGGGCCATTATTTGTAACGGTTAGTGTATACGTATTTGTTTCGCCTGCAACGTAAGTCGTCTGTCCGTCGCTGTTTACCACTACAAGATCAGCCCCGAATCCTTGCGTGTCGGTATCCGTACATTGTGCACAGCCCGGAACAGGATCAACCGTCGGGCTTGTAAAGGTTGCCGTACTTGTAAGGTTTCCTGTAAAGGTTGACGGAATTTGAACGGTGACGGTATAAACGACGCTGGCGCCTGCAAGAAGCGAAGTAATTGTGTTGTCAATCGGGATATTGGTGCCATTCGATCCGTTGCTTCCTGTCCATGAAAACTGTGTTATGCCGGCAGGAATCGGATTCGTTACGTGCACATTTGCCGCTGTCATCGGGCCATTGTTCGTAACAGTCACTGTATAAGTCACTGTAGAACCGGCAATGTAAACCGACTGGTTATTTGTGTTTACCAAAGTAACATCTGCACCAGCTCCGGGTATATCAGTGTCAATTGCAACGTTATTTGCAGTGTTCGGATCGGCAACAGCCGAACTTATCGTCGTCTGGTTTACAAGGTTGCCGGCATACGCCGCAGGAACTTCAATGGTGATCGTATACGTCACGATGGCACCAACTGCAAGATTTCCGATTGTGTTTGTAAGCGGATTGTTGATTCCACTCGATCCGTTGCTTCCTACCCATGAAAAGTAAGTAATCCCGGCCGGAATCGGATTTGAAACGCTGATATTGGTCGCCGGATTAGGACCAAAATTCGTTACTGCAACCGTGTACGTATTTGTCGTGCCGGGAATGTAAGAATTTTGGTAATCGGTATTCGATACCGCGATATTTGCTTGGGCAAACGCGGCTGCCGACATCAGCAAAACTGTAATAAGGAGTAAAATTCTTTTCATGGATATATAGGTATTGCACCAGCTTGTCGTAAAAAACAGATAAACAGGCGGTTTTGTTAATTAATCTTTAATTTTCCAAATATACCGAATCATGGAAAATATCTTTGTTAAATTTGCAAAAATTACTTCCTAACATGAAAATCCAGATACGGGAAACGCAAAATCCTGAAATACTGAAGTTTGAATTTCCCGAATTCATTACTCGAAGCGAAAGTTTTGAGTATAAGAACATTGACGAAGCAAAAAACTCACCACTCGCGAAACAACTGTTTTACCTGCCGTTCGTAAAGACCGTATTTATCTCCGGAAACTTTATCGCCGTTGAAAAATATAGCATTGTTGAATGGGACGATGTTAAAGACGCTGTTGCAGAACAGATCGATAATTATGCGGCATCAGGTGAACCCATTGTTATAGTTTCCGAAACCAAGATTAAGCAGCCAATATCGGTTTATGGTGAAATGACGCCGAACCCTTCAGCACTCAAGTTTGTTGTAAGCAAAATGTTGACAAAACAAGCGGCCGAGTTCAAAAACATCGACGAAACAGCCGCATCTCCTCTCGCAAAGGAACTGTTTAACTTCCCGTACGTAAAAGAGATATTTATGGATGAGAACTACGTATCGGTTACCAAATACGATGTATACGAATGGAATGACATCACCATGGAACTTCGTTCATTCATCAAGCAATACGTTGAAAATGGCGGAACGGTTATCGACGAAAGCCTGATCGTTGCAACACCGCAACAGGAAAAACAGCAAATCGCCGATTTCGACAACCTCGACACCACTTCACAGCAAATCATCAACATCCTGGAAGAATACGTAAAGCCCGCTGTTGCTGCCGATGGTGGAAATATTCTCTTCGATTCATACGATCCTGTCGACAAGCGTGTAAAGGTGGTGCTACAGGGCGCATGCAATGGATGTCCCTCATCAACCTTTACGCTAAAAAGCGGCATCGAAAACATGCTTAAAGACATGTTAAAAGACGATCAAATTAAGGTTGAAGCGTTAAATGCGTAGCTAAGAAAACATATAATTTGTAACTTTAAGCGTCCTGTTTCAGGGCGCTTTTTTATTTTATTAGAAGCTCATCCGGCTATACGCTGCAATCTTTTTTATCATGTTTATTTGCGATAAAGGACAAATTCTTAAAAAAGGATTTCCGCTGCTATCCGGGCTAAAACACCTACTGCTATGAACGAACTGCAACACGAAACAAGCCCTTACCTACTCCAACACGCGAATAATCCGGTTCATTGGAAAGCCTGGAACCCCAAAACATTGGCAAATGCCCTTGAACAAGATAAACTGCTTATCATCAGCGTTGGCTATTCGGCCTGTCATTGGTGCCACGTTATGGAACACGACAGTTTTGAAGACGAAGAGGCCGCAAAGGTCATGAACGATCATTTTATCAGCATAAAAGTTGACCGCGAAGAACGTCCCGATGTTGACGCTGTTTATATGAAGGCTGTTCAATTAATGGGCGGACATGGTGGTTGGCCTTTAAACATTATCGCACTTCCCGATGGCCGACCTGTTTGGGGTGGAACGTATTTCCCAAAAAAAGAGTGGATCAATTATCTGCAGCAGCTGGCCGCGATGTACATTACCGATCGAGAGAAACTGCTCGATTACGCGCAACGGCTGAAATACGGGATCGAATCGATCAGCATGATCCAACCGTTAGACAATCCGTCGGAGCTGTCGCTTGAACTGATCAAGCCGTTGATTACAAAATGGAAACGCAGCTTTGATAAAGAGTTCGGCGGAATGGCGCGCGCCCCGAAGTTCATGATGCCCAACAATTACAAATTCCTGATGCATCATGCACACGATAAAAAAGACGCAAAGCTGCTTGATTTTGTAAACCTGACGCTGACCAAAATGGCATACGGCGGATTGTTCGATACGGTGGGCGGCGGATTTTCACGCTATAGCGTCGATATGAAATGGCATGTGCCGCACTTCGAAAAGATGCTGTATGACAACGGTCAACTCGTTTCGCTTTATTCCGATGCTTACAAACTGACCAAGGATCCACTGTATAAAGAAATCGTGGCCAAAACATTAGATTTTATCGCGCGTGAGCTTACAAACGACGCCGGCGGATTCTATTCTGCGCTTGACGCTGATAGCCTTGATGCCAACAATCATCTTGAAGAAGGCGCTTTTTATGTCTGGACCGAACAACAGCTTCAACAAATCCTGGGGGACGATTTTAATCTATTCAGCGAAGTGTTCAATATCAATGATTTCGGCCATTGGGAACACGGAAACTATGTGCTGATCCAAAACCAATCACTTGAAGACATAGCAAAAGAAAACAATTTAGAAACTTCTGTTCTTCACGAACGAAAGCTCCATTGGGAAAAGCTCCTGTTCGCTGAACGGGAAAAACGCCCAAAACCGCGTCTGGACGATAAGTGCCTTACCTCATGGAATGCAATCATGCTAAAAGGATATGCTGACGCCTACAAGGCTTTTCAGCAACGGGGCTATCTTGAAGCCGCTACACGTAATGCAAATTTTATCGTAAACAATTTGTGGTCAGCCGATGGCCATTTGTTCCATAGCTACAAAGACGGCAGAAGCACCATCAACGGCTACCTTGAAGATTACGCATGGGTTATTTCGGCATTTATCTCGTTGTACGAAGCGACACTCGATGAAAGCTGGCTGCAGCATTCGCGACAACTAGCCGATTACTGCTTTGAGCATTTCCATGTTGATGGCCAGCCGCTTTTCGCATTTACCTCAAATCTTGACGCTGTAATTATTGCGCGCCATTACGAGAGTGAAGACAACGTGATTCCGGCATCCAATTCGGTTATGTGCGAAAATCTTTTGAAGCTCGCGGTATACTTCGACAACTTGAAATACGAAGAAACCGCAGTTAAAATGCTGCGTCAAATTGTTCCTGCGATTGACTATCCATCGGCCTTTTCGAACTGGTTGAACATTTTCCTTTCCTATTCGGGCGACAGCAGGGAACTTGCCGTGTGCGGAGAGAGCGCTTCAGCTGACATTACCAAATTCAACTCGCAGTACCTACCCGATGTAATGGTTGCCGGTTCCGGTAAACGCTCATCGCTCCCATTTCTGAACAACCGTTTTGTTGACGGCGAAACGTTATTTTACGTCTGTAGAAACAAGACATGCGGACTTCCGCTGCACAGTTACGATGAGACGTTGAATGCGCTTGGGCTTCAGAAATAAGCACTAATTTTGCGAAAATTTAAAATGCTATGGCTTTTGTGTTAGATATTGATTCAATAGGAGAATACTCGGCGCGCTTTTTCCAGGTACTTGTAGATTACTCCCCGCGACTTATTTCGGCATTGTTGATATTGTTCGTGGGGCTCTATGCTATCAGGTTGATCAACCGTTTTGTTCGCCGATTGATGCGCCGGAAGCACATGGATCCAACGTTGTCGGTTTTCCTGGCGGATATTCTGCTTTGGGCGCTCCGGGTGTTGCTGTTCATCTCGTTCATATCCAAACTGGGAGTTGAATCGTCTTCATTTGTAGCCATACTTGGGGCGGCCGGACTTGCTGTGGGCTTGTCGCTGCAAGGTTCGCTCTCTAATTTTGCAGGCGGCATGCTGATCATTCTCTTCAAGCCGTTCCGCGTAGGCGACTATATTGAAGCGCAGGGAGTTTCGGGAACCGTTTCTGAAATTCAAATTTTTGTAACTAAACTCATCAGTTCCAACAACCAGACGATCTTTGTTCCCAATGGAAAGCTTTCTAACGATAACATTGTCAACTTCTCGCTTGAGGAAAATCGTAAAGCGGATATTTCGATTGCTGTTTCATACGACACGAATCTACAGGTTGCCAAGACCATTATCATGGAAGTGCTAACCACCAATCCGCGGGTACTTCCGACTCCGGCGCCAAGTGTTGCTGTCGCCCAACTCACAGATCATAGCGTTGTGATCGGCGTTCGGCCGTGGGCAAAGAATTCGGAGTTTTGGGACATGCATGCTGAAACACTGGAAAGCATAAAGCTCGCATTCGACAATGCCGGAATTTCGATCCAGCCGTACGTAAAGGAAATGTCGAAGTTCACGGAAATATCCGAAGACGAAAAGTAGCTACTTTTTAGAAGTCGTGAGTAAGAAATCCTTCAGGTAAAATGGCTCGAAGTAAGCTGTATCTGCAAATTCTCCGCCAACGAAATGCTTGTAGCTGATTGCGCTCATCTCGCGTGCCGATGGGTAAACTATATCTTCCAGAAAAACAAAGTTCGGTCTTTGAAGTACGGGCTTGCACTTTTCTGATGCATCGCCAACAAAGTAAACCAGCTGGTCGTAACCGGAAAAAGATTCCGGTGTTATAATCTCAGCCTTTACCTCACGAACCTGTTTACCATCAGAAGAAAATACGGCGCTGTAGACTTCCATCCGCCTTGCGTCAAGCATCGGAATAATCACGCCATTCCGGATTTTTGCCTGCGCAGCAAGTACTTGAAGGGTGTCGACAGAAATTAAAGGAATATCCAGTGCAAAACAAAAACCTTTTGCTGCCGACACACCAATTCGAAGCCCAGTGTACGAACCCGGGCCGCGACCGACTGCAACGGCGCTCAAATCCTGAAACAGCAATTCCGCCTCACTCAGGGTTTCCCCGATAAAAACATGGAGCTTTTCAGCATGCGAATAACCTTGTTCGGCAATTTCGCGACAGATTATAGTTTGACCGTCCTTGGCAACCGAAACAGAACAGTTTTTCGTCGCCGTTTCAATGTTTAGAATATACGGCATTACTTTTTGTCATCCTTTTTACCTTCATCAGAATCCTCTTCTTTGATCCTGACAATATCGCCCGACTTTAATTCTTTTGTTACGGTAGTATACGGACCGGTAATAACAACATCGCCTTTCCGGAGTCCGGATGTGACTTCGATATTGGTATCGTCCTGAATTCCGGTGGTAATTACACGAATTCTCGCTTTATCACCCACTTTTACAAAAACACATTCCATTTTCTTTTCCGACTTCGGCTTCGCTTTTTCCTTTGCTTCGGGATCAATCTCAGTAGGCGCCGGCGTTGCAGAAGTATCAGTCTTTACAACAACCGAACTTAGCGGAACGGCGACCACGTTTTCTTTGCGCTTGGTGATAATGTCTACAGTAGCGGTCATTCCCGGGCGGAACGGTGAGTAACTTGCGGGTTTACCTTCAGTAAGATCCATGTACGACTCTTTCAGTATGCGTACTTTTACTTTGAAATTGGTAACTTGATCGGCTGTCAGCGCAGTACTGGCCGAGTTCGAAATGCTCGTTACAAGCCCTTTGAACTGTTTTTTTAAGTAGGCATCGACTTCCACGTTTGCCGAATCTCCGACTGAAATTTTTACAATGTCATTTTCGTTGACATCGACTTCCACTTCCATATTGTTCAAATTAGCCACACGCAGGATCTCTGTTCCTGTCATTTGCTGTGTACCCAGCACGCGTTCGCCAAGCTCCACGTTCAGCAGCGATATTGTTCCGTCTGCGGGAGCGTAGATTGTTGTCCGCCCAAGATTGTCCTTCGCTTCGTTTACGGTTGCGGCAGCACTTTGAACATTGTAATATGCCGATTGTTTGTTCGCTTTTGCAACTTCAAATGCTGAAACTGCTTTATCCCATTCTGACTTTGAAATTATTCCTTTATCAAACAGACTGCGATTTCGGTTATAATTCGCCTGGGCTTCCTTAAACTGAGCATCTGCCTGGCTTAATCCGGCTTTTGTACCCGAAAGATTAGAAACGGTACGCTGATAACCCGATGTGTAAAGATCCGGGTTGATTCTTACCAGCAAATCACCTTTCTTTACAACCTGACCTTCTTTTACGGGAAGCGCAATGATCTCGCCTGAAACTTCGGACGAAATTTTTACTTCTATTTCCGGCTGTATTTTTCCGGTTGCAGAAACGGTCTCAACGATCGTTCTTTCCGCGATAGTAGCAACTTCAACTTCAATGCCTTTTTTGTTGCCGCCGAAAACGCCTGCCTTCGATAGTACGACAAGCAAAATAATTAACGCAACTGCACCGCCTATTAAGTAGTAAATCGTCTTTTTTGACATATCGCTTAGTTTTGGATTATTGGAATTCCAAAGTAAAATTCAACCACTTTTACCTTGAAAATATATTCGTATTTCGCGCGGATTACTTCTGACTGCGCATTTGCGAATAATGTCTGCGCCTGATTAAAATCGAAAGCGTTCATCATCCCAACCTGATATTTTTCATTCGCATAATTGTATGCTTCCTGACGCGCTTCCATTGCGGCAACAGCCGACTCATATGCATTCAAAGCGCCACGGGCATCAGTGAAAGCCTGATAAACGTTACGCTCAAGATCAAGTTCGGCCTGCGAGTACGCAATTTCTGAACGTCTTTTTGCAACTTCCGCGCGTGCAATGTTGTTTCTTGTGGTAAATCCGTTCAGAATCGGGATGTTAAGCTGTACACCGAAATTATGCCCTTTATTGTCGCTAAACTGGTTAAAAAAAGCAGGCACTGTCGTACCGTCAAAATTCCCGTTTTCGTCCAAAATTGGAACAGGCGCGTTCGTGACACGCGAGCTAAAGCTGTAAAAGCCTGTCAGGTTAGGCTGCAACGCGCCTTTTGCTATGCGGATATCTTTCTCGGCAAGATCAAGATTCGCGCGTGCGATTTTGAGTTCCATACGCTCTTCCTTCGCTTTCTCAAAAATTGCCTCCGGCGTTTGCATCATGGTAGGACTTTCGGCTATCTCAGCGTTTACATCGGCGACATCAAAATCTTTAAAATCTTCGAGCTGGAGTAGCTGAGCCAGGCTGAGTTTTGCAATTAACAATGAATTTTCTGCGGCAACAACGTTTTGATTACTTGTTGCGACTGTAGCTCGCATGTCCATCAAATCCCCCCGCGGTATCGAACCGGCGTTTACGAGTTCATTAGTACGCTCCATTTGCTTTTGGTTATTGGCGAGAAGTTCTTTTTGCACTTTCAGGTTTTCCTTGCTGAAAAGAATGTCGAGGAAGGCACTGGCAGCCATTAATGAAGTATCGTCTTTCATTTTTGAAAGATTGTATTGCGCGGCAAGAATTGCTAATTTGGAACGTTGAAAGCGCATCCGGTTTTGCAAACCTTTATAAATATCCACACCCACACTTATGTCGGCGCCGGTTTGTTGAAGCGTTTGGGTTTCCGGCTCGAAAGTAGCAGGATTCTGGCTTAGACCAATGTTCCATGAGTGCGAAAGGCTTGCATTGGCTGACGGAAGAAAATTTCCAATTGCTCCCTTCTTATCAATAGCTGCGAGTTCTATATCGAGTGCGGTTTGCTGGATCTGGATGTTGTGTTCGAGGGCGTAGGCAACGACTTCCTGAATCGTCCACTTTTTCGTCTGTGCTTGTAACGACAGGCTGAAGATCAACGCGATCATTATACTTAAAAAACTACTATTTCTCATATATAACAGAATGGATGCACAGCTTTAGGCTGCACAAATTTAGATATAAATTATAAATGTTTTCAGATAATCCGGTTTAATTGAAGACTATGATTTGGGTTCTTCATCCTTTTTCAGACCCATGTTCCAGACCTTGATTTTGTCGGAAGGCTTAATTCCGCTCTTCACCTCAACGTAGATGCCATCGCTTACACCGAGCACCACGTCCCTTCGTTCGAATTTTTGTGGTGCGGTTTCCACCTCGACAAATGGCTTCTGAGTCTTCTCATCAAACTGGATTAGCGATTCCTTCAAGGCGAGCACATCTGTCGCCTTATCGAGGATAATTGAAGCATTAGCGCTAAGTCCTGCCCGAATAAAAGTGGTATCACGTGCTGTTAGCGCCCCTTTTATTTCAAACTGAATTGCTCCATTTTCAGCCACACCTTTTGGCGCGATGTAATTTAGGATCGCATTAAACTTCTTATTTTCAATTGCTCCGACAGTTATCTCAATGGGCAGATTTTCTTTAATTTTCCCGACTTCGGATTCGTCGACCTTGCCCACAAATATCATCCTTCCCACATCTGCAAGGCTCGCGATCGTAGTTCCTTCATTAAAGTTATTGCTCTCAATTACCTGGTTGCCGACTTTGACCGGAACATCGAGTACCATTCCGGTAACTGTTGAGCGGATCATTGTATTTGCCACGTTTCCCAGCCCTTTCGTGGTTCCCGTCCTTGCAATGTCATAATTTTGACGCGTCGCCGTATAGGTTTGCTTTGCTTGGCGATACGCCGCTTCTGCCGCGTCAAAGTCATTTGCTGAAATTACGCCTTTGTCGAAAAGCGTCTTCTGACGGTTGTAGATTTTCTCCTGATTCTCAAGGTTGATTTTCGCAGTCTGAACCTGGCTTTGGGTGTTACTCAAACTTGAGATGTTTGGCACCACACGGATCCTTGCAATAAGGTCGCCTTCTTTTACAAAGCCGCCGGCTTCGATGTAAATTTCTTCTATAATTCCGGAAATGTTAGGCTTGATGAGGACCTCTTCATCCGGAACTATGTTTCCTGTCGCGATTGTGTTCTTAATTATCGTTTTCTTTTCAGGCTTTTCTGTTTCAAAGACAACAGGTGATTCCTGGTTCTTCACATACAGGTAATAAAGCGCGCCGAAAAAAACGACAGCGATCAGGATTAAAACAGTGATTGTAACGCCTTTCTTCATTTTTGATTGATTAATGTTCTATTTGACTAATGTTATTCTGCTCGCAACGCGTCGACGGGTTTAACATTGATGGCCATCTGCGCCGGGATGAAACCCGCGAGCAAACCGGAACCAATCAAGATCAGCAGTGCGACGAAAACCACAACAAGGTCTACACTCGGATTCGAAAACATCATATCTTCCGAGGGCATCGACTCCAGCATCATGTTTAGCACTGCAAGCAATCCTGTTGCGACTGCTATTCCCGCCATTCCCGCTATGATCGTCAGGAAGATAGCTTCGGTCAGGATTTGACGGCGTATGGCTCCGGGAGTTGCACCCAATGCGCGTCGGATTCCAATTTCTTTAGTGCGCTCTTTTACCACGATCAGCATAATATTGGAAATTCCGATTACACCGGACAAAAGTACGAGTGTCCCAACGAAATATGCGATAAATTTCAGGATCAGAAACAACCCGTTTACTTTGCTGTACTCTTCAAACAAGTCGAAGTTACCAATCGCACGTTCATCATCGGGCGCAACCGAATGACGGTTCCTCAAAAAACTCATGATCCCGGCCTTCATTTCGGTTATTGATGTACCATCGCGCGCTGTAAGTGCCATCCAACCCACAGTATCACCATAGTTGAAAGCTTGCTGAAATGTCGTAAAAGGAATAAAAATATTCTTTTGGGCTCCTTCGGCGTTTCCATCATTGTTGCCTTTCGATTTATACACGCCCACAACCATAAAACTGATGCCGTTGACTTTGATGTAGCTGCCAATGGCCTCCTCTGTTTTCTGGTATAATTCGTTTATTACACCTTCTCCGACAACCGCGACTTTACGTTTGTTGTTGATGTCGGCATAGTTTATAAAACGCCCTTTTATAATATCCATAGATTCCTGCTGGATCAATTCGGGATAGTCGCCTAAAACGGTGTAAGCCCCGGTTCTTTCGCCCCGAATCACATTATTCGCAGCTTCGTGGCCTCCAAGTTGATTGCGTGGGGATATATAAAGTAGATCAGGAAAGTTTTGACGCAGCGCGTCCACGTCTCCATTCTTAAAATGGAACTCGCGCCCTAGCGGCAAACCTTTGTATGGTTTTGATGTTCCCTGCGTCCACATAAACATTGTATTTGTAGCGATGCCTGCGAAGCCTTTCTTTACCCCGTTTTCAAGCCCGTTGCCCGCCGCGAGTAGGATCACGAGAATAAATATACCCCAGAATACACCAAACGCCGTCAGCACTGTCCGAAAGACATTTGCCGTCATGGCTTCAATAATCTCATTCCATTTGTCTCTGTCAAACATAATTATTCGTCCCTTAATGCAACAATGGGTTTTATTTTGGCAGCACGATAAGCAGGGAAAAATCCAGCAAGCGCACCTGCGATAATCAGCAAAACAAGCGTGGTGATCGCAATATTGAAATCCACCTGTGGATTTAGGAAAAACTCGCTGTTGATCATCGGGCCAACTATTTCAAGCAACGCGAGGCTTAAAAGCAATCCTGTAAATCCGGCAATGGTCGTAATAAAAATAGACTCATGCAGGATCATTCCGATGATCGATAACGGCGATGCGCCTAATGCCTTTCGGATACCGATCTCTTTTGTACGCTCTTTTACGATGATAAGCATGATATTGCTAACACCAACAACCCCGGCGATAATTGTACAGATTCCAACCCACCAAAAAAACAGCCGTATGTACAAGTTAAGATCGTAAAACTGCTTCGCGTCCTCAACGGTGTTGTACGCAGCAATTGCGCTTTCATCATCGGGCGCGACTGTATTCTTGCCGCGAAGCGTCGTCATCAGCTGTTCCGTAAACCGTTGTGACTGCGCCAAGGCCACATCATAGTCCTTTGACAACTTTAGTGTATAAAAAAGATCGCTGACCTTATCGCCCGCGCCGTAAACCTTTTGGAGTGTTGAGATTGGCATGTAAATCCGCGATTCTTCACGATCGCCTGCCGGATCCGTAAAAACCCCGATTACTTTGAAAGGAATTCCGTTGATGTTTATCTGATGGCCCATTGGCGACCCATCCTTGAACAGGTCCAGTCGGATTTTTTCGCCAATGACAGCCACTTTCTCATTATGAAGAACATCATTGACGTTCACAAACCGGCCTTCCTTAATCGAGGCGTTTTCAATAAATTGATAGTCGGGGTTCACACCACGAAATTGATAGTTTCCGGTTTCCTTTCCGTACACAACGCTTCCGTTCCACTCATTGTAAGTCGCTGCTTTTTTATCAAGCTGATCGCCAAACTTTTGTAATGAAATTTCGAAATCGTCGTTATGAAACTGTATTTGGCGCCCCGGATTTAGCCCTTTGTATTCCTTTGTAGTTGTTCCGGTCGAGACCTGGATAATGCCTGCAGCATCGCGTTCAAACTGCTTCTCAATGCCGTTTTGCAGCCCTTTTCCGGCGCCGAGCAATATAACAAGAATAAATATTCCCGAAGCTACAGAAATTCCGGTTAGGAATGTCCGAAGCTTGTTTTGGCCGATTGCCTGGAATATCTCCTGCCAACGCTCTATATTAAACATATGGAACCACTCTTTGCTGTGTTATCGTAACATCGTCGATAATCAAACCGTCTTTGAGGACTACATTGCGTTTGCACATAGCAGCAATATCGGGTTCATGAGTTACGATAAGAATGGTTTTTCCTTCGTCGTTTATTCCCTGGATAAGTTCCATGACTTCATAGGATGTTTTTGTATCAAGCGCCCCCGTTGGCTCATCGGCGAGCAGTACTTTTGGATGCGAAGCCAATGCACGCGCAATTGCGACCCGTTGCTTTTGTCCGCCTGACATCTCGTTAGGCAAATGATGGGAATGTGACGCCAGTCCGACTTTCTCCAGGTAACTCATTGCGATTTCATTTCGTTCCTTTCGCTTTATACCTTGATAGTACAATGGCATCGCAACATTGTCAAGCGCGCTTTTGTAGTTTATTAAATTAAACGACTGAAATACGAAGCCAAGAAATTGGTTTCTGTAGCGTGAGGCAATTGTTTCGTTTAATTTCTTTATCGGAACTCCGTCCAGAACATACGATCCGGAGTCGGCCTCATCCAGAATTCCAAGAATATTTAAAAGTGTTGACTTTCCAGATCCGGACGAACCCATAATCGCGACAAGTTCGCCCGCTGCCACGTTGAAGTTGATGCCTTTCAGCACATGAAGTTCGGAGCTTCCGGTCTTGTATGACTTATGCAAATCTGTAATTTCGATCATCTGCCTGATAAATTGCCCGAGCTATACTTTTAAATTAGCAGCTCCGGCGGTTTTAAGAAAACATAAGACTATGACGACAATATTTTGTTACAGCGCCAGCGGCTTTTATGTCTGCGATTTGTTAATTTTGTGACTCAACTCCTATAATATGTTTAGAAACAAATTGTTACTCTCATTTTTGGTTATAATACTGGCAGGCTGTTCTACGGGCAACAAGATCGAATCGCTTCGTCCAGAGTCGGATAACGCGGCCCCGCTGACTTACGAGAACGCTGCGTCATTCATTAACCTTCCAGTAAAAATTCAGCTTAAAGATATTGAATCGGCTACAAACAAAGCGATGAACGGACTTATTTATGAGGACAACGTGATTACCGATGATGATATCGAGATGAAGATATGGAAGCTGGCACCAATAAGCATCGCGAATGAGAATGGAAAGATTCGAACCGTTTTACCCCTAAAAGCCTTTGTGAGATATCGGATTGGAACCAATAAACTCGGCGTAAACCTATACGACACACGTGAGTTCAACTTGAATGGCAAAGTGACTTTATTGAGCAATGTTGGCCTGACCAATTGGAAAATGTCGAGCGCAACCGAATTTAAATCAATCGACTGGAGCGAATCGCCGACTACGACCATATTGGGTAAGCACGTTCCGATTACGTATTTAATCAATCCCGCAGTTAAGTTATTTCGGTCTAAAATCGAAAAAAGCATCGATGCAGCGATTGCAAAATCGATGGACTTTAAACCGAATGTTCTTGATGCCCTGGAAAAGTTGTGTGCGCCGTTTCAGATGAGCCAGGCGTACGACACGTGGCTCCGAATTGTGCCGACAGAACTTTATGCAACAGATGCCAAGCTCGGAAAAGATGCTGTGTCGCTGGAAATGGGTTTAAAATGTATGATGGAGACATTCGTCGGACAAAAGCCTGCTACTAAGTTTGAGCGCGAGAAGATGGTACTGAAGCCGGTTTCAAAAATGCCAAATCAGATTACAGCAAACATTGCAGCGGTTTCCACTTACGCCGATGCATCGCGGATCATGACAAAAAATTTTGCGGGACAGGAATTTGGCTCGGGCAAAAAGAAAGTGACCGTCCAAAATGTCAACATCTGGCACAAAAGCGGAAAAATGGTTATTGCACTGGACATGACAGGAAGCGTGAACGGCACAATTTATCTGGCAGGTTTCCCGCAATATAATGATACGACGAAGGAAATATATTTTGATCAGCTTGATTATGCGCTGGATACAAAAAACAAGCTAATGCGTACAGCAAACTGGCTGGCGAGCGGACTGATCCTGAGAAAGATTCAGGAAAGTTGCCGATACTCAATACAGCCTAACCTTGATGAAGGCAAAAAGAGCATGATGTCTTACCTGCAGAACTATTCGCCGATGCCGGGAGTTTTTGTAAACGGAAAGATGAACGACATCAAGTTTGAGAAGATTCAGCTGACGAACAACGCGGTTATCGCTTTTATTAACGTCACAGGAACCATAGATGTAAAAGTCGACGGACTCAGATGATTTACTTCTGTTTCTTGCTGTTTTTTCGTGTGCGATAGATCGCGAATCCAATAACCCCTACTAATACATACGGAATCACCATCAGGTAAACAATCCCGTCATTGACAGCTTCGGCTTTTGCCGTATCGCCTTCGCTTTCCAACGCCGCCCGGCACATCGCACATTGCGCATATGACGAAACATCAAACACCAATGTAAGAATCCCAAGGAAAATAGCGCGGATTAGCATTTGGGATTTATTTGAAGCGTTATTTGACATAGTACGGCGATATCATTAAGTACACGATCACGCCGGTGACAGCAACGTACAGCCAAAGCGGAAATGTTATTCTTGCGATTTTCCGATGCCGTTCGAAATTTCCCGTAATTGCTCGAACGTAGGTGATCAGTACAAACGGAATGATGACGATTGACAGGATGATGTGTGTGATCAGGATAAAGAAATAAACATATCTAAGCAACCCTTCGCCGCCATAGCGCGTTTCGTTCGAGGTCATATGGTAGGCAACGTACATCGCGAGGAAAGCTACGGAAAGCGCAATAGCAATCTTTATTAGCCTTTCATGCAATTCCCGGTTTCCCTTCCGGATTGCGTTTACGGCGATCAGAAGTAGAATGGCCGTAATTCCGTTTGTTGTGGCATATATGGGTGGAAGAAACGAAAGTGGTTCAACATCGTAACCAAGTTTTCGAAGGTTCACCCCGAAAAGCAATGCTACGACAATCGGAATAGTGATCGATAAAAGAATTATCCATTTATTATATTTTCGCTCGGCCGCTCTTTGGTCAATTTCCATTCTATTCGTTTAATAAGATTGCAATGTCTTGTTGTATGGCTTTTATTCCTTGGGGTTCAATCCCGTCATAGTACAAAATCGGATTTCCAAATTGGTCTTTGCGGCACCGAATGTTTCCCTGCTTATCGATTAGCGCGAACAGGCCCGAATGTTCAAAGCCCCCATTCACTTGTTCGTTTGATCCTGCATAAATATTGAAACCTTTGTTTGAGAGGTTCATTATATATTCCTGGTCGCCTGTCAGGAAATGCCAGTTCGATGATCTTACGCCGAGCATCTTTGCATGTTCTTTGAGAACTTCAGGTGTGTCGTTTTTCGGATTGATTGTTATTGATGCGATTCCGAAGTTGGGGTTTCCGAAGAACTTTTGTTCAAGCAGCAACATATTCTGGTTCATCTTCGGGCAGATCGTTGGACATGTCGAGAAGAAAAATTCCAGGACATACACTTTGCCGGCATAATCCTGACTGGTAATGGTCTTTCCGTTCTGATTTGTGAGTTTGAACCCGGGTGCTTTTCCGATGTTTACCAGTTTCCCATCTTCTTTTGTGACGCCGGTAGCTTTATCGAGGCGCTCACTTTCTACAATATCTTTGTCTTTTATACGCTCAACAATATTCGGCACCGCCCAAATTCCGAAGATCAGGATCACAAGCGATATTCCGATGTACGATTTGTTTTTCATTATATCTGGCGTTTTGAGGCGTTGTGGTTTCGTTTTAAAGCCGCGCGGTATTCGTATAAGATAATTTTAAAGTCGTCAAGCATTTCATTGCTGAGTTCGGAAACGTGGAATGTATTGTAGCCTTCTTTGTATTCGTTGTTGCCTTTTCGTCCACGGAGATTACGTGCTTTATCTACTAAATAGACGTTGGGAGTTCCCAAATCGGCATTCAGCTTTGCTTTCAGATTTAAATTGTTGTAGAACTGAGCAATTTCTGCAGGCGGAGCAAACACGAACTGCCAACGCGAGACATCCGTAATTGTGGCAAACTGGTCGATAATGTACTTCGCATCCTTTTCAGTCCCAATGGGACATACCATTACAAACTGCAGATCGTTGAACTTGTGGTAACGTTGGTAAATCTTCTGGTTAAGGTTAAAGAAGTTGCCGCGATTCTTGAACAGGTCTTGTCCGCCAAAGCCTAAGACCGTTATTTTATCATTTAGCGAAACAGGTTGGCCGCTAAGGGACTCCCATTGTCCGAGATCCGGGATTTTGGGAGTTACCGTGGGCAATGTCGTAAAGCTGTTAACGCCCGAGGCAAAGAAAAGATAGGCAACAATCGGCAAGACGAAAAGAACAAAAAGTACCAGATATTTTTTCATTGCAACTCCTGTGTTTGTGCGGTACAAAAATAAAAAAAGGCACGCAATGCGTACCTCTTTTTGTGAATTAATATCCGATTAAAAATTCCATTTTATAGTAGAATTCTTAAAAACCTCATAAATGTAATCTGCTTCGACCAATAGAATAAAAAACAGGTATAGCACCAGGAAAATCAGCGATGAAACAACCGCCCAGCGAAGGCTTCCTTTTTCACCTTCCATGTGCATAAATGCCCAAACAATATAATAAGCCTTAACCAACGTCAGGATGATGAATATCCAGTTCAGCAGGTTCATGCTAAGCAAGTTCGAATTGTGCAGGAAATCTGGTTTGACGATACCAAGTGCAACTTCAACGGTAGTTATGACTGACAATATGATAAATACTGTCCAAATTCTTTTTGTATTAGAAACGTGCTCGTGTGCCATGATAATTACTATTGAAAAATTAAACTAAGTAGAAGAATGTAAATACGAATACCCAAACCAGGTCAACAAAGTGCCAGTAAAGCCCGACTTTCTCAACCATCTCGTAGCTTCTTCTCTTCTCGTATGTTCCCATAATGATGTTGAAGAAAATGATAACATTGATTACAACACCCGAAAATACGTGGAAACCGTGGAAACCTGTGATAAAGAAAAAGAAGTCGGCAAACAATTTGCTTCCGTACTCGTTTCTGACAAGGTTCGCTCCTTCTACAACGTAGTGTGCGTTTGCCATCATTTTAGCTGATTCTTCACGTGAAAGAACCGTCTTATGCTTGTGTTTTGTAAGCTCGTGATTAATTTTCGGATCTTTTGAAGCTTTACCACCCATTTGCGCCGGATCTTTATAGATCGTTTCTGTTCGTACAAAAATATTAGGATTAGCGGCAAAACCAGCTTGAACTTCGGCAACAGAGTAGGTAGGCAACGTCGATTCTTCTATGAACCACAACCCTTTGCTATCGTCGAGCTGCTCCCTTGCTTCCGGAAGATTAACCGCAAACTCTGATAATGCTACGCGTTTGCCCGTGTTATCCACAAACTGCAGTAAGCTACCGCCTTTGGTTTCGATTGCACCATATTCACCTTTGATAAAATTTTTCCACTCCCAGGCCTGTGAACCAACGAATATCAATCCGCCGATGATTGTCAGGAACATATAAAAAGCCACTTTCGCCTGTTTCATCTGATGACCTGCGTCGACTGCGAGCACCATCGTTACCGAGGAGAAGATCAGGATAAACGTCATTAACGCGACATAATACATTGGGGCCGATACCCCGTGCATAAACGGAAAGTGGGTAAACACTTCATCAGGCAATGGCCATGTCTCAATAAATTTAAAACGGGAAAAACCGTAAGATGCAAGGAATCCGGAGAAGGTAAGGGCATCCGATACGATGAAAAACCACATCATCAGTTTTCCATAACTGGCTCCCATCGGCTCATTTCCGCCACCCCAAACTTTATCCTGAGTATTTGCAGTAGTAACTGTCGCTTCCATAAAAGTTGTTCGTTAAAAAGTTCCCAAATTTACGTTTTTTTCTTATTTGAAGAAATATAAAAATAAAAACAAATACACCCACAGAAAATCAAGAAAGTGCCAGTACATCGCACCTAACTCAATTCCAAGCGTTTGCCGTGAATTGTATTTTTGTTTAAAATGATTATAAATTATCACCAGTAATGACAGGAGTCCGCCAGCGAGATGCGCCATGTGTACGACGGCCATTACATAAAGGAAAGTCGTGGTGATATTGCTCTCGCTTCCGGTGAAAAAGTAGCCGCTTTGGACCACTTGCCCGAACCCCGCAAACTGCAACATCACAAAGGCAATCCCTAATCCCAAAGTTAGCAAAAGAAATGCAGTTGTTTGGGTTCTTTGATCTTTTTGTATTGCCCGTTTTGCCATATGAATTGTGACGCTGCACGCGACAATCGTGATCGTGCTCCAGGTGAACGCGATTGGCAACTCAAAATCCTTCAACCAGTCGGCGCGCGCCTTGCTGACGACAAACGCGCTAGTCAGGCCGGCAAACAGCATCGTCATACTGATCATCGCAAACCACAACATCAGTTTATACGACCTGGCGGTCCGTTCCTGATGATCTTCGGGTGTCATTGTGTCCATAGTTATCGTATAAATTTATCTAAAATGTAAATAATCTGCAGCAGCGTAATATAGGAAACACTTGCTAGCATCAATGCCTTCGCGGCTTTCGGCGTCCGCAATTTATAAAGTTTTACTGCATAGAATAGCATCCATAAGCCTAGAAGCAGTACGATACCAGCCGAAACAGGCGTAATATAAAACCGTCCGGTATATCCCAACCCCGGCAGCAATGACGCCAGTATCAGCCAAACCGTATATAAAATAATTTGGGTCGCAGTCGAATTGTCTTTCTTACCCGTTGGGAGCATGAAAAATCCACCCTTCTGGTAGTCGTCAAACAAAAACCAGCCGATTGCCCAAAAGTGCGGGAACTGCCAGAAAAACTGTATCAAGAACAACGTTCCGGCTTCAATGCCAAAATCATCTGTCGCGGCAACCCAGCCCAGCATAAACGGGATTGCGCCAGGAAATGCACCAACAAACACTGAAAGCGGCGTCAACGTCTTCAAAGGCGTATAGACGCTTGTGTAAAGAAATATGGAAACCGCGCCGAACATTGCAGTCTTTGGGTTGATCATGTATAGCAACACGATTCCGACGACTGTTAGTATAACCGCAATCGCAAGAGCTGTATTCGGAGTCATTCGGCCTCCGGGAATCGGGCGGTTTTTCGTTCGGTCCATCAACGCATCGAGATCTTTTTCAATGATTTGATTAAACGCGTTCGATGCGCCAACCATACAATAGCCGCCAATCATCAGCATGATCAAAACGGTCCAGCTAAAAGGGTGGAATTCGTCGAAGCCTAACAAATAACCTGCGATCGAAGAAAACAGAACGCTGACAGCCAATCCGGCTTTGGTAATTTCCTTAAAATCGGTGAAAACAGATTTAGTTCCTGTGGTTGCGTTCAATGCAGCTTTGCTTTATGCCGTACGGCGGGCAAAGGTACTTTTTAGAATGCAATGCCGCAAAAAAGAAGTCATAAAATTAAAGAAAATCAAAGTGTTTTCGGGAAGCTTAATCCTGCTTTCCGCTGTATCTTTTCCTCGCTAAAGAAGCGCGAAAAAGGATGCCGCTGCAATCAGGGCTTAAAACAAAAGGGTATTGAGAAAATAGTAGCAATTGAAACCTTCCGCCTTGTACGTCGGATTTCCTAATAATCAAAATACCAGTTGAAGATATCCGACCTCAGTCCAACCGAAAACCACGTGGTACTTTCTTTAAACCCGCTCACCGTATCCTGCATCGGATCGAAATTTCTATAGATCAGGCTTCCAAAGAGTTTTAGGTTTGTTATTGGGTTGATTATATACCCGGCCTGCAGATCGGCAATGAGAACCGTGGTGGTATTACCTTGCCCTATTTCAACCCCTGTGTCAAACGGACGATCTTCTTCGTAATCTTTGTAGATATTTCCGCCATAGTTTAAGTTGTTATCGGCAGTATCAAAATCGAGCCCGCGTTTACCATAAGTCAGTTTTGCATCCGCAAAATACCTCCCTTTGTGATAACGCGCAATCGCGATAAATTCCCTGAAATTTCCACCCCATTGGTGTCCGAGGCTTTGGTTATTGTGCCCATAATTTGTGAGTGGCTCGCTATGCGAATACACATAGGGACGCACATTGTTGTACTCCAACTGTAGCATCAGGTTGTGAATGTTCAGCGCATTAAAATACTTCACTCCTAACTGATAGCCGTATTTGTTCCTCCAGCTCTTGTTGCCGGCTTTCATATCGGCCAAAGCGAATTCGTCCAACAGGAACTGCCCATAGAAGTTGATTTGATTGTTCCACTTATATTTCGTTGTAAGCCCAAGCATCGCATTTCCGCTACGTGAAGATGATGCGAACTCGACCGAGCGGTAGAAAATAATCGGATTCACAAAACTCATGTCGAATCCGCGATTGTTCTGGTTGGTCCATACAACTGACTCGAAAAATCCCATATTCCACTTTTTGGTGACGTTCCAGCTTAAATAATGCGCCGCCATAAACTTGGTCGCATAGGTTCCATCAACGGTAACCTCGGGCCGCACATCCTTTAGCCACGTATAAATATTGGTGTATTTGATCTTCCAGAAGCTCGTATTGATCTTCACAAACGGATACGGGCTCGCGCCGTCGCTCAATAGCAACGATCGATAACCGTCGCCGATAAAGTTTCTCCCGTAACCGAGGTTCAGGTTAAGGAACTTGCCCGGCGTATAGGACAAATTCGCCTCTGCAAGTGGAAAATCGTATGCATCGTCTTTAAAACGTTTTGCTATGCCGATTCCGGGAATCACGGCGACATTTCCGCCGGATGCTTTAATCGATTCGGCATATCGGTTGAAGTAATCTGCAAACCTCCCCTGGCTTTCGAAAATGGTTGTCGTAAAATTGAGACTTTCGCCAAGTCCGCCTTCTAATCGGATTCCGCGGGTATTGACATAGGTGTAACTTGCTTCGCCCGGATCGCTTTTCCCGAGTTGCAGATCAATTATCGGATTAACAGTAAACCAATAATCTTCCCCTTCGATCTGTACCAAATTCTCATTCCAGAGTTTTCGTCCCCACCAACCGGATTTGTCTTTTTTAAGTTGTTCGTTAACGGTAGCCAGATCATAGTATTTCGATACTTCGGCATAATTAAAAGGCTTTGAGGCTGTATGATTGTTAGCCCCAACCTGATTCATCTCATCATCAAAGCGCGAATACATACTATGCGAAAATGGAATATTCTGGTGACTGCGGAACTGCGGGTTGCTGAATCGCTTGTACACGATGCTGTCGTACTCAGCGATTTCTTTGTTTCTGTCGATCCTGACGTTCGTCACCTTAGTCAATTGTTTCTGTGGTTGTGGCTGTACACTGCCGGGATCTTGAAGCGGAACCTCAAAAGTTATTGTGTATTTTGCATACGTTGGCTTTCCACCATATGTTGGCGGCGAGACTTTTGGAAATGCATTGAATATCCGCTTGCTCTCGGCTACAAGCCCGGCATCGGCGGCATCTACATACAGTACATTGAACTTTCCGGTAACATCTACCTCAAACAAAACAATTACTTTCTGAACAGAATCGGCAGGTAGTGTCCCCGGGACTTTAAAGTTCGTGAAAACCAGTTGCTGCACTTGATTGTAAAAACAGGCTTCTGCATTTTCCTGTTGTTCGGCGCACTCGGGGAACATCGGAAATTGTTCCAGCCGATCATTCACCTGCGCACGGCAAACAGAAAGACAAGCAAGAAACATTAGGCTGAAGACTATTTTCATGATATTTAATAATTTGAATCGGTTGGTTGTTGGTTCACAATTGCTTTCGCAGATGACGTTCCGATCCGCTTGACGCCGAGGTTGATCATCGCCACAGCATCATCGAAACTTCGAATGCCGCCGGAAGCTTTCACCGGAAGCGGCGCTGCATTCTCCAGCATCAACGTGATGTCTTGAGTCGTCGCCCCGTTTGGCACACCGTTATCCGTAGCGTAGAAACCCGTCGACGATTTTACGAAAACCATGTTGTAATGCTCCTCCTTGAAGTTTGAAAGCACAACATTTTTGATAAGCGCTGAAAGCTGCATGATCTGTTGGCCGGAAAGCGCCGCGGTTTCAATAATCCATTTACAGACCTTGAAATTCTCAATCGCAAGTTTTGTCCCCTGCAAAATTTCGTCTTTTACAAACGATGTTTCACCCGCTTTAAATGCTTCGTAATTAACTACAAAATCAAGTTCGTCGGCGCCGTGGTCTATCGCTTGCTGCGCCTGTTCCAGTTTATCGGACACGGGTGCAGTTCCTGCGGGAAAATCAATTACAGTACCAACTGAAGTCATTGCCTTCGAAGATGCAATCAGCTCCTTTGCCATTGCCACATATTCAGGCCGGATCATTACCGCCTTAAAACGCTCTTCAATGGCCTCCGTTACAAAGTCGCGGACAATTTTCGCATTGGCGTCTTTAGAAACACCGGCTTGTTCAGCTGTTTTCAAGTATGTCGAGTCGAGAAATTGTCTGATATCCATAGCATAAAAATAGAAAAATCCCGACGACGCGGGACTTTAATCAATATTATTTTTTGATAACCGGTTGTAGCTTAAGATCAATAGGGCAGCAATTGCGGCACCTGTGAAATTTGCAGCGACGTCGTATGGATCCGCCTTTCTGGTAGTTGTCAAAAAAGCTTGTGCCATTTCGATGACTACTCCAAAAAGTATCGACCATAAAACAACCCTTAGCGCAATCGTTACGTGGGAAGCGTCCTTTACAGACACTTGGAAGTACAAAAACCAAAGTATCGTAAACACAAAATGAAAGAGTACGTGTACGTATTTGTCGGCACTTTTAATTCCGACGCCCGGAAAACTGCTAAAACTGACCAGGCATAACAGCAGGACCAAAACCGTCCATCCAAAAGCCGCAATCAGCAAAGCGGTTTTACGCACCAATAAGTGCTTTATAATCGTCGGCGGAAAGCAGCGAATCGAAATCGGCAACATCATCAATACGGACTTTTACCATCCAGCCTTTCCCGTACGGATCTGAATTTACTGTTTCCGGCTCGCTTTCAAGCGATTCGTTGAACTCAATGATTTCCCCTGCAAGTGGAAGAAACAGATCGGATACTGTTTTGACAGCTTCAACTGTACCAAAAACTTCATCTTTTTCAAGCTTCTGGTCGAGCGTTTCCACTTCGACGTACACGATATCGCCAAGTTCTTTCTGGGCAAAGTCGGTAATACCTATAGTTGCAACATCGCCTTCAAGGCTCGCCCATTCGTGATCCTTTGTGTATTTTAAGTTAGCCGGAATATTCATTGTTATTTTTTTATTAGTGTCACGCAAATGTAAAGTTTACGCCTATTATTTTAAAATGTTTTCCTAAGTATTTGCTTAATTCCCGAAGTTGTAACGAATAGTGAATCCTGCACGGATATTGGTCATTGGGAACGAAGTCGAAATCACCGCTTTTGAGAATGAATGGTCGTAGTAGAATATCGCCGTCAGGTTCTTGCTGAACGAGTAATCTGCTGTAAGCTTTGCCGACCAGATATTCTGTCCGCCTGCAAGCTGGTTATTGTCATAATCAAGATAGCGTACGATAGTGGTATTATCCCGGAAAGACATATCGACTTTGACATTGATATCGCTTTTGATAACTCCGGTCGGATTGTCGGCCAGCTTCGTTGAAAAGATCACGTCTTTAAATCGGTACCCAAGCCCGACGATATACTCAACGCCCGAAACCTCGGTAAGCAGGTTGTTGTCAAAACTCATCGACAAGGCACGGTCTTTCTTCATTTCGGCAAGGAACTTAAACGAATTTTTCAACTCAAAATCTACCCGGATCAGCGGGTTGAACTGCTCAACAAGGTTCACATTTGAAATGACCATCTTGTTCAGGAAGTTACCACCGGTATCGGTTCCACCAGGAGTCTCAGCATAGTCCAGGTTTGAACGGAACGAGTTAACCGTATAGGATGCGCGGTAATTGTGCTGTAGCGAGAAGCGCTTGAACCTGTCTTTAAAGAACTTGTAGCGCATCAATCCACTGTACTTAACGGTCCAGTTCGGAATCGGCAGGTCGCGGAATGCACCAAGTGAAATGCCCTTTGCACGATCACCTTCTTCATTACTCACAAGCCCTGTATACGCTGCAAGAAACGATGGCAACAATACCGCTTGACTGTTCTTTCCAAAACCTATCGGGTAGCCTTCGGCGTCACGTGCGAAAGAATCGTTTCCGTAATGTTGTTGTGCTAAACGATCGGCAATGATAATTCGGTTTGAACGGAATTCATCAAATGCTGAAGAGCCATTCTCATCGCTTGCTTTAAAAGCCGACTTTAGCATTACGGTCGAAACCGAGAAGTTACCAAAGTTATACGGGGACTGCGATTGATATGGATTCTCAAAGTCATTTAGGTCAACGTTGTACTGTTCAGAGTAGTTTTCGGAATACGTGCGGTTTGCATTCAGATCAATTTTGAAATCGGGAAACAGGTCGATATTCGCGGTCATGTCCAGCGTTTTATTGACTACTTCCGTATAATTCTGGTTAAATTCCGGATACAGCGTCAGCCAGCCTCTTCTTGCGGCTTCATCACGAACGTCCTGTTGTGCACCAAATACGAAGCCCAACGACGGGCGCGATGTTCCAAAGAATCCGACGCCTGGCAAATATCCGGGAAGCACCGTTCCTTCGGTTTGCGTGTAGTTAATCTGAATATTCTTCACACTGGTCAGTACCCCTTTCAATCCGTCCAGGAAGATATTTCCACCAGCGGGTGCCGGCGCATTTAAATTAGTCACTTTTTGGCCCGGTTGCGGTGGAGCGGCAGGTTTCGCCGGAGCTTTCTTAGGCTGCTTTCCGAGGCCGATGTACTTATAGAACGTTTCCATGTTTAATGCTGTATTCAACCTGTGTGAACTCGCATTTTGAATTGTGTTACCAAGATCGTAGAACGTAGTTGGGTCGATAGAGGATGGCACTCGGTCTAAGGCAAGCGAGGCACGCTGCCAACTGAAGTCGCCGGTGTAAGAGTATGTCGATTTTACAAAAGCCAGTACCGGGATCTTATTGATCGGCAGATCATAATTTACGACAATCTGCTGAATGTGCTGGTTCGGGCTTCCAACATCGAAATAATCGTCCCAAATGGTTACGCTGTTATCCGGTTCATTATTCTCATTCATGTAATTTCGGACAATATTACTGGACGACGCCGTAAAGTTCACTTTCAGGGCCTTTGTCAGATTATAGTTAAAACCGTATTGGTAATTAAAGAGGAAATTCCTTCTGTACAACGGATCGATTCCGATTCCTTCGACATCTATCTGGCGGAACTGCTGGCGGTTATACTGGCGAACGATATTTGTATTGAACGATATGGATGATGGCAGGTAATTAAAATTGAAATCACTCAACAATTTCCAATAGCTGCTCTTTTTCATGAACTTCGTTTGCTTGAACGGCTCCACCACTTTTGGCTGGAACGTATAACCGTAATCGACAGTCGTATTTACCTGTTGGTCGATGAAATTTTCTATTTCAAAATTATGACGGTTTACCTCGTTATACGAATACGACAAGGTAAGGTTTTCAGGATCGTAGATGCGTTGTTTTTGCTCGGGCGCGCGCTCTTTCCTGACGCCGATAAAGTTAATGCTTTGACGCTTTGTATAGTCAATAGCACGTTGTTCAATGTTTTCGCGTTCGGCCGCGCTCTCTGTGTTGTCAAGTAAGGTTTCAAGACGGATATCCTGATGGAACGGATCGTACTCCGGCGTGATGGTCTCTTCTCCGATTGCGTAGTTAAATGGCAGGTTGATCCCCCATTTCTTAGGAAGCAACTGCCCAAGGTTCATGTTCGTGACAATGTTGTACTGCTGAACATCTTCACGGCTTCGTTCGTTCGGGCCTTCTTCAAGGGCTCCGAACCCTATTGTGCTCATCCTTCCTGTCGCGGAAACGGTCGCAAAATCAGCCAGGTTTCCGTCTACGTTCAGCACTGCGGCCATACCGCCTTTGTTATCCATGTCGGAAAGACGTAACTCATTGAACCATACTTCACCCGTTACATTTTGAGGAGTCGCAGTAAAGTCACGAGGCACCGACGGGTTACGGGTATTGTTTCTGACTCCGAGCATCAATGTCCGTACAAGCCCGAAATTCGGGTTTCCTTTTATACCGAGACGCAACTCATTGCTTCTTCCGGCAAGGGCCGAGTTCAAATCCCCTTCATTAATATAGCGTATACCGTTTGCATCCTCAAAAAGGTCAGGATCGCTTGGGTTCATCGCCTTGATCTTTAATTTGGTCAAAAGCTCAAGCGCAAGATCAATTTCATTTTCTTCAGGCCAGACGAGCTCTTGCGGCACATTACAGCTACCGGTAGGACACTCTGTTGGCGTAACTTTCAACGGGATCTCGACCTGATAGAAGTTCTCAGTAAAGTCATTTCCAAAACGGATAAAAGCAACCATCTCGTTGTCTTCAAGTCCGCCTGGGCAATCGGCAGCAAGTTTCTCGGCGTGCAAAAACATCTTCAGCTTCTTGAACTGACGCATATCCACACTAACGTTTTTGAATACAGCACGTGCATCGCCAAGAGCGTCAGCATCGGAGCCGGCGCCGAAATCGAGTCCGTCACCCGAAACGCGGAGTGACAATGACTGCTCATTTTGGTTGATGACACTGTTGTTCTGTACCAGTTGTTCCCGCTCTACTCCCGGAGGCGAAACGTACTCAACCGGACAACGGTCGCCATTCTCCTGGATATTTACCGTGAGAACATCAAATTCGGTATCGTCGTCATCCGGATTCGGATCATCCTGATCAAGCGTATTGGTAAAACGTCGCCATTCACCTCTTACAAGGTCGAGCGATCCGAAACGTACTGTAATATCGTCGCTGAATCCGGTCATGAACATTCTCATGAACTGGATTGTACGAAAATCGGAGATGCCGCCTACCCTACTTTCGAATTGCGCCACTGGAATCTTAAACTGAATCCAACGCGCCGTTGTTGGCGCCGCTCCTGTGGGAAGGTTTACTGCCGGTACATCTTCGCGGATATCGGTTACGTACCTGTCGGTGATCGTCATATTCGGGCGAAGGTCGATGCTATACTCGTAATATGCGTTGATTCTGTTCATCGTGTTGTCACGGTTGATGTCTTCAACATCGGGAACTGTGGTCGAACCCCGATTCGCATCGCCGACTTCGACAGGTGAGTTGCCATCCATTCCGTTATAGTTACGGTAACGTTCCGTAACAGATCCGTCGGCACTCAAATAGTATTGGTAATTATCCGCAGATGGATCGGGTTGTCCCGCAAAAGCAGCAAACTTCGCGGCTTCTTCGTTGTCATCCAGGCCGTCGAGTCCTATATCCTGGTTTTCACGGTTTCCTTCGTTTGTATCGAACGCATAGATCAGCGACTGTGAAGCGGGAACTTTACCCCATATCGTTGCCGTTGCGTTGTCGCCAAGTCCATTTTCATATTGTTTTCTGCCGTCTTTCAGAACATCTTCAGATATCGATCCAAGGTTGAAGTAGATTCGACCTGTGTTTGAGGCAGCCGGTGCGTTCGGGTTTGTATCGTCCTCGTATGGATCCAATACCCAAAACTGAATATATTCAACATTCCCCTGCTCAAAATTGGTCGAGTTCAGCGGACGCATAATTGCGCCAAAATTCCCTGTCGGGTTGGGAAGTTCGTTTGTCGAAGCAGCAGCCGGATTATAATTGTAAGGGCCACGCTCTGTCGGATAATAGGTCAGATCCAATGTATTGATAACCTGTTGCTGGCCTACCGCGATATCAGTCGCCGGATAAAGCTCTTCACTATAGATACGCCGTGTCGAGTTGTAGGCGATGTCCTGCACAGAAAGTGCTGACGGACGTTGCGCGTAGAAAACAGGATCAATGCTGTACCACGACAATTTTGCACGTTTAAAGTTGTATTCCAGCGTAGCGTTGTTTTCCGGATCGGTTGCAGATGCACCAAAGTCGACGTTATGCGTGGGATCGTCTTCATGTACTGAAGCCACCGGAGTCGAAGAAAGCGACCAGGAAAAAGGCGAACGCATATCAATATTTGTCTGTGACCCTTCAAAATCGTCAACATAGATCGTTGCCTCGCCATTAAATTGATCAGCTTTTGGCGTGTCGGGTTTAAGGAATGCGACTTCACCACGAATTGAAACGTTTGACGGAACATCGGTGTCAATATTTGGAAGTTTGTTCACAAGCCTTGTCAGAAAAGGAACTTCGGTGGAATAGTTGGCGTTCAGTCCGAAAATTGAATTATTGACGGATTCCTGGCCGTAATTGGATTTTTGCGTGAACGGGCGTTCGGTCATCTTAAGGAAAGTAGCGCCGAGGAGGAATTTCTCTGAAAACTTGTGTTCCACGTTAATACCCATAAAGCGACGCGTTTGTTGTCCAAAAACAGAATTATTCTCAACAGAAACTTCGATAGGCGTATTAGATGCCTGAAGCGAAGGATCAAGAATCTGGACGCGGCCCAACTGATAGTTGACGCTATAATCTACGCCTTCAACCAATACTCTTCCGCCGGCGGTTACCACAACAGAACCTTGCGGCACGTTAAATGCGCCAATCGGAATACCATCGCCACCTGTCGACTTGAAGCGGCCTTTAAGTTGAAACTTATTTTTCTCGCTGTCCTGCAAGGCGCCGGCCTGTGTTTCTTCATACATATTGCGGAATACGTACTTCTCTTGGTTCGGATTATAAATTCCCGAATTATAATCTTCTCCTGGATTTGTTCTCAGTTTTTCGAAAAGCGCTTTTCCAAACGGCTCGACCCGGGTAAAGATAATTCGTCCGTTTTGCGGATCAACCGTAATTCCCGGAAGGAAGTCGAAAAATCCATCGCCACCAAGCTGCGGATCGTTGTTGTAATTCAGACGGTCGAGATCGAATACCTTCAGTAATGGTGTGTCTTTTATCGGAACTTCATCAGTGCCGGGTGTGGGTTCCGGAAACTCAGTCCCAGGCACCGGAGTAATATAATTTAACGGCGACGGATCAGTGTACAGGATGTTGAACCTGAAGTCTTCCTGTTCCAGCTGGAATGCGCCCGGAATCTGATAAATATTCTTCATCATCAGGTTCCATACCGGATCCTCAACATTTGTGAGGCTGCTTTTAAGCATCTTCAGGATAAGGCTCTGAGTAGAAATTGCACTCGGCTGTTGCGTATCCGGATCTACTCCGCTTACCTGCGTAGCCTCGACACCGTCGGTACCGAACTCACCCACCTGATATACCTCGCCACCAATCGTGTATTGATAAGCAACGGCAAGCACCTCGTCATTCGCAAGACGCTGCTGAAGGGAAATATAACCAAGTTGCGGGTGGAACGTAAATTCGTTCGGCAACAATTTGCGTGCATTTTCAAGTAGTGAATAATCGCGCCCTTCGCTTACCTCCGTCGGGTTATTGAAGCCTGACTCCGCCGTTGAGATCTCGCGGATGTTATTGTTCAATATTCCGGTAGTCCCGATGTCCTCCGGGTCGTACCTGTTATTGCCATTGTCAGACGGTGAATCTGCCGGCGCCGTAAAAAATCCAGACTGCGTTGTAACCACAACCGGATCATCGTAATTTGTTAGCGGCGCTTCACCCAAATCCTGCAATGCGATCACGTTACGGAGGTTGTTATTCGTTGTACTGACTCGGTTTTGGCGGTTCGTTACCCATACTTCGATCCGCGTAATTTGTACTCGGCTCTGGATAATCGGATAATTTTGAAGCGACTCGTCGTACTTCTTACGGAAATATTGCGAGAGGAAGAAGTGCCTGTCGGCATCATAATCCAACGCGAACAGTTCGAAATCCTGTATTGTTCCGCCACCTTGAGCAGTTACAGTCTTTGTTTGAGATTTTTGTTCCGAAAATACCCCCGTTATCGTTGTACGGCCAAATTGGAATTGCGCTTTAACACCAAAAAGGCTTTGCGCCCCTCGAATGAGCGAACTGTTCAGTGGAAGGCTTACATTTCCGACCTCAATTTTCTGAACGATATCATCCTCGGTTGGCGTATATTCTAGCTTTATTAGGTTTTGAAAAGCGAAAGTCGATTCAGTATCGTAATTGATATTGACGTTCAGCCTGGTTCCGACTTTCCCCATCAGGCTCATGCTGATCCGTTGATCGAAATCGAACGAGAGGTTTGAACGGTTGCGAGGCGAGAACGACGGGTTATCCTGCTTGGAATATCGTGCTCCGAGGTCCATTTCGACTGAGCCGGTGGGCTTTACGTCGATCGTATTGCCGCCAAATATGGTTTCAAAAAAGTTAGAATTCACATAGAAGCGCGGTAACAGGTCTTTTTTCGCCTCTTCGCTGCCTTCCTTTTTTCCGTCTATTGCATCCGATTTCTTTTGAAAGTAATCACGCATTGATTCACGTAACACGAGTTCATCGTATTCCGCAGGCGTAAGAATAATAGGGTAATTGATGTTAAAATCCTCAACAGAAGAAGTATAAATATACCTGTTTGTAACCGGGTCGTACGTGTAGGAAGAAATTATGCTCGGCGGATCTGATATTTCAACACGGCCGGTATTGTATCCTATGGAATCCGCAGGCATTTCATCCTCTATTTGTGCTTGCATCGTGAAACCTGAAAGGGCGATCAGTAGACAAATACTCGTTTTGAGAATTTCTATGTAAAGTGTTTTCAAGTAATTATAAGTTTTTTAATGCTTGTTTTATGATCGTTTCTACCGTTGCATCAGGCATCTCCTTCACGATTTTTTCGACAGACTTTTCAGCTAATTTTTTGTTAAAGCCAAGTACCTCCAAAGCAGATAACGCTTCATCCTTATTTGTATTGCTTTGCCCCATTGAAACTTGATCCAGATCATATAGTTTTAACACTTTGTCCTTCAGGTCCAGAATGGCGCGTTGTGCCGTTTTTCCGCCAATTCCTTTTATTGACTGAATGGTCGCGACGTCTCCCCCGGCGATTGCGTGAATGATCTGTTTTGGCTCCAAAGAGGATAACATCGTACGCGCGATCCCGGCGCCGATGCCTGATACCGACAGCAACATCTTAAAAATTTCCCGTTCTGATTTTTCGACAAATCCGAATAAGGTGTGCGCATCTTCCTTCACCTGTAAGTAGGTAAAGAGTTTGATGTTGTCGGAAGCCGGAAGTAGTGAATATGTATGCAGGGAAATGTTAATATGGTAACCGACGCCGCCGCAGTCGATTATGACTTCAGTAGGCGTTTTTTCAGTAAGTTTCCCCTGTATGTGTGCGATCATTTATGTTAAGTAATACCCAAATATAACAAAAAAGTTTAACTACAATATTTTCGTTATTGCAGGCTATTTTTTTACTTCGAAATTCTTTAGCCGTTTAATTTTTTCCTGCGCATCTACTACTGCAACAGCCGCCATGTTTACCATTTCCTCGACGCTAGCCCCAAGTTGGAAAATGTGAACAGGCTTGTCTAGCCCGAGCACGATCGGCCCAATTGAATCCGCTTTGTAAAGCTCCTTCAACAACTTGTAAGTAATGTTGGCCGATTCAAGGTTCGGAAAGATCAACGTGTTGACTTTCCTGCCCGCGAGTTTGGAAAACGGGAATTTGTTTTTGAGCATGTCAGCGTTAAGCGCAAAATCGGCCTGCAGTTCACCGTCTATCAGCATGTCGGGATAATATTTGTGGAGATACGCAACAGCCTCACGTACTTTAGCAGCGTTTGGATCGGCAGCAGAGCCGAAATTCGAAAACGACACCATTGCAATTACGGGTTCCATACCAAACATACGGACCGTGCGCGCCGTCATCAAAGCGATCTTGGCAAGATCATCGGCCGAGGGGTTTGGATTGATCGCAGTATCTGAAAGAAACATCGGTCCGCGATTGGTCATCATCATGTTTGCCGTCGCCACGAGGGAAATTCCGGGTGCTTTATCTATTAACTGCAGAATGGGTTTTACAACCGATGGGTAACTGCGGGAATAACCCGTTACCAACGCGTCGGCCTCGCCTTCGTTGACCATCATGGCCGCAAAGTAGTTTCGCTCACGCATCCATTTCTGGGAATCAAGCAATTGCAACCCGCGTCGTTGGCGCGACTTCCAGAAAATCTCTGCGTAGCGCAGCCTTCTGGCGTCTTCCTCTTTTGTTTTTGGATCATAAATCGGAACATCCGCATCAAATCCGAGTTCTTCTTTGAGTTCCAGAATAACTTCTTTATTTCCGAGCAAAATCGGATAACCAATTCCTTCTTCAAGTACGATTTGGGCTGCTTTCAGTACGTCGAGGTGATCGGCCTCAGCAAATACCACGCGCTTCGGGTCGGTTTTGGCCCGGTTTGTAAGCAATCGTACCATCTTATTGTCGGATCCCAAACGATCTAGCAATTCTTCCTCATAACGCTCCCAGTCGTGTATCGGATGCAATGCCACGCCCGATTCCATGGCCGCTCTCGCCACTGCCGGAGCAACGGTTGTAATAAGCCGCGGATCGAAGGGCTTCGGAATAATGTAATCGCGTCCGAAGATCAGCTTTGTTTCACCATATGCAATGTTAACCTGTTCCGGAACGGATTCTTTAGCAAGGGCAGCAAGCGCCTTAACGGCCGCCATCTTCATCGCTTCATTTATTTTGGTAGCGCGTACATCAAGCGCACCGCGAAAAATATACGGAAAACCCAACACGTTGTTAACCTGGTTAGGATGATCCGAACGGCCGGTTGCCATGATGATGTCTTCGCGCGTCGCAATAGCAAGATCGTAATCGATTTCCGGTTGTGGGTTCGCCATGGCAAACACAATCGGGTCATTCGACATTTCAAGCAGCATTTCTTGTGTCAGAATATTTCCTGCTGATAAACCAAGGAACACGTCGGCACCCTTTAACGCTTCGTGCAAGGTAAGCCCGGCACGGCCTTTGTTGTAATTCATCTGATGGCCAGACAAGTCCAGGCGCTGTTCCGACAGCACTCCGTCTTTGTCGAACATCGTAATGTTGTTCACGTTAACACCCAATAAAACGTAGAGGTTCGCGCACGCGAGCGCAGCAGAGCCGGCTCCTGAAACCACTATCTTAACATCTTCTATTTTTTTATTTGCCAGCTCGAGTGCATTTAGCAGTGCCGCCGATGAAATAATGGCCGTGCCGTGCTGATCGTCGTGCATGACCGGAATATTAAGCTCTTCCACCAATCGGCGTTCAATCTCGAATGATTCGGGTGCTTTGATGTCTTCAAGATTTATTCCGCCGAAAGTTGGAGCGATGTTCTTAACCGTTTCGACGAATTTGTCGATGTCTTTGGTGCCGACTTCAATATCAAATACGTCGATATCAGCGAATATTTTAAAAAGCAATGCCTTGCCTTCCATAACGGGCTTTGATGCTTCGGGACCGATGTCGCCGAGGCCAAGAACCGCGGTTCCGTTAGATATTACCGCCACGAGATTTCCTTTTGCGGTATATTTATAAACGTTGTTTACGTCTTTAGCAATTTCAAGGCAAGGCTCGGCTACGCCCGGTGAATAGGCCAGCGACAAGTCTCTCTGCGTCGCGTATTTTTTCGTGGGAACCACTTGGATCTTGCCCGGATGTGGTTTTGCATGATATAGTAAAGCTTCTCTCCTCTTACTGTATTTGTTCATCTTTTTGGATTTATTCCGACTTACAAAGGTAGCTTTATGTGGTTAGAAAGACAATTTTAATTGTGATATTGCATTGTTCGATTACCGTAGCCGGCAGAAACTCACTTAAGGAAATTGATATTTCGCTTCAACCCGTCATATTTCGTTCGCTTTACAGCAGAGTTCTTAAAGACGGCGCGAAAAGTTTCTTCTGTAATTTCTTCCCAATCCTTTTTGGTCATCGACAACAGATCGGGATGCGGATTAAACAATGGTTCGCTATGCGGCTTCGAGAATTTGTTCCACGGACAAACGTCTTGACAGATATCGCACCCAAAAGCCCAATCGTTAAATCTTCCTTTCATTCCCTCCGGCAGATTGTCCTTGAGTTCAATTGTAAAGTAGGAAATGCATTTGCTTCCATCAACAACATAAGGTGCAACGATAGCTTCGGTGGGACATGCGTCGATACACTTTGTGCAACTTCCGCAATGGTCGCTTACGGCATGATCGTATTCAAGGTCGAGATCGACAACCAACTCGGCAATAAAGTAGAAAGAGCCCACAGATTTCGTTAACAGATTGCTGTTCTTTCCGATCCAGCCCAAACCTGATTTTGCAGCCCAGGCTTTATCCAGAACTGGAGCAGAATCGACAAATGCCCGCCCATTTACCGCGCCAATCTCCGTCTGGATCGAAAATAATAGTTCCTTCAGGCGTTCTTTGATTACAAAATGATAGTCCTGACCGTAGGCATACTTTGAAATCTTATAGCTTTCGGTACCCACATTTTGCGGCTGGGTCTCTGAGGGATAATAGTTGAGCAACAGCGAGATCACGCTTTTCGCATCATCGACAAGCAAGGTCGGGTCCAGCCGTTTGTCGAAATGGTTTTCCATGTACGACATATCACCATGCATGTTCTTGTTGAGCCACGATTCGAGCCGCGGCGCTTCTTCTTCCAGAAATCCCGCCTTCGATATCCCGCATGAGAGGAAGCCGAGGCGTTTTGCTTCGGATTTGATGAACGAGGAATATGCTGCTTTGTTATTGATCACGTTGTGGTGCAGAGTTCACGGAGTAACGCGAAGTTACACGAAGTATTTCAATGAAAACAGGATTTTGCATAAGGGAGTAAAGCGGCATCCCTCGGCGCGCCGTGAGCCGATTAGGCGAAGCAAGCGCAAAAAGATATCTTGACTCGAGGCCAACACGAACTGGCGAAACAAAAGCCGGGCTTGGGGAATGCCCCTAAAAAAGGCCTCCTTGTACATTAGGCCGGATCTTTCCGAGATGTTTATAGGCTTTCTCGGTCACTTCCCTACCGCGTGGGGTTCGCATGATGAAGCCTTCCTGAATCAGGAACGGTTCGTATACTTCTTCGATTGTCTCGCTGCTTTCGGACACGGCAGTTGCCAATGTCGTCAATCCCACAGGACCGCCTTTGAACTTCTCGATGATTGTAATTAGGATTTTATTGTCCATTTCATCAAGACCATGCGCGTCGACATGCAGTGCTTCAAGGGAATATCTGGCAATTTCAATGTCGATTTTGCCGTTGCCTTTAATTTGCGCAAAATCACGAACACGTCTCAACAGCGCGTTTGCAATACGAGGTGTTCCGCGGCTGCGGCCGGCAATTTCTATTGCGGCTTCCATTGAAATGGGCATTTTTATAATTGAAGCGCTTCGCTGGACAATTGTTGTGAGCAGCTCGGTATTGTAATATTGAAGTCGGCTTGATATTCCGAATCTTGCGCGCATAGGAGCGGTAAGCAATCCGGAACGCGTTGTGGCTCCGACAAGTGTAAAAGGATTTAAATTGATTTGTACGGAACGCGCGTTGGGCCCAGACTCAATCATGATGTCGATTTTAAAATCTTCCATCGCCGAGTATAAATATTCCTCGACAATCGGGCTCAACCGGTGAATCTCATCTATAAACAGCACATCGCGCTCTTCGAGATTTGTGAGCAAGCCGGCCAGGTCTCCGGGTTTGTCCAAAACCGGTCCGGAAGTGATTTTGATTCCGACGCCAAGCTCATTTGCGAGAATGTTCGCAAGTGTCGTTTTTCCCAACCCGGGTGGACCATGAAACAGCGCGTGGTCTAGCGCCTCGTTCCGGTGATTGGCCGCTGCCACAAAAACTTTCAGATTCTCAAGTATCTGATCCTGCCCCGCAAAATCGTCAAACGAAAGCGGGCGCAACTTTTTCTCGAGGTCTAATTCTTCAGTATTAAAACGGGACGCAGTTGGATCTAAATTTTCGTTCATTGGGCAAATATAGCCAAATAGAAGAAGCCCGTTTGTTAATTTACATCTGGTAACCCTCGGATAACAGCGAATGATATTCAGGATGGTTATCGATGTAATATGCAACAAACGAACAAAGTGGCAGTACTTCCCGATGCGTCTTTTTAAGATGATCAAGTGTATTCTGCACCAACTGACTTCCCACACCTTGACGTTCGAGATCTTTCGGTACGCTTGTATGGGTTAAATATACCGTGTTCTCCTTAGAAACAAACTCAAGAAATGCTATAGTACCTTCAAGATGAAGTTCAAACTGACTTTCAACTTCGTTCACTATAAAGTTTGTTGCTGCTTTTCTCATCTGATTATCGTTCCGCTACAAGGTCTTGCCATTCGGGATGACGCCGTAAAAGCGCCATTACAAACGAGCATAATGGCACAAACTTCAAATTGTTTTCCCGCAGGTGATTTATAGTTAATGTCACTAATTGCTTGCCGACGCCTTTACCTTCAAGCGCTTGCGGCACTTCGGTATGCACGAGCTTATACACGTCTTCTGAAGTTCGGTACTCAATAAAAGCGGTATGTTCACCAGACTTGAGTTCGAAGCGTCGGTCTCTCTCGTTTATTGTCAGTTTATCTTCCATAGCATCCATCTTTTTTACCTAAAGATACAAATAACAGCATAAAAAAATGCCTCCCATCCGGAAGGCATTTGCTATTTTTTCTAGTGGTGCAATTCTTCTTCACCTTCTTTAAGCGGAACGTTTTGGGGCACAAAATCCTGATCATGTCCCGGCTTGCTGTAATCGTAAGCCCATCTGTGAACGTGAGGAATCTCGCCTGGCCAGTTTCCGTGAATGTGCTCGACTGGAGCAGTCCATTCAAGGGTATTCGACTTCCAAGGGTTCTGAACGGTGCGTTTTCCGTAGAAAATGCTGCTAAAGAAGTTGTACAAGAACACTAACTGAAATACACCGCCTACAAGAGCAAACATGGTGATAAGAACATTTACATCCTGCATGTCGTCAAACAAGGGGAAGTTTGTGTAAGAATAGTAACGGCGCGGTAAACCTGCCAATCCGATGAAGTGCATTGGGAAGAAAACTCCATAGGCACATACCGTAGTCACCCAAAAGTGGATGTATCCAAGGTTCTTGTTCATCATACGCCCGTACATCTTTGGAAACCAGTGATAGATTCCGCAGAACATTCCGTACAATGCAGAGATTCCCATTACAAGGTGAAAGTGCGCTACAACGAAATACGTGTCGTGAACGTTTATATCGAGTGTGCTGTCTCCAAGGATGATTCCTGTTAAACCACCGGTAATGAATGTCGATACCATTGCAATAGCGAATAACATTCCGGGGTTAAACTGCAGGTTTCCTTTCCATAATGTGGTAATCCAGTTAAAGGCTTTTACCGCCGAAGGAATCGCAATCAATAATGTTGTAAAGGTAAATACAGATCCGAGGAACGGGTTCATACCTGAAATGAACATGTGGTGACCCCAAACGATTGTGGAAAGGAACGCGATTGCAAGAATGGACATGATCATCGCGCGGTATCCGAAAATCGGTTTACGTGAATTTGTAGCCATAACTTCAGACACGAGTCCCATTGCAGGAAGAATTACAATATATACTTCCGGGTGTCCGAGGAACCAGAAAAGGTGCTCAAAAAGAACTGGTGAACCACCTTGATAATGCAATACTTCTCCAGCAATATAGATATCCGACAGGAAGAATGAAGTTCCGAAGCTTCTGTCCATTAAAAGCAACAAAGCAGCTGACAATAATACAGGGAACGAAAGGATACCGATAACTGCAGTGATAAAGAACGTCCAGATTGTAAGCGGAAGACGTGTCATCGACATGCCTTTTGTACGCAGGTTGATTACTGTAACAACGTAATTAAGCGATCCTAAAAGTGATGATGCGATGAACACGGCCATTGATACAAGCCACAGCGTCATACCTGCTCCTGACCCACCGATTGCCTGGGGAAGTGCGCTCAATGGAGGATAAATGGTCCATCCGGCCGATGCAGGACCGGCTTCAACAAACAAAGAGCAAACCATGATAACTGAAGACGTAAAGAACAACCAGTACGAAATCATGTTCAAGAAGCCGGATGCCATGTCGCGGGCACCAATTTGAAGTGGGATCAAGAGGTTACTAAACGTACCGCTCAAACCGGCAGTCAGCACGAAGAAGACCATAATAGTTCCGTGGATCGTAACGAGTGCAAGATAAATATCGTTGGTCATTACACCGTTTGGTGCAAATTTATCACCGAGTAAAAAGTTGAATATTTTGAAGGACTCTTCAGGCCAAGCCAACTGCATTCTGAACAGCATTGACATTCCAACTCCAATGCATCCCATAATAATACCGGTAATCAGGTATTGCTTGGCGATCATCTTGTGATCGATGCTAAAGATATACTTTGTTATGAAAGTATCTTTATGATGATGAGCATGGTCGTCGTGTCCGTGCGCGTGGTCGTTATGGTCGTGAGTGTGAGCTACTGCTGACATATATGTGTTACTTTAAATTTGCTTTTACTATTTTTTTGCTGCTGTTTGTGCAGTTGCTGCCGCTACTGTAGTGGGTTCTCCAGTCGTAGTAACCTTAGCAGGTTGCCCGTCAGTCGTGTCAGCAGGAGTTCCGGTCGCTTCATTACCGTCCGCAGGAGCTGTTTTGGCTGCAGCAACTTTCTCGGCAAGCGTTGGTTGTTGTTTCATCCAAGCTTTGAAATCTTCAGGCGTGTCAACAACAAGTTTAATCTGCATGTTGTAGTGCGATGCACCACAAATTTTGTTACACAGCAACAGGTAATCGAACGTGTACGGATCCAAAGCCGTTTCGCCTCTTGCTACAAGGTCGCTGCTTCGTTTGTTTCGAAGTCCGTTGATTTTTGAAACTTTCTCGACCATTTCCGGCAATTCCCGCATCTCCTGAGTGGTGTAAATCGGGGTAAATGCGAACTGTGTTACCATTCCCGGCACAACATTCATCTGAGCACGGAAATGCGGCATGAAAGCAGAGTGAAGAACATCCTGTGAACGAAATTTGAAAAGTATCTTCTTACCTTTTGGCAAATGCAGCTCGGTAGCGGTTCGGTCATCCTGGGCGTTTGGATCGGATAAATCGACACCCATTGTGTTGATTCCTTCGATGTAACGAACGTTGGCTTTACCCAATGTATTATCGTCGCCTGAATAGCGAACTTCCCACGCAAATTGCTTCGCATACACTTCGACAACCATTACATCGTCGTCTTCCTGGCTTACGAACATGATGTTCGTCCAGGCATAAAGTCCGTACAGGATCAAACCTGCAAGAACAATCGCAGGAATAACGCTCCAGATGAATTCAAGTTTATCGTTATCTGCAAAGTACAAGGCTTTATTGCCTTGCTTTCCACGGTATTTAAATGAAAAGTAGTAAAGCAGCGCCTGAGTGATTGCCTGAACGATAAAAAGCAATAGCCAAGTTATATTCATCAACGAATCAATTTGCTCCCCATGTTCAGACGCAGCCGTGCCAAGGATCAGGTGGCTCCACTTGAACAAACCGTAAATCGTGAATATGTAGAGGAAAGCCAGATAGCCAAACATCAGGTAGCCCTGCATGTTGTTATCCTTGTCGGATGCAACTTGTGAGTTGTTTATCTGCGCGCCAACCTGAGTTAAGTCAAATATTTTAGCAAGCTGCCACAATGCAACAGCCAATAGAACTAAAATTACAATTACCAACAAACTTGTCATCTGTTTTCGTCTTTAAATATTAATAATGAAAATGTTTACTTTCCTCGATAAACGGATTCCTTTTCGGCAACAGCGGAGCCTTCGTAAGCGCCGAGAAGACCACGAAAATAAACAAGCCCAGGAAGAAAAGTACAGAACCGATTTCGGGGATTCCGATGAACCATCGGTCACCAACCGTAGACGGCATGATCATATTGAAGAAGTCGATATAATGTCCGCAAAGAACCACAACACCAGCCATTACAAGAATCCATGTAATACGTTTGAAATCGGTATTGATCAGGATCAGGATCGGGAACACAAAGTTCATAACAACAGATCCGAAGAATGGCAGGTTGTAGTGTTCGATCCTGGTTACGAAATAGGTAACCTCTTCAGGAATATTCGCATACCAGATCAACATGAACTGTGCAAACCATAAGTACGTCCAGAAAACGCTGAAACCGAATATAAATTTAGCAAGGTCATGGATGTGGCTTGTGTTTACATATTCCAAATATCCTTTTCCTTTCAGGTATAGCGACACCAGACAGATAACGGTAATAGCGCTTACGAAGAAACTTGCAAACACGTACCAGCCGAACAGTGTAGAGAACCAGTGCGGATCAACCGACATAATCCAGTCCCAGGACATGATCGATTCGGTTACGATAAAAAATACCAGAAACCCTGCAGATAATTTAAAGTTGCGTTTGTACGGGCTATCGTCAATTGCAGTATCCTGTGCAAGACAGTTTCTTCTTGAATACCATCGGTAAAGATTCCAGCCGATCAAAAATATCGCTGCGCGAATCAGCCAGAATGGCACGTTCAGGTAACCCGACTTTCCGGCAATCATTTTATCATAGTTTTCATGACCTACAGTTGTAGTTCCTTCTGCCATCCACACAAATAAATGGTTGATATGAAATGCCGATAGCAGAAGCAGTATGAAGAAAATTATCGAGCCCGGTAAAAGATATGCAGTGATTCCCTGCATAACGCGGAACAATACCGGAGACCAACCTGCCTGTGAAACTTGTTGGATCGCATAGAATGCAAGTACGCCAAGTGAAATCAGCATAAAGAAAATACAAGCTACATATACAGCAGCCCATGGCTTGTTTTGCAATTGATGCAATACATGCTCAAGGTGTTCCTGGTGTTCTGCGTGGGCATCGGCTTCAGAACCGTGCGTGTCGTTTCCTGCAGCTTGGTGATGTGCTTCTGTTTGTGCCGGCGCAGGATGTGTTTCGGCAGTCGCAGCGTGTGCAGCGTGATCTTCGGCAGAACCCACTGTGGTTGTAGCAACGCTGTTGGAATCGACCGCTGCAGGCGTACCTGTTTGCTCATTTAATCCGGCTGCTGTTGCGTCGTGTACACCTTCTCCTTCAGAATGTGTTTCGCCTCCTGTAACATATTTTGCAGGATTATCAATCTCAGTATCGTCTTTGATCTCGTGTTGCGGCTGTGCATGTCCTTCCCCATGGCCACCATGGCTTTCTGACGCAAGGATCGCTTCAACATCCTGAATAGTCTGTGGTGCAGTTAAAAAACCATATCCTATCCCAAGAATACCGATTACCATCAGGATAAGGGAGAAAGTTTTTAATTTACTTGAAAGTGTATACATATCTATTACGATCAGTTTGTTCTACAATTTATAATTCGCTTTTCAGTTTCATCACGTACTCAGCAACTAACCAGCGTTCGTTCGGGGTCAACTGGTTTGCGTAGGATCCCATTGCGTTTAGTCCGTAGGTTTCCACGTGATACACGCTTCCTACTGTGATCACACGATCCTTGTAACTTGGCACTCCAAGGAACTTCTGTTGTTTAACGAGTTTCCCTTGTCCGTCGCCGCCTGTTCCGTGACAGATCGCACAATAGATGTCGAATAAGCCTTTTGCTTTTTCCATATCGACCGCAGTCGAATCAAGAGGCGAAGAATTTATAGTTTTCGACTGATCGTAACCGGCCGTGGTATTTGGAAGTTCGTATGGAACGAAACCTCGCTTGATCGTTCCCGCAGGCGGAACCTGAGCAGCAACGCCACCTCTGAAAGCATCAGATTCTGAGTAGGTTTCATACGCTACCGATTCATACATGTTCGGCATGTACTCGTAATTACGCTCAGCCGTATTATTGTGGCAGGACGAAGCGAACATCGCAATACCAACTAAAAGTGCTATTTTATATACCCTTTTCATATCTGCTATTAGTGCTTTTCGATTACTTTGACTTCGACTGCGCCTGTATTCTGAAAAAAAGAAACAAGTTCTTCCTCATTGTTGTTAACTGCAACTTCCATTAAAAAGTGGTCGTCTGTTGTTCTTACATCTGGATTCTCGGCCGATTTAAATGGCCACAATTTACTTCTCATGTAAAACGTGATTACCATAAGGTGCGCCGCGAAGAAAACCGTCATCTCGAACATAACCGGAACGAATGCAGGCATGTTCTGGATATAGCTGAAGCTTGGCTTACCACCAATATCCTGCGGCCAGTCCTGAATCATAATGTTATCCATCATCCAGGTTGCAACCGACAATCCGATACATCCGTAGATAAAACTGCAAATTGCGAGACGCGTCGGCGAAAGCCCCATTGCCTTATCCAATCCGTGAACTGGGAAGGGAGTGAATATTTCTTCAATATGATGATGCGCCGCACGTGTTTTGTGAACCGCGTCCATCAATATATCGTCGTCATTATAAATGGCGTAAATAACTTTATTAGTGCTCATGGTGTGCGTTTTTATTTTCTTCTCTGCGTTTTTTAAAGTATTCTCCAGATGTTTTCAAGATTGTCTTAACCTCTGCCTGTGCGATTACAGGGAATGTTCGAGCATACAACAGGAACAACACGAAGAAGAACCCGATAGTACCAATGAAAATTCCAATATCAACAAACGTTGGTGAAAACATTGTCCATGAAGATGGAAGATAATCCCTGTGCAGCGACGTTACGATAATTACGAATCGTTCAAACCACATCCCGATGTTTACGACAATCGAAATGATGAAAGAGAACATAATACTGGTACGTAATTTTTTGAACCACATAAACTGTGGAGAGAACACGTTACACGTCATCATCGACCAATAAGCCCACCAGTAAGGACCGGTTGCACGGTTAAGGAACGCGTATTGTTCATATTCTACCCCTGAATACCACGCCACGAAAAGCTCTGTGATATAAGCAACCCCTACAATAGATCCCGTAATCATGATTACGATGTTCATCAACTCGATGTGCTGGATTGTGATATAAGCTTCCAAATTCGAAACTTTACGCATGATGATCAAAAGCGTGTTTACCATCGCAAATCCTGAGAATACCGCTCCGGCAACGAAGTACGGCGGGAAAATCGTGGTATGCCATCCCGGGATTACCGAAGTAGCAAAGTCAAAAGATACAATGGTGTGTACAGAAAGTACGAGTGGTGTAGCAAGTCCGGCGAGTACAAGGGAAACCTCTTCAAAACGTTGCCAGTCTTTAGCGCGTCCGCTCCAGCCGAAGCTCAAGATTGAATATACTCTTTTCGTAAATGGAGTGATCGCACGGTCGCGAAGCATGGCGAAATCGGGAAGCAAACCTGTCCACCAGAATACCAGTGAAACCGAAAGATAAGTAGATATTGCAAATACGTCCCAAAGAAGTGGTGAGTTAAAATTGACCCAAAGCGATCCAAACTGGTTCGGAATCGGAACAACCCAGTACGCTAACCACGGACGACCCATGTGGATGATCGGGAACAAACCTGCCTGAACTACCGAGAATATGGTCATTGCTTCCGCAGATCGGTTAATCGCCATTCTCCATCGTTGACGGAACAATAAAAGTACAGCAGAAATCAATGTTCCGGCGTGACCGATACCTACCCACCAAACGAAGTTGGTAATATCCCAGGCCCAGCCGACAGTTTTATTTAAACCCCAAACCCCAATTCCGGTAGAAATTGTATAGATGATGCAACCAACACCCCAAAGAAAGGCTGCCAGTGCGATTGAAAATACAATCCACCATTGTTTGTTTGCACGGCCTTCAACAGGCGCAGCAACATCAACTGTTACATCGTGATAATTTTTATCACCTATAACTAAAGGTTTTCTAATGGGTGCTTCGTAGTGAGACGACATAATCCTTTATCTTGTTTCTTAATAATTCTTTTAACTAGGTATTCCTGACTTTAACGTGGTAGTAAACGTTTGGCTTCGTACCAACATGTTCCAATACGTGATACATCCTATCGTCTTTAAGCAGTTTCGCTACAGTGTCTTCTTTTCTGTTGACATCACCAAACTTGATAGCGCCTGTCGAACATGCAGCTGAACATGCTGTTTCAAACTCGTCAACGTTAACCTCCCGAGCTTCACGTTTTGCCGTAAGGATTGTCAGTTGTGTCTTCTGGATACAGAACGAACATTTTTCCATAACTCCACGCGAACGCACGTTTACGTCCGGATTCAGCACCATTCGGCCCAAGTCATCGTTCATATGGTAATCAAATTCGCTGTTTCTGCTGTATAGGAACCAGTTGAACCGACGTACTTTATACGGACAGTTGTTTGCACAATATCTTGTTCCGACGCAACGGTTGTAAGCCATTTGGTTTTGGCCCTGGCGACCGTGTGATGTTGCAGCAACCGGGCAAACGGTCTCACATGGAGCGTGGTTACAGTGCTGGCACAACATTGGCTGGAATACAACCTGTGGATTTTCAGCAGCTTCTTCCATTTCGTTAAATCCGCCCAAAGAACCATTTTCTCCAAATAGACCGTCAAAGTTCTCCTTACGTTTAACATCTTCTGCAAACGTGTCTTCAGACGAGTAGTATCTGTCGATACGTAACCAGTGCATGTCACGGCTTCTTCTGACTTCTGTCTTTCCAACCACAGGAACATTGTTCTCCGCATGGCAGGCAATAACGCAGGCACCACAACCGGTACATTGGTTCAGGTCTATTGACATGTTGAAATGGTGTCCGACAGATCGGTCGAAACCTTCCCAAAGATCCACTTTTACAGCCGGAGTTTCCTTGTGATCCAACGATACTACGGGAACAGGATTCCAGATAGCAGCGTCTTCAGTATTAAAAATCTGAAGTGTCGTCTCTTTGACGATATCACCACGGCCCATTAAAGTGCGTTGTGATTGTACGCAGGCAAATTCATGTTCGCCCGCGGCTCTCTTTATGCTCGCAGGCTGAACGCTGCTAAAGTTCTTATAAAGTGGGTAAGCATTAACACCTACCTTCATTTCTTCCTTCATTGCGGCTTGCCGCCCATATCCTACTGCAAGTCCGATGGTCCCAACTGCCTGACCCGGCTGGACAATTACAGGAACATTTTTAACTGTGGTATCGCCAACAGTGATATCGGCGTAGCTACCGTTTAAACCACCGTTTGCAACTACTTCATTACTCAATCCCAAACGCTCGGCATCCGCTTTCGCTACGGTAACATAGTTGTCCCATGAAACACGCGTAATCGGATCAGGGAATTCCTGAAGCCATGGGTTGTTTGCCTGCTGGCCGTCGCCGATTCCTGTTGTAGTGTACAAGTTCAATTCAAACTCGCCGGTTTTCCTGGATCCTGCCAATGCAGTTGCAGCAGCAGCAAAGTTTGCCGATCCACCGCCCGCAGATGCCGTAGGAGCGCCAACAAAAATTCCGTCGTGCAAAATTTTATTCCAGCTTGCTCCGCCTGTAATTCCGGCAGCTGTAGCCTTAAGATAATCGTAATAAGATGTTGTATTTCCATTCAAAACCAATAACGCATCCTGAAACTGGCGCGTGTTGAATAACGGGCGGATTGTTGGCTGAGTTAAGCCATATGTGCCTTTTGTAAACATTACATCGCCCCATGATTCAAGGTAATGTGGCGCCGGAGCAGCGACTGTTGCAACAGAAGCAGTTTCATCTTCTTTAAGGGAAAACGCTACTGATGTTGTTACTTTCTTAAGCGCAGTTTTAAATGCTGCACCGTTTGGCAAGGTATATACCGGATTCACACCGCTCATGATAAGCGTATGCACACGGCCTGAATTAATATCGTTTATCAGCTGTGCGACCTGCGCATCAGAACCTTTTCGGATTTGGCGTGTTGCAGACGTTGTAAACGCGGCGCTTCCTAATGCCTGGTTAATCGCCAGCACCAATAGTTGCGCGTTTACGTCTTCAATTCCTGAAACAACAACTCCGGCAGAACCAACAGCTTTCAAACGCTGAGCAACTTTAGTTACCTCTGCATCAAATTTTTTGTTGAGATTCGCAGCAGCACCTGAACCGGTTACTATGTTGTATATTCTGAGAAGTGCTTGTTTTTGATCGGCAACCGACATTGGAATTCTTCTGTCGGCAGCAGCACCTGATAAGGTCATGTTTGCCTCAAACTGAACGTGGCGTGACATTCTTCCCTGTTGAGGCACGCGACCTTGGGCATAGGTGACATCATATCCGCCACCTTGCCAGTCGCCAAGAAAATCAGCGCCAACAGAAACTATTTCAGAGGCTTTTGAAAAGTCGTAATCAGCCAGGGCTCTCTCACCATAAACTGCTTGGAAAGCGTCGAGCGCTTCTGATGACGAAACTGCATCATAAACCACGTGTCGCGAATTGGGATTTGCTGCCAGAAACTCCCCAATTAGTTTCTCTGTAGACGGGCTTGCAAGCGTGTTTGTCAGAATTACTACTTGTCCGCCTTTTGAACGTGCATCCGCAAGGCTTGCTCTTACTTTGGCGTTAACATCATCCCATGTTGCGTCCTTGCCACCAATTTTCGGTTGCTTTAAACGCATGCTGTCATATAAAGACAAAACTGAAGCGTGGATTCGAGCATTTGCTGCAAATCGTGCTCCTTCGAGTTTGTTTGTTTCTATTTTAATTGGTCGGCCTTCACGTGTCTTTACCAACACGTGTGCAAAATCAAATCCGTCAAAGACAGATGTCGCGTAAAAATCGGCTATTCCGGGAATGATCTGCTCCGGCTGAACTACGTAAGGTATAGATTTGCGTACCGGGCCTTCGCAAGCCGCAAGAGATGCAGCGGCAGTGCTAAATCCGACGTACTTTAAGAAATCACGACGTGATGTTGAGGAAGAAGACAGCGACTCTTTATCTCCGAGAAACTCGTCAGTCGGAATTTCTTCCACAAATTCGTTATGCTTAAGCGCCTCAACAATAGAACTATTTTCGTTTAGTTCTTCAACACTTTTCCAGTATTTTTTGTTTGATGACATCGTATATAAATATTAGCTTCTTAAATAATTGATTAATAGTGGCACTTGCCGCATTCGAGTCCACCCATTTGCGCTGCAGTCAATTTGTCTACACCGTATTTTTTAGAAAGCTCGTCGTGGATTCGTGTATAGTATTCGTTACCTTCCATTTTTACGTCGGTCTTACGGTGACAGTCAACACACCATCCCATAGTGAGTGGCGCATGCTGTTTCATAATTTCAAACTCCTGAACAGGCCCGTGACATGTCTGACATTCGATTCCGCCCACGGTAACGTGCTGTGCGTGGTTGAAATAGGCAAAATCCGGCAAATTGTGAATACGAACCCACTTTACAGGTTTGGTTCTTCCGGTATATTTTTGGGTTGCGGGATCCCACCCAACGGCACTGTACAATCTTTGGATTTCACCGTCATAGAATGCTTTTGAATACTCGGGAGTTGCTGTTGTATCTGACACTTCAGAAATATTCTTGTGACAGTTCATACAAACGTTTAGCGAAGGAATTCCAGCCGTTTTGCTGACGCGTGCCGCAGAGTGACAGAACTTACAATCGATACCGTTGCTTCCTGCGTGGATACGGTGTGAATAGTGAATCGGCTGAATCGGCTGATAATCTTTATCTACCCCGACTTGCATGAAAAAAGCATACATATAATACCCACTTGCAAGGATCAGGAATACAGCAGTTACAAATACCAAGAATTGGTTTCTCGCAAAAGCTATCCAGATCGGGGTTGTTTTTGGCTTCGGCTCAGGCTCAATTCCGTTTGCTTTGGCAACTTTAGCCAAAACTCGGTTTACAAGCACCAGCATCGCAACCAAGATTAGCATTATTACAACGAGTCCGCCAAGGATCAGGTTGTTTGAAATACCGCCTTCGACACCTGTTCCCGGAGGTCCTGTAGTCCCGTTTCCGGCCGGAGCTTTAGCCTCTTCCTTGGGCTGAGAAGTATAGGCCATGATGTTATCGATATCCGCATTTGAAAGTTGCGGGAACGCAGTCATTACCTGTCGGTTGTTTTCTTCAAAGACTTTAACCGCTTCAGGATCGCCCGACTTAACCATTGCCGAACTGTTTCGTACCCACTCGTAAATCCACGTGCGCGCATGTCTGTCGGCAACACCTCTCAGTGCCGGACCAGTTGATCGCCCGTCGAGTTTGTGGCATGCGGCGCAATTTGAATTAAAAAGCGCCTTTCCCGCAGCAGCATCTCCGCCGCCAGCAGGCGCAGCAGCAGCTGGTGTTGCTTCGGTCGCATCGGTACCGCCGGGAGCAGCAGAAGACGTAGCAGGAGCCGCATCTTGCGCCAGTGAAGGGATCGAAAAAGTCAGCATTAACGTCAAGCTGAAGAATAAAATCCTTGAAATCGAATTATGGTTACCCACTTTTTTCATATTACATAATGATTATCGACTAGAAAATGGTACGATTTTTACTGTAAATTTGGGGGAGGAAAAATCAATACGTTCTTTAAAAACCTGCACAAAAATACGACTTATCAACTATTCTCAAAACCATATAATAAGCATCAATATCAATTTATAACTATTCTAAATAAACATTTTCCCTTAGCAAAAACCATTAAATAGTACATTTGTATCTAAATCACCGCATTATGAAAATTTTAACAACAAAAACCCTTTACTTCTGCCTCTTTGCGACGTGTTTTTTAGCAACAGATATTTCTGCCCAGGACGCAAAAGTGACGGTTTCACAGGATCCTGAATTTGAACGGATGCTGAATGAAAAAAGACGAATAAACTCCTCGATTACAGTTAATGACCGGTATAAAATCCAAATCTATAATGGCGACAGCGAAGCCTCGAAAAAAGTGTTGAATGACTTTAAAAGAGAACACCGCAATCTTGACGGGACTATCGTTTTTAGCACTCCTGCTTACAAGGTCTGGGTTGGCAATTTTAAAACGAGAATTGAAGCCGAACGTAATCTCGAAGAACTTAAAAGGGAATATCCGAATGCGTTGCTGATCAAGCCAAATAAATAGATGCTGCCGATTTGAGTTAAAGGGCAGAAGCCCGTTGAGCTTCGTACTTTCAGATTGCCACGAATCCAGGAATTAAAAAATTTAATTCCGGGATTCGTGGCTATTTTTTTTCCTCTCACAAAAATAGTTTATCTTAAACCTCGAAGGTCTAAAGACCTCCAAGGTTTAAGAACTTGACGGTAATCAAAAAATTCAATTTGACCTCACTCCTAGCCCGGATGGAAGCGGCATCCTGTTGCGCGCTTCTTTAAGCGCAACAGATACAGCGGACAGCTGGAAATGGCTTCAAACAAAAACGCTCCTCAAATGGGAGCGTTCTTCTTTTATAACGGTTTGGACTATTTCAGTTTCTTCTTGACCGCAACTTCCTGGAAAGCTTCGATAAGATCATTTTCTTCGATATCATTGTAATTCTTGATCTGGATACCACAATCGTAGCCTTTGGAAACTTCTTTTACATCGTCTTTGAAACGTTTAAGAGCCTGAAGTTCGCCCGTGAAAACTACGACACCTTCGCGGATGATCCTGATTCGGGAATTCCTGAAAATCTTACCATCAGTAACCATACAACCCGCAATTGACCCGACTTTCGAAATTTTGAAGATCTCCCTGATCTCTGCTGTTCCGGTAACTTCCTCTTTCATTTCCGGAGAAAGCATTCCTTCCATCGCATCTTTTACATCGTCGATCGCATCATAGATGATCGAGTAGTTTCGGATATCGATTTCTTCCTTATCTGCCAATTGGCGGGCATTCCCAGCAGGACGTACGTTAAATCCGATGATGATTGCATCCGATGCCGATGCCAACATTACGTCGGTTTCCGTAATCGCTCCAACACCTTTATGGATGATATTGATCTGTATTTCTTCTGTCGATAGTTTCGAAAATGAATCCGACAATGCTTCAACCGAACCGTCAACATCACCTTTGAGGATGATGTTAAGTTCTTTAAATTGTCCGAGTGCAATCCTTCGTCCGATTTCGGCAAGCGTAATGTGTCGCTGTGTACGAACCGATTGCTCACGCATCAATTGTGTACGTTTTGCAGCAATCGCTTTTGCTTCTCTTTCGTCTTCAAAAACGTTGAATTTGTCACCCGCAGTCGCAGCGCCATCGAGTCCAAGTACAGAAACAGGCGTTGACGGGCCGGCTTCAGTGACTACATGTCCGCGTTCATCGTGCATCGCCTTGATCTTACCATGGTGTTTACCAGCAAGCATGTAATCGCCGACCTTTAAAGTACCATTTTGAACAAGAATCGTTGACACGTAACCTTTCCCTTTGTCAAGGAAGGCTTCGACAACCGTTCCCGATGCCAATTTGTTGACGTTTGATTTCAGATCAAGCAATTCGGCTTCAAGCAATACTTTCTCAAGCAGTTCCTTAACTCCGAGACCTGTTTTAGCCGATATATCGTGTGATTGGATTTTTCCTCCCCAGTCTTCAACAAGCAAGTTCATCCCGGCAAGGCGTTCTTTAATTTTTTCAGGGTTCGCATTCGGTTTATCAACTTTGTTGATCGCAAAGATAATTGGAACACCAGCTGCCTGAGCATGGCTAATGGCCTCTTTCGTTTGCGGCATGATGTCGTCGTCGGCAGCGATCACAATAATAGCGATATCGGTAACCTGGGCACCACGCGCACGCATTGCGGTAAAAGCCTCGTGACCTGGTGTATCAAGGAAAGCAATCTTCTGACCGTTCTCCAATTGGACTCCATATGCACCAATGTGCTGCGTGATTCCTCCTGATTCGCCGGCGATCACGTTCTCGTTACGGATATAATCGAGCAGCGATGTCTTACCGTGATCGACGTGGCCCATTACCGTAACGATCGGGGCACGCGGCGTAAGATCTTCTTCCCTATCTTCAACAACCTGGATTGAATCTTCCAGATCGGTTGTAATAAATTCTACTTCGTATCCAAATTCGTCGGCCACAATTGAAAGCGTCTCGGCATCAAGCCTTTGGTTCATTGTAACCATAATGCCCAGCGACATACATGTTCCGATAACTTTGGTAATCGGCACGTCCATCATCGTAGCAATTTCGCCCACCGTAACAAATTCCGTTACTTTGATCGTTTTGCTTCCTTCTTCAAGTGAACGCTGTTCGTCTTCCGATTTCTGACGGTGCGTGTCCCTTTTATCGCGGCGATATTTTGCCGCTTTTGATTTTCCGCCTTTACCCTGAAGTTTTTCAAGGGTTTCACGAATCTGGTTCTTAACTTCTTCTTCAGTAGGCTCAACCTTAGCAACAATAGCAGGTCGGTTTCCTTTTACGAAACCCGGTTTGGCGCCTCTTGCCCCCGTGTTCGGGGTTATTTTATTCGGATTCGCACCTGTTGTGCCACCTGGGGTTGTTCCTCCCGGACGGACTGCGCCCGGCTTCGGAATGATTCTCTTACGTTTGTTCTTGTTCGCGTTTGCATTTGCGCCCGCATTCGGAGTAATTGCACCCGGTTTATTCGGGGTAATCTTAGGCTCCTCTTTCTTCTTTTTAGGCTTGTCGAACTGCGACAAATCAATGGTCTGTCCCGTAAGGGTCGCACCCGATAATTTTGTGTATTGCGTCGTAATTGACTCTTCTTCTTCCGCTTTTGCCGCCGGTTTGGCTGGACTCTTTTCAGCCTCGCCCCCAGTTGCCGCAGGCGCTTCCGGTTTTGCCGGCTCCGGAGCTGCAGTTGGTTCAGCAGCTTTTGGCGTGGGCACATCTGCAGGTCTTGGCGCAGCTTCAGGCTTTGCAACCACAGGCTTTTTGCCTTCAAGATCGATTACACCAACCGTTTTCGGACCTGTAACGACAGCTTTGGCTTTAATTACTTCCTGCTGCCTTGCGCGCTCCTCATCAGATTTACGCTTATCCTCTATCTCTTTCTCACGCTCCAAACGAAGCGCTTCTTTTTCTTTCCTTTTCTCTTCACTCACTTCTTTCGAAGCCTCTTTATTCCCCTTATCGCCCGCAAATTGGTTCTGTAGAATGCCATACTCCTTGTCGGAAATCTTAGCGTTTGGATTAGCATCAATAGCGATGCCTTTATCTTTTAGATAATCCACAGCTCTTTCCAAAGAAATATTTAATTCCCTTAAAACCTTGTTTATTCTTATTACTCTCTCTTCAGACATAAAACCTTTTTAATATTACCTTTTGTTGTGTTGTTGTAGTTGTTGTTGTGTTAGTCCTAAATATATTAACTGTTGAATTCTTCTTTGAGGATTCTCATCACGTCAAGGATTGTTTCTTCCTCAAGGTCGGTTCTGCGAACAAGATCGTCAACATCCTGTTTCAGGATGCTTCTGGCTGTATCAAGTCCGATTTTCGCGAACTCCTCGATAACCCAGCCTTCGATCTCATCAGAGAACTCAGTTAATTCGACATCGTCTTCTTCTTCAGCAATATTCCCTTCGCGGATGACATCCAACTCGTAACCTGTAAGCAATCCTGCCAGTTTGATGTTGTGTCCACCACGTCCGATCGCCTTTGACACCTCTTCAAGTTTCAAAAATACTTCAGCACGCTTGGTCTCTTCGTTTATTTTAATTGAAGACACTTTCGCCGGACTTAAAGCTCTGGTGATATACAACTGGATATTGCTGGTGAAATTAATCACATCGATATTTTCATTTCCTAACTCACGAACAATCCCGTGGATTCTTGATCCTTTCATTCCAACGCATGCTCCAACAGGATCAATACGGTCATCATAGGAATCAACTGCAACCTTTGCCTTTTCACCCGGAATACGGACAACATTTTTTACCATGATCAACCCGTCAAATACTTCAGGGATTTCCTGTTCAAATAATTTCTCAAGGAATTTTTCAGATGTCCGAGACATGATGATCTGCGGCTTGTTTCCTTTCAACTCAACACTTTCAATGATTCCGCGGACATTATCGCCTTTACGGAAGAAGTCGGACGGAATTTGTTTTTCTTTTGGTAACACAATTTCATTTCCTTCGTCGTCTACCAAAATTACGACTCTTGGCCGAACGTGATGCACTTCAGCTGTATAAATTTCGCCTATTAAATCTTTAAATTGCTTGTAAAGGTTGGTATTATCGTGTTCATGGATCTTCGAAATCAGGTTCTGACGCAGTGCAAGGATCGCTCTTCTTCCAAGGTCAATCAGCTTTACTTCTTCAGAAACTTCTTCACCAATTTCAAAATCGGGTTCTATTTTACGAGCCTCAGTCAGCGTTATCTCTTCATTCTCCAGGTCAAGATCGTCATCAGCAACGATAACTCTTCTTCTCCAGATTTCCATATCTCCTTTATCCGGGTTGATGATGATATCAAAATTATCATCCGACCCGAACTTCTTTTTTAATGCATTTCTGAATACATCTTCCAAAATCGCCATAAGCGTTACGCGATCAATAAGTTTATCATCTTTAAACTCTGAAAACGAGTCGATTAATGCTAAATTTTCCATGCCAACTCTTTATTTAAAATGTTACTGTAACAATTGCTTCTTTTATATCCGCATATGGGATTTCCTGTCTTTTCCGGACAGTTTCTTTTCCTTTTCCGATCTTCTTCGGCTCGCGCGCTTCCCATTCAAGAACGATGAACTCGTCGTTCGCTTCGGCAAGTTTCGCCTCAATAGTTTCCGTCGCAAGCTTCACGATAAGCGTACGCCCAACATTTTTCTTGTACTGTCGCACCAGTTTTAACGGAGCTAGTCCGCCCGATGCCACTTCTAGTGAAAAGTCCTGTTCTTCACGATCCAGGTTATGCTCTATCGCACGGCTAATGTCGATGCAATCCTGAAGCGTAACGCCATGGTCACCATCAAGGGTCACAACTATCTTAAACGCCTCGGTGATAGTCAGGTCGATTAGAAACAATGAAGGTTTCTCCCCGAGTCCTTTATCCAATAATTCAACTACTTTGTCCCTGAATGTCATATTGTATAAAAAGAGGGGACTATTAGTCCCCTCATTATTTAGATTTTAATAAATAACGGTGCAAATATAGTGATTTTTTTGTAATTCAAAAATGATTGCCTGATGTTAAAAATTTCCTACCTTTATTATACCAATAATCTTACACTTTTATTATGAAACGTATTTTAGTCCCAACCGACTTCTCCGATCACGCCACCTACGCACTTAAAGTTGCAGCCCAGATCGCAAGAGCAAATAATGCCGAAATCATACTGCTTCACATGCTCGAGTTGCCAACTCAGGGCAGCGATGCACTCGGATCGGGAAGCGATATCCCGGAAATTATGTATTTCAAGAACAGGGCCGTCCGCCGGCTTGAGGAGCTGATGGATGTCGAGTACCTTCAGGGAATAACCGTGTCGGAAGTTATCCAGTTTGAGAAAGCATTCGAAGGCATCATCGGGATCAGCAAACGCAATAACGTCGATTTCATCGTTATGGGATCGCATGGCGCCAGCGGATTCCGCGAAATGTTCATCGGCTCAAACACCGAAAAAGTAGTACGCACCTCTGACATCCCCGTGTTAGTAATTAAGAATGAGATTCCGATGTTTCGCGCTGACAATTTTGTTTTCGCTTCAGACTTCACGCAAGAGATCAAAAAGCCGTTCCGCAAGCTTCTTGAAGTGGCCACATTGTTCAACTCTCATTTGCATCTTGTGATGATCAATACGCCAAACACCTTCAAATCAACACATATTTCCGAGAAATTAATGGCCGATTTTATGGCGGATGCGAATTACCCCAATTATTCGCTACACATATATAATGACGTAAACGTCGAAAAAGGCATCCTGAACTTTGCCAACAGCGTTCAGGCAGATCTTATTGGAATGTGCACGCACGGACGAACCGGATTCGCGCACTTCTTTAACGGAAGTATTAGCGAGGATCTTGTGAACCATGCGGTAAGGCCCGTTATTACCTTCAAAATATAATTATACGACTTCTATAAAAAAAGCCTCCTGATTAGGAGGCTTTTTTCGTTGGTCTACTAGGACTCGAACCTAGAAAGGCTGCACCAAAAACAGCTGTGTTACCATTACACCATAGACCAATTGCTGAATGCGGTTGCAAATTTAGGACAAAATTTATCCTGCACAAATTTTTGAAGGAAAATTTTAAATAAAAATGAGCCTTGAAATACGATCTGTTCAGGTACAATTACTTGCGTACGCGCTGTATTCACAGGTAATGGTTGATGTTGCAGAATTTTTTGTTAACGCACCTGCCAATACACAAAAAAACATTTCCTTTGTAAGGCAAAATATAAAACCAACAGGATGTATGGCGGGATTTAATTTTAATAAATGGAATACAATCACGGGCTGGATTGCGTTTGTCGTCGCACTAGTGACCTATACGCTGACAGTCGAGCCAACATTAAGCTTTTGGGACGCTGGTGAATACATTGCAACTGCCGCGAAACTTGAAGTAGGCCATCCGCCCGGAGCTCCGTTATTCCAGATGTTGGGCGCCTTTTTCGCCATGTTTGCGCCCGATGACACAAAAATTGCGCTGATGGTCAACATGATGTCGGTCTTCTCAAGTGCCTTTACGATCCTATTCATGTTCTGGTCTTCTTCAATGTTGCTTCGGCAAATAATCGGCCGGATTTCAGAACTCAACACCTATAATGAAATTGTTATCCTGGGCGCTTCTTTTGTAGGAGCTATAACTTTCGCTTTTTCCGACAGTTTTTGGTTTAATGCCGTTGAAGCCGAAGTTTACGCTATGGCAACACTGTTTATAGCGCTTCTTGTATGGCTTGGCCTTCGATGGGAACAGGACATGGACACTCCGCGAGGTAATCGTTGGCTGCTGATCATCTGCCTCGTCATCGGATTATCGTTTGGTGTTCACTTTATGGCACTCTTGGCCATTCCGTCGATCGGCTTCCTTTATTATTTCAAACATTACAAGACCATAACGATCAAAAACTTCATCGTGGCCAACATCGTCGTAGTGGCGGTATTGCTGTTCATCTTTAAGTTGTTACTTCCGTGGACGATGGCGTTCTTCGGAAAACTCGAGATCTTCATGGTTAACAGCGTCGGACTACCGTTCGATTCAGGAACTATATTTGCCGCACTGCTGATGATCGCGTTCTTTTACTTCGGCCTGAAATATACCCGCAGCAAAGCAATGGTGCACTACAACACACTGCTACTCTGCATCCTTTTCATTTTTATCGGCTTCTCAACCTGGATGATGCTCCCGATCCGTGCCAACGCAAATGTGGTAATCAACGAAAACAGGCCTTCCGATGCTGCTGAAGTACTCGCATATTATAATCGTGAACAATATGGCGTAAATCCTTTGTTCTACGGACCCCAGTTCTCCGATATGTTTGCCGGACTCGATGCCGACAATCCTTACCGCGATAAAGCGCCAAACTATGAGCGTGATTATAAATCGGGAAAGTATGTGATCACCAACAATTATAAAAACGCCGAGCAAAACAGCGATGACAATCATAAAGCAATTCTTCCAAGGATGTGGAGTCCCGATCATGCCGAGAATTATATGAACTTCACCAAGGTTCTTGAGTTTCGGATTAATCCTGATTACGCGCATGAAGAAGAGCTGGTAAATCTGGTGTCAGAGTTTCGTAACGCATACGCATCAGGACAAATAGACACTGAAGGTTATGTTCAGTTCCTAAAGGCATACGGTGATTACCTCATCGTTGAAAAACCCTCAACATGGGAGAACCTGAAATTTATGGTCGAATACCAGTTTGGTTATATGTACTGGCGTTACCTGATGTGGAATTTCACCGGAAGGCAAAACGACGTACAGGGGCAATATGACAACCTCAACGGAAATTGGTTAAGCGGTGTGAAATTTGTCGACGAGATGCACGTAGGTCCGCAGGACAATCTTCCGCAGGACGTATTAAATAATAAAGGGCGGAACCTGTATTATTTTCTTCCTTTCCTTATCGGGATCATTGGCGTTGTCTATCATGCAAACAAAGATTTAAAAAGCTTTTACGTGTTGTTGGTGCTATTCCTTTTTACGGGCCTTGCGCTGAAGATTTATCTGAACGAACGTCCATTCGAACCTCGCGAAAGAGATTATGCGCTGGTCGGCTCGTTCTATGTTTTTGCGCTTTGGATCGGAATAGGTGTTTACGCGATCTATGATTACGTTAAAAAGTGGCTAGCCCCGAAAATTGCCGGCCCGATTGCAATTGCCGCCACGCTATTGGCAGCGCCCGTATTGATGGCTGCAGAAAACTGGGATGATCATGACAGATCCCAAAAATATACGGCACTTGCGATGGCAAAAGCGTACTTAAATTCATGCGACCCAAACGCGATTCTTTTCACAATTGGCGACAACGATACGTTCCCATTATGGTATGCACAGGAAATTGAACACATCCGTACAGACGTTCGTATCGTTAATACAAGCTTGTTCAACACCGATTGGTACATCGACCAGATGAAAGCGAAAGCATATTCTGCCGAAGGTTTACCAATTTCCTTTACACACGGCCAATATGTTGGGGATAAACTGGATTACTCGGTTCACAGTCCGCGAACAGAAGCCCGTTGGGACATTAAAGATTTTATTTCTTTCATATCAAGTGATGATCCGCGAACGTTGCTTGACGTGCCAAACGGGACAAAAATCCATTTTTATCCAACAAATAAGATCCGGATTCCGGTCGACCGAAACGCTATTATCGCTAACAAAGTGGTCTCTCCGCAATATCACGATTCAATAGTTCCTTATATGGACGTTGATATAAAAGACAACGCGCTGTACAAAAACCGCTTGATGATGCTTGACGTTGTGGCCAACAATAACTGGAAACGACCCATCTATTTCTCACCTGGAAGCTTCGGCGATGACGATTACCTTTGGATGAAAGATTACCTTCAGCTGGACGGGATGGTATTCAAACTCGTGCCCATAAAAACGCCCGTAGCAAAAGCACCAAGTCCGCTTGACATGGGCCAGATTGACTCAGAAAAAATGTATAATATTGTGATGAAATGGGATTGGGGCAATAGCGAAAGCCCAAAAATTTATCACGATCCTGAAACGCGCAAAAACAGCATCTCATACCGCACAAACCTTGCGCGATTGATGGAACAGCTGATCAACGAAGGTAAAATAGACAAAGCAAAAAAGATCATCAATCTTGCGATGGAGAAAATGCCTGTTGAATATTTTGGGTATTACACGCTGCTCGAGCCGTTTGCGGGCGGCTATTATGAGGTTGGAGAAAAAGCTAAAGCGCGCAAGCTTCTTGACACGCTGATATTAAAATACAAACAGAACCTCGACTACTACAGAACGATGAAGCCGTCGCAGCAAAATGATATTGCAATTGAGATCGTAACCGACATAGAGCGATACAGAGGCCTGCTTCATGTTATGAAAGATCGTGGAGATATCGAATACTATACAAAACACCGATCGGCGTTTAACAGTTACAATAAGATGTTCGGCCAATTTGAACGAGACGCTGAATAACCAAACCTGAATCAGAAAATGCAGCATCTTTGCTGCATTTTTTGTTTACTATACTTTGTTAATTATGGGCATGTGGACCAAAACACATAAAGTCGTAAAGCTGTTGCTTCCTAAGCTGGTCTGGGATATTCCTACGATCGAAAAAACGGTTTACCTAACCTTTGACGACGGACCGGTTCCTGAAATAACCGAATGGGTGCTCGAGCAGCTTTCGGGCTATCAGGCACAAGCGACGTTTTTTTGCATAGGGGATAATATTCGCAAGAATGGGGACGTATTCGAACTTTTACGCCAAAGCGGACATAAGATCGGGAACCATACTTTCAACCATCGCAATGGCTGGAAGACTAGAAATGAAGAATATTTCGAAAATGTACATCAATGTGAAATACTGTTGGCGGATGCAAATATTGAAGATAAACTGTTTCGGCCGCCTTACGGGAAGATAAAGCCTTCACAGTCGCGAAAGCTGCGAAAGATGGGGTACAAAATCATCATGTGGGACATTATCAGCTTCGACTTCAGTCAATCGGTTTCGGCTGAAAAGTGTCTGGAAAATGTGCTTGAAAATGTTGAACCCGGAAGCATTATCGTGTTTCACGACAGCGTCAAAGCGTTTAATAACTTGAAATATGTCCTGCCGAAAACGTTGGCATATTTAAAAGAAAACGGCTACACATGCGCCGCAGTAAATTAAATTTGTTCCTGAACCAGCCCGATAATTGTATTGGCATCAAGCTCGCCTGATTGCCTCCAGATCATTTGCCCTGCTTTATAGATCATCAGGGTCGGAAGGCCTTTTATGCGAAGCGCATCGGCAAGTTCCTGGTTTTTATCGACATCGATTTTAATTACTTTAGCCTTATCACCAAGAGCCGCCGCAACATCGCGAATTACCGGATGCATCGAAACCGACTGCTCATTCCACTCTGTATAGAAATCTATCAGAACAGGAACAGGCGCATTTATAAGTTCTCCAAATTTTGACATAATACGGCAATGTTTAAACTTTGTTGTGCAAATATAGCCTTTTTAACAAATTAGGATATATTTTAAGCTTTTTTTAGTTCTATTACAGTGATTTCGGGCCATATGCCTACACGTCCCGGAAACGCATGAAACCCAAACCCTCTATTGACGTAAACATAACGTCCTAAATTCTCATATAGACCGGCCCATTGTTTGTACATATATTGCGCCGGACTCCATTTTAAAAAGCCCGGAATTTCAATCCCGAACTGCATCCCATGTGTGTGCCCCGACAAGGTCAGGTGGAAGTTGTTCGGATGGTTTTTAACCTCGGCTTCCCAATGCGAAGGATCGTGGCTCATCAAGATCTTAAAATCGTCGCTCGACAATCCGGCAGATGCTTTTTGCAGGTCGCCGGCCTGTTTGAACTTGACACCCCAATTTTCGACGCCTACAACATGGATTGAATCCGAACCTTTCTTTATCTCGACATGTTGGTTCAACAGCAGCTTAAAGTCGATTTGACGATGCAGGTCTTTTATAGCTTCGAAATTCTTCTGTTTATCAACATTGTTCGTCCACTCTACATATTCTCCATAATCGTGATTGCCCAGCACAGAAAACTTTCCGGATACCGGTGGGTCTATTTTTCTGAAAGTTTCAATCCACGGATGCATTTCTGTCGCGTGGGTATTTACAATATCACCCGTAAACAGAATAACATCCGATCTCTGTTGATTAATCAGGTCTACTGCATAGGCGATTTTCTCCGGATCATCGAAACTTCCGCTATGAATATCGGAGATGTGCGTGATCGTAAACCCATCGAAAGCGTCGGGAAGATCAGGAAAAGCAATCGATTGTCGGATCACCTTGAAATTGTATTTCCCTTTTGTGACACCGTACAACAATGAAAGGAACGGAACAGCCGCAAGACCGAGTGCGATTGTGCTGACGAACTTCCTTCGTTCTGGAAAGAAATCATCGCCGACTCTATTTCCTGAAACTTTGCGATATGTTCCTTCAGATAATCGGTAAATGTCCTCCAACAGCATTACAATTGCCACTACAAGTTTCGGGATCAGCATGAGAAGTACCAGCGCTACCGTCCATTGCATTATCGGGGTTTGGCCCATCGAGCGGTCAAACTGCGTCATCTGGAAAACAATATATGCAATGAGAGCAACCGACAAAACCTGGAAGGTCCAAACGATCCAACGGGTTTTGATGATCGTCTTAAAGGCCTGAAAGGTGTAAACTTCAAGTAGCAATGCGGCAAGTAGCAGAAATATCCAACGAAACATAAGCGCGGTTTAGTTCCCCAAAAGTAAAATCTTTGAAAGTATAAAAACGGTATTGTAAAGTAATATTTAACACTTAAATATAATGTTGTTGCGCTTTTGCTTAAAATACGGTTTCGCGTCAATTTGTTCATCGGGATAGTTTGACAATTTCGTTACTTTTACATTTTAAATCCTGTTATGCCAGCACAAAAACGACTTTTCCTACTCGACGCCTACGCGCTGATCTTCCGCGGCTACTATGCTTTCATCAAAAATCCCAGGATCAACTCAAAAGGAATGGATACTTCAGCGATCATGGGCTTTATGAATTCGCTTTTAGATGTCATTAAACGTGAAAAACCCGATCATCTTGCCGTTGCATTCGACAAAGACGGCAGCCATGTACGTACTGAAATGTTTGCTGAATACAAAGGCAACCGGAGTGCGACACCGGAAGCAATAACAATTGCGATCCCATATATCCAGGACCTGCTTAAGGCGATGCACATTCCAATAATCGAATCGGTTGGTTGCGAGGCCGACGATCTCATCGGAACAATAGCGAAGCAAGCCGAGAAAGAAGGATATCAAGTGTTCATGGTTACGCCCGATAAAGATTTTGCACAACTTGTTTCCGAAAATATCTTCATCTACAAACCTGCCAGAATGGGTAACGGAATCGAGATTTGGGGTGTTCCCGAAGTACTTGAACGTTTTGAAGTGGAGCGTCCCGAGCAGGTAATCGATTTCCTGGGAATGATGGGCGATGCCGTTGATAACATTCCCGGATTGCCCGGAGTTGGGGAGGTAACCGCAAAGAAGTTGCTGAAAGAGTTCGGGTCGATGGAAAACCTGCTCGAAAACACGCATCTGCTGAAAGGCAAACTCAAGGAACGTATCGAGGAAAATAAGGAACTCGGACTGCTCTCGAAGAAACTTGCCACAATCATCTGCGACTGCAATGTTACCTTCTGCGAAACTGATTACGAACTGACGAAACCCGACGCTGAAAAGGTGGAAGAGCTGTTCCGCGAACTCGAGTTCCGACGTATGGCCGAGCAGTTCAACAGCCTTTTCTATAGCGAGAAGAAAGAATACGCAAATATTGAAACAACCGGGCTTGCACCCACGCAAACCATTATTAAGAACGACCAGTTTGATCTTTTCGCCGATCCTACAGCTGAAGGCGGCGTCAGCATCGAAGTCGGTGGCCACTACAAAACCCTTGACAACAGCGAACATTTCTATCAAACCGTCCAGGGTGATTTTGCCATTAAACTGCTGTTGCAGAATCTACTGAAGCAGGAATCTGTCAGCTTCGATACCGAAACCACCACAACCGATCCTCTTTTTGCCGAGATCGTCGGGTTGTCATTTTCGTGGGAAGCCGGAAAAGGGTTTTTCGTTCCGCTACCTGAAAACCTGCTAGAAGCGCAATCGATAATAGGTAAATTCCGTCCGTTTTTTGAAGCTGAAAATATTGAAAAAGTCGGACAAAACATAAAATACGACCTCAAGGTTTTGTATAACTACGGAATCACCGTCAACGGCCGACTTTTCGATACGATGCTGGCGCACTACCTGATAAACCCCGACATGCGCCACTCGATGGACGTACTTTCGGAAACGTATCTCCAGTATTCGCCCAAGCCGCTCGAAGCATTAGTCGGAAAAAAAGGAAAAGGACAGAAAACAATTCGTGAAGTTCCTATAGAAGAACTTAAGGAGTTTGCCGTTGAAGATGCCGATATTACGTTCCGGCTGAAACAACATTTTGTACCCGTTCTTGAAAAGACGGAAACCCGAAAATTGTTCGACGATATTGAAATTCCACTTGTGCATGTACTCGCCGAAATGGAAACAGAAGGCGTTAAACTTGATGTTGAATTTCTAAAAACACTTTCAAAGGAACTTGACAATGACATCAAAATTCTTGAAGAGAAAATTTATGAAGCCGCGGGCGAGAAATTTAATATTGCATCGCCTAAGCAACTTGGGGACATTTTGTTTGACAAGCTAAAAATTGGTGGTGTCAAGCAAAAGAAAACCAAAACCGGACAATACGCGACCGGCGAAGAAATACTTTCCTATCTAGCATTATCGAGTCCGTTTGTACAGGAAATCCTTGACTGGCGCCAATTAGTGAAACTTCAAAATACATACGTGACGGCACTTCCGCAACAGGTTTGCAGCAAAACAGGCCGTGTTCATACCGATTATATGCAGGCAGTTGCGGCAACAGGCCGACTGAGCTCGAATAACCCAAACCTTCAGAACATCCCAATCCGCACAGATCGCGGCCGGCAAGTCAGGAAAGCATTTGTCGCGCGGGACGAAAACCATACGTTACTTTCCGCAGATTATTCACAGATCGAGCTTCGCATTATCGCAGCCCTTAGCGGAGAAGAAAATATGATCGAAGCATTCCGTAATAATCTCGACATCCACAAGTCGACAGCAGCACAGGTTTTCAATGTTCCGCTTGACGAAGTGACACGCGAGCAGCGAAGTCATGCAAAAACGGTGAACTTCGGAATTATCTACGGCGTTTCCGCGTTCGGGTTGAGCAACCAGACGAATCTGACACGTGGAGAAAGTGCCGATCTGATTGAAGCCTATTACAAAACATATCCGCGTTTAAAAGCGTACATTCAGGAGCAGATTCAAATTGCGAGAGAGAATGGATTTGTACAAACGGTTTCCGGGCGGCGCAGGTATTTGAAAGATATCAATTCACAGAACGCAATGGTTCGCGGAGGCGCTGAACGAAATGCGGTCAACGCACCAATTCAGGGAAGCGCGGCGGATATTATCAAGATCGCCATGATCAATATCCACAAAAAGCTTAAATCCGAAAACTGGAAAAGCAGGATGTTGCTGCAGGTACATGATGAACTTGTGTTTGATGTACATAATGACGAACTTGAAAAAATACAGCCGATGATCAAGCACGAAATGGAGAACGCGTTCCTAATGGATGTTCCGCTAGAAATCGACATGGGGATCGGAAAAGACTGGCTTGAAGCGCACTAATATTACATCAACTTAAAACCAATATTATGAGAAAAATTATTCTGTCCGTTGCCGTGTTTTCAGTGGTCGCAACATCGTGCAAAAAAGAGGAGACTAAAACAACAACGACCGAAATTCAAAGAAATGATACCGTCACTGTTGTCAAGGATGAGGCGTCGGAAGTACCAATGGACTCCGTTGCAATGATGAAAGCGTGGGACAATTACATGACGCCAGGCGAACCTCATAAAATGCTATCAAACGATGTGGGAACGTGGGACGAGGAAAGCACTATGTATATGAAGCCAAACGACCCAAACCCGATGAAGACCAAAATGACCGCCGTAAACAAAATGGTTTTTGGAGGACGTTATCAGGAGTCGCGCCATACGGGTACGGTAATGGGCCAGCCGTTTGAAGGAGTTTCCGTTATGGGTTACGACAACGCGGCTAAAAAGCTAGTCTCGACCTGGTATGACAATATGGGAACTGGAATTATGTATATGACGGGCGATTTCAATCCGAATTCAAAAACAGTTGAACTACGCGGCGAAGTGACCGATCCCATGACAGGAAAAAAGAAAGCTGTTCGCGAAACTTATACGTTTACCGACGAGAATACGCGGCATATGATAATGTACGATGTTACACCAGAAGGCACCGAATACAAGTCGATGGAAATTGTTATGAAGCGAAGAAAGTAAATTTTACACTGGAAAAACCGGGTCACGACACACTAATTGCTTTATTAGATCGTGCGTCGTGGCCTTTTTTATTTTAAAATGTGAGGAATTACAGCACGAACCTATAAGTAGCTTTTAGTAGAAAAATGTTCTCCGGCTTGTTGTGAAGGATCTGACTGTTCAGTCCGCCCCAAAGATCTTCATGCGGATTTGCGAGTCCGTTGATGCCCTGAGACCAGACTAGGAATATCTCTGACCCCGGAATATATTCCCATCTTACTACCAAATTGGACCGGAACTGTACGACCGAGAAATCCGGGTTTCCCACCGTATAATCAACAGTACCATTTTGGTCTTCATCTACAGCGTACGAATCGGTGTCGGCAGAAAACCAAATCTGCCCAGTACTGAAGACCTCATTCCGATTGGCATAATCTTCTGCATCAGGCTTAGTCACCCGGTTAAACCTGCTGTAACGTCCACGCGAAATGAAAGGCTGCCCGTAATATTGCACTGTAAGGTTTGGGTCTATCGTATAATCAAAACGGATAGCCGCGCTCAACGTACGCTGATCTATTGCAGCCGTAATATAGCGTGGATCTTCACCAAACGCAGTCGTTGTTACATACTGTAATTTATTGGCGTTGCGCGAATAGTTAGGATAAACCGACATTGTAAGTGCGTTAATCGGCTGCCATGCAAACCCGCCGTCGATCTCCGCATATGTAGAAGATCTATCGGTGGCCCTCGAAGTATAAACGCCCGCGTTGAAACGGAACTTCTTTCTGGAGTCGGAACCAAATCCAGCGGAGTAAAAAACATCGTCAGACATCAGAAAACGTGGCCCGCCCTGAAGCGCGCTGTTGCTGAAGTTGCGTGTCTTGAACAGAATCTGCGTATTGGCATACCAATTACTTTTAAAATTCGCACTTCCCGTCAGGTTATAATGCATCCGGTTGTGGTTGCCTTCAAAATCATGAGTCGACAATTGCTCGAATCGACTGTCTATTCGCCGGAACCACCCGAATGGTTTTAATGTTTGGTACGTCAATATCGCGTACTGCCGTATTTCATCAGCCTGACGCAAAAATCCCATGTCGTTTAGCTCAAGTTCCGGCGAACGCCAGTTTACAACACCATAATACCGCCAATTTCCAACGGCCGACTTTCCCGCTTCTATTCTTCCGCCGGTTCCAGTGAGCGAGGTCCGATTTGGATCAACAGAAACGTGGCTCGCGTCTGCACGCTGAAATAGGTGCGTGATCTCCTGCTGTGTAATCGCAATGGCTTCCTTGCTTCCAGTGACGTGGCTTAACACCGCATTTCCTGTCACAAAATATTTTCGGTTTTTCCAGTTATGCTTAAAGTCGATTCCCGTTGTATAGGCCGACTCGCGCAAGAAACCGAGGTGTGGTTCTTCAAGCGAACGGTTTGTTGAGGTAACAATTGCGCCCAAATAACTGTTGCGGTTATTAAAATCCTTTTGCACGCGTGCCACAAGGTAATTTGTAAGCGGTTCCACCGCTACGTTCCGATCGCCTGCCGGACCAACAACTTCAGCCATTTCTTTTTTAGTAACACTTTCAAGCAATCCGATAGACCAGCCGCCTTTGGTTTTGCCACTAAATTTCGCAGCGCCTAGAATAGTTGAGTTTGTGGGAACGTCGGAGAATTCGCCTGCCGATGTTATTGCTCGTGCCTGCGGACTTCTTCCGATTCGGCGTGAATAAAATAAATTGTCCTGCCCGTCGGCAAAATTAAAGTTAAAAATATTTTTATTTTCGACGAAAAACGGCCGCTTCTCCTCAAAAAAAATCTGAAATCCATCGAGTGCAATTGCAGCCGGATCTGCTTCTACCTGCCCAAAATCAGGATTGATTGTAAGGTCGAGCGTGAGATCGTTTGTTATTCCGATTTTTGCATCTACACCTCCATTCACGCTCAGATCGCTGCCATCGCGGAACGGGTTTCCGGGTTCCTTCGGATACGTCTCAAGTTGTGTTACCACAAACGGCTGTATCTCCAGCTGCTTTTGGGGCTGCAGATCCAACAGGCCGCGCAATTCGCCAAATTCACTGACCCAACCCGGCGCATCACGCGGAACACGTTGCCAGAGCGAGCGTTCTTCGGCGCGGAAATATCTTCTGGTTGATTGCAGCCCCCAGATTTGCTCTTTGCTGTCGCCGAACTTTAGCTGGCTCAGCGGAATTTTAACTTCGGCGGTCCAACCTTCGCTATCGACATTTGTCTTCACGTACCAGATCGGATTCCAGCTTCCGTCCCACATATTGCCGTTGTCGGATATAAACTCGTCCCCTTTCACACCGGAAGCCGAAATGGTGAAAGAAAATCCTGTTCGCTTATCGCTATAGCTATCGATGTTTACTTCAACCCAATCCCCTTCAAAACCGTCACGCCGCGAAAGCCTCCGTACGATCCCGTCTGGGTCTCTATCATAACATCTGAAGGCAAAATAGATATATCGGGCGTCGTAAAGCACCTTGAACCTGGTCTGTTCTGTAGGCGGCGTGTTCTCGTCCGGCTCGTTCTCGATATAATCGCCGGTCCATTCAACAATGTCCCAACTCGAATCCTCAAGAAGTCCGTCTATTACCGGCGGCGGCATTTCGCCCAAGGATTTTGTTGTGTAGCTCCGACGGGAAATCTGGGGTTTTTCCTGAGCGGAAACCGAAAGTGCCACGACAAAAAACAAAAGCAGAAAATAACAGAAACGCATACGTTTTTAAGTAATGTTCAGCAGGCTGACCGATGTTTTACATTTGGGTACAAAAAAGCCGGTGGTAAACCGGCTTCATCTAAATCGAAGTAAAACTAGTTAATTATAACTTTCTTCCAGGACTTTTCTTTTTCGTTAGAGAGCTCAATAAGATATACTCCCGTTTGGAGTCCGTTTACGTTTATTTCTGCTTCATCAGAATTTACTTCAACGGTCCTGACAAAAGCACCTGTTTGGGTATAGATGTTGATCTTTTGAAGATAGCCTTGTGTTTTTACGAGGAAATCGCCGTTAGCCGGATTTGGATAAACCTGTGATTGTGCGAGCGAGAACTTATCGGTTCCCAACGTAAAGCTTGCGTTGGTGCTTCCGCAGTTTCCCCCGCCATGGTAAGCGATCGCAAGGCTTTCCCCACGTGCAAAAACCAGCGTAATTGGCGAGGGTGAAGCCGAAAACACATAATCACCTGCTTCACCTGTGTTCAATGCACGTGTCGCTACGACGGTTCGCACACCACCCGAAATATTATTTGATGTCACGGTCCAGTTCTGTGTTGCATCGACCGAGGGAATTACGCCTATTCCCTCAAATTGACGGTCGCTCATCGTCGTTCCATTAAAAATTACGACATCGCCTCCATCCTGCATTCCGCCTTGACCAAACCCGAGTCCGAGCCATCGGGTTGGCGGCCCTACGAGTGTTAATGTTACGAGCGAGCCTTCAACGTCAATTTTAGCAGAGTACTCCAAACCTGTGGTAGTAAACAAAGGGACCGTTCCGGTTGAATATTGTTGTGCCGATGCGGCAACGCCCAGAAGAAGGGCAAATAATAGTGTAAAGTTTTTCATAGATTTTATTTTAAAAGTTGGATTATAGATTCGTTTCCGGAAAATGTTGCGTACTCAAAAGCCGATTTTTTATCCTTGTCAAGAAGTGACTTATCTGCTTTATGTGTGAGTAGGAGTTTTATTATCTCGGAATTTTGAAATTTCACTGCATAAATAAGTGCAGTTGTTCCGTTTGCATCAGCCATATCAGGCTTTGCCTTGCTTTCCAGGAGCAATTTGGCGATCTCGGTATTTCCTTTCACGACAGCCGCCATTAATGCAGTTCCCATAGGAGAGTTTACATTGACATCACTTCCATGTGAGATCAAAAATGCGGCGACGTCGTTGTTCCCGCGATAGCATGCTAAAATAAGCGGAGTAAAACCCTCAGGACTTAACGCTGAAAAAGCGTAGGGATCTTTGTCTAATAACATTTGGGCTTCCGCGACCGTTCCCTTTCGTGCGATGTCAAACACGTTCGAGTTTTGTCCGTATGACAAACACACCACAAATAACATCGCGTAAGAGTATACTGACCGCATATTTTTTAAACCGTTGTATGTTAACGGGATAAAGATAACGGTTTTTTAGAAAATGTTAAGATTGTGTAAAAAAAATTTAGGCTTTTGATATTGGGCGCGTAGAGTCGCGCTGGCGGAGTTCGGTTTTGACAACTTTTGTCCTATAGCGGTATTCCTCATCCTGATTTTGCAACCGGTCAATCAACAACATCGCTGCCGCCTCGCCAATTTCCGGTCCGTGTTGACTTACGGTCGAAAGGCTTGGTGTGAGCCGGCGGGACCAGACTCCGTCGGCGAATCCAATAATGGAAAGCTCCTCGGGGATCGTATATCCTTTTTGGAGCCCGTTTTTCATGGCTGCAACCGACGCGTGCTCATCGACAGCAAATATTCCATCAATATTTTGATCTGCAAATAATGTCTCTAGTTGCTTGTCAAATTCCGAAATGGTATCTGTTGTAATAATATGGTTAGGGTTTAGAGCTGCCTTATTCTGCTCCAGCGCTTCGAAATACCCCTTCGCGCGCAGCTTCCCAACGCTAAGGTTATCAATCGATGACAGTAAGGCAATGTTTTTGCAGCCAGTATTAATGAGGTGTTGCGTTGCGTGAAAAGCAGAATCAAAATCGTCTACCACCACTTTATCACATTCTATTTCATCTGAAATTCGGTCAAACATAACTATTGGCGTCCCTTCGTTTATAACCTGGCGAAAATGATTGAATTCCTGTTGCTTTTGCGCTTCTTCGGAAATTGAAAGTATGAAACCGTCAATTGTTCCGTTGCTCAGCATCTGAAGGACATGGATTTCCTTTTCCAGCGATTCGTTCGAAATGCAGGTGATCACATTATATCCTTTTTCTTCAGCGACCTTTTCAATTCCGCTAAAAACTTTTGCGAAAAAAGAATTCAGGATGTTCGGGATGACGACACCGATTGTCTTGGTTTTTCGGTTTTTTAGGTTTAAGCCGATAACATTAGGCTTATAATTCTGAAGTTTAGCATATTCCTGCACTTTTGTTTTAGTCTGGATACTAATTTCCGGACTGTCGTTTAGGGCTTTTGACACCGTTGAGACCGATACATGCAGGTCTTTTGCGATTTGTTTCAGTGTAGCTTTCTCTCTCATGATCGCGTTTAAGATTAAACAGTTGTTAACCAGTAAATTGTGTAACGAAGCCGACAACAAACGTAAACCAATTGTCTAAAGTTGAAATTACATTTATTAAACAGAAACCAAAGTCTAAAAGTTCTCGTACATCTTAAACGAACGGTTCTGAAAGCAAATATAGCATTTGCAGGTACTAATAACCATCTAAATAAATTCTTATGAAAAACGCAGTTACGATTCATGAAGTGAATCCATCCTTCACCAACCGAAGGAGCTTCCTAAAAATCAGCGGGTTGACACTCGTGGGCACCGGGTTACTGATGGCCGGATGTTCCGATGACGACGACGATCCGAACCCCACAAATCCACCCTCAAATCAGTTGCCTGGACTAAGAAACGGCATATTTGACCTTGGCGGCGGCGATTTTGGTGTACTTACCTATGCGTATGCACTCGAACAGCTTGAAGCCGACTTCTATACAAAAGTCGTGAATGGAACGGGTTTTACGTCAAACTTCAGCGATGAAGAGCAACAGGTCCTTATGGATCTCTATCATCACGAAGTCGTACACCGCGATTTTTTCAAAGCTGCCTTAACAGGGGCTTTACCTGATGCTTCCACCCAATTATTGCCCAATCTTACCTTTAATTACGGAGCGTTAAACTTCAGTGACAGGAATACGGTTCTTGCAACTGCAAAAGCCCTTGAAGACACCGGTGTTGCAGCGTATAATGGAGCAGGAAAACTCATAACGAATCCAGACTACCTGCTGTTGGCCGGAAAGATTGTTTCTGTAGAGGCGCGTCACGCATCGGCCATCCGCAGCCTGATCAATCCGAACTCGAAAGATTTCGCCGGCGACGATGTTGTAAATACTACAACCGGACTTGATGTGGCGAAAGATCCTTCACAAATACTTCCAATCGCAGGCGGGTTCATCACGAATGAATTCAGCGCAATGTTTCTTCCATAACCAACAAAAAATCAGATATGAATATTCTACAATTTATAGAGTCCTTTACAAACGAAGGGCTTATGCAAAGCAAAGGCTCGCGAAGAGAAAGTTTCAACCATTTTGGGAAACTCGGAAAAAACCTGGCAATGGCCGCTGTCCCATTTGGTATGGCAACCGCATCCAGTAAAATGTTTGCAGCCGATATCACTCCGACGCCCGCAACTCCAATTGGAGCACTGCAACTGGCGCTGACATTGGAATACCTTGAAAATGAGTTCTATCAAATGGGACTTGATTCAGGTGTGATTCCTCCTGGCGAAAACAGTGGGCGCGACCTTAAGGTGTTCCAGCAAATTGCTGCACACGAAGCTGACCACGTTGCATTTTTAATTGCCGGCCTTGGCGGAACAGGAAGCGCGAATTTTGTTGCCAAACCTACTTTCGACTTTACTGTTGGCGGTGCATTTCAGCCTTTTGATGATTATCAAACATTTCTTGCCTTAGCACAAGCATTTGAAGATACGGGCGTTCGAGCTTATAAAGGACAAGCGGGAAATTTGATTTCAGAACCTGCTTTGCTTACTGCGGCGTTACAGATTCATTCGGTTGAAGCGCGACATGCTTCTGAAGTACGGCGTTTACGCGGACAAAAAGGCTGGATCGTAGGCAACGACCGCGGTGGATTGCCGGAAGCAGCTCAGGCTGTTTACGATGGCGAGCAGAATACAATGCAGGCAGGCTTTGATACATCCGGTTTATTTGGCGCAGCGGCCGGAAGTGAATCGTTCGATGAACCGCTGACAACACAACAAACAGTTAGTATTGCGAATCTATTCATAGTTTAAGTACATTTTGTTTTGGTTTGAGCTGCCTCTGAAAAGGGGCAGCTTTTTTTATGGTGTATATTCTTATATAATTGACAGTAAGTTTTGAATCGTACAAACAATCAAAAAAATTATGCAATGAAATCGGTTCGTTTAACGTCAACTTTGTACTTCACCTTCCAAATAAGCATTAAAGGACAGCAAATTATTCATTAACCTTTAATTACATAACTATGAAAAATGAAGTACAGATTCATGAACCAAAAACCTCGTTGTGCAGGAACCGGCGCGACTTTTTGAAGCTAAGCGGACTGGCGCTTGCCGGTACCGGTTTGCTTCTCACCGGCTGCAACGACGATGACGAAGACAACAATAACAATAACGACTCGCAGCTACCAGGGATGCGCAACGGCGTTTTCGACTTCGGCGGCGGCGACTTCGGGATCCTAACGTATGCGTATGCCCTTGAACAGCTTGAGGCTGCTTTTGCTACCCAGGTCGTTACCAACGCAGGGTTTACTACCGCTTTTACTTCTACAGAAGAACAGCAAATGATGATGGATATCTACAGCCATGAGGTAATCCACAGGGAATTTTTCAGGAATTTGCTCACCGATCTACTTCCGAATCCTGAAACACAGTTGCTTCCAAACCTGACTTTCAATTTCGGAAACGTGAATTTTGCCAACAGAGCTTCAGTCCTTGCTACTGCCGCGATGTTGGAGGATACAGGAATCGCGGCCTATAATGGTGCGGGAAGATATTTGAATGATCCAGACAACCTAGTAATGGCAGGAAAAATTGTATCGGTCGAGGGGCGCCATGCAGCAGCAATCAGAAGTATGTTGAGTCCGGACACAGATGATTTTGCGCCGACACCACTTGATCCGGCAAGACCGCCATCACAGATTATATCCGAGATCAACACTCTAAACCTGATTCAGACCGACTTCACTGCAACTTATCTTCCTTAATCCGTTGAACCTAAACTCCGAAAAATTATGAATATCATCAAATTTATAGAATCCTTTACAGACGATGCGTTACTCCAGCAGCCAACTTCCCGCAGGGGAAGCCTTACACAATTTGGCGATTTAGGAAAAAAAGCAGCGCTAGCAGCAGTTCCCGGCGGATTATTGGCATTAATGCTTGCACCGCAAAAAAGTTCGGCAAACGTCCTGCTTCCAGACCCTACAACAGAAGGCCCGGTTTCGGCATTGCAACTCGGACTCATGCTTGAATATCTTGATTCAACTTTTTACCAGATGGGGCTAGACTCGGCGGGACTTATTCCGGCAGGACGCGACAGAACCGTATTTGAACGAATCGTACTAAACGAAAATGCGCACAAAGCATCTTTAATCGCCGCATTGGGCGGAACCGGAAGTCCCAACTATTTCGCTCCTCCTGAATTTGATTTTACGGCAAATGGACTCTTCCCTGATCCGTTTAACAATTATGACATATTCCTAACGCTGTCGCAGGCGTTCGAAGACACAGGTGTGCGTGCTTACAAAGGACAGGCGCCAAATTTAATGTCGACACCCGATCTTTTGACAACTGCACTTCAGATCCATTCAGCCGAATCCCGCCAGGCGGCGATGGTACGAATGCTGAGAATGGAGAAAGGCTGGATCACAGGATCCCAAATGGACGCCGGAATGAATGCCTCGCTTCAGCCTGTATACGCCGGTGAAGGTAACACGACCCAGATGGGAATCAACATTTCCAATCTGAACAACGGTTCGCAAGGGCCTGCGCTTTCAGCAAATGCCGCTACACAGGCATTCGACGAGCCGCTGACACGGCCGCAGGTATTGGCTATCGCCGATCCGTTTGTCGAGGGTGAACCGCTGACAGAAAATTAACTTCAAAGCCATCTTAACCGATGGCTTTTTTTTTACATGGTTTGTCCTATCCTTCATTCTACCCGGCCGCTTACATTTGAGATTAGGAGGAATTTGAAATTAAAAGGAGAATGTCCAGTGGACATTCGGTTAGTTGGGAAACTTTAATATTTGAAATCAAAAAAGACATTCGGTTTCTTTCCTAATGGGCTTCAAGTATGTAATACTTGTAAAGCATCCATTTAATGGGCGTCGCGTTAGGGATAGAAGCGGCATCCTTTTATTGCGAGATTTGAAATTAAAAGGAGAACGTCCAGTGGACGTTCGGTTTTTTTTCCCGCGGGGCTTCAGACTTGATACAAGAGGAGGAAGTTCAGTGGACTTCAGGTATTTCTTCTTTAACTTCTAGTGCATTCTTTGCAGACTTCGCGTTAGGGATAGAAGCGGCATCCTTTTATTGCGAGGAACGAACAATAAAAGATATAGCAAATAGCCCGGCCTTCGGCAACGCCCGATCAAAAAAATATATTCAGGTTTCAGATTTGCCTGGCTTCCGTCGTGTTTTGCGGACTTGATTTTCTATTTGAATCCTGACATCGATATTGACATTGTTAGTCTTATTGTTATTCTCATTGATACCGTACTTTTGCACCGCTGGAAATCAATAAAATAATATTTTACAGCCATTTGTATTTAAAAGAATTAATTGTACTTTTGCAACCCCTTTATTGGGGACGGAATGTTTAATTAAAATAATATTATGGACGCATTAAGCTACAAGACACAATCAGCAAGCAAAGCCACTGTTACAAAAGAGTGGATCGTTGTTGATGCCGAAGGTCATAACTTAGGTCGTCTTGCTTCAAAGGTCGCAATGATCCTTAGAGGTAAGTACAAGCCAAGTTATACACCGCACGTCGACTGTGGAGATAACGTAATTGTTATCAACGCAGAGAAAATCAACCTTACAGGAAACAAAATGGACGACAAGATCTACATGCGTCACACGGGTTACCCTGGAGGTCAAAGAACTTTAACTGCTAAAGTATTACAGGCCAAAAATCCTGCTGCATTGGTGGAAAAAGCTGTAAAAGGTATGTTGCCAAAAAACAAATTGGGAGCGGAACTTTTCAGAAACCTGAATGTAAATGTAGGTCCTGAGCACAAACAAACTGCGCAGAAACCTAAAACCGTTAATCTAAACGACCTTAAGTAAATGGCAACAATTCACAAAATCGGCAGAAGAAAAACTGCAGTTGCCCGTGTTTATGTTTCAGAAGGAACAGGAAAAATCACGGTTAACAAAAAAGAATTCGCAACTTACTTCCCTACCGCTACTCTACAGTATAAAGTAATGCAGCCACTTTCGATGACGGAAAATGCTACAAACTTTGACGTAAAAGTAAACGTTTACGGAGGTGGTTCAACAGGCCAGGCTGAAGCTGTTCGTATGGCTCTTGCACGCGTAATGTGTGAAGTAGATGCTGAAAACAGAGCTATCCTGAAACCTGAAGGATTATTAACAAGAGACCCCAGAATGGTTGAACGTAAGAAGTTCGGTCAGAAGAAAGCTCGTAAGAGATTCCAGTTCTCTAAACGTTAATATTATCCGTCTTTTCCACAGCGGAAAAGACTTCGTTCATTATTTATTAAAAACAATGTTGGTGTATCCTGTCGAGGCAGGAAATTAGTTTAGCATCTAAATGAAGCCGAAAAAAGCTGGCAGCTAACAGTTAACAGCTCGGAACATTGCTAATTCAACAGAAAGTAAACTATTACAAAATGGCAAACAAAGTAGACGTTAAAGAATTACTGGAAGCCGGAGTTCACTTCGGACACATGACCAGAAAATGGGATCCAAACATGGCTCCTTACATATACATGGAACGTAATGGAATCCACATTATCAACCTGTATAAAACAGCTGCAAAAATCGAGGAGGCTGCCGATGCAATGCAAAAAATTGCTGCATCAGGACGTAAAATTCTTTTCGTTGCAACTAAAAAACAAGCTAAAGACATCGTAGCTGAAAAAGCTAAAGCTGCAAACATGCCATACATCACTGAAAGATGGCCTGGCGGAATGCTGACTAACTTCGTAACAATCCGTAAAGCCGTTAAGAAAATGGCTTCTATCGATAAAATGAAGAAAGACGGTACATTCATGACCCTTTCTAAGAAAGAGCGTTTACAGGTTGATCGTCTTCGTGCAAAACTTGAAAAGAACTTAGGTTCGATAGCTGACATGTCACGCCTTCCTGCTGCGTTGTTCGTAGTGGACATCAAAGCGGAACACATCGCAATAAAAGAAGCTCAGAAATTAAACATTCCGGTTTTCGCAATGGTAGATACCAACTCAGATCCACGTTTGGTTGACTATGTTATCCCTGCAAATGATGATGCTTCTAAATCAATCGACAAAATTTTATCTTTAGTTACTGCTGCCGTTATCGACGGACTTTCAAACCGCACTTCCGACAAGGAAGCTGGTGAAGGCGCCGATGCTGCTGAAGATGCTGCTCCGGTAGCTGAAGCACAGGCTGCTCCAACTCAGGAAGAAGTTGCTGCTCCTACAGAAGAAGTTGCTGCTCCTGAAGCTAAAACTGAAGAATAAATAGAATAAATTCCAATTTTACAAATTCCAAAATCCAACGCGCGGCCACCGCTTCAAAATTGGAATTTGGGATTTGGATCTTGGAATTTTTTAATTAATAATAACAATAAACAATATTCTGATATGGCAACAATTACTGCTGCAGACGTAAATAAATTAAGAACTATCACTGGTGCTGGAATGATGGATTGCAAAAAAGCTTTGGTGGAGGCCGATGGCGATTTTGATCTTGCAATTGAAAACCTGCGTAAAAAAGGGCAAAAAGTAGCCGCTAACCGTTCTGACCGTGAGTCGACTGAAGGTGCTGCTGTTGCTGTTGTAAATGCCGACAAGACTGAAGGTGTTGCAATGACGCTAAACTGTGAAACGGATTTCGTTGGTAAAAACGAAGGTTTCGTGAAATTGGCGAATGAACTTGCAAACCTTGCGCTTCAATTCAATTCAAAAGAAGAATTTCTTGCTGCTGATTTTAACGGAATCTCTGTTTCAGAGAAACTGATCGAACAAACAGGAGTTATCGGTGAGAAAATCGAGATCGCTTCATTCGAGAAATTGAGCGGAGCATTCATCGGATCTTACGTTCACTCAGGAAAAATCGCTGTCCTTGTTGCTCTTTCTGCTAATGTTGACGGCGCTGAAGAAGCTGCTAAAAACGTTGCAATGCAAGCTGCTGCTATGAACCCGATCGCACTTGACGAAAGTGGGGTTGATGCTGACACGATTGCTAAAGAAATTGAAATTGCTAAAGATTTACTTCGTCAGGAAGGAAAACCGGAAGCGATGATCGACAACATCGCAAAAGGTAAATTGGGACGTTTCTTCAAAGACAACACTTTGGTGAACCAAGACTATATCAAAGATTCATCTATGAGCGTTGCGAAATACCTACAATCAGTTGATTCAAACTTGACTGTTACAGGATTCAAAAGAGTTGCATTGGGATAATACTTCCAGTCCTTTATATCGAAACCCAATCTTCACCGGTTGGGTTTTTTATTTTAACATTTACGGTTCTACCGTAACTCACATGTTTATTTTTGCGTACGTTAGCATCCTAACTAATTCAAAATGAGAGAACAGTTCTTGAAGCAATGTGTTAAACGACTTCTGGCTCTTAGTTTTGTAGTATTCGTATTTGCTGGATGTGAACAAAATGAAGAACATTCGCATGAGGCAAATGGCACATCTGTAGTCGTTGCTGAAAAGGACTTTGATGAACTGTTTGCAAAGGATAAGTTCCGGACCGCAATACAAAAACTTCCAAAAACAAAGAATTCTATTAATACAGGTACCGAAGGCAGGACAGCGATGGAAGACGACTATGGATTCACGATTTCTGACAAACCCGTCAAAATAATAGAAACCGATACGGTTACCTCCTATACGATGCTGATAAACCGGTACACCGTAAAGGAAGGTTCCTTTGAGAACCTCGTCATTTCTGTAAAAGCAGGAACACAGGAAACACGTGCGCATATTCTGGAATATATTTTATCTTCGGATATTACGCGCACAGAAGACGGTTCTGTAAAATTTACCACCTCGGATGTCAAGGTTACTCCTATTTTGGAAGCCAGCAAATCCAGTACGGTATGTATGACGATCAGCACGCTGATGTGTCACTATGGCGGCACCGATCATCAGGCGGGCGCCAACTGCACCCAAACTTTTTGGCAGACATCAACGAGATGCTGGACTATGTCCGGCGGCGGAAGTGGCGGTTCGGGCAGTTCGAGCGGTTCGGGAGGAAGTGGCGGTTCGGGTGGCGGCGCTGGGGGTGCAGGCGGCGGGGGCGGAACCGGCGGTGCGGGCGACTACAGCGGCAATAACGGAAACGGTGACGGCAGCGGCGACACTGGCTCGGGAACCGACCCGAATGCGGGAAATGAAGGCGATGAGCACGGGCCGCAGGAAGTTACTCCTATTATTACAGCGCCGGTGGTGGATGATGAGGATGAAGATACTCCATGCCAGAAAATGACCTTGCTGAAAAATGATGCGGTCTTTAAACAGAAAATGATGACGCTGAAAACTGCTGCTACTCAATGGTCATTTGAAAAGACCTACACAATATATGATGACACTACACCAAATGATCCACCAAGCCAATCTGACAATTTCGACTATTCGGAATTTCAAGGCACTTCCTTCAATCCGTCAGCACAATACAGCTATTATCCTAATATTAAAGGAGTCATACATTCTCATTATAATGGTTTACTCTCAGTCTTTTCCCCGACTGACTTAGTAGATCTATATAACTTACTTAATAATCCGCAAATTACAGAAGACTTATTTTATGGAGTAGTTACTAAGTCTGGAACGGCATATATATTGCAGATCGGAGATCGAGACGCATTTCTTGCATTTGGATTAAAGTACCTTAGTACACAAAGCAAATTCTATGATTTTGAAACAAGAAAATTCTCTAAATATAACATCAAGCCTTCGAATAGCAACATAGCAAACGAAGAAGGATTTATGGAAATGCTAACGGATTTAAATCTTGGATTAAACGTGTATAAAGCTAATTCAGATTTTTCAAACTACGAAAAATTGACGTATAACAACAATAGCGGAGTTGTTCCTGCACCGTGCAATTAAATTTAATTCAATATGAAACAATTATTTTCATTTTTACTATTCTTATCTTTTTTTGTATCCTTTTCGCAGAATCCAACGATGCTGGTATCGGCTTGCACCGAACCCACGGTTGTGACAGATTACACGTATTTTGTGGACATTGAAGGAAAATTCGACAAATTCGTTGGCACTTGGAAATACACGAATGGAAGCCAGCTGCTAACATTTAAGATTTCGAAGGTTACGCAACAGTATTTCCCTGAAGAACGGATATTCAGGGATTATTTAGTTGGAGATTATAGTTACTCAAGCGATGGAGGGAACTCTTATGTCGTGAATAGCATCTTGAGTCCGATTAATCCCGATCCTAATGTTCATCCGATGTATAGTCCTTGCGTTGAAGAAGACAGCGTTAGATTTATTTTTAAGGACATAGCATTAAACAAAGGATATTGTTATGCAACCTTTACATTTCTACCAGGAAGCACAACGCAACTTCAGGTACAAATCAGAAATCCGGCGGAGATTCCCGGAAGAATGGCTGGTGAACCTGCTTATAATTACGACTTTATTACTCCGACGGATATTATTGTAATTAAACAATGACGAATCCCTGCGCACATCCTAAAGTATATTTTATCTTCAGACATAACGGCCACGAGCGACGGTTCTGTGAGATTTACCACCTCGGATGTCAAGATTACTTCTATTTCGGAGACAGCCAAGTCAACAACAGTTTGCATAACGCTTCTGTATGGTCTTGTAGCTACGGCGGCACCGACCACGTAGCAGGCCCAAATTGCACCCAAACCTACTGGCGCGAGATCAGGAACTGTTTTTCAACAGGTGGTGGCGGTGGAGGTTATACTGGGGGGTGACAACGGCGGCGGCGAAGATGGAGACACTAGCGGTACGGGCGGCGATGGTAGCGGTGGAGGTGGCAGTAGTAGTACTGACGATGATCCTACTAATCCCGATGCAGGCGATTGAGGCGATGAGCATGGCGATCAAGCTGCGCCGGTTCTTACAGCTCCGGTTGTGGATGAAGATGAACCATGTGCGAAGTTGAATAATTTAACGGATGTCACCAAGGACAATATTGTTCCTACTGTAGACTTGCTTAAAGGAACATTGTTCCAGAGCGGCGAAAACGGCGCGATATTTAACAGAACCATGGACGCTGTGGGTACAACTACGTATACATCTTCCCAACTCCCATATTCATCTGGTGATGCAATTCAGATTCCCTTTACACCAAATGTTACTTTCACTGGTATTCATACACATCCCTCGAAGGGATATCCAATGTTCTCTTGGAATGATATAATGTCTTTATACATTATTGCGTTACGTACCTCTGCAGTAAATCAAAAAGAGCTCTCTCTGATGGTAGTTGTGCGCGCGGATTATACTTGGGAAGAACAAGTTTATGCTATAAAAATTGCAGATATTAACGCACTCAAAAGAAAGATATTTGAACAATTAAATCAGCCAAAATATAATGGATGGACTCTTGCAGCCAAATATGACGATTTAGATGGGGTAGAGTTGTTAGATAAATACGCAACTTGTCAGTCGAATTACGAGAAAGCGTTCCTGGATTTCTTTGATGGCGGAGGCTTAGGTTTATACAAGGCAGACCCTGACTTGTCAAATTGGAATTTAGTAGTTAAAAGTTCAAATATTCTATTAGCGCCTAACGGGGTCAAACATATCCCCTGTCTTTAAAATAATTATATGAAAAAATTTATACAAATATTTAGTTTTCTAATTATTATGCAATCATTTGGTCAAAATCCTGTTATTGATATAGAGGACCAAGATGGAACAAGAATTGACGGCGTCTATTATAAAGACGTTAATCATTATCTCGATCCGTTTGTTGGAACATGGATTTATTCAAACGGCAACACCTTGCTTAAAATCGTTTTAGTCAAGAAGGTGATGGCGTATAATACACAATATTATGAAGATTTGCTTATTGGAGAATATCAATATATTGAAGACGGTGTTGAACGTATCAACACGTTACCACATCTTGCTACTGTATTTCCTAATCAGCGAAAACACAATCTTGATGGAAATTCAATCTTAGATAATATTGATATTCCCCGTTGCCCCGAATGTGTTCCCGCCGAAAAAAGGGTACGCTTTGCCTTCACAGACCCTATTAGAAACAGTGGTGGTGGTATGGTCGCAAGAATTATAACCATTGGCGGCATTCCAGCAATGAAAATATTTAAGCGGGAAATGGGAATGGCCTACGACACCAGCGAACCTGCGCCATTAAGAAGCTTTGTACCCTCTGGAGAATACATTCTCTTAAAACAATAATTTGTTTTACAAAAACCTGATCTTTCAATCAGGCTTTTGCTTTGACGCTGATCTTTCAAGTCTTAAACACCGTGCTTGCGTCTCGCCGTAAGTGTATTCTGCCACTGTCGCGCCAATAAACCAATCTTCACCGGTTGGGTTTTTTTATTTTAACATTTACGGTTCTACCGTAACCCACATGTTTATTTTTGCGTACGTTAGCACCCTAACTAACTCGAAATGAGAGAACAGTTCTTAAAGCAATGTGTTAAACGACTTCTGGCTCTTAGTTTTGTAGTATTCGTATTTGCTGGATGTGAACAAAATGAAGAACATTCGCATGAGGCAAATGGCACATCTGTACTTGTTATTGAAAAGAGCTTTGATGAGCTGTTTGCAAAGACGAACTTCCGGACGGCAGTCCTAAAACTTCCAAAGACAAAGAAGTCTCTAAATACGGGTACCGAGGGCAGGACCGCAATGGAAGAAGAATATGGCTTCACTATTGCTGATAAGCCGGTGAAAGTTATCCAGACCGATAGCGTAATCTATTACACCATGCTTATACGAAGAGATACTGTTAAAGAAGAATATTTTGAGAACCTTGTTATCTCTGTAAAATCAGCAACAAACGAAACCCGTGCGCACATCCTAAAGTATATCTTATCTTCAGACATAACGGCCACGAGCGACGGTTCTGTGAGATTTACCACCTCGGATGTCAAGGTTACTCCTATTTTGGAGACAAGCAAATCGAGTACGGTATGTATGACGATCAGCACGCT
>DASVUR010000004.1:0-375570 GCA_036386895.1 Flavobacterium sp.
GATGGTGCTTTTGTGGTGCAGGAATTCTTCACGTATACGCCCGAAGACAGGCTTCTTGACCACAAACATAAGATCAGGAACAGGGCCGATGAGCTTTTATCGCACAATGAATATGATGCACTGGGGCAACTCGTTGCTAAAAACGTAGGCGGCACCTTTGGCGGTGTGCCGATCCAGCGCGTGAACTACAGCTACAACATCAGGGGCTGGCTTAAAGATATCAACAATGTAGAAAACCTCGAGGAAACCTCGGTGGCAGACGATCTTTTTGCATTTAAGATAAACTACGACCAAGCCGAAATGAATGCAGGAAATCAGGTAGCGCCTTTGTTCAACGGCAACATCTCTGAAACCTTCTGGCGCTCCGGAAGCGATAATATCTTACGAAATTACGGTTACCAGTACGACGACCTGAACCGGCTGCGGAAAGGGTTCTACCATCGCGACTTCGATGAAAACAACGCCACCCCAACAAGCTCTTTTAACGAAGAAATCTCCTACGACAAGAACGGCAACATCAAAACGATGTGGCGCACCGGCGATCTCGACTCGCAGAACCAGACGATCGTAATTGATGATCTTGTTTATGATTACGACGACGCAAGTAACCCAAATCAACTTTTAAAAGTGCATGACCAGGAAGCGCATCCTTCGGGGTTCAAGGATGATCAGGTAGTCGATAACGACCCCGATTACACCTATGACGATTTTGGCAACATGAAAAGCGACCAGAACAAAGGCATCACCAATATCACGTACAACCATTTGAACCTTCCATTGGAAATCATCTTCAACGGCGACACCACCACAAAAATCAATTATCTTTATGATGCTGCAGGTTCGAAAATAAGAAAAACAGTGACAACGGAAGTGTCATTGACGTTGACGATTGCCTCGATGGCAACCAGTACAAAAACAATATAATGCAGTATTTTGCAACTGCCGAGGGTTATGCAAGGTTTACAACTGCAGGAGTAGCCTCAGCACCGGGAATTAACACAACCCTTACGTATCCCGAGCATTACAGTTACGTGTACAGTTATAAAGACCACTTGGGAAATGTGCGGATGAACTACGCGATAGAGCCGGGAACCGGATATCTCAAAATAATAGAGGAGAACCATTACTATCCTTTTGGCCTGAAGCACGCCAATTACAATACCGACCTACTGGATTTTGTATATGAAAACGATAATATGTATTTGTACAGCACGATAGAAAGGCTGCCGTATAAGTATAAGTACAATGGAAAGGAGTGGCAGGACGAGCTGGGGCTTAACTTCTACGACTACGGCGCTAGGAATTATGACCCTGCAATAGGCAGGTGGATGAACATTGATCCGTTGGCCGAAACAAGTAGAAGATTTAACCCTTACACCTATGCGCTTAATAATCCTATTTGTTTTATTGATCCTGACGGAATGCAGGCCGATGATTGGAAAAAAACTGCTGATGGTTCATACGTATATGATAAAGAACTAACAAAGGAAAATGCTTCGGAAAAACTTGAAAAAGGCGAAACCTACGTAGGCGAAAGAGCTGTTATAACTTCGGGTTATGGAAGAAACGCAGACGGCAGTATAAAAGATGTGACTACCCAACATTCTCTAAACTCTGATGGTTCAGTAACTGATATGGTAGATATTGAGGACGTTGGCACCAATACTGTAATTTTTATAGAAACTGGGGACATGATCTACGTGAATGATGATGTAGACAATACAGAAAATGTTGCATCAGTTGCAAAAGTTAAGGAAGAAGTAAATAACATGAATAAGCAAATAAATGTATTAGACCGCAAAGTAGACAGTCTTCAAAGAGATATTGATAGAGGATATGAAAACAATAAACCAACGATGTTAGGGGGAACTAGAGACGAACCTGGTGCAGCTGGTAATTTAGCAGTGGAAGGTCAACAAATTGCTGATAGACAAGAGCAGCGAGACACTCATTTAACTAATAAAGCTAGAATAAATAAGAACGTTAAACAAGTTAAACAAATGCTCAGAAGATGAAATATTACCAAATATTTTTAACAATAATACTTTTCTACATAGGTTATTTTTCGCTCTATTTTCTAATCGGATATAGTTTATCCATATTGGAGGAACGACAGGTTACGGAAAATGCATATACGTCAATAAGTAGTTCTTTAATTTTATTTTTATTTGTTGCCTTCATTTATCGATATGTTACGAGCGCATCCGATAGCTCCGACATCAAATTAAATAAAAAATTACATATTTTTTTATACATCATATTGATAAATTTCTTGTTGTTTTTTGCTTCTGATTTTATCTATAATTTTTACTTTATTATCGGGCATTATGATTTGCCAGTTTCACAGGAAGCTTCCTCACCTTCTATTATCAAAATGGTTAACAGTATAATTTTAACTCCTCTGATGGAAGAGGTTTTTTTCAGGGGTATTCTATTAGCCCTCGTAATTAAATATAGTGAAAAGCAGGTCGCAGCTGTTATTCTAGTAAGTGTTCTTTATGCGGTCGATCATCTGAATTATTATCATATTCTTGACTCATTGCCTCATGCTTTTGTTATGTTTTTTACTGGGATGATTTCAGGGTATATATTCTTAAAGACAAAGAACATCATATTTCCTGTCATGTTTCACATTTTCTACAACTTTAATGCGTATTTGCTAGATGTTTTTCGGGAAGAATATAGCAACATAATAAAAGCGCTAGATTTTGACATGAATTACTGGCTCTTAGTTACCATGGCATTATTGCTATTGGTGTACGTTTTAAAATCTTTTGCGACCAAAATCGAGTAGTTGTTACAGGTGAGTCTCGCAAACACTAACGAGGTCGGTCATGAAGTTGGCCATGGACTTATGACCCGCGGACAAAAAGGCGAAGAAAATCCACCTAGAGTTCAGGGCGGCGTCATGAGCGACCCTCCAGGAAGAGTTCAATCCTACGAAGTAGATAAAATGCTAGAAGATTCTGTTCCCGCAAAACGATAAATTATGAAAAAATTATTCTGCCTTTTTTGCCTTTTTTTTATCAATGTACTGTTGGCGCAAAACCAAAGCAAGTATGTTGTCGTAACCATAGAAACGAGATCGAATTTTGGGAATCATAAACTACAGTTCGATCACTGGCTAATCTCCATTGAAAAATGGGAGCAAAACGCTGACACTGCGTTCGTTACTCTGTATCTTAGCGGATTCAGTGCGACGGACCATAATGAATGTTGTGAAGGCAATAATTTGATTTTATTTAATCCATCATCAAATGAAAGCTTTGACTACCCGTCTGGGCTACTTGAATCGCAAAATGAGTTGTTACGCATTACAACTACGTCAAGCGTAGTCGTACAACGAACCACAACTAGATGGAAAGGCAGAAGGAAAAGAAAAGTGGTCGTTCGTTTGACACCTATTAGTGGTACGTTTTGTATTTGTAATGCTAGTCATGGAACAAACAATGACAATTTAGACTTTAAAGGTTTTGTGTCTGTTCCAATGACGGGATATTCATTCAATTCGGAATTAATAAAATCGTCAGTTTACAAAGAACTACTGTCCTATGATTATTCTTCATTGCCTCATGTTGACTTAGAAAATATACAGTGATTTTATTCACTTTCTAAGGATATTTTCGCTTACTCAGATGCGCTGATTTACCCCAAAAGAACCTAGGACGAGCTGGGGCTTAACTTCTACGACTACGGCGCGAGGAATTACGACCCTGCGATAGGCAGATGGATGAATATTGACCCGCTGGCAGAGCAGATGAGACGATGGTCGCCTTATAACTACTGTTTTGATAATCCGATGCGATTCATTGACCCGGATGGAATGGGCCCAGACGATATAATTATTACTGGTAAGCAAAAAGAGGCTACACTTGCCCAATTAAATAAAGCTTCTGACTTAACATTAACAATCGCTGACGGTAAAGTGAAGGCTGAGCAAAACTTTGTTGGGCCGCTTACTCAAGCAGATACCGAAATTCAAAATGCCACGACTGATTCGAGTTATACTGTTAGTCTGAACAGTACCGACGGCATAACATCAACAGATGGCTCAGGCAAATTGTTGAACGGTTTTGGGTCATTTGACGGAAGTACAGTCACTCCAGGGTCAGTTACAGTTAATCAGACCGTCAATCCCGCTTTTGGTAGCACTGTAGATAATTTTGTCGGGAGACCTGAAGGCGTTGGCGTTGTGCACGAAACACTTGAAGCAATTCAAGAAGGAAAGAGAGCAGCCGCTACTCAGACTGGATCTGATGCTGTAGGTGTCTCACCAAGTGGAACGGCCAATTATGATGCGGCACATAATGCAGCGAGAGGAATAGACCCTCGACATACTGATAATTATGATTATTTTCCTTCATACAATAAAGCTACAAAAGTTCATACTTTAGTTATAGAGAGGGCAGATGGGGCGACAAAACCATTATACAGTTATAAACGACAATAAATTATGAAAAAATACATCTACATCTTTCTTACTATTATCGTTTGTTCTTGTGCATCAACAAATAAGCAAATTGATTCGAAATATTTTATTACGAAAATTGACTACTTGGATGATGGTACTCCTTACATATATGTAAAGAATGATAAAATTGCAGGTATCATTATCGATGATAATGATACATTAAGCCTTAACAACGGGACTAAAATTGAAGAAGGAAAAAGTTACGCTTTAAACTTAAAAAAAATTGAAAATAATTTTAGAGGAGAAACTAAGAAATACGCATTAGAATCTACTAATGGTACATATAAGATATTCTGGAGAAAAGAAGATAACGTTCCACTAGTATTATTTGAAGCTTTGAATTTGAAGGGACTATGGATTGTTGAAGAAAGAAGTAGATAACAGTGACAACTCAATCCTTGTCATAAAAAAATTGAAATAATGAGATTAGCCATTTTAATTATCGGAGCTCAAAACTCTGGAAAAACTTCGACGATTAAGCATTTGATAAGCGTTTATAACGGACGGAAGTTGAAAGTGATGAAAGCTGGATGGAAAGACATTTTTTTAAATCCGGTCTTAAAATCGATGCGCCTTAATTTTTTCTGCGTTCCGGCTTCGCCAACAGAAACTGGAATTAAATTATCGACAAGATTTTTAACGATGTTACCAGAAGTCCTCGTCGTAGCGGAACAGGATGGTGGGGCTAACTATCCTGATACGATGAGCTTTCTAGCTACCAGCAGCTACAGTATCCTTAGGTATGATATTCAAAAGACAAATGGCTCATTGGATTGGGAAAGGTTTGACACCAAAACTATGACATCCAAATTAGATAACAGAACTGATGAAATAGTCACTGACATCAAAACGTTCCTAAAGACTAATGGAATAGTTTAGTAAATTCGTTAACCACGGAGACAGTGGTTTTTTTATTTGACTTATAAAAGCAACCACACAAACTAGCTCATAGGACGAAAAGACTCTGGACACTGACCCACCGGCTCACTAGAATTTGAAAAATTGCGACTAACCTATAATCAAACTATACTTTCTCTTTAAAGTGGTGTCCCTTTTTTTCGTTAATTTGCACAATTAGAATGCATTTATATTCCTTATGTATGATCAATGAAAAACCAGCGATAAAATTGACTTTTTCAGGACACGATACGTTTCACTGTCGTCATCTATGGTTAAAAAAAGGATATGATTTTATCAAAAATAGGAATAAATTTTCCCAAGAAAATGCTGTTTTAGAACTGGGTGTTGGAAAGAACATGGTCTCAGCTATTGGATTTTGGATGAAAGCTTTCGGATTATTAAACAATGAAGGGTATCTAACAGAATTTGCTAATTATATTTTTGATGACACCTGTGGTAAAGACCCTTATATAGAAGATGAGGGTACTTTATGGCTCTTGCATTATATGTTAGTAAAAAATAATATTGCTTCGATATATAATTTGATTTATAACGATTTTAGACGTGAAAAAATAGAATTTACACGAGAGCACTTCGTGATTTTTGCTTCAAGAAAAATCGATGAATATAATTTGAATCAGACAAGCAAAAATACGATAGCGACCGACTTTGATGTATTTATAAAAATGTATACGATTTCTGAAAACACTAAAGACAAGGAAGAAAATTTAACTGGATTATTAACTGAACTTAATCTTTTACATAAGGAGAAATTAAGCTTTTCAATTTTAAATGATGAGAAGGATAATATTCCCGATGAGATAATTCTATTTTCTATTCTTGACAATGATGATTTTATAAATTCCATTAATTTATATTCATTAGAACATGAGAAAAATCAAATAGGGAGTATATATGCAGTTAACAGGTCTGGTATTGTAAATAAGATTGAGGGAATAGCTGCTAATAAGAGTTTAAAAAAATATGGTATTACTTATACTGACCATGCAGGAATTAAGGAATTACAGATTAAAGAAAAACCAAATAAATACGAAGTATTAAATCTGTATTATGCTAAATAAATTTACTACATCTGTAAACATTATACGAGATGAGAAAAGAGAAATAAATTATATTCCTACTCATAACGCTATACGTTTGGCATCACAAATTGTAAGCGACTTCAATAGAGGCATTCGATCTTTTAATATCATCGGTTCGTACGGAACTGGCAAAAGTTCCTTTTTGCTTGCATTCCAAGAAAGTTTATCACACAGAAAAAAGTATTTCAATATAGCTTTTTTACCAAAACAAGATTATGGAAAAATAAACATAATAGGAGAACACAAATCTCTCATTGATGTATTTGTTGATCTATTAGGTATTCAATCGAAAAGCATCACGCCCGAGATCATATTTTCAGAAATTTTCAATAGATATTATAAGTTAGGAAAAAATCCATTATTAATTATAACGATTGATGAGTTTGGGAAGTTTTTAGAGTATGCTTCGAAAAATAATCCCGAAAAAGAACTGTTTTTTTTACAGCAGTTAGCTGAGTTTGTAAACAATACTTCCCACAATATTGCTCTAATAACTTCTGTTCACCAAAATTTCGATGCGTATGCATTTTCATTGGATCATTCACAAAAACAAGAATGGACAAAAGTTAAAGGGCGCTTTAAGGAAATTACTTTTAATGAACCTATTGAGCAGTTATTGTTTTTAGCGTCAGAGCATCTTTCAAAACTGCCTTCTTCAGACGATTCACACACACAGGTAAGAATAAAAGAAGCAAATAAGTTGCTGAATGATTCAAAGGCTTTTAATTTTAATGAAGATTATATCAACGAAATTGCGCAAAAACTATATCCTTTAGATACCATATCTGCTTATGTGATTACCCAATCCTTACAAAAATATGGACAAAACGAAAGATCCTTATTTACATTTTTAGAATCAACGGATTTTGCGGGGTTGTTTCAGTTCAAGCAGTCAAAAAAGGGTTTTTACTCTCTGCCGGAAATATATGATTATTTAATTTTTAATTTTTATTCATTTCTTAATTCAAAATACAACCAAGATTTTAATTCTTGGAAATCGATTAAAAATGCTCTAGAAGTTGCAGAAGCTACTTTTGAGTCAAATCTAAATAATTATTCTATACTTATTAAAAGTATTGGACTATTGAATATGAATGCAGGAGCCGGAGCAGTTTTAGATAAAGCATTTTGGCAGGAATATTCAGAAAAAGTTTTATCCATTGATAGCCCGGAACCGTTATTTAATAGTTTAATTGATAAAAACATTATTGTCTATCGAAATTATCTCAAAAGATTTATTCTTCTTGAAGGTACAGATTTAGATATTGAAATGGCATTGCTTGAAGCAGAAGCTAAAGTTGACAATATAACAGATATTGTTACTTTACTTAATAAGTATTATCAATTGCCACCAATAATGGCTAAAAAGGCAATGTTCGAAACGGGTACTCCCCGGTTATTCGAGTATAGGATTTCGCATTATCCTATTGAAGATATCCCAGAAAATGAGATTGATGGTTTCATTAATTTAGTTTTTAATGCTAAAAACATTTTGGATGAGGTAAAAACAAAATCAGCCGATAATAAAGAAGCCATTTTGTATTGCTATCATAAGAATTCCAAATTAATAAAGGAGCTATTATTCGAAATTGAGAAAACTAAAAAAGTTATTGCAGAAAACGAAAATGATAAAGTAGCCACCAGAGAGCTAAACAACATTCTGCAGCATCAGATTAATCTTCTAAACCATAAAATATTAAACAATTTTTATGGTACTAGTTCCGAGGTTATATGGTTTTATAAAGGGGAGCAATTAGAAATAAACAACAAAAAGGATTTAAATACCAAGCTGTCAGAAATATCAAGTTCTGTTTATGCAAATTCCCCAATTTTCAAAAATGAATTAGTAAATAAACATAAAATTTCAACCTCAATCCATTTAGCCAGAAAAAATTATTTAAAAGCATTAGTTAATAATTGGGACAAGCCGCATTTAGGTTTTTTAGAAGATAAATACCCACCAGAAAAAACAATCTATCTATCTCTGTTAGAAAATAATGACATTCATCTTTATTCAAACCTCATTCAGGATGTCATAACCCCTAACAACAGAAATCGGTTTAATTTTTTATGGAATGAATCAATCAATTTTCTTGAGAGCGCTAAAATTGGAAGAAGAAAAATTAATGAATTTGCAGATATTTTAAAAAGAAAACCTTTCAAACTTAAACAAGGTCTTATTGATTTATGGATTCCTACTTTTCTTTTTATTAAAAGGGATGATTTTGCACTCTTCGGCATTAATGGTTACATACCGAATTTAAATGATGAAGTGTTGGAATTACTAATAAAAAATCCTGAAGATTTTGAAATTAAAACGTTTGCGATTGAAGGTGTTAAATTAGATATTTTTAATAGATATAGAATTTTTCTTGATCAGACTACAAAGGAAAAAATATCGAATGGAAGCTTTATCGAAACGATCAAACCCTTTTTGACTTTTTACAGAGACTTATCCCAGTATACAAAAAACACAAAACGACTATCTAAAGAAGCTTTGGGAATTAGGAATGCTATCTTTTCGGCAAAAGATCCTGAACATACATTTTTTGAAGCGTTTCCTAATGCGCTAAATTTTAAAATTCAACAGATTCAGTCTTCAAGTGAAATCCTTCAATCTTTCTCTGCAAAGTTGCAAGATTCCATAAGAGAAATAAGAAATTGTTATGATGAGTTGATTAATCGAATGGAAGATTTTATTAAAAGTGATATTTTGGGCGAAGACTTGGCCTTTGAAGAATATAAATTAAGTCTTCAGGACAGGTATAGAAAATTAAGACGACATTTGTTGTTGCCTCACCAAAAGATATTTATTCAAAGATTAGATTCTCAAATAGATGATAAAAAAGCTTGGTTAAATTCTATAGTTCAGGCACTTATCGGCAAGACTTTGGACAATTCTACAGATGACGATGAAATCTTGATATACGATAAATTTAAATCAATGATTTTGGAATTAGATAGCTTAACATCACTTTCAAAATCTGATTTTAATGAGGAAAAAGAAGATGTGTATGATTTACAAATTAATACTTTCTTCAAAGGAATAAGCAAAAAATTGGTGCGTTTACCTAAAGAAAAAAAAGAAGAGGTTTTCAAGATTCAAAAAGAATTAGAAAATGTCTTATCTAAAGATCATTCTTTAAATATTGCAGCGCTAACTAATCTTTTAAAAGAAATTCTTAAAAATGAGTAAAGTAAGACATGTATTAGGTATATCTGGTGGTAAAGACAGTGCTGCTTTGGCCATCTATATGAAAAAAAACTATCCAGATTTGGATATAGAATATTACACATCTGATACTGGTAAAGAATTACAAGAAACTTACAATTTAATATCAAATCTCGAAACTTTTTTAGGCAAGAAAATAACGGTTTTAAAAGCAGTAAATGAAAGTTCTGAAGATAACTCATTTGACCATTTTATAAAATTGTTCAATGGATATTTGCCCTCTTCAAATGCAAGATGGTGTACTAAAAAATTAAAGCTAGACCCTTTTGAAAAATTCGTTGGTGATGATCCTGTAATTTCTTATGTAGGAATTAGAGGAGATGAGGACAGAGAGGGTTATATCTCAAAAAAGAATAACATCCAGTCGATATTTCCATTTAGAAAAAACATTTGGAGTGAAGATGTCGTTTCAAAAATCCTTTCAAACAAGAATATAAAGTTCGTAACTGAAATTCTTTTGTCGCAGCCTAATAATGACAAAACAGGACGAATACTAGAACTCGTTAATACTGAAATATCAACCAGTTTTTCTCAAAGCCAAAAGCTTAATTCATTGTTGGATTTAGGTATAAAAGAGTTTAATTCCATTGTTTTCGAATTTTTAAAAACTACAGATTATCCATTATCGACAGAGAATACTTTCCCGTTGACAGAAAATGAAGAAGTTTTGGTTCGGGATGATATATTTAAGTTGCTTGAGGATTCCGGAGTTGGTGTTCCTGCTTATTATAAAGAGGTAGAGTTTGAAATAAATGGTAAAAAATCATCTTACGCAAGAAGTCGTTCCGGATGTTTTTTCTGTTTCTATCAGCAAAAAATTGAATGGATTTGGTTATACGAGCAACATCCTGATAAGTTTGCCTTAGCTATAGAATATGAAAAGGAGGGCTATACATGGATGCAGGATGAAAGTTTGCAAGAAATTATCAGGCCAGAGCGTATTGCGCAAATTAAAGAAGACCATTTAAAAAGAACCCAAAGAACCGCACAAAATAAAAAATCCCCTTATCTATTAGATTTATTAGATGATGCAGAAGGGGAAGGTTGTGCATCTTGCTTTATATAAATCAACGAAATATGCATGATATTTCTTGGAAAGCTAAACGAGATAGAAGACAAGAAATAAAAGAACATATCCGAAAGTTTCTTTTATTTCCGGAATTTTGGAATGATCCCACTAAACAAATTGGGCATAAAATAACGTGGGAAAGGATTTTATTTGAAGAAGGAAACACAGCATCCGTTCCTAATAAAAAAGGGGTATATTGTTTTGTTGTTGAACCTCCTAAAGTTGATTTTTTATTTGAAACAAGATATCTTTTTTATATTGGTAAGGCATCATCTGCTACATTAAGGGCAAGATATAAAAATTACATAGACGAAAAAAACAATAGGGGAATTGGCAACCAAAAACCAAGAATTAAAGTTCAAGAAATGTTAAACGACTATTATGGCCATATACATTTTTTTTATGCGGAATTAAATACAGGTGTTATAAAAGATGTGGAAGAAAAACTCTTGAATTTATACATGCCTTACGTTAATACCTCGATTCCTGAATTAAAAATTTCTGAAGAATATAAACATATTTACTCATGAGTTCAAAAAAGGCGGTAAATAAATCTATCTCTCTTCCTTGCTTAAGAGGAAGAATGGGTGATTGGTATTATTATGTAACTTTGCTGAAATTTAGTGAAGTCGCTAGCAGAGTTAAGTTACCAAAAGAAATTGATTCCTACTATGAGAATAAAGAGGATTTAAAACTAGGCGATTGGATTCAACGAGATTTAGAAAAGGGCAGAACACAAAAGATTGTCGATTATCTTAGAAAACAACCCCAGCATTTCTTCAATAGTCTAATATTGGGCATATATGAAGGGAATCCTTCTTGGCAGGATGTAAGTATAAAAGCTAGTGAGGAGTATGAAAATCTTAACGAATCTGATTTAAAATACTTATCGAGGACGTTTGGTATTTTGAATTTGGAAGGGAGTGAAGATATTTTTGCCATTGATGGTCAGCATAGGGCCATTTCAATCAGAGAGGCGGTAACGTTAGATAAAAAATTAGCAGAAGAAGAAATAGCAGTTATTTTTGTCGCACATAAAACAACAATTGAGGGTAAAGTTCGAACTCGAAGACTATTTTCGACCTTAAATAAATATGCTAAGCCCGTAAGCCAAAGTGAAATAATAGCTTTAAGCGAAGATAATAACTGCGCTATTATTACAAGAGAATTAGTCGATAATTTTCTTTTATTTAAAGATAAAGTTCTTACAATTAAAAACCGTTCTATCAATCCAGACAATACTACACACTTCACGAATGTTCTTGTTCTTTACGATATCGTCGAACGTTTAGTTACTAACAAAGCTGTTGTTGGCATGAAAGTAAGTGGGCATAATAAAAATTTCTTTATTACGGATAGAGTTTCTGATGATGTAATAAAAAAAGAAACGCAAAAAGTAAAAAAAATAATAACTGAGATAGTTGAAGCCATTCCAGATTTAAAAACCTTTTTTGAGGGCAATGAAGTAAATAGAAAATTAAAGAAAACAAGTTTATTGTTTAGACCAATAGGACAAAATGTTTTTTTTGACACCTTGAAGGTAGCAATAGAAAAATCAAAAAAGAAAGAAGCATTGGAGTATTTTTCGAAAAACAATTTTAGTCTGAACAATAAAATTTGGAAAAAGATTTTTTGGGATGAAGAAACTGACACAATGATTACTGATAAATCTAGACAAAGATTTGCAACAATATTGTTATTAGAACATTTAGGAATTGGAGTGAAGAAAACCAAAAAAGACTTAGAAATCGCTGAAAATTTCAAAGTGAAATTATGATATAGCATTTGTTTTCCAACAGATTAAAATCCTAGTTTGTATTGATTTGGATCATAATAGAAATTATTCCTCCAACGCGCCCATTAACTGTTCCATGCCAAAATTCAGTAAGAAATCGCTATAGTAACTATCAAAAACATCCATGATATATTCGTCTATAGTGATATCTTCATCCGTACCATCTCGTTCTCTTGATATTGTGTAGTTTCTTCTTTTAGTTATCATGTAAAGAAATAGAGTATGAAAATAAACAGTAGAAATATATTTTCGTTGTGCTGTAATTATCTGATTCTCGTTTTTCAATTTTGAACGATGACTCAAGAAGACATTACTATCCAGATTGATGAAAATTTCTTCCAGTTTATCTCCTTCGGAAGAAGGATACATAACTGTTTTTCTATCCATAGATATACCTTTTTCCTGTAGCGTCTCCCAATCTTTCTCGTATACTTTTTGAAGTTTCGGCAATCCGATTTGATCGAGGTCTTCTTCCTCATGGGGAACCGGTTCTTTTACCGCCTCTTTATCTGTAATTTTTACCAAAATAATTTCTTCAAACACATTGCCAGGAGACGTTAAGGAGGCTTTAATTTCAATTTCATCGCCAACGTGAATGTCATTAGTTGGCTCGAGCGTTATTCGGATCGTTCCTCTGTTCGGACTGCTTTTAGCGATGTTAAGCAAACCAGATATTTCATTGCTTTTTCCCGCCTGATCTCCACCATTTTCTTTGTCTCGCTTTACTTTTAAAACCCATAATTGCAACTCTCCTGGTTCATCAGTGCGATCAAAATAATCATTATCAACATCAGTATCAAATTTGACAATTCTCTCTCCATTCTTAGGCAGACTAATTATATTAATTCCATCCTTTTTATTGTGTAAATCAAATTTAGTTGGAAATCGTTGAGGTAAAAATGGTTTTTGTTCTTGTTTGGGTTTGGACGGACTTGGAGTATTTTTTTTTACATCTTGTTTCTTTTCCTCCAGTTTTAAAGTATTCTGGAGCAATTTAAATAATTCACTGTCCTTTGGTAAATTTTTTGCAAAGGATTTTATTAATTCAGAAGTATCTTCACTCTCTAAACCTATAGTTTCTTTTCTTCTTCTGTTGATTTCATCTAATTCACTTTTACGAAGTTTCCTCCCTAGATAATCACGTAAAGCATTTGCTTCATCACCATGTTTTAAACGATCACGAGAAGCCATAAATAATTCTTCTCTAAAGTCGGGATCCATACCAGTGCAATCAACATGGATTAATAAATAATCTTTCAGTAAATTGAATTTAAGGGTTCTAGTTATAAACTCCGCAGTATAATTGCCGTGAACTTGTCCGTTTATTGAAAACATAACGGACATATTATTTCTGAAAAATCTACTTCGGATTATTTCTTTGCTCTTTTTTAAATCATGCTTTTCTGTTTTCGGATTAAAAACATAACACGTGACTTTTGCTTTGCCAAATAGTTCATCTATATACTCTTCTGAAAAATAAGTATCAATATATTCACTTTGAGAATCTTCAAGTCTTCTCTTCAGCCCAAATAAATCAAGCTCTAAAACTTTATTGTTTGGATAGCGTTCTTTATTGTCAACAGTTAAAATAGGTAAAACCGGTTCAAATAGAAATTCATTTAAACTTTGATTTAAGTCTTGTGCGAAACCTGAATATCCAGTTGGAAACTGATAAGAATACATTTTAATTATTGTGCCTGTTTTAAAATTTCTTCCAGATAATTTCAAATCCAATTCAGTAATTGGAAAATTAGGGATCTCCCCATCAATTTTTAAAAATTCAAAATGACTCGATCGCCTATTTTCTCCGGATTCACTAATTCTTCTTTGTCTAATTAATGTAAATCCAAAATTACCTGAATTGTCAAATCGTTTTGAAGCTATGAGCTGGTATCTCCTTTTTCCACAGAAAACCAAAGCGCCACTTCCTCCCATGTTATATTTGCCTTGCACAAATTGAATATTGATTTTATTTCCACGTACTAATGAAAGGAACGTAGTTTCAAAATCATTTGGATGTTGACCTTCTCCATTGTCATAAATAATTACAGCAGTATTTTTTGGCGGACCATCAGCAATAATTTGTATATCTTCGGATTGCTTTCGTCTGTTTTGTTTTAAATCCCAATTTTTATAATTGGGATAAAAGATTTTGATAGCTTCATCCATTGATTGTGGTGCTTCATTTGAACTTGGAGAGATGCCCTTTTCTAAACACTTTTTAGTTAAAATAGCATCAATGGAATTGGTTACCTTTTCTACAAGTGCAGCAATAGGATTCGATTGTTGATTTCTCACAATTCCAAACATATTTTCATTACCACCTAATGGAACCCAATTTTTGTCCGCAAATTTTTCAGGATATTTATGGATTATCTCATCAACTTTATCTTCAGTTGGACACAGATACAATTCTTGAAACAATTTCTCGTTGCTAATTTCTGCCATAAATTACTTTGCTACATCAATTAAACTTTCTTTTATGCCAGTTATAGCAGATATTATTTCTTCTTCATCATTGTATTTACTTATACTAAATCTAATGGCTGAAAATGCTTCTTCATTATTTAATCCCATGGCAATTAAAACATGCGATGGTTCGACTAAAGCAGAAGTACATGCGGAACCATTGCTTACAGCAATCTTTTTGCATTTGTTGATGAACATATTTGCATCAAACTTTGGAAAAGAAATATTAGTAGTATTATATAATCGCTGTTCTTTATTCCCATTAATAAATACTCCTTCAATATCCGACAATTCATTTTCAAGGATGTCCCTTAAATTCTTTATATAATTAGAGTTACTTTCCATTTCTAAAGATGCAATTTGGCACGCCGTAGCAAATCCGATTATTGCAGGAACATTCAAAGTACCACTTCTAAAACTTAGTTCATGCCCACCTCCATGTTGTATAGGAGAGAGATTTCTTTTTGAAATCGTTTTATTATTAATGTATAACGCGCCGATTCCTTTTGGGCCGTGAAATTTGTGCGCGGAAAAGCATAATAAATCAATACCGCAGTAATCATTCAAATCAATTGGTAATTTTCCGACAGCTTGAGTGGCATCAGTTACAAATAGAACATTTTTTGAGCTAGTTATCCTGGTAATTTCCTTAATTGGTTGTATTACGCCCGTCTCGTTATTGACCCACATAATACAAACTAGAAAGGTATCTTCTCTTATTGCGTTAATTAGATTCTTTAAATCCAATAAACCATCATTTTTAGTGGGTAGATACTCTACATCAAAACCAATTGTTTCAAGGTATTTACAAGAGTCTATAACTGCTTTATGTTCCGTTTGAAGTGTGATAATGTGTTTTTTAGTATTGGAAGGATTTAATGCGATACCTTTTAATGCTAAATTTATACTTTCTGTAGCGCCAGAAGTAAAAACAACTTCCTTTGAGTTGCAGTTGAGGAATGAGGAAATTATGTCTCGTGAATTTTCTACTGCTTTTTTGGTTTCCAATCCAAAATGGTGCGTGCTTGAGGCGTTACCATAGTAATTTTTAAAGAAGGGAAGCATTGCTTCAATCACTCTGTCATCAACAGCAGTCGTTGAATTATTGTCCAAGTATATTAGCTCTTCATCCATTTATAGAATCAAATTTCTATTTAGTTACCTTCTCCTTTTAAAATACTGCCTTTTGAATATAAAGGGCATTTTTACAAATTTAATTTTTTAATTGATTGGTGCGGTTTTAATAACAGGAGGCCATAAAAATAATTTGTAATTAAAACTACTCTACTTACTTGATTACATCAATAGGTCGAGTTTAGTGCAAGATATTTGAAAATGATGGTGCTTTTGTGGTGCAGGAATTCTTCACGTATACGCCCGAAGACAGGCTTCTTGACCACAAACATAAGATCAGGAACAGGGCCGATGAGCTTTTATCGCACAATGAATATGACGCACTGGGGCAACTCGTTGCTAAAAACGTAGGCGGCACCTTTGGCGGTGTGCCGATCCAGCGCGTGAACTACAGCTACAACATCAGGGGTTGGCTTAAAGGGATCAACAATGTAGAAAACCTCGAGGAAACCTCGGTAGCAGACGATCTTTTTGCATTTAAGATAAACTACGACCAAGCCGAAATGAATGCAGGAAATCAGGTAGCGCCTTTGTTCAACGGCAACATCTCTGAAACCTTCTGGCGCTCCGGAAGCGACAATATCTTAATGATCTTGTCTATGAATACAGCAACAATGAATCGAACCGCCTGATGAAAGTCCGCGATTAAGAAGCACATCTCTCGGGATTTGAGGACAGCATAGAGTGCACCCGGCTAATGTTTTAGTAGTGGTAACAACACGATCCCGTTGCGAAATGGCAAATACGAGTATCAGGATCCGTATTCGATCACAAATTCCGTCCCCGAATTAAGATCACTGTTTACTGTAATGACACCTCCCATAGTTTCGACCTGTGTCTTCACCATGAAAAGTCCGATCCCTTTCCCTTCGACGTGGTGATGAAACCGCCGGTAAAGTCCGAACAATTGATTTTCATTTCGGGTCATGTCGATTCCAAGGCCATTGTCCTTGAAGATGAGTTTAACTCCGTTCTTAGTGCCTTCCGATCGTATCTCAATTACAGGCGATACTTCGGGGCGGCGATACTTTATACTGTTAGAAATCAAATTGTAAAAAATGCTGTATTGGTAGCTCCGCAACGTACTGATCTTCTTTACATTGAGATCAAGTTTAAAGCTTACATGCTCCGATTTTAGCAGAAATGCCAGCGACGATTGGATATCGGTTATCAGCTCCGCGAGATTTACTTCTTCCCGCTCTTCCGTAATATCATTTTTTAGTCGTAAAATTTTCGTGAGATCTGTTATAACAGCATCCAGTCTGGTCGTGGATTGTGCGAGCTGTTGCTGAAGCATCGCTTTGATGTCATCATCGTAAGTATCATCCGCCAGCTCCGTTGCGAGTCCCATGATATTTGCAAGTGGAGCGCGGAGGTTATGAGACACGATATACGAAAATTGCTCAAGATCTTTATTTCGCTGTACGATGTCGGCAACCATTTTTATACGTTCAGATTCTGCCTGCTTTCGCTCGGTAATATCAGTGGCAATGGTAAGTAGGTTAGCAGATGACTGCCCTGGTATCGAATATGGGATTTTTGAAACATGTACGACCCGTTCCTCTCCTGTACTATTGGTGATATTGGTCTCATATACGCCAGATTCCTTTAATTGGTCAACGTTTCCATCGATATCTGAAAACTGACGGACACCGGGAAGCGCCGCAATTTTCTTATTGACGACTTCATGAGCTGTCAGCCCTAATATAGAGGCGAACGCTTTGTTGGCAAATACGATCTTCTCATCATGGTCTGATGCAAAAATCGCCTGGGGAATCGTATCTATAATAAGCCGCAGGTTCGCTTGCGACTCTACAAGCGCCATCTCGGTCACCTTCGCATTGGTTACATCGTGAATGATTCCCTGCAGCGCTATCGGCTTCCCTTCGCCATCAAACTCTGTCTGGGTTTGTGAATAAAGATATCGGACCATGCCGTCGCGCCGCAGTATCCGGTAAAAAAATGCATGTGTCGCCGAATCAGGGTTTGATGTCATCTCAAGTACATTATCGAGATCCTCAGGATGGATGTGCGATAACCACTGTTGATACGACTGAAGCCCTTCATTGATCGGCAGGCCAAAAATCCGCAATGCCTCGTCCGACCAGATGGCGACACCGGTTGCTAAATTGACTTCCCAACTACCCAGGTGCGCAATTTCCTGCGCCTGCTTCAGCCGGAATTCGCTATTCTTCAATTTTTCCTCTGCAATTGTTCGTTGCCTGTCACTTTCAAGAGCATCGATGGCGAAAGAGATATCGCCGGTAGCCTCAGTTAGCAATTGGATTTCCTGAGGGTTAAAGAAGTCCTTGTCGGCAGAATATAAATTGAAAGTTCCGACCACCACACCCAATTTTTTCAACGGCAGGCAAATAGCCGACTTAAAGCCGCGTTCGTGGGCATACAGCATAAAGTTATTGTTCGACCTGTTTTCGATATCGTCGACAACGAAAAATCCGTCACCTTTTACGACATTGTCAATTGGCCCGCCTGCATCATAGGTATATCCCGCAAAATAATCAAGGTCCTTTTGCGTGGCGCCTGCACTGACAATCATCTCGATGGAGCGTTCATCACTCTTTGTCGAGCCTATCCACGCGAACCGGAAGCCACCATCACCAACGGCAATGTCACACGCTTTCTGTAAAAGTGCGGTTTCGTCTCGGGTATGGACAATGGCCTGATTGATCTGGCTGATAAAACTATACAGCCGGTTAACATACAGCAACTTGTCCGAGGTCTGCTTATGGAGTGTGACATCGCGAAAGTTCATAATGATACCTCTGATTATAGGATCATCGCAAAGGTTGGTGAATTTGATTTCGATATACCTGATACCGTCATCAGTATGCTTGGCCATGATCAATCCGCACTCGATTACCTGATCGGGAGACTTTAGTGCTTGTGCGATTGCTTCATTAAAGGCCGGAACACTGCGTGGATCAAGAATTGTCCGGATGTCCTGGTGCAGAAGGTCGGCTTCACCATAGCCCAGCACATTGGTCACTGAGGGTGCAACAAGAGAAGGGACACCGTCTTTTGTTAAAATAATAATCCCGTTATCCATCTTTTGATTCAGGATTCGGTATTTCTGCGACATTCGATGCAGCTTGTGTTCAGCATCAGTCATACGCTTGAGCGCAAGGTGGAATTCACGCCGGGTACCGCGCTGGAAAATAGTAGGGAGCCATTTCATGTTGGTACGATTTGGAGAATCGGTTGTACTGCCAAAGATATGTTAAATGTTATGCGGGTTATCGAATTGATAAAAAATTATCAACAAAATGCTAGCTTCGAGGAAAATAGAAGGTTTGCGGGTAGAATTAGCGGAATACTTGAAGAAACCGTTTGTAATTTAAGCTACATGCGGAAGACGCTTCCAGTCTGCCTCCAACGCCAGAGAATTATCCATCGGTAGAGAATCTGGTAGGGCATAACGAGGAGCGGTTTGTATTGTAGGGACATTTTAGGCCTATAATAGTGTGCTTATATAGCGCCCACACGTCTGTTGACTGCACGGTATCGGTACGCGTCGCCAAGGGTTACATACCTTATTCACTAATAAAATTCAGGGAAATCATGAACGCGATGGTATTCCCGTTACCGCCACTTTTCTTTGTAGGAATTAAGATCCGGTAAGTCTCGTTCCTGTTTTCGATTGAAATGTTATCCAGGTTAATGTAGAATTTTGCTGCCTGGCCACTGCGTATCTTTTCCCCAAATGGAAATTGAAGGTTAATTCTTTTATCAAGACGTGCTTCGTTCTCCTTCATCATTTTAATTACTTCAGGAGAGTCGTTTATCAACACAAATCCGAAAGTTCGACTTGAGCGGGGACTGACTTCTAGAGTTAAATAATAAGGTCGGGTGCTTGAGGAATAGTAAAATTCGTTTAGTTCGTCTGATGTGATATCAATTGAATTGGGAGGCCTGTTTACCGAAATATTATCTTCGTTTTTCGCCCTTTTAGATGTATTTGCAGTCTTTGGTTTTTCAGGAACGGCCCGAGGTTTTTCTTCGACGGCAATCGTGTCTTTTCCGGTGCTGATTTGCGTAGTAGAAATAGCATCAGAAGGTATGACTTCAGATTGTGGTGAGGGTGTTCTGTTTGTTGTATTACCGGTTAGAGACTCCAGGGCATCGGCATCCGTTTTCTTTTTATATACAGCTGTATCTGCGTGCGGCTTCGCTTGATCCTCAACGTATTTTAGCGCCGTAATTCTTTCGTCGACGGATTTGAACCGCGATTCCAACTGGAAATAAAAATTGAACAAAAAAATAAAATTAAGTATCGAGGCCAAGTATAATATGTAGCGCGCTCTCTTCATTAGTTATTTTTTATCCAACCTATCGATATCCTTATTAATGTGTTCCAGATCCGTTTTGTAACTTGCAGAGTTAGCATTTAACATATCGATTTTATCGGAGAGATTTTCCACTTTGGTCTCGATCGTATTTAATTTATTTATTGCAGAGGAGTAAATGCCCATCGATACACCCAGGGAAACTAAAAACATACCGATAGCTATCAAGTCCGGAACTGAAAGCACAATTTTTTTATTTTTTGTCAAGTTTGCGTCGTGGGCTTCCATGTTTACTGTAACTCATTAATTATGAACAAATAAACGAAAAATATTTTTAAATCCTTAAAATATATTGCTGTTGGTACAGCAGGCACTAAACGGGCCGTGGGTTTATGTGGAATGTTATTATTTACCCAGAATGATATCCCGAAGAGCGTACATAGGTTTTCCTTTGACCGCGATGTGAATCATCTGCAATGGTTATGGCATTTCAACATTCGATAACCGGAAATACACTGCCAGTCAATAGGCAAAGCGCACAGATCAATTGTGCACCGTCATTCCATGCGATACCACGCCATCTACGATTGTAACCTTATACAAATTGCCGAATTCGTTTTCAGCCATGTCGGGATAAATATTAGCTTCTAGATACGAATTGATCAACTGCGGGATCGTATTGCTGTGCCCGACTATAAATACGTTTTTTCCAGCGTGGTTCGCTATAACATTATCGAGTGAAAAATTCGCAGGGTCGTAAAGTGTCACTTCTTTATCATTACTGGTTGCAGCAGGTTGTATGGTCTGCAATGTCCTGTTATAATTGGTGCTGTAAAAAGCATCAAACGCGACATCTTGCAAGATGACCGCCCAATTGTTTGCCCGCTGCACCCCTTCAGCAGAAAGGTTCGGGTTGGCGCTGTTGTCAGCCTTCTCGGCGTGGCGGATCAAGTAAATAGTGGTCTGTACCGGTTCTGGATCTGATGGGCCTGATGGCTGTGAATCATCATCAGAAGAACAGCTAACTGTTGCTAAGATTGCTAGTAATATTATATGCATGTAGATCTTCATAGTCAAAAAGTATTAGGTTAGATACAGTAGGCGTGACTTATACGGTTTTGTTACATGCAATCGTAATTTTCTTTGCTTCAGGCTAAAACGGAAAAGCAACAAGCCAGGTAGTTTAAGGAACTTACGGTACTGCAAACGCTAAGGACGAACACGCCATTTCAATGACCAAACCAACGACCATTGCGTTGGTCCGCGTTTTTTACTTTCCGGCTTCTAAAATAATGTGTCCGTACTGAGGCGCTTTCTTTAAAAAATGCTGCTGCCTAACTTCGATTTTCATAACCCATTAAACATCGGAAATCATGGAAAGATCATTACTTAAACTGTGGCGGAAACGGGTCTTACTTTCAACCGTTTTGCTACTGAACGCTACAACGGGAGAAGCGCAATGGACTGAGCAAAACGCAGGTTTTACAGGCAAGCATTTAGGATTTTACGAAATTTCTATCGTCAACGACAATGTGGTGTGGGCCATTTGCTATGACGGCGTAAACGGACTCGGGAGCCCGACCCCAATTTTAGAATTTACCCGCACAACAGATGGAGGTGCCACTTGGATACCGGGGACTATGGGCAGTGATCCTTCTTTGGCATTTTCAAACATCTCTGCCGTGAGCGACACTGAAGCATGGGTTGCCATGCATAAGACTAATTTTTCAACCGGCGGCGGGCTCTTTTATACCACAGATGCCGGCCTAACATGGCAACAGTCCAATCCGGGAACTGTATTTAACGATAGCTCTTTCCCAAACTTCGTATATTTTAAAGATCCGCTTAACGGAATAGCAGGCGGTGATGCCAACGGCGGCTATTTTGAAATTTACACAACCACGGATGGCGGCGTAAATTGGACGCGCACGCCACAGGCTAACCTACCAGATTCTTTACCCGGCGGGCAATACGGCTGGTTTGACGGTTATGCAGTTGTGGGCGATACGGTTTGGTTCGGAACGTATTTAGGGCAGATGTACAAGTCGACCGATTTCGGACAAACCTGGTCGGTGCATACAGTTGATCCCGCGATGAACATGGTGTATGAAATTGCATTCAATGATGATGCGCTCCACGGTCTGGCGAATATACGTACGGCTAACAATACTGTTATTTTATTCTCTACAGCCGATGGCGGGGTTACCTGGACGCAGATGCCTTTTCATCCGAATTGGAAACGGAGCAGGGTAACGTCTGTTCCGGGAACTTCTACTTTCGTCTCGACGTCGGTCATTTATCCAAACCGAGGATCGTCGTATACGACAGATAATGGCGCTACATGGACAATAATCGAATCGATGGAGCAAAAAGCAGCATGCCGGTTTTTAAACAGCACAACCGGTTGGGCAGGTGGTTATTTCAATGATATAAATCCCAATGCGCCTTTATCGGGCGGTATGTGGAGATGGGACAACACGGTATCACTCGGTATTAGCGAAACGCGGTTGGTGCCGTTCTACACAATCTCCCCAAATCCCGCTGCAAACATTTTAAGTGTTGTGTTCCCAGAAGGTATATTGACCGATGATCTGGAATTTTACAATTCGATAGGAACGCTTGTCAAGGAAGTGAAAAATACAACCGGACAGGAAATTAATGTTGCCGATCTGCCCACAGGGGTTTACGTTATCAAGTCGGGAAATCATCCCGGTGTTAATCTCAAATTCGTAAAAAAATAGGCGAGGAGCGTGGCAGGATAACTGTTGGAATTAAAAAATGCGCGTTCGTAAATGTCCGGGCCGCGCCGCAATTTGGGGGCGTATTTTAATTTAAATATACACATCAACGTCTTTTGTGTCCTGCCGGACTTCCAGAATTTCCCTTGTCTCCAACAGCGATTTGATAAGCTGAAGTGCGCTCTCTTTATCAGACGCTGTATCGAGTTCAGCTGTGAAGTGAAAACTCAGGTACGTGTGATCGTGGAAATGATGCCGGTGATCGGGATCCAGATCGTCGTCAAAAGAATGATCCAGCTCGCCACCATAATAGTCAACCGTTGCAGCACCGCTTTCAATGAGTTGAAAAACAAATTGCTTAAGTTGATCTTTTGCAGGAATATCAATTTTAGGAAGCGCCAGGATGATGGTGTGTCGCATTTGAGTTTTCATAGTCGGATTTTAATTAATAATAACAATAAGAATGGCCAATTATTCCGAAGCGCTTTCTTCATAAGTCGGCCCATAAAGGCCCGGCACTTTATTTCCAGTTGCACGCAGGTAGACGATCATTTCCCCGCGATGGTGGTACGTATGGTTGAAAAGGAAACTACGCGCCACAACTCCGCGCGGCATCGGCCCAAGTACGGTTTGGCCGCCAACTTTCATGGTCCATTGCTGCTGCAGATCTTCGTCTGCTATCGAATTTAGTGCGTTTCTGGCCAGCTCAACGTTTTTTTCGAAAAGTTCCAGTGTTGCCTGAATGTCTTCGGGCGCACCACGTTCCGGATTATCAGCTCCTATGTCATACACATCCTGGGTTAACGTTCCTACGTACCAGTAATATATTGTAGCGATATGTTGGGCGAGTTCGCCCATTGTCCACGATATTGGCGAAGGTCTAAAGTTCAGGTCTTTTTCAGGTACAGCCTCCAGCAATTTACGTGTGCTGGTTACTTCTTGTTCAAATTCGTCTAAAAGCGCTTGCAGTATCATGATAAATAGTTTTACCCGAATTTACGAAACTCATGGATAGCAAGCAACAGAATCTCGCTTACTTGCACCTCCGAACTCCTTTTGCGCCAAGTTTGCAGCCATTTGGAATTCTGATTGTCAACTTAATACGCCGCCGTATAAGATCAGCGCTTCACCCCGATAAGAAATCCAAAAGATGAAGACGCAATTGAAGCAAATATTCCCGAATAATATTTTACCTTGCACGGAGTGGCGTCTGCTTGCTATTTGGCGAGAATGCAACCGTTAGCAGAAAATTACAAATACGTATTGGGAAAAAGATGATAAGTAAAAACTGCCTCAACTGCGGCAAGGAATTAACCGATCGATACTGTTCGGGTTGTGGGCAAGAAGCCGACACGCACCGGATCTCTTTTAGAAATTTCATTTCCCACGATTTATTGCACGGAACTTTTCATATCGAAAGAGGGATGTTATTTACAGCCCGGCAGGCTTTGGTACGGCCGGGCAAGGCTGCCCTTGATTATATTTCAGGAAAAAGGAAACGGTATTATAATGTGTTTTACCTGATTTTGATAACCACGGGTTTGATCCTGTTTTTCCGGCACTTTTATGATCAGATTGTAATCAGCCTGGGCGAGGAAATTGTTGAGAAGCCAGCCTATATAAATGAGGCCAGCAGAAAAATGGATGAGATATTTTCGCAGAAAAGTAAGTTCATCATTTTCCTTTTTGTCCCATTTGCGGCATTGAGCAGTTACGTTCTGTTCCGAAGAAAAAAATTGAACCTGAGTGAACATTCCATAATTGCAGGGATGGTATTGTTAGGAATGTTATTGATATCCGCATTCGGACACTTATTTTTTTATTTCGATCTGATTATCGAATTCAATGAAACGTTCGCTGACATAGTTAATCTGGCCATACCGTCGCTTATCGTTTTTCAAATCGGCCATGGATATTGGAACGCATTTCGGGAGGATTATACCACAATAGGTATCTCGTACAGAATTGGGCTGTTTTTCGCAATGCTGGCTCTTCAGGCGCTTATACTGCTTTTTCTCATGATCGGATATGTCTCGGATTGGAAATTCGGCGCCGTCCATTTCAATCCGTATTGAAGCTTAAAGAACAGCCGCGAAGTGCTAACGCACAATAACGCACTACTTCTTGAAACGGCCCTTTATAATCCTAAAAATCTGGGGTTTCAGTGCAACATTTGCAGGCAGTGCGATCACTCAAATTCATTCAGGCCATATAGGATCTCCTTCATTTTTGTGCCGTTCACTTCAACCGGCTTATACGCCACGTTAAATTTCTGGATTGCGACGTCGATGTCGGCTTTTAATTTTTTGTACTCGAGAGGCAGTTTGCTTTCACACTGTTTCTCATTCTCGTAGCTGTTCAGGATTATGTTGAACTTCTGGTAAAATTCGCCGCCCTGATCGATAAAATTATTGTATTGCGTAATAAATTGTAATAACCGGTCAATCGGAAATTCCATATTTACCTGCAGTTTATATTGCGTTGTTCCCGCTGCAGCTTTTACTTTAACGAGATATTCGTCCATTTTGAGACTAATGGCTTCCCAATCATCTCCTATTCGGCACGCTTCGAGTGTTTGTGTGTAACCGATCGGCTTGGTGTAATCTTTAAAAAGCGCCTCAATATCCAGTTTAATCTTTTCATTACTTGATTGTAGGTACGCTGTCTCGAAGTAGATCGTATTCAGGTCGTTCTGCATACGCAGCGTGAAGTCTAATATACATTCGACATTTTTTATCTCCGACTCTTTTTCTTCTTTAGTCAACGTCGAGCCAATCATGTTAGTGAACGTTTGCACAACCGAAACGATCGTATTGGTGCCAAGCATCGAGGTTAGATCGACAGCAAGTTTCTTGTCACGTTTGGTTTTCAATATGTCCTTGAGCTTATCGAATTCCGGATATTGGTTGGGGTTCGACATCTTGTTGATCTCGTTCAGCGTGCGAACGGAAGCGAAATGATGATCCAGGCTTAAGACTTTTTCATAAAGAATTTTGATTATCTGTAATCCCTTCAGGTATCTCACCTTTGATACTTCGCCTGTATTCAGGTTGATCAAAGTAACGATTTCTGTTTTGATCAGATCTTTTTCGACCAGCAGGTCTACTTTTTGCTCAACACTTACTGCTTCTTTTAAAGCCAGGTTTATGTCCAGGAGCCGACGCTGCTTATCGTCAATGAGCAATCGATACTTGTTGTTTATTTCTTCAATTTCTTTGATTAGTTCTTCAACAACTTCATTAGGATTGTTGCCTTCTGAAATTGCAAACGATTTGACGTTTACGAACAGAAGTGAAAGCATCAGTATGTACTTGAGATTTTTCATGATCCTTACTTTTATAAAGTTGTTATTCGGTTTTCATGCTAGTCGGTTGAAAGTGTTAGTGAAACCTGGACTTTGTCGTTTACAATTGCCAACGGGTATTCGCCTTTTTTCAAAAATTTGTATCGTGTATCCAAACCCATATAGATCAAAAGATCAATATTGAATTCGTAGTCGTCTTGTTGAACAAATGTCAACGTTTCATTGGTGGTAATCTGGGAATATTCTTTCCCGAAAAACAAGAGTTGATCGTCTTTTGTAAGCATGTTCGTATTCAGCTCTAAAATCATCGATGTAGCAGAGGTCTTTATGGCTTTGAAATTTTTCATGTCGGAATTTACGTTTCTGTTGTCGGGATTTGGAAGCGTACCACAGAATCCAGTACCTCCGCTACACTGCTTTCCTCTAAAATCTCCTCCAATCGTTTTTTCGGTTTGGGAAAATGAAGCAATTGAAGAGCAAAGCAGCATTACTGTAAGAATTAGTTTTTTCATGGTTATGTATTTAAGTTTAAGCGTCCTCGATTTGATTCTAATGCTGACAGTCCTTTTTGGAGCGGCACTGTGGTTCGATTTAATACCCTTTAATGTGCGTGTATTTGACCAGGTCCTGATCTTATAAATTTAGAACACAAACAGGCGGTACATTTACACAAAAAGTGTAAAAAAAGAAAAAGTTTGGTCGTTCAATAGTGGATTGTTTCTAAGTCAGTTCGGTTGGCTTGCGTCCCATGATTCCTGTTAGTTAATCTGGCTTGCTAATACGGTATCTATTTTATCTTGATAACGATTCTGCGTTTTCCAGTACTCCTCAAGGGCAATCTGCGAACAGTACTCCTGGAATTGGGCGGGCGTTTCCTGTATATCGTTCAGAATATTGCGTTTGACTTCTTCAAGTCGGTCCGGAAATTCCGAAAGTAATTTGATCGCCATTTTGAGCTTGTTCTCAGCATTGATATAGTCCAGTTTAATGACGCTGTCAATCCTGCCGGGCCTTGAAGATATAAAGTTATGTTTATCGATATCAAGAAAATCCGGAACACCCAAAGCTTCATCTATTTTAGTAATATCGTTGGTCGACACTATTGTAAAGATTCCGTCTGTTTTGTCTACACCATCCAAGCAGTTCAGTAACGTATCGAACGTTAGCGGGCTCTTCACCTCACTGTTGCCATCTGTTTGATTGCTACTTTGATAAAACATGCTGCCATTCAACATTCCCGACAGTTGGGATATATTTTTTCTCTTATCAAAAACGTTATCGATATCTTCCATTAAAGCGATGCAGGGAACATTAAGCTGCATGCTTTGCCACGCTTTCAGAAAATCGTTGTTGGACATCTGACCTAGTGAGAAGACGTAAATCGGTAAATCCAGGTCTTCGGCAAAAGCTCTTGCAAGAGCCGTTTTTCCGGTGCCAGGCACACCATAAAGCAGCCAACCTTTTTTCCAGGGTATCTTTTTTTCCTTGTACCAGTCTTTGCTTTTTATCCAAAGGCTTACAATATCTATGAGCTTCTCGACCTCTTTAGGAAAGTACAGGTTTTCGAGTGCACTTCCTTTGCTTTTTAGCTCTAAGCCCAAATCGTTTTGATTAACGCCTATCAGGTTGAAATTATTCAGCATGTACCACGAATAACCGAATCCGTATTTTGCCTTTTTATCGTTTTCCTGCTGCTTTCTTTCAGGGAAATAATAGATGTTGAACCTGTTGGAGTTCTCAGCATCATCTTCGAGGTCCCAACTTAGCCTGTTTCTATTGCCTACTGCTTTTTCAATGATCCCGGGCACATTGATCGTCCCTCTGATCGAGATGATATAGGAATAGATTTTTTTATCGTCTTTGGCACCCGTTGTAGCTTCTGCAGCGCCAGTATCCATTCCCTTTTTACTAAACACAAACGGCATCCGGAATAGGTTGAACAAATACTTTTTCTGAGACAAGAATACGATCATGCTTTCCCCATATTTTTCAAAAGCCACCAATCCGTACTTTCCGCTGCGGAAAGATTCATATTGTGATCCAAACACTTTATTATAGTTGTTAAACTTTTTGTTGTTTGCGATCAGGTAACCGATGATCTCATTGTGTAAGTCTTCTGTTTTGATCTCATATTTCTGAATAAAAATCGATAGGATAAACCACAGTGACGTTTTTATGTTTGTCCAAAACCCGGCAACCACCGCGATTAAGGCTCCTCCTTTTAGTAAGTCCATATCAGATTATTTTGCGTTGTTAATTAACTCAAGGGCTTTTTTCAGGGCATCTTCCGAATTGACTTCGATATTCGGTCTCACGCCCACTTTGTCCAGGCGCACCCCGTCATATGTATAGAAATCTGCAATCGGCAGCATGATATTATATTTTCCGGAAACATTAAACGGAGTTGCCGCCAACATGGCGCCGGCCGTTTTTTCTCCGATAATTACAGCTCTTTTACTGTTCTTCAGGCTGTATACGATTGGTTCCGAAGTACTTCCGGTACCGCCGTTTGTCAAAACGAATAGCTTTCCTGTAAATACCCTGTTTTCAGGCTTTTTAAATATAAGTTTTACCCCGGGCAACGTTTGCAGCTCATCCGTAAAGCTTTGTGTACTTTCAGGTTGAAGTTCAGGCAGTGTGTTAAATAGTGCAGGTTCAAATCCCGAATACCGTAATTTATTTGTCACAAAAAAGCCAACGTTGATGTCGTTATCCGTAATGTGTCTGGCAAATTCAAAAGCAGCATCGATACCTCCGCCGGGATTGTTCCTTAAGTCGACGATCAAGTTTTGATAGTTTTGATTTTGAACGATCTTCGGTAATATCGTGGCCAGCTCTTCAGCCGAACTTGAAAAATTCTTGATTAGGAGATAGGCCGTAGTGGTGTTCTTTTCTTCAAAAATTACCGATTTCTGTGTGCTGCGTTTTTCAACGGAATCAGCAGCATCTCCAATTTGCCCGATGAACAGATTTAAATGAGTAAAAGGAAGTTCTTGGTTGTATATATTGAAGCCCAAAAACAATTCAATGTCGTCATGGGCAGTGGTGCATAGTTTTTTAATTTTTTCCTGGAAATCTTTCCAATCTTCGTTCTCAATTGCATCTTTAGAATAAATATTATCTTGAATTGTTTTGACAATGATTGGGTAAAGATGGCTGTATGTAAGCTTCTCTTCTTCAGTAACTACGCCATGAAGCGTGCCTATTGATGTTGTTTCTGCACTGATGAACTCGCCACTAAGCGTTTTGTTTTTTACAATCCCCTTAAACTTTAGTTTTCCTACCATCGGAATGTTTGTTTCGCCAAACAAACTATCCTTTTTTTGTTTTCCTTTTATCGTAACGATGATTCCCTTTTTTGGGGATTTCCCGAGCAGGCGTCCCAGTTTTGCCTTACCGCCAAATAGGCGGACGTCGGCATTTTCAGGAGAAGTTATCGTAAATTGATCTTCATCCATACTTACATCTAAGAAAGTGGAAAACACGGTTCCGTTACCGAAATCTATTTCAGTTTTAAAATGCGTTCCGTTCTTTTGTGCAAAGGAGATCGTTACGAAAAATAGGCAAAAAACACTGCTTAAAATTTTCATCAAATAGCTTTTAAAAAATTTAACTCGATCAGCTCTTCCACAAACTCAAATCCGACCACATCATTTTCAATAAGCAACGATTCATTTGGTAAAATGGTCCTGGGCGTCTTGAAGTACTCCAATACCTCGAATAAGAAATCGCCGATCCTCATGATCTCGTACTTTTTCTTGTTGACCAGGAAAATGTGCTCCTCATTATGTTTTACAAGTTGAAAATGATCACTTATAACAAATTTGGCATCCGTATAATTTATTGCGGCGGTATTGATGTTTACTTCCGAAAGATCGTCTGTGTCAAATAATTTGTGCAGGTAGAACCAACCCGACCATTGTTCGTAATTTTTTATCAGATAGTTCTCCAATTCGCCATATAATTTGCGGGTAAGTGAATGGATAAACTCACTTCGGTCGTTCTTGGCGAGGTTCTCTCCTGTTTCTACAAGATTTATTTTGACGGTATTGTTTAAATTTTTATCACGTTTTGCAATTACTGTGGCAACGGGCGCTTTACTCAGGTACGCGAGGAAGGCAACACCTTGGCGTGCATAAATATGATGATTTAAAAAATTGATCTTCAGCAGGTTTCTATCGGTGCTGTAATTATTTTCTTTTGTTCCCGCATTGCCGTCTATGAAGAAGAACACCGAGATCCCATCTGCCAGCCTTTTAGATAGTTTCAGTAATAATTTCGGATCTTCAGCCGACAGTATCTCTAAGGCATTACCGTCGCCATTTGGCACATTTTTATATACTTGCTGAACCAGGTCTTCGTAATCGCTGATATAGTTATTGCCAGCCACGACGCAAAAGGGAACGCCTTTGTGGGCCAGAGTTCTCAATATCATGTAATACGAACCCGCATGATAGCTTACATAGATATGTGCTTTGGTGAGGCTTTGATCAACTACGTTTGACTTATCATAAAATCTCGTATTTTCCAAAAGGGAAGGATAGTACATGTCAATTTCAGACAAGGAACGGTGAAATTGCATATTCTGGACGATCTTATAATGGTCGGCAGCTTTCATTTTAGGTAGAAAAGTTGATAAACTGGAAGAAACCAACAAATATGACCAAAGTAATCCGTTGATTTCCAAATCGCCGATTTCAGTGTTATAAATCTTTTCTTTTATGATTTCTACGTTCTCAGAAAACTTTGTATTTGTCATGATTGTGTATTTTAAGTCTAAAAATTTGTTTGGTATAATATATATATGCCCTGTCCGAACCGGACAGGGCATATAGAATGCTACATTGGGTGAACCTCAATAGTAGGATTAACAGTGCAGTGGCAATCATTTTTGCCAGATCGTAGTGCTGCTACGTGCTCGTCGTTGTTGAAGTCAAATGAGCCATTTTTTGCTACGAATGCGTCGAAGCTTTTCAATTGTGTAGAATTCGTGATTTGGCTTCTTACGCTTACAATTTCACGTTTGCTTTGTTCTGTTTGTAAATTAATTTGCATGATATTAAATTTTAAAGTTTTTTTAAATCTGAAACTCTTTCAGATCTGGTTAATAGTTTGACAAATAATTCTCGAGTAATTTGTTAAGTCAAAACTACCCCAACCATAGCTTGTGTTTTTACACTTAAAGGGTAAAAAAAGTTAATAGCCATTGGGGCAACATAAAAAAAAACGACAACCATTACGATTGTCGTTGTTTTCTTCAGGTACAATAGCGTTTATAGCGTAGAGTGCCTGTATTAAATACTAAGATCTGGGCAGGCCGGGAACAAAGTCAGTAATTCCAGGCCGGTGTATAGTGCTTTAGTATTAAGTGTTATTTTTTACTTTGCGTTTGTAAACGAAACATAGTAAGCTCCGTCTTTTTCAGTCACCCGATAGGTTCCTGCGGCAATTATAAACTCGCCTGTCACACCTATTCTCTCTGTTATGCTTTTGGGCAAAGAAAATGCCGTTCCAACACGAAATCCGGTTTCCAGATACTGAAGGTTGTCCTGGTAAAACGTTCTGCTGAACGCATAAGAAACGACCGTTTCACTAATCTTACCGATCGCTGCAGAAAACTGTGTAGAGGTACTTGAGCCTGCACACGAGCCAGTGCCGCTAGTGCAACTACCGTCATAACTGGAGATCCGTCCAAATCCCAGGTCAATTTTCATGAAACCTTTGGGTTCGCTTTGGGCACTCATCGAGAACACACCCATAAACACTGTAGCAATTAAGCTAAAAGCTAATTTTTTCATACTAAATGGTTTTAAGTTTTAGAACCTGAAACTCTTCCACGTTCCGTTAATAATCTGTTACAACAACATGCTATGATATTGTTGTCCCAAAACTACCATGACCCTGGCAGGCGCATTAGCACTAAAGGTGTAAAAAACGTTAAAACTATTTGGGAAACTTACAACAGACCCAATACGCGGCATTCCTTTAAAATATCCTCGTCACTGCCTTTTTCTATGCCGAGCAGGTCTTTTATTTTGCTTTTTCTTTTCTTGATCGTATCCTCTGAAACATTCATTTTGGAAGCGATCGACCTAATTTGCAGCCCTTCGGCCAATAGTGCAATAATATCGCGGTCCAGACTGTCCAATAAGCCCTTGGAGAATAAGGGTTGCTTAATGATATCGGTAACTAACGGTGAGTAGAAAATAGTACCGTCCAAAACTTTTTCAAAAGCTTCAATAAGATGTGGTGGTTTGTAATCGCTCTTAATCAATAGTCCGTCAGGTTGGATTTTTTTAACCACGTTATAGAGCCGGATTGCATCAAAGTGTGCAGTCAGCATTATAATTTTGGTATAAGGCATGTTTTTGCGGATTAAAACACCCAAATCTTCCCCGTTATGAATTTTCTTTTCCGGATATGCCGGAATGGAATAGTCCAAAAAGATAACGTCAAACAAGTTCGCGTTTTCGGCTTTTGTAATTACTGTGTAAGCTTCTTCACAACTGTAAGCTTCAGTAGTATGGATTGTAAGATTACTTTTATTAAGAGCTAACATAGCCTTATAGCCTTCAATCATTCCGGGATGATCATCGATTATTAAAAGTTTCACAATCATTTAAGAGAAGATTTGATTTATTGTGAAAGTAGCACACTAAAACGGAATTATCAAATCTATTTTTGTCCCGTTTTTTATTCCGGATTCAATGTCAAAAGTTCCGCCTAACTCCAGCATCCTGAGCTTCATGTTTTTGATGCCGATACCGTTTTGTTTCTGTTTCAGGTCGAAGCCGTTTCCGTCGTCGGTGATCGATACCTTGATTTCTGTCAGATCGGTCTGGGTCATCGTAATCGACACGTTTTTAGCATTGGCGTATTTTTCAATATTGTGCAAGGCTTCCTGAAGTATCCTATACAAGTTGATTTTTATTGTGTTGTTCACTAAGTCCCAGTTTACAGCATCACTAACCTCAAGTATAAAGTGAATCTGGCTGTGATTTTCTGTTTTGGCAAACAATTCTTTCACGATCTCAATGAAGTTAGAATTGTCTGAGAACAGATTGGAATTCAGGTCGTGCGCAATATTTCGAATTTCTTCTTCTACAGCCTGGATTTCGTCAATTTGTGTAGAAAAAGAGGCGTCTTCAATCAAATTAGCTTTGTATAAAGACGCATATAAATTTAATCGGACAGCTGATAGTTTCCCCATAACACCATCATGAAGTTCAAGTGAAATCCTTTGTTTTTCTATGTTTTTGCCTTCCTGGATTTTTTGTTGTTGATCCAGCATTAATTGGTAAATATCTTCATTCGCTTTTTGCTGTTCTTGTTTTAGCAACAATTCGCGGGTCTTTGCTTTCTGCGACTTGTTCATGAACCAAAGGATAATAATGATAATTGAAGCTATTGATATTCCAATGATGATCCAACGTTGTAAAGAAAGGTTCTCAGTTTTTAAACTCAGGCTGTTCCTTTCGGTTGTTATTTCGTCGGTTTCAAATTCAATCCTGGCAAATTTATCCCTGGTGGCGCGCTCTACAACCTGCAGACTGTCGTTTAACGAGATGTATCGGTTAGCATACAAAGATTTGTCGTCAGGATTAGACAAGGCGAGGAGCGTCAGAATCTTTAGCTCATCTTCGAAAATATGATTTTTGTGCGACTCGACCTGAGCGTCTTTCAGATATAGATTAGCTTTTAGGGTATCGTTTTTAACCAGGTAATATTCGCCTAGATACGTTTTACTGGTAATCTGGATTGGAATACTTTTAAGACTGTCGCCAATTTTTAAAGTCTCCTGAAACCGGCTTAAGGTGGTTTTGTCGCCGCGCTTGAATCTGGAGTAGGCAAGGGTATTAACCAGATAGCAATAAATTGTTGGATTGTTCTTCTTAAAATCATCAAACCTTAGTGCCTGGCGAACCATTTTTATGGCATTATCGTAATCTGTTTTTTTTAAATAGGCATTGGCGATATAGTTATATGGCATTACCCTTAAGTTCAGGTATTGCGGATCTGCTTTTAATTTGTCGGAAGCCTCGATCGCTTTGCGATAATATTCAATAGCTTTATCATAATCTTTGAGTCCTCCCAGGGAATTGCCAAGTGTTATATAACAATTATAGGTCAAAAGGTCAAAGTTTTCCTCCTTTGCTACTTTCAACGCTTCAACTGCAAGCTTTTCGGCGCCTACATAATCTTTTTTAAAAGTCAGGATATCCGCCCTGATATTTTTTATAAAGGATGCCAATACTGATTTGTCCTTGATCTGCACATACGATTTTTCAGATTTTGCGAAGTAGAAGTACGCGCTATCATACTGAGCCTTGCTGTAGAAAGTATTTGCTATGCCGTAAGCGGATTCGGAAATACCCTCATGATCTTTTTTGATGATTGACTTCCTGTATAACTTTCTCAACAAGTGCAGATATTTCTCCTTATTCCCCAGCTCGTAGAATACTTGTGCCAAATCAATGTAATCCTTGTTTTCTATCGCGTCATTATTGGCTACATATTCGTAAGCAAGATTGGCATCAAAGAGCCTTTTCTTGAAAGTGAATTTTTTATTCTGTGCAGTAGTTATCAAGGAATCTATGTTCCCCGTATTCAATAAAGAAATAGTGTCCTTTTTCTGTTGCGTACAACTCAGAAAAAAGACACTACTCAGCACTAATATAATAATCGCTTTCAAATCGGTAAATTATGTTTTCAAAACTACAATTTATATCTTCTTAAACAAGAACTTATGGCCGTTTCGGCGGAACTGTCGGCGGATTTATAGGCGGGATTGGCGGATCAATTCCCTCCGTGTTCGTGGTTGTAGTGACCGGCGGAATGGGAATATCTTTAATTGAATCACCTTTATGCAAGAAGGTTTCTTTCAGAACTTCGTTTTTTGGTTGAACTTCCATTTCATCTGCCGTACAAGAGGCAAAAGTAGAGATCAGCGTAACTGCTAGAATTAAAAAACAGAATTTTAGTAGCGACTTAGAAATAGTTTTTGGGTTGGAATAGTAAATTGGTCTCATCGGTTAATTTATTTAGGCAAGGCATAATCTACATTGTGAATTACGGCAGACACGCTTTACGAATAGGGTTAGAAGAACTACGAACTTTATTGCACTTGTAATATTACACTACAAAACTACCACCCTGTAAATGTTAATATTACCTTAAAAGTGTAAAGTATGTTAATGTAATCAGTTTTAAACGAACACCTAAGCGTTAATGCCTTCAACTTTTCGCAGGTGCGGCAAGAGAGAAACAGGATGCTCCGCCGGATTCCTAAACGTCTAATGATGCGTTGAAATACCAAAAGTGTAATTGATTCACGCTGTGTTTTCTAGTCCGGAATAATTATCTTGCGAAGATTCTACACTACCAAATGTTGATACGAGGCGCTAACAGGCACAGCATTACCGCGCAGATAAAATAGAAGAACATGACAAAAAGAATATTCATCCTGTATTCACTACTACTTACAGTCAGCGCGGTTGCACAATATCCTGCCATTAATGCTGCACGGCCGCGAATTTATGCCGATCAAACCCGAATTGCATGGATGCAAACCAACCACAACGCCGCGGGGAACTATAAGACAGACTACGACAATTTCGTCACTGCGTATACAAACAACTGGATAAACGATCCGGAATTGTATCTTTTGGGTACAGATCAATCGCTGTGGACATGGGATTACAGTTCACAATGGGCAAAAGACGAGGGCTTTTTTACTATTTATATATATAAGGTTTCAAATAATCCTCAAGCTTTGGAGCGGTGCAAGTTCATTGCCCAAAAAACGATTGATGCAATTAACTCGGCCGAGTTCGACAATATGGAATTTCTTGAAAAGGAAACTTTTTTGAGAACGGTTAGCGAAGTAGGCGGACTCTTGCTCGATTGGTGCTACACCAACTTGCCGATACCGTTAAGAGATCAGCTCGTGCAGGCCTTATTCGATATGAATACCGAGTTTATGGACACCTACATACTGAATGAACACGGCACGAGTTATGTTTCTAGCCACAATACGTGGAATAATATCATCTGCAACCAAAACGCACTTGTACTCCACGGAGCTTCAAGTTTGACGCCGGCGCAACAGGCTACCGTTACTTTTTGGTACCAAACCATCTACGACAAACACGTAAATTCATTCATACCCTGTTGGTCGCACTACCGCGAGGATGACGGTGGCTGGAACTGGGGCGCTGCCTATTCCATGTGGAGCCTGACCGATCAGTTTCAATTGTTTGAGAACATGCGGATAGGCACCACTAAGAACTTCTACGCGGACCTGCCGTGGATACAACACAGCATCAACCAATACCTGTACTTTATGCAGCCGGACAACAAATGCCTCCATCTTGGCGACGGACAGATGGCCTTCGAAGGCGGCGACAGGGTGATGTATTTGCATGCGCGCCGTTTTAATGATCCAAGAAGCAAGTGGCTCGCGCAATATTGGTCGCAACCTGAAAATATCGCATGGACAAAGCCGCTGTTCGACAAATTGTTTTACAAAGACTATACAACCGAGCCGGTAACGCAACCGGCCAATCCGCTACACTGGTTTTCAGACAAAGTGGGTTTATCGATCGTGCGATCATCGTGGGATAGCGACGCGACGATGGTCTCGTTTTTCAATTCTCCGAGTAAGCGTGCCGCACATGAACATCGGGATAACAATTCGTTTACCCTTTATAAAAATGCGCCGCTGCTTCTAGATTCAGGCTTTTACGATACCTACGCCGGAAGCCACTATTCAAATTATTACGAACGAACGGTTGCGCACAACACCATTTGTGTGTTCGACGGGACCGAAAGCTTTGAAAGCGCCGGACAGGAGGTTTCCAACGATGGAGGCCAGATTGAAAGCCTTCCGTTGCAAAACATAAATGATGTTCTGGACCCGGCCAACAAGCGGGGCGAATGGATACAAAATGCTGTAGGAAGCAATTACCAATACAATGTTTCCGACGCCCAACAATCTTATAATCCGGCGAAACTGGACTTCTTCCGTAGGCGATTATTGTATCTTCAGCCCAATAAAGTAATCGTTTTGGACCATGTCCATTTGGTCGGTTCTACAACAGAACAGCGCGATATAAAATGGATTGCCCACTTCGCGAACGAGCCCAATATCAGCGGCAGCGTCTCCAATACTCCTGTTGCGGGGCATATTACAACACACGACGGACAAGATTACACCGCTTCAAACGGTGGCGCAACCCTTGCGATTCGGACGGTGCTACCCGCAACAACAAACACAACACGTATTGGTGGAACGGGCTACGAATATTGGGTCGACGGTCAGAATTATCCGCCAAGTGTTACTCCGGATCTAAATTTCTATACACCGGGAGGCTGGCGGATTGAAGTAAAACCTACGGCAATACCTGCTGATGGAAACGTGACCTATCTTCACACCATTGATGTTGGCGACGAAATAGTAGCAGCAGTTCCGGGTGGAGTGGCTCTTCAAAACTCCGTCTCGGTTGGTACCGACTGGAACAATACCATCTATTTCTTTCCCGCGGATGGTTTGATGGACAAAGAGTATCATGTATTTAACGATGTAATGGGAGGTAGAAGTGTCGCCGTTTTTGCTGCTGACCTGGTTCAGGGAACGTACAATGTTAAAGTTGACGGAACAATCGTTTCAACCTTGAATACCGACGCAAACGGCATACTCCAGGCGCCACTGGTACTTGCGGCAGGCAATCATACAATTGAAGTCTCCAACGTTAACTTATTAAGCGTTGAGTACGTAAACAACCTTTTTACAGTGTCGCCAAATCCCGCACACGGAACCCTGACGGTAACAATTCATACTGCCTTCCTAACAAATGAAATAGAGATTTTCAATACTATAGGGCAGTCCGTTTTAAAGGTGGTAGATAAGCAAACTATCGATTTGTCGGCGTTAACCAATGGCGTTTATATCGTAAAGGCAGTTATCGATGGAAAGAGTGCTACAGCCAAGTTTATCAAGAAGTAAAATGATAATGGGGATGACACGCTAAAGTGCCCGCTATTTCCCTTTCTTGCCAAAAATCGCTTTAAAACCCAATACCACTCCTACAGCCGCAACGCCGATGATCAGTCCGATCAGAAGCTCTTTCAATGTGGGGTTTAGATTCGGAAACAAGTGATGCAAATAGTCTATATTGTGGACAAAGATGCCACCTGCAACCATTAACAGAGCAATGGTTCCGACAAAGGCAAGAATTTTAATGATCACAGGTAGCGATTTCACCAAAACGTTGCCTATTACATACAACGGGCCTTTATCCGGACTTCGTCGCATTAAACTTAATCCGGCATCATCCATCCTAACGATTAAGGCTACGATCCCGTAAACGCCTACGGTGGCCAGGATCGCGACCACGGAAACCGTTAAAATCTGCAGCGTCAAACTCTGGTCGAGTACGCTGCCTAAAGCAATGATCACAATTTCTACCGACAGGATGAAGTCGGTAGTAATAGCCGATTTTACTTTGGTTTTTTCAGCATCAACGTCATCTTTAATTTCTTCAATGACATCATGGCCGGTTTTTTTTCTGTGGAACAGGAATTCGACAATCTTTTCAGCTCCTTCATAAGCGAGGTACAACCCGCCAAGAACAAGTACAAATTTTATCGCCACCGGAAAAAAAACATTCAGCAACAATGCAATAGGGACAATAATGATTTTATTAATAAATGAACCCTTCGTAATTGCCCAAAGTACCGGTAACTCGCGTGAGTGAAGAAACCCGGTTGCCTTTTCCGCATTTACGGCCAAGTCGTCCCCTAATATTCCTGCTGTCTTGCGTGTTGCTACTTTAGCGGTCACGGCAACATCATCCATTAATGCTGCAATATCATCCAAAATTGCGAAAAAACCTGATGCCATATTTTTGCCTTAAGGTTGCAAAAATAAGAATTATATCTGTTTTGCGCGGTCGGACTGGTACACAATGTATGCAACTAAACATTCGGGCCAATCGCGCTTTATTGTAAGCACCACTAGGAGCCGGAATTTTTCTTTAAGAAACTTTATAATAGCTGAACCCGAATCTGTCGCCAGCGTAACAAAGTATAATCCGTTGGATAACTTCGCGACACCTAAAGTGTCAACAAATTCCTGGTTGATCACTTTGTTCGCAACTATATCAAACACTGTGATCGTGCTGACGGACAATCCTGCTGGTAGTTCAAAATTAACTATAATTCGCCCGGATTTGGATATACGACAATGTTATTCAGCTTAAAATTCTGTCGTGACAGGCTTGGGCATGTTAAGGGTAGCGGAGTTAACGCCGGCTCGCCGAAAATATTTAAACCCCAGCCCAAAGCTGGATCGGCTTTGCTAAGGCTTCTGCGATAGCTTACTGTCTCTTTGTAATTCAGAGACTTTAGATTGCTTCCGCGAATTCGCTTAGTGACATGAAATATTATTGAAAAAGCTTGGCTACATTCGTGATACTTAACTGCGAATATTATTTGTGGTGTCTCTTGAGATTTTAAGAAACAAAGTCGGTAGTGTCGTTACGTGGCGGAAATTAGTTCAAGTGTGTGTTTAGCGCCCGGTGGTTATCCACGACAAACTCGACGAGCCTTTCATAAGAAAACGACTCGGCACTTACATGTTCGATCATATAATAGCAGTTGGTGCTTTTATGAAACAGCACGTAAAGGCCGTGGTATCTTCGGCGATAGAGTATATTTCCGTGCAGTTCCTCACACTTTTCGATGTAAAGCGGCCTTACCGGTGATTTCTTGATGAACCTGAAATTCTTTTCCATAGACCGGCACACTTAAATACCGTGCCAAGTTCAAATTACTTTGTTGAAAACTCTGAAATCACAATTGGGAATGAAAAATTTGGCTGCTTCGGAATATCCTATATCTTTGAAATTCCCAAATTAAAAATCTAAAAAATGAAAAGACTGTTACTCGCTGTTGTGATCTTTTGTACTGCATTGACTGCCAAAGCTCAGGCTCCGGCAAAATTTGAACTGACTCCGCAGGGCTTCACTGATTTTATTGTCACGGAAGTTCCGGGAAAATCAAAAGCCGAACTTTATAAAAGTACGCTCGATTGGATCCAGGTAACATTCAACGGTGCCGATGCCATAAAAGCGAAGGCAGAAGGCGAGAAGGTAACCTTTGAAGGAAAAGGAAAGTTTGTGAGCATCGACGGGGCTTTAAAGTTGACGTACGATTCTCGCTTTCAGATGGAAATCTCGTTTAAAGACGGAAAATATAAAGCGGATCTGCTCAAAGTTGAATATTATACCGAACGTAACGCGAACGGTCCCGGCGGATGGCGCGATGTACAGCTGACGGATGTGGCGGTTTATTTTACGAAACAGGGTACGCTTCGTGCGGCGAACAAATATTTCCCGGAAATAACCGATCACCTCAATAAACTGAATGATGAGCTAAAAAGATTCATCGAAAGCGGGGCAACGGTAACAGCGAAAAAGTCAGATTGGTAATCGGTTGATAAACAAATTCGAATGCCCGTAAATCGGGCATTTTTTGTGACTCTTTGGTAGCCGAAAAATATATATTTGCAAAAAATAGTTGAAGTACATGGAGCATCTTTTTTATCAGGAATATCGGAAACTTTACGATCAGGGTTATACGTTCGGACTAAATCCTGTATTTGCTAATTTCGAGGATTTGAATCTTATCGCACCCAATCAGCGTAACTCCGCTTTCATAAATGGTTTCCGCATCGGACGCACCGAATATGAGAAGCTTAATGGCAGGGTTGCCGATGGGATTCCGGCAGTTGTGTTAACGGAAAGGATCCTTTTGGGCTTCCGCATCGATGCACAACTCGGAATTCCGCTTCAAGCCGATAAGTTCAACAGCCGCCAGACGGAAATTATTCGCCAACATTATGAAAGCGGCGCAAAACGCTATGATTTAAGTCAGCATCTTTGCCTTTACAAGCTACTGGCGGAAAATGAAATCGGCGTACTTCCTTCGGATACCGATTATTAACTTCGCATTGCTTCAATGACTTTTTCTTCCTCGGTCACATTCGACAAATTGATCGCCGTTTCAATTAGCGCAAGATGGGAATAGGCCTGCGGAAAATTCCCAAGTAGACGCTTCGTCTTGAAATCGATGTCCTCGCTAAACAAACCCAGATGATTGCTATACGACAATAATCTTCGGAACAATTTCTCTGCTTTCTTGCGCTCGCCAATTTTATACAGGCTGTTGATAAACCAAAACGTACAAATGGTAAATGAAGATGATGGCAAGCCAAAATCATCGCGATTTTTGTAGCGATACAATAACCCGTCGTTGCTGAGTTCTTTCTCAATTGCTTTTACAGTTGCAACATATTTATGGTCCTTAGCTTCAATAAACCCGTAGTCTTCCATGCGCAAAACGGCAGCATCCAAATCATCCGAACCATAAGATTGCGTAAATGCCTGAACTTTTTCATTCCATGCGTTCTTCATAATATCCTCACGGATTTCCTGTTCAAGGGATTTCCACTTTTCTGCCTTGGATAGTTTTCCCAGAATTTCAGCCACTTTGATTGCTTTGTCTATCGCAACCCAGCACAATACTTTCGAAAACGTAAAATGGCGTTCTTCAGTACGGAATTCCCAAATGCCTTTATCGGGTTCACGCCAGTGTTTCCCCACAACCCATGCAATTCCTTTGGTGATGTTCCAAAGTTCTTCGCCATTTTCGATATCGGTGCTGAACGTAACAAATTGCTGATAGATCACATCCATTAATATCCCGTAAATGTCGTTTTGACGCTGCTCGAAAGCGGCATTTCCGATTCGGACAGGCTTAGAGTTTCCGTAACCTGAAAGATGGTCAAGAAATTCTTCGGTCAGTTTCTTCTCCTTATTTATACCGTACATGATTTGCAGCTTCTCATCCTTATCCGGAATCAGGTCTACAATGAATTCAAGATACTTCTTCGCCATTTTTTTGTGCCCGAGTTTTGACACGACGCTAATGACCATCGATGCATCCCGAATCCAACAAAACCGATAATCCCAATTGCGTACTTCACCCAAGGTTTCAGGAAGCGAAGTGGTAGCCGCTGCCAGGATCGCACCTGTTTTTTCGTAACTCAGCAGCTTTAGCGTGATGGCGCTGCGTGCAATTTCGGCATTGTACTTTTTATATGTCGGAGTACGTTCCGTCCATTCCATCCAGTAAACCTTCGTGCGTTCATATTCAAGCTGAACCTTCTGAAGTGTCGGAACAAACAGCTTTTCATTGTAGCCAAAGACGAAATAGCCATCCTCGGTAAGGTCCAGCATCTCGCCACCAACAATCTTTTCATAATCGAAGTTGCTGTATAAAAACACGCTGTCGAACTTCGTAGTGTTTGTCAGGCTGATAATAAATTCTGATTTTACATACGAAATCGTTTCATCGATGGCATATTCAAGCTTCGGATTGTAGTTGACCCGAAACTGCGGTTTCCCCGATATGTGCTTTATGTACCGAACGATTTCCGGCGGATTATACGCTCCTTTTGTTTCCTTATTGTAGCGAGGCATAAAATCATGAACCTCAAAAACATCGGCTCCATTGCTAAAGGAGGTCACAAGTATGCTGGTGTTGCCAAGATATTTTTGGAATATCGTGTACTGGTCGTCGGCAACGATATCGAAGCTTCCGCCGATTTCAGGATCAAGCAGGCCAGCGAAAACCGAAGAAGAGTCAAACTCAGGAAGACAGCACCAGACAATCGAGCCTTTGTCAGATACCAACGCAGCGCTACGGCAATTTCCAATGATGCCAAAATTTAAATTTTCCATTATAGCTTTCTTAACAGTTAAAAATTGTCGTTTGATTAAATTTACGAAAAGCCCTGTACAAACCAAAGCTGTTTTTATGGAGAGGACGATAATTGTATCAAACCGGCTGCCGGTCGAGATCAGGATTGAAGCAGGAAAACTCGAGGCACACAACAGTGTTGGCGGGCTGGCAACGGGCTTACAGTCGGTTCATCAGCCGGGCAAAAGCCTGTGGATTGGCTGGTCGGGCGCAACCCGGGAGCAGCTCGATTCACAGCTCGAGCAGCAGGTGAATGAAGCGGTCGACCAACAGCATTGCGTAGACGTGCGGCTAACCGATAAAGAGGTTGAAAACTACTACCTTGGATTCAGTAACAAGGCGCTATGGCCGCTGTTTCATTATTTTATGGAGTATGCGGAGTTCGCACCGGAACAGTGGGAAGCATATAAGTTGGTCAACCAGAAGTTTGCCGATGCCATTCTGGAGAATTATCGTGATGGCGAGGTGATTTGGGTACATGATTACCAGCTTTTACTGGTTCCGAAACTTATTCGCGATAAGCGGCCCGACGCGATAATCGGATTCTTCCTTCACATACCATTTCCGTCGTTCGAAATATTCCGAACCTTTCCCTGGCGTGAAGAACTTCTCTCGGGCATGCTCGGCTCAAGCCTGATCGGTTTCCATACGTATGATTACGAGCGGCATTTCCTGAGTTCAGTCAGGCGGATATTGAACCTCGAAGTCAGGTTCAACGAGATCACATCATACGACAGGATCATCAAAGTGGATTCTTATCCGATGGGGATCGACTATGAAAAATTTCATTCAACAGCATTAACGCATCGGCAGCAAGGGAAGGGAATATCAGAAATCCAGCGGAAATTAAATGAGTTCACCAGTTCCGGCCCCGGAGTCAAGTTTATATTATCAATTGACCGGCTGGATTACACCAAAGGAATTCCACTCCGGATACGCGCATTCGAATATTTCCTTGAAAAATACCCTGAATACATTGAGAAAGTCAGATTGCTGATGCTTGCAGTTCCGTCACGATCCAATGTTCCGCAGTATCAAAAGCTCAAAAGCGAAACTGACGAACTTGTAGGTCGCATAAATGGCAGGTTTTCCACAGTCAACTGGACGCCGATCTGGTATTTTTATCGCGCAATGCCATTCGACGATCTTATTGACTTATACTCCGCATCGGATATTGCACTGATCAGTCCTATTCGCGACGGGATGAACTTGGTTGCTAAAGAATATGTTGCCACCAGGACAAACCAGGACGGTGTGCTTATCCTGAGCGAAATGGCCGGCGCCGCAAAAGAAATGACTGAAGCGTTGTTAATAAACCCGAATAACTTCGAACAGGTCGCCGACACCTTAAAAATGGCTCTCGAAATGCCCGAAGAAGAACAGAAATCCCGAATGCAGATCCTCCAAAGCAGGTTGCGCCCGCAGACGGTTGATAAATGGGCGGCCGAGTTTCTTGAAGCCTTGCAGCAGACAAAGAACTACGCACAAATCAGTTCCGCACAAAAGTGGAACGGTGAACTGCAAACGGAAATGGGTGCCAGCTTCGCCAAAGCAGAAAAGCGGCTGCTGTTGCTGGATTACGATGGAACATTGGTAGGATTCAGGAACAATCCGAAGGATGCGCATCCTGATGCCGAACTTCTTACATTACTTGATGACATCGCAAACAACGGCAACACCGATGTTGTTATCATCAGCGGGCGCGACCGGCAAACAATCCAGCAGTGGTTTAGCGAAAAGCCGTATACATTAATTACAGACCACGGCGTTTGGCTGCGCCGAAAAGATGCCGACTGGGAGATGCTCGAACTCCTGAAGAACGATTGGAAAGAGAACATCCGACCGGTTTTACAACGGTATACCAGCCGGACGCCGGGCACTTTTATAGAAGAAAAGGAATTTTCGCTCGCTTGGCATTACCGTAAAGCCGACGCTGAGCTAGCCCAAATGCGGGTAATGGAGGCCACGACAATGTTGAACAGCCTGATCTCCAACAATGCGCTTTCGGTCCTTGAGGGAAGCAAAGTATTAGAGATAAAAAGCAGCTCGGTAAACAAAGGGCGTGCAGCAGCGCGGTTGGTAGCCGGTTCTGATTACGATTTTATCTTTGCGATAGGCGATGATTGGACCGACGAATATCTATTTGAAGAACTTCCGCACGATGCGTATACAATTAAAGTAGGATTTAAGAAAACGCGCGCCCGCTTTTTCGTAAGCAATAGTGACGCAGTCCGGCAACTGCTTAAAGCGTTCGCGAAGACGCACGGCTGAAGAATTAATGAGTAGGAATTATCTTAAACCACATCTAAAGAATCGTTAAAAACGTGAACGGCTGCTTTCGCATTTAGTAAATTTATAAGAGGAGGAACAGCACAATCAGCTTCCGTCAAACTAGATTGTATCACTAAACAGAAAGGAGAACTATTATGTTAGCAATGAACTTTCGTGGCCCGTTCAGGGTTCGCGCCGACCACAACAAACCAATTCCCGAAATTCAACATCCAGGCGACGCAATAGTGCGTGTACTTCGTTCCTGCATCTGCGGATCGGATTTGCACTTGTACCACGGACTGGTGCCCGACACGCGCGTTGGGATGACATTCGGGCACGAATTTATAGGCGAAATTGTCGAAGTAGGTTCGTCAGTAGAGAAAGTAAAAGTAGGCGACAGGGTTATGGTTCCATTTAACATCGCTTGCGGTCAATGTGCTTTTTGCCGACAGGAACTGTATGGAAACTGCCATGAGTCAAATACACAGGCTACAGCTGTCGGAGCAATTTTCGGCTACTCACATACTGCCGGTGGATTTGATGGCGGGCAGGCCGAATATGTTCGCGTTCCCTATGCAGATGTTGGCCCAACTGTGATACCGGATTGGATGGATCCGGATGATGCAGTACTGTTAACCGATGTTGTTCCTACCGGCTACCAGGCTGCTGAAATGGGCGGAATTCAAAAAGGCGACACCGTAGTTGTATTTGGCGCAGGGCCTATTGGGATAATGGCGGCAAAATGCTCGTGGCTCTTTGGAGCAGGTCGCGTAATTGTTATAGATCAATATGACTACCGACTCGAATTTGCTGAAAAGTATGCGCAATGTGAAGTGTATAATTTCAAAATGATCGAAGATCCGGTTGTGTTTATTAAGACAATGACAGATTCGCTTGGCGCCGATGTTTGTATCGATGCGGTTGGTTGCGAGGCTGCCGGTGATGCGATGAACTCGTTGCTTGGTCGAAAAATGCTGATGCAAGGTGGCTCGACAACGGCTTTACATTGGGCTATAAATTCAGTAAAAAAAGGCGGAATCGTGTCCATCGTTGGTGTTTACGGTCCGATTGACGCTTTAGTTCCTATCGGAAACGTAGTAAACAAGGGCATTACAATACGTGCCAACCAGGCGTCGGTCAAACGATTGTTACCACGTCTTATCGACCATGTGCAGTCGGGCGTTCTAAATCCGAAAGAATTAATTACCCACCGTATTCCGCTTGAGGAAGTCGCGGAAGCGTACCATATTTTCTCCCGAAAACTTGACAATTGTATAAAACCGGTTCTGATTCCGCCTTCAGCCGGAGTATAGACTATAAAACTAACGATTATGATGACAGATGAAACAAAACCATCAGACTTCAAGAACATCCGCGGAGGCGACTACAGCCACATAAAAGGATGGGGAATTGATGCTGATCCAGATAACGATCCGACATACCCAATGAAAAACCGCACGAACGAAGAACATCGCGGTTATACGTGGGACAGGCCGGAACAGCAAACTGTAAACGTCGAATTGCTGAAGTCGGTTGAACGGCCAAACGTTACGGCCGTCTTCGGAACATCGACACCGCCGTCAGGACTTAGCGGAATGATTAGAAGATATGCGTTCAAATACAGCGAGTCGAGCTACGGGCGCTGGCTTCCGCTGGTAATGGCCGACAGGATTGGTGTTTACGAGGGGATTATAGACGATTTTGCTCACGGGCATTTTCCGAACTTTTTCAAAGAAAGAGGTTGGGGCGCCGAATGGAAATATAACCGTAAATCTTTTGTTACCAAAGTTGCAGTTGGGGCTGTGGTCACTGCGGCCATAGTTGCACTACTGATGCAGCAGCAAAAGAAAAAACGTAGTGTAATGCATTGATATCGAAGGCGCCATGGGCGCCTTTTTATTTTTTTGCAATAAAGATCAAGTGGCTTGCGACCTTGTCACCAGACGGATAAGGAACAGAAAGTACCTCCAGTAACTTCATGTTGCTGTCTTCAATAAAATTTTTCAGGTAGCCTTGCTCATGGTAGAAGAAATGATACTTCTGAGTGCCGGAACTGTCGTATTGATAGCCTGATCTTGAATAATCATCGTCTACAAAGCTCAAGTACATAATGCCATTTATCCGAAGCAATTTGGCGGCATCTGCAATCAATTTTCTGCAATCATCCTTTGACAGATAAGGTAGGCAAAACCCGCAAACAATACCGTCGTAGCTTTTATCGATCTTCTCAATTTGCCGGCAATCCATCACGCTGAAATTTGCCGAAGGATTATTCGCCTGCGCCAGCTCTATCATTTTTGGGGCAATATCAATTGCATCGAGTTTAAAATCCGGACGTTTTGCAAGCAAGTAGCGTGAAATGTTTCCCGGGCCGCACCCGATTTCGAAAATATCGGCATTTGGCTGTTGGACCGCGTCACAGAACCTGTCGTATGTGCCATTGTACAAATCCAAATCCATGAACTTGTCCTGATAGATTTTTGCGATCCGGTGATACAAATCGGCTGTTTCCTTATAATGATCCATTATTCTTGCTTCATTTGCTCAGGCTTTGGATGCATGCTTCACGTATCGTCCAAAGTTCATCAAGTGTGTACGACGACTGTATTTCCAAGGTCCATTGTTGTAGATATTTCCTATGATAGTCCATTTTAAAAGCAGTGATCTGGGCCGGAGTTACCTCAATTTCTTCTAACAAGTCGCCAATAAAATCCTCCGGTTTAGAGTCGGCAGACGTGAAGTCAAGGATCTCTCGGTGATAACGCAAATAATTGTGCGCTTCCGGAATAAAATCCAGTTTTGCTTCTTTAAGAACATCCGCCACTGCGGGCGTATTTTCTCCATTCATCCTGAAGATGCCAATCATAAGACGAATTTCGTCAAAATTATTCTCAATTGCGAGCGACTTCAAAAGCGCGTGTTTCGTGCTGCAAGTTCCGCAACTGTCATGAAAAACAGTAATCAGGTTTTGCTTATCCGCATTCCGGCCATATTGAAGATTTTGAACAAACAGCACCGCGTCATAAAACGTGCTAATTCCGCGAGCACGAAATTCCTGCGAAACCGCTTCGCGAGACTCGATTATAAAATCAGGTTCAAACATGTATAAAGGAGTCCGTTTTTTTTTCGTTCACGCCGTCGGATCGCATATTGCACTTCGCTACCCTATTTCGTTTAAGAAGATATTTCAATAAAGTGCCTTTCTTTACAAAAGCCGGTTCGGCCGAATACCCCATATTCGCAACTTGATTCCGGTGTCGCGAAGTTAAGCAATTCATAGCGTAATGCTAATGTAGTTTTTCATGTAGCGGATTTTTAGTATCTTAAAAGACAAATTGGTTTCAGATGAAAATAGCAACTTATAATGTAAACGGTGTGAATGGCCGACTCAACGTACTGCTTCGCTGGCTGGAGTTGGCCTCACCCGATGTGGTTTGCCTGCAGGAATTGAAAGCGCCGAACGAGAAATTTCCGAAGCAGGAAATCGAGGCAGCAGGTTATAACGCGATATGGCACGGACAATCCAGGTGGAACGGCGTAGCAATATTGACAAAACCTGAACTCGAGGTGAAAGAAGTGGGACGTGCGTTACCGGGTGATCCTGAGGATGTTCAAAGCCGCTACATTGAAGCCTTGGTCAACGGAATCTTGATTTGCTGCTTGTATCTTCCAAATGGAAATCCTGCGCCGGGGCCTAAGTTCGATTACAAGCTGCGGTGGTTTGAACGACTTACTACACGAGCAAAAGCGCTGTTGGATTTCAACATTCCCGTAATTCTTTTGGGCGATTTCAACGTGATGCCAACAGAGCTTGATGTTTATAAACCGGAGCGTTGGGTAAATGATGCACTGTTCAGGCCTGAAGTCAGAGAAGCATTTCAAAACCTTGTGGCGCAAGGCTGGACGGATGCAATCCGAAAGTTATATCCAAACGAAACGATCTATACGTTCTTCGACTATTTCAGAAACGCCTATGAACGTAACGCAGGGTTGCGGATCGATCATTTCTTATTGAGTCAGCACTTAGACGGAAAGCTTAAAAATGCTGCGGTCGATAGGGAAGTGCGCGGTTGGGAAAAAACAAGCGACCATTGTCCGGTATGGATAGAATTGGATTTGTAGTCAGGGTTGCAGGTGCCTTTGCAGTTGCACGATAAGATCAGCCTGAGACGAATTTATTTTTTCCATTGCTTCGGCACACGAAAACCAGTCGCCACGATCCACTTCCGGAAATTGTTTCAAAAGTCCGGATCTTGGCGGCCATTCGATTTCGAAATTGTTGCTTTTCAACACCGGTGCATCTATGTCGCCTTGAACTGCCCATGCGAAAATTTGCTTCCCGGATTTTAGTTTAACAGGTTCAAGCGGAAAGAAATCGCCTGAAATTGCAAAGCCGGTTTCTTCTTCAAATTCGCGCAGAGCTGCCGAAAGTATGTCCTCGTTTCCATTAATTTCTCCTTTCGGGATCGACCAGCTGCCTAAGTCTTTATTCTTCCAGAACGGACCGCCGGGATGGACAAGAAACACCTTCAGTTGCCCATTTACAGTTTTGTAAAGCAGTACTCCGGCGCTCTTTTTCATGGCACAATGCGTCGCCCGAAATTAATTAACGGGTATGGTTTTAGTACGCCTGACGTCTTGGTTTTCAAACGCCCATTGTTGTCGACAATCAACAGCGTCGGATAGCTGCTAATCTTAAAATCACGCATTATCCTGGCGCCTTGGTCTGTCTCACCATTGATAGCGACGTTAACAAAGTTCTTATTGAAATAGGCAGCAGCGTCGGGATCTTTAAAAGACGTTTTCTTCAACCTTTTACACTGTCCGCACCAGTCGGCATAGACATAAACAAACAAATTTTTGTTTTCGGTTTTGGCCTTGACCAACGCATCGGGCCAGTTCAGCTCCGTAAAATCAATACCTTTCCCGGCCGCGATTTCTTCGGTGGGTTGCCACAGGAACGTGAGCAGTAGCAAGGCCAAATGAAAGCTAGTGCGCATGGTTCCAGCAGTAATAGTTGCCATTATATTTGCGGATTGTTGCTAAAGGATAGATGCAGTTCCCCTGTGAACCTTCTGTGGTACGGAGTCCGTTGCAGATGCGGATCGTGTTTTCGCAGCGCTCATGGCGTGCGACGAAATATCGGAAATCCCATTTATATTTTACCGATTCCACTACGGTTTCTGAATAATCATTTCTTATAATGTCACGCAGAACCGGCAACAGTTCATCAAGGCTTTCGCATTTGACGCTTTTGTTTTCGAGAAGTCGATGGCGTTTATTTCCAATCTGTTTTGAAGGTTCGAGATTTTCTTTAACGTATAAACCGATGTCGAGCAGGCTTTCTTCGGTAAGAATCTGAAACGTAAACTCGTAGTCATCCCAGTGGAAATTTTTCCACGAGCAGAATTCGTTTCGTATAAAGTAGGTTTTTATTTTCTGGATCAGGGTCATGTGGATGTAAGCTTGTTTAAAGATAAAACATCTCTTGCTTATGGCTCGCGGCTTAAACGATTTTTTATGAAACGTTCTACTTAAACCAGCAGTTCGCAAAGTTATTATGTCCGGTTTAGATAAAACCGACGCTGTTGCGGATGATCATCAAATGGGCAAGATGATGTTCACAATGCCACGCATAAAACAGTAGTGTTTCCTCAATGGTAATTTGCTTTTGATGTTCCGGATGAAAAAATGTGCGTTGAAAGTCGGCCTCATTCAAAGATTGCAACAGGAAAGTCCATCGCGCGTGTATTCCTTCTATTATCAGCATGGCCGCCGTTATGTCGATGTCAGCACTATCGGCTAGCGTTGCCCATTTCGCTTCGCCATATGGTTTTATTACCGGGTTTTCTTCCGTCAGCGCGAGTTTTACACGTGTGAAGCTGTTCATATGGCTGTCGGCCACATGATTTATAACCTGTCGTGCGGTCCAGCCGCCGGGGCGATAACAGGAATTTAATTCCGCTTTTGTCATTTTGGAAGCATGAATTTTTAACTTCTGAGGGAACGCTGCCAGAATCTCGATAGCTTTCTGTTTGGATTCACAGCTATAGTCATTGTAGGTGCCGATGGGGTATCGAAGACAGTCGGGAGAATCTGGATTCATAACTAATTTGTAGTGTAATGTGACCTGCAATATCGTAGCAATTTAAAGAGTAATAGCCTCTGCAAAAGAAAAACTGGTATGCGTTTTTATCGAAATATTAACAATTAGAATCGCACAACAAAAACATAATTCGCAGATAGTCAATTTTTAACATCAGATTTTAAAAAATTATTTGGTTTTTTTTAATATTTTTGAGCTTCCTACATCTTAAATTTATGAAAAAGAATTACGCAGTCCTGTTCCTTACTTGCCTTATTGTTGCTTTCGTGGTATTCGCCTGTTCCAAGTCGGACGATGACAACTATGAGCCGGTTACTCCAGTTTCACCTGTAGTTGTAGATTTAACTCAGGTTCCCTACCCGAAGTTGTCGGATTACAAATTTTTCGATGGTGAACTCAAGGATCAAATTCCGGCGTTAGATGTACTTCCATTTGAGCCTGCAAGTGCACTTTTCACTGACTATGCGCTGAAAAAACGTTTCATCTGGATGCCTAAAGGTACTAAAGCAACATATAACGGCGATGGTAAGGTCATTGAACTGCCCGTTGGTGCCGCGCTTATTAAAACGTTTTATTATGACAATGTGCAGCCGGCCAATACGACGCGGATCATTGAAACACGTGTCATGATACGGAAAGCTGATGGATGGATATTTGCTGAATATGTTTGGAACGATGAGCAGACCGAGGCGGTTTACAACATGGCGGGCAGCTTTACACCCATTACGTGGAAAGATGAACATGATGTAATTCGCACGACTGATTATCGGATTCCGTCTGAAGAACAGTGCATCGTATGCCACAAATCAAGCCAGTCTGTCGACAATCAGCTGGTCATCAAGCATATCCCGATTGGTATTAAGCCACAAAATTTGAACTTCAATCTAAACTACGCCGACGGTTCAAAAAACCAGTTGACAAAGTGGATCGAAGCGGGCTATCTAGAAGGAAATTTTACGATGCCAACAGAAAGCAATACGACGGTTGATTATCGGGATGGAACGAAATCGGTTGAAGTCCGTGCGCGTTCGTATGTCGACATTAATTGCGCCCATTGCCATCAGGCCGAGCGGCATTGCGATTACCGGCCAATGCGGTTTGCGTTCAACGAGACAGCAGGCAACGAAGCCAATATGGGTGTTTGCGTTAATACCGAAGATATGCAGGGCTTTCCTTCCACGCTGGGTAAGATCGTAACCCCGCGTAACGTCGACAATTCGATGATGTACTATCGGTTGAATACAACCAACGAGACGTACCGAATGCCGCTTCACGGCCGGACGCTGATTCACGATGAGGGACTTGCGCTGATCCGGGATTGGATCAATGAACTACACGATTGCGAATAAACATAACATACTATCAACTAAACCCAAAAACATGAAATTAAAACTTTACTCAAAAATCCGGCGCACGCTTCAGGTATTTCTGCTGCTTGGTTTCGGTGTAGGCTCGCACCAGGCTTTTGCTCAGGATGCGTGTTCAAGCCCTTTGTCTATTACCGCTGGCACGTATACGGTTGCGGCGATCAATGGGTCGAACAATTCAGGCGGCTGCTCTACTGCAAGCATGGCAGAATGGTATGCGTACACGCCAACACAAAATTACAGCGTAACAGTATCGTCCGATTTGCCCCAGAACATCTGCAAGGACACTAACTTTATGGTCTATACCGGGACATGTGGCAGCTTTACCTGTTATGCAGGAGATGACGACGCAGGAACTATAATTTGTAGTCCGGGCAACGGAATGTCTTACCTTTCCAAAGATACTTTCGACGTTCTTGCGGGTACCACTTATTACATCGTCTGGGACAACAGATGGACCACCGCTGGATTTGACTTTTCGCTTACTCAGGCGCCGTATGTACCAAGCCCATGTGCTACGGCAACCCCGGTCACGGCAGGTATAACGACGGTTCCCGCAATAACGGGAGGCAACGTGACAACATCGTGTTCAACGGCATCGGCTGCAAAATGGTACTCCTACACGCCAACTGCCACGTATCATGTAACAATAACCTCCGATTTGCCGGTCAACATATGTAAGGACACCAACTTTAGTGTTTATACCGGCTCATGCTCGGGAACATTAACCTGCGTAACCAGCGATGATAATTCGGGTGTAATTGCATGTAACTCGGGAAACACGAATTCCAATCTTTCCAAAAAAACGTTCGACGTGGTAGCAGGAACAACGTATTTTATAGCTTGGGATAACAAATGGAGCTCAGCTGGTTTTGATTTCCAGCTTACCGAGGAGATTATCGTGGTTCCGGTAACGTATGCCGTAACACCAATCCCGACGATAAACAGTTCCTACAACTTATGTGTTGTCGATATGAACGGCGACAGCAAGGATGACATCGCTGGAGTTAGTAGTAATAATCTTCGTATTCACTACCAAAGTACCGGAGGCGCATTTACCGTTTCGGATTTTCCAATATCGGGCAGCAGTATGATGCCATCATGGAGCCTGGCGGCAGGCGATTTTAACGCCGACGGATTTAATGATTTATTGTTGGGCTCGGGAAGCGGACTTTCATTTTGGAAATCTAACTCGACGGGAACGGCATACACAAGTGTTACACCCGGGCAGTATATCTTTTGCCAACGCACCAATTTCGTCGACATTAATGCCGACGGTCACCTGGATGCTTTCTCGTGTCATGACGTTGATCCAAACGTTTACTACCTGAATAATGGTGACGGTAATTTTACGTATTATCAGTCAGGAACCACGCCGGGAGCGTACTCTTTAGGAATTACTCCAAGCGGTGGAAACTACGCCTCACTATGGACAGATTTTGACAACGACGGCGACAGCGACCTGTTCATTTCAAAATGTTCCGGACCTCCATGCGAATTGCACCGGAACAACGGTAACGGAACCTTCACAGACATTTCTGCTCTTGCGCAGATCAATGTCACGCCAGTTCAATCTTGGTCGTCTGCTGTTGCCGATTTCGATAACGACGGCGATATGGATATTCTTATTGGATCAAACGGAAGCGTTAATTCGATGTTTTTCAGAAACAACCTTGATACTTCTAACAATGTTGAAGAAGCTTTCACAAACATTTCACTCGGTTCAGGCTGGGATACGGATGAAACATCGAATCGTGATTATATAGCATACGATTTTGACAATGACGGTTTTGTAGATGTCTTGAGCAGCAGCAACAGGATAATGTTCAACAATGGTGACGGCACTTTTTCGCCAAGCAATTATCCCGGACTATCTGTAGGGGCAGTTGGCGATTTGAACCGTGACGGGTTTTTAGATATATTGAACAACAACACGGTTCGTTATGCAGTACCAAATGGTAACAACTGGATGACTGTTAGCCTTGAAGGTGTAGACAGCAATATAAATGGAATTGGAACACGTGTAGAAATCAACGGGGCGTGGGGCAAACAAATCCGTGATATCAGAAGCGGTGAAGGCTTTGAATTTATGAGTACTATGAACGCTCACTTTGGTCTTGGCGAAGCCGACGAGATTGACAGTATTATAATCAAATGGCCTTCGGGTATTGTTGATACAATCGAAGACCCTGCAATTAATCAGGTGCTTCATGTAGTTGAAGGTTCAACGCTGGCGCGAGGTGAATTTGCATCCGAGGTTTTCAGCATCTATCCAAACCCAGTTCAGGACGTGATGAACATAAAACTTCGCACCGACTCCGCGGAGATTACTTCGGTAGAAATATTTGACCTTACCGGCCGACTGGTACTAACTCCGGTTTTGCAGGAAGAGGCAATATCCGTTAAAAATCTTGCTATTGGAACGTACTTGTTAATGTTGAAAACTGCCGATGGCAAACAATACACGCACAAGTTCATCAGGAAATAAATTTTGTTTTAGTTATGAAAAACCCTGTTGTTATTCAGCAGGGTTTTTTGTTTTATAGGCTCTGCAAAGGCTCAAATCAGTTGACTGGCGCCCAAATTTCCGCACCTGGTTTACGTGCGGTCATCATTTCAAGCAGCGTGAAAATGTACTCATCCTCGTTCATTTCACTTCCGTCGGCCATAGCCTGGAACGCCGCTCCGGTTGCTTTAAAGACCGACGTCAGATCAAGTTTCCACATGCCGTCTTCGTGGTTAAACTCGAAGTTCAGTGGGGATAGATTACCATCGACTACAAGTTGTGCCTTAGCTGATCCATTTTCGATGCTGATGTCGCCAATGGTGTTGTTTAATACACTGTTCTTTCCAACCATTCCGTTTTGAATGGCGTATTTCAGCAATGATTGCGCGTTAAATGACAATATATCTTCACGAGGCACACGATGACGAACCACGAAGATCATCAGCTTGTCCAGGATTGGTAATTGTCTTATCACAGTGGAGTCTGACTTGCGGACATGATCCAGCATTTCTCCATAATACCGGATGGTGTTGCTATCGACATACATAATGGCTTCTTCACCATTTCCTGCAAGGATAGCCGCTTTGTAACTGTCGAAAGTCTGCCGGATTTGTTCAGTATCTGTAGCTTGTGCGAACGCAAGGGAGGTGGCCAAAAGGAACAAAAGTGTAACAATTTGTTTCATGTTTTCAGTATCAGATCAGGTTAAGGTCTCGCCACTTATTTGGCCGACCGGTTTTCGAGGTCGTTAAAAATTTTATTGTAGGCGCCCATTATCAACTCAAGGTTTGACTTTGAGAAATGAACATCCGAATTGTCGTCTCTTCGTGTTACCGATCCGACGACTTTCTGTGAATAGGTTATGGTTCCATTGTTTAAATTGTAAATCACTAGCGAAACCTCAGATTCATTTCGGCCACCATGGTCAAACTTGTGAGGCGTAATATCTATTGCGCTATAATCATCCCGATTTGCCTTTGCCTGAATATTGATCAGATAGTCGAAGCCGCTTCCGGTTTTGATATTTTTGAGTTCGGCACCCGTGAGTTGGAATCCGATTTTACGCGGAAGAAGCAGGCCATTAACATCATGGATGTAGCTGATTCTCGTGTTCGCAAGCGATTTAAAACTGGAAATAGCCTTTGTCGTCAATTGTTGCTTAATATCGACCGGAGCGTCAATCTCGTTCAGCAACCATTTCCCTGTAGTGAAGTCGGCGCCGCCAACCTGCGTAGGGCTATCGAACATGTAGTTCGGAATAGAGCAGGAGTTCAAGCCTGTCAACAGTAAAATAAGGAATGTCTTTTTTAGCATCGGCAAATTTACGCGAGATCATTCCGATACAGGAACAAGCACGACTTTAGGATTTTTTTGTTTTATGAGATCGCGCACAAGGTAAGATCGGGTTGTGTGCTTATAAGATTTAAAATACAGAGAATCGCTTTCACGCGCCTTTATCGTAAAGTTTCCTGTGCTGTCTGTTCGTACTACAAAGCGAGGATTTTGGTATATTTTCATATATTTTGTGCGTCCGTGCTTCGGGTCCTTCATCAGCTTCGACAGCGTGTCGTTTACCACGATTTCAATTACGTTAAATCCTTTAGTCGAATCTGACGCGTTGCCTTCAATAGTCACAGTTTGCGCATTGATCTTCATTACAAGGAGAAATAACAACGTAAAAAGAAAGTTCATAATTGGTAAAATTATATTCGAATAACGGCAGGTAAGCTTTTTTGTTGCTGTCAGCAATGAAATTGGCTGGTCTAATCAACGGCTGTCTTGTCTTGATCAGATGCTGAGGAAACCGCGAAATCCTCGAACTGCATAGTAAGATTGTGCGCCATTGTGATAAACGAAAACCGTTCCATATCTGTAGTCGCCGAACAAAGCTCCGCCAAGCAAGCGGATTTCTTCGGGCGTTTGAAGCCAACTTGAGGTCTTGGTGTCAAAAGGCCCTAACTTCTGTAACTCACGGTAGTATTCCGGAGTAAGAAGTGATATTCCCATTTCGGTAGCCATGTCAACCGCATTATTGGCAGGCTGATGTTCTTTTCTGGACTCAAGCCCTTCGCGGTCATAGCAAATACTGCGGCGGCCTTTAGGACTTTCAGCCGAACAATCTACAAAAAGAAATTCATTTGAATTCGTGCCCAGTGCCACAACATCAGGCTCGCCGCCGGTTTCTTCCATTTTGTGTAACGACCATAATTTTTCGGGGTGCGTTTCAAGCTTCGATTCTATTGTTGTCCATTTTATACTGCTATGCCGGCTCCTGTTCTTTTCGAAACGATTCTTAAGAACTGATAGCAGTACCTCGCGTTGCTCGGGTTTGAGAATTTTATCAGACATATTTTCGCTTTTGAGAGGCAACAATTTAAGATTTTTATTTAGCGCCTTATGTTAAAAACGGATGAAAATTATGCAAATTTAGACCGTTAGGGTATAACCATAAAACTTAAGACACCAACTAAATTCGTAAGACAAATATGACTAAACAATTTGTTTAATAACCTAAAATAAAGTATTATGGATTCACAGTACATTATCAGCCGCCTCAAATCTACCCCGTATAAATTTCCAACTGCGCAAGTGTTGCGTACCAGGCTTCAGAATCTGGACGAAGCACAAAGACAGCAAGTGTATTCGAGCCTGAAGATTGAATTGCACAAGGAGCGCAATCTGGATATATATGAGCCATTGGCCGAAGTTGTGCACAGACTGCAAGTTGCTTAAATAACTTCGCGCCCGAGACTCTTCAAACAAAAGCCCGAACCATTTAGGTAACTGAATGGCTCGGGTTTGTTGTTTCTAATCCTATATTCTCTAATGCACTGGCGGCTCGTTTTTCGTTTCAGGTCGTTAATATTGGCGGGCAAATGCAACTTCAGGTTAGTTTTGTATTGATCCGCTGTGCTGACCAACCAATATCCAATTATGGGATCGCATTTCGGGGAAACAACGGAGAACGCTTCAACCTGACAATCTGTTTTTTGCGATGACAGATACCTGTTCTGAAACGCTACACCTGCTTTGTATACCGATCTAGTAATTTTAGTAGCGTCGGAATTCTAAAATTGCCTTTTAAACTTCCAATTTTGTTAACGGCTTTGTCAAGCTCAATCCCGACCGCAGTGATAAAGAGCGGGTTGTTGCTTCCGCCGCGAAAAAGCAGTCTTTTATTTTTTTCGATGGTTGCAAAATTAGTTTTAGCCACGCCGACGACAGGAATGCTTCGATCTAATGCCTCATAAAGGTATCCGCCCAGCCCGGGTTTGTTATTGTCGTCCAAGAAGACAAAGCCGTCAACAATGATGCAACTGATATTGGTGACATCCATTTTGTTGATAAGGCTCATGATGCAAGGTAGCTCCCTTTTATAAAATTCTCCTGGAATATATTCGGCAACATCTTCCAGAACCTCGGTGTATACCTGTAAATATTTTTCGGCATCGTCAAATTTCAAGCAGACCGTTTTTGCTTTGTTCCCAAAATAATAAGTGTCAAAAGCGAGTATCATAAGTGAGTATCCGGATTACGTAGAAGTTCGGTCAAAACAGAGATTCCCATTAAAGTTCATAGCCAACTGCACGTTTGGATGTTCGCATAGATGCTATCTGCTTTAGGGGAAAGTTCCCATTTGTTCTGTTTCAGTTCACTCCGACATTGCTCTACAGCTAAAGGCCGGTTTTAAATAACGACCCAATATCAACATTATAGGTGTATTTAACATGTTGCTCGACAAGTTCGTTATAGCATTGCAGATGGCCGGAAAAGAAAGTACCCTGGTGATAATTTTCGATGTCTATGTCCGCAAAATCTTCCTCTATTTCAGGCGGAGCTATACCAACAGAAAAATATTTTAGTTCGCCTTTTTTCAAATCCTCGAAAAATCTTGAGTGTAACTCATCACAATCCAGACTTCCATAGTCTCTGAAAACTTCGGAGAATCTTTCCGTCAGTAAGTGCCTGTAATAAATTTCAACGTTCAGACTCAGTCCTATGAGCAACAGTAAGATCGGAAATATCAGCAATCTCTGATGCTCAATCTTTACTTCGCGTGGAAGAAAAAGATACACCACTGTCAGAAGTATCATTCCGCCCAGGATTTGGAAGTAAACATCCGATTGAAAATAGTCTGTCAGGTAGAAATTCCGGCAGGTAAAAGCAATCAGGACTACTAACGATATGATTAGGGTCATTTTAATCTTCTGGTACGTCATTCCTGTTGAAGTAAATGGTTCTGGCCTCGGCTGCATCTTCGCAGCAATACTGCAAGATAAAACATTTTGCAACGACGCCCGGTTTCTTAAAGGTTAAACTAAATATTGCGGCTTGCCTCTGGTTCTTCTCAATGGAAATGTGACTCTCAATCGAAATATTCATTTCCATCTAAGTCTATCCAGCCTTTTCGTTTGTCAGGCAACATAAATCGGGCAAAATTGTCTTTAAAGTCGGCTAGCATCTTATATCGAAAATCTTTCTGCAACGGATACAACTTGTAGAGATTGCCTTTTTTGACTTTGTAAAAAGGCGACTGTAATTTAATACGCTGTACGTTTTGAAGTTCGGCGAATGGGCTCGAACCGGTGTGGCCAAGATTAAAATGGGTGTCGATAAAATAGCCCAAATAGTTCATGCCGTAGGTTTTGTCGTCTTTCAGATAAATCACAATTTCATAGCTAAAATCGACCGATTCCAATAGTTTCGATTTGAGCGGGTATTTGCTATCGGCTCTGAATTCTTTTGAGGCAGAAGTTATTTTTATGGAGCTGTTATCAAAGTAAAAAGCTTTGATATTGCTTGTGTGGATCAGAGGCAAAGTATCCGAAACAGTATTTCCATCTTCGCGCCCGGCTATGCCCAAGTTCTTCGCCATCAGATAGAATTTATCCTTATTGTTTCTGATATTCAACTCGTAAAAGAACTCTTGAGAATAATTGTCCATATCAAAAGATCCGTAGGCTCGTTTCTCGGTTGTTTCTTTTCCGCGCCAGTCTATTCGCTTCAGTTTGTTTTCTTCTAACACTTGTATGCTTCCGAAGCTGAAACCTCCGTCTTTGACTGCTTTCAAGCTTTTGCCATTGATTTTTTTGAAAGTCAGGTTATACAGATCGATACTGCTGTTTTCGTAACATTTCACCAGTGGCCCTAAAAAAATCGAATCGTATGCTTTTGAAATGATGGCTTCGTTATAGATGTTTTTTAATCGTACCTTTTTGTCAGGCAACGTGTCAATCTTAAAAAAGTTCCTTTCCATATCGAAATATGCATTTTGTGAGAATTGGTAAACCTCTGCGTTTGTCAGGTTTAGTTTCCTGACTTTAGCATCGGAAACCTCCGTGTAGTCCCAACCGATGATTTCTATTTTTTGTTTTGCAGGTATTAGATAAAGACGCTGATCATCATAGGTATACATTATCTTTTTATCGTTGAACTGAAGGAAGATGTAGGGCAGGACTGCCTCATTTTTTGTGTACGTGTAGCTCCCCTCATGTTCGTCCCTGAATATTGCAAAGAAGTTGTCATTTACCATACAGAGCTTATAACTATCAAAGTTAACGTCTTTTGCGCTGTCTTTATCGCTATACATAAAGGCGAGTTTTTTGAGCTTATCGAACTTATAGTCGGCGTCGATTTCAGAGTAGAAAACCGGTTTCGGACTTTTTGAACCGAATTCCCGCGATTCTCCCTTAGAAATCGGAAAGAGTTTCGTTTGAATCTTTTGCTCCTTTTTATTCGCCATCACCCGGATCGACAGCTGATACAGAACATCGTTTTTTTTGATGATTATGCCTTCATTCTGACTTATGTACTGCAGTTCGCCTTCCGTTACTTTATAGGTTTGTTGGCCAAATGAAAGAATGGAAAACAGGAAAAACGAGATGTAGAGAAACCGGTTCATCTTTCCAACTGTTGTTTCCTGATATCTTCCATGAACTGATAATAGCGTTGCCTTACTCCTGAAAAACTCCAGTTTTTAACCGTCGGCTTCATAACGGCGCCATCCGGCTTGTCCCAATTGAAAACATAGTAGCAGAAGATCCCGTCTGTTGGCGTCTGGATCCTGATAACGTGTGGTATGCCTTCTTTAAGGTAAAATGTCACTTTAAAGTGGTCGCCTTGCCGATCATACATATTATAGAAAATCTTCTGGATTTCGGCCAGCCTTGTGTAAAGAACCACAGTGTTCTTTGTAGATGGATTTTTCGAATAGTCGTATGTTTCTTTGAAAGTCTCGATGTTGAAGTAATCCTCGGCGTCGATCCTGGCAACCAGATCTTCAGCGGTTTTAAAAAAATCCTCATCAAACAGCGCAACCCGTATGTGGTTGGCATATTCCCGCTCATAAAGAATGTAGCGAAACTTGCCGCCGACCTTTGTTAAGATCAAATTAGTCCACGCAAAGTTGCCTTCATAGAGAACCTCATAGTCTGCAATATTGTTCTGGGCCATACCAAAGGCCGCTATTTCGTTCATCTCGCCCGACCATTTCATAGTTGCCCACTTAAGAAACGACTTTATATTGAAGTAACCGGCAATGTATTTCGACTTTTCAGCCAGTATATCGATGTATTGAAGGTTCTTCAGGTCGTTATGCGGATTTCCGTCGCTTCTACGAAGAAGAACTTTGCCTTTTTCCTTATAAATGCGAAACAACCCAAAATATTCGTTAGGGTCAGAACCGCCTGAACAATCTCCACTACGAAATATGCTTTCCAGATAAAGACCAATGTAGTCTTCATCCAACATCTTGTATTTTCCAACCGACGTTGTAAAACAATCGTTGCCACAACGTGCAGAATAGCGACTCACGAAGCTTCCATCGGGTTTGAACGAAATGCTGTTACCGTAGCTAAACCGCTGGCTTGGATCAACGCCGGAGAGTGTGTACTCTTTTGTACTCTTATCGACTATCAGTGAAGTGATTCTCCAGGTTCCATGCAGATAAGTGATCTCGGGATTGTGAACCGTCGTATTAAATTCAACAGAACTTGTTTGTTGCCCAAAGCCGATGCTCCACAGAAATAGAAGAAGTATCGATATGTTTCCCATAGTGTTGTTTATTTCTGAAGATGTAAAATTTTCAGGAAAGGTTGGATTGTTGTCACCACTACTATCTGACCCGGTTTTTCAGCGGCTTCATCTAAATCCCCTTCATAACTTCGCCCCGGAAAGTTAAAGCATTCTTCTCAAGGCAACGCAGCAGCTTTCAAATAAAAGGCAACTGGATTGTGAGCAACTACGCTGCATTTTAAAACCGAATTCCTAATTGCATAGTATATGGAAGCTCTAAACAGTGTACTTTTGTCGACGAAAAAAATAGCGTTATGCGGGATCTTCGGGTGCATGGGAGTATCTTCTTTTTATTAAAGAAGTTTGTGAGCAATAACTTTCCGGAGAATACCTGGGAATTGCTGAATGAGCGTGCCGGAACAAGTTCGATTGCTTTTTCTGTTACGGAGAACTATTCGATCGATGCGATGAACGAAATTGTTCGGATGGCTTCAGAAATGACCGGCATTCCGGAAAATGATCTGAAGCAACAATTCGGTGAGTACCTGGTCAACGATTTGTTTTTGCTATACGCTGATTATATTCGTCCCGAATGGCGCACTTTTGACATTTTTTTAAATACGGAACCTGTTATGCACGGCGCGGTCCGGAGGTTGAACAGCACAGCCAATCCGCCGGTGCTTAACGTGACCAAAGTCCACAATAAACTGCTTATTATCGATTATCATTCCCGCCGGAAAATGGCTGCTCTTGCCATTGGGATAATTAAGGGCATCGCAGAATATTATGGAGAAAGTGAATCGTTGACTATTACCCCGATGAGCGATTTTAATGATGAACGGGTCCAGATCCGACTGGACTTCGCGTAGATAAGGTATCCCTACCAGTCCAGAATTTACTCTTTGGGTTTTGGGTATAAAATCCTGAACGAATTGGAAACCGCCTGATGCAATATCGTTGCGTGATCTTCTTGTGGAAGATAGTCGAAAAAAATGGTTACGTTCTTGTTTTTGGCTGCTTTGATCTTCTCGGCTAAAAGGTTCGCATCGACTTCCATTACGCGGGGCGTTGCCGTTGGTGTGAGTCCTTCCTTTCCAACTGCAAGGTAAATATCTATGTTCTCTGATTGTGAAATGGGTTTACTCAGTAGCGAGCCATTGTCCCACCACAAGCTTGGGCTGACAATAACATATTTATTGAACAACATCGGTTTACTGAACAAAATTTCAGTTGCCAGAAGCCCGCCAAGGGATTGGCCAATGATCGTTTTTTCGCTGTTTGTTTTATAATTCTTGTTGATGTAAGGTTGTAATTCCTTTTCGATAAACGCGATAAATTTATGTGAGCTGCCGGAGGTAGGATATTTTTTCTTATCCTGCTCAACAGATGTGGGAAAGGTGAAATCCCTCCTACGGTCGACTGTCGCAATCCCGACCACAATTGATTTTGGTACCTGGTTAATCCATTCAAAGCTATTGAACTGGACCAGTCCAACTATATGAATAAAATCTTCGTCGGCAGAACCGTCAAGTAAATAAATGACCGGATACTTTGTTGCGTCGTGAGGGTCATACCCTTCGGGCAAATAAATATTTAAGATACGGTCCTCGTTCAATTCGGACGAACGAATCTTGTCAATAACTCCCAGAACAAATGGTTTTGTTCCATTGGCTGGCGCCGACTGTCCGAAAACTCCGGATATCGAGAAGATCAACATTGTAAAAAATAAGGTTCGTTTCATGTTGGCTGGCCTATTGGTGCTCTGTGCGAGCGGTTGCAAGTTTAGAGAAAATAGTACGCCTACAAGATAATTATTCTTGTGGAGAAAATGTAGCGTTTATTAAATAACGTAACTGACATATCGTTTTTTCGTTTACCCTGGTCACGTCTTCTATTGACCAATCTTTTATATAATAATTAAACGCCGGTTTAATTCCTTTTAGTCCTTTTTGGCGTCTATCTTGAAGACGAATAGCTCCGCTCTGTCTTCATGGTAGTGTTCGAAATCAGATCCGTCATAAGATGAGCAGATTATCAACTAATCGCAACCGGGTGAAAACAACATCGCTAAAATTTCAGAGTCATGATTTGAAGACATTAGCATCTTTCTGTTTGTTGATCGCTCGGCGAGGTACGTTTGACATACTTCGTCGCAAGTGTGTTCTACATAGAGACCTGAAACGGTGACAAAGCAACCTGAATTTAATTTGCAAGCTGATTTGAATTTACGCTGGTACGACCGGAACTCGTTTTTCGAAATTTCATTAAAATCCGAATCCAATTTGCAAATAAAGTATCGTTTACAAACATCAGCGAATCGCCGATAGTACCTTGCGGTGTTTCATAGACTTCCCGTGCAATTAACAATTCGGACCTATCTGACGCAGCAATCTGTTTCACGCCATTGTCTTTGCCACGGGTTTTTTCACACCTTGTCAGAACACATACAGGGCCAAGTATCCACAAATGCAGTTTCATGTTCTAAATCAGGCAAATATCGCAGTAAGGTAATAATTTTTTCTTCTAGGAAATACTGCTGCAAAGACCTGGAATTGAGGTACTTAATGCTGGAATGAGTTGCTGGCCACGACTGTTGACTCAGGAATAACGGGTAAAGATAACGGCTGCTAAATATAAAAGTATAGATTTGTGAATATTAACAAAACTAAAACAATGAAAAAACTACTATTATTTGCATGCGCTGCATTTCTGGTTTCTTGCAGTTCCGACGATGATTCGTCAAACAACGATGATAACAACAACACTTCGGGCGTGGCGTATGTCAGGGGAAAAATGGACAACGTCGATTTCGACTACACGTTCAACAACACCGTCGACGATACCTTCTTGTATAATGCGACCTCAGGATATAGTGGTGAGGGTTTTGATCGTTGGTACTATTACGGTGGTGTTCTTACAACATTTAATCCGCCAACCCTATCTCCCGAGTTTTTTATCTCATGGAACCATCTGTACTTTGGTCAAGGCGGTGACGAAGCGGGCGAAACTGCAGCGTTTTACGACACTGTTAGTGATCTTCCTACGAATTGGTTGACTGAAGCTCAAGATGAGGCCCATACTCCGGGACTGGAAGTAGCTTTTGAGGCTGCGGATGGAACTTTCTATACCAGTAAAGGCGGAAGCCAGAGCGGAAGTGCGCTTGCCGTAACTAATTCTACCCAAGGCACCGTAAACGGCCTGAAAACCATGACTGTTACAGGAACGTTCTCATGTAAGTTGTATAACACGGACGATCCTACAGATGTCATCGATGTTACAAACGGTAAGTACAAACTGATACTTTCAGAATTCCAATAAAACTTAAGGGCGCTGCGGCGCCTTTTTTTATATCATTTAAAGAAGAAGTTGAATCTGTTATGGATATAGTTTCTATACAATCTAAACGGGCAGTTCCCGGCCGGTTCGCATTATCCAGTTCGGTCAGAAGGTTTATCTACAACAAACCACGACGCGACGTAAGCCGTAAAAGTTCCGAATAATCCAACGCCTGCGGTCATCAAAATTGCAGCAATTAGTCTTCCCTCCGTTGTAACGGGAAATTTATCGCCATAACCCACAGTGGTAATGGTAACATATGCCCACCAAATCGCATCTTCGGCAGTCTTAATATTACTGTTTGGATCATTTTCGACTTGTAATATTGCAATTGCAGAAAATATTACCAGCAGAACTGCAATTACTGAAACCGAAGTCAGCGCGCCTTCTGCTTTATTGGCAAAAATATGATGAACCAAACGGTGTGTCGACCGAAACGCCCGGACGATACGGATCAGTCGTACAAGGCGCAGCAATCGTCCAACCCGCAAATAATCTACCATGGGAATGCAGGAAATTAAATCGATCCAACCCCATTGCATGAACTTCAACTTGTTTTCGGCCTTTGAAAACCGGACGCAGAACTCCATAAAGAAGAAAGCGCAAATTGCATTGTCTATATAATTCAATAGGGTAGACGTCTCGCTTGGCAAAACCATAACCGAGTCGATGACCAAAGAACCTAAAACATATATTGACAATACGATGACAAGGACGTTGAGGATACCCAGTTTCTCGTCTGATTGTTTAGCTAGTTGATCTGACATCGTAATTTGTAGTGGTGGTGAAGATAATAAAATTCGTGTTGTATAAGCCCACTGCTAATTCGTTTTTGTTATTACCTGCTTTGTCGGAGATATCGCCGGCAATGGATCACCATCTCCATCGAGTGGTAGTTCACTACCGTAATTTTAAAAGGGGCCATCCACCAGAACAAGTACGTACTGAACAATGGAAAGGATTTGAAAAGTGATAAAACGATGCTCAGGATTTGTCCGCGAAAAAAAGTCGTACGTTTTGGTTTTGCACTGAAGTATATTTATAGCTGCAATCCATGCAATTATGCGCGGTTCAAGGCGAAACATCACGATTTGGGCCTACACTGGCGGTAAAACAAACTAATGGGTGACTGCTATAATAACGCCCAATTTTCCCTCTGTTTGAATCCATTTTCCGGAAGGCAAATACGTTCCGGAGACGAAACCGTCAAGATATAGCGCATTCTTGCAGCCCTTGTTCTTAAAGAACATTGCAAAGTCGTGGAAGTTTATTTTCTCCTTCGACATCGCGAACAAGATCCTGTTATCAGGAAGCACGCCCACGCCGTTCCTAATATTTAGATTTTTTGAGCCTTTTTTAAAAGCAGGGTGAATAGATCCGTCGATGACCAGCATTGGTCCCGATTGTGTCGCATATTCAACGCCGCCCGCAACAAAATCTTCCGATGTCGAAATCTTCGCTGTGTCACCGGTTGTGATATAAAAAACTCCATTTGGCTTCATGTAAAAATTACCGTTCCCGTTTCCCAGATCGATCGGCGTCACAACGCTCGAATTTTCGATGTACAAACCTTGGGGTGCGAACTCCCTGTTGAACATTCCGCCATTGACGGCAAAGAATAACATCTTATTCTGAGTTTTGAGCCACGAGCGTAATTGCCCGATTGTTTCTAATCGGTTTCCATTCTGATCTCTCCAGAAAAAAGCAACGGAGTCTGTTAGTGGGTTCACGGTATGACATATGAAACGTGCATCGTCGATGATCGTTGCATCAGTGGTCTTAATGTAAAATATTGATGCAAGGCAAATAATACCAACCAATGCTAGTTTTTTCATAGGGTTAGAAAGATAATTTCCACCGGTTGCGGTTGGCGCACATCGCGACCAAAGTGAACCGGTGAGGTGTAGCAAGGTAAATTTAATTTACCAAACAATACAACAGTTACTGATTGGGTCGTATGTCCGGCTTATTTAAAGACTCTCCACAAAAGAGTTGGAGATACGCCAATTCCAAATCCCCACCAATAGCGTTTGTCATAGACCCAATGTTTCGATCGGGAATTAAGTGCAAAATCGCCGCCTAACGGAATAACAGAAAACGCAATATCATTGTAGGTGTAAGTAACCGACACACCCGTTGAAAGTACGATATTATCCTTTGCATCTGTCACGAACCCGTTGGTGTTGGACGCATCCATGGTTTCAAGCGCTGGCGCGGCAAAAACGTTCAAAGACAGAATATGTTTAGAAGTCCCGGTGTCGGCAAACAACCTGTTCCACGTTCCGGCAATTATCGGTGCCGAAATTCCGATGTTTGTTGTCGCCTTAGCCACTTGGCCTCTGTTCTGTATATCCGGCCGGATTTTAAAGGGGACTGTAATAATTGACAAAGGCGCATTCAGCTGCCACAGTGCCGAGGTTTGATAGTGCGTAATAGCTTCGTGGGTTCCGATCGGGGCGACGAAGACGGTAAGCTCGTCATTGTTACTTCTGTCAAAGTATGTGTATTGGAACTGATTGTCTTTTACCTCAGATTTAAGCAGGTAGATTCTTGCATTTTTAAAGTTTACTTTGCTGATTTCCCTTACAGGGACTACTTTACTGGTGGTAAGGGTAACTGTCGTTTCCGAGATGACCCGCAACGGAGAATCTTTTACGGTGGTTTCAGGCGGCGCAGGTTTTGCTTCGTCGATTACAGTGGTGGTGCTTTTCGTTGTGGTATCGAAAGGAGGCATCAGGTTAGTTGTGGTCTCCGTCGTCGTGGTTGTTTTTTTTCCTGCCTTGATTTCCTCGGTAACTTTGGTGGTAACAGTTGCCGTAATCTGGGAAAATGCTAGTAGCGGTAGCAACATTAGTAGCATGCTTAGAATTGATTTCATAATTTTGATTTTTAAGTGTTAACCAAAATTACGATCACCGGCCAATCATCTATTTCCCTGAAAGCCTAGCTAAAAACAGTGTTTCCCCTAGTTCTGACATAGTTGCATAATTGTGTACCCCGATTTTTTTGGCTGCAGCCGATACCTTTTTCAGAACGCAGGTAACGTGCTAAACCAGATTGAGACAGCAAGTTTTGCGCATCTATTGTTAGCACCGAAGCACTTAAACGTTATTTTAATGCTTTTAATCAATTATTTAGCTTAAATTTGCAGCCTATTAAAAAAAAACTAATATGAAAAATTTAAAGATTACAATTTTGGCTTTGGTTGCCGTTATTTCATTTTCTTGTTCGTCAGATGATGATAACAACGGTTCAAACAACGGTTCAGACGACACGTACGTAAACTTCAAAGTGAACGGCGAACAGATTGACATCATTGAGCCGGCTACTATCACTACTCTTAGTACTGTGGTTTTGGCTACAGAAGACAACGGAGAAAGCATGCGCAGCATTATGTTGCGAATGCCGAACGATGCAACGGAAGGTACTCACGCGATTACACTAAGCGATTCTCAAAACCTTGATACGTATAACGCCAGTGTTTCAATGGACGGAGACACTACAGTTGAAGCCACCACCGGAACGTTAACGATCACCAACATTGGGACCGAGTATATGGAAGGAACCTTTAGTTTTACAGGCGAAGCTAACGGCACTACCTATACTATTACTGAAGGAGAATTTCGTGCTTTTAAACCGGCAAACGACTAAATCTCAGATTCAATATCAGAAGCCTCTTCATTTGAAGGGGCTTTTTTTGTGTCTTTTCGTCAGGAAGATGCCGATACGGTACTTCGCTCATGTTACTGTATTGGCAAGATGGAGCGATTATTAGGTGCCAGACAAATAACCTGAATTTCAGCATGCTTAGTGTTCTTTTATAGGATACGGCGCTCCGTCATGCACGTGCGAAGAATAGAAGAAGTTTCATTTTGAAATAGTTAGCGCTCCCAAAGCTATTCGCTGCCAGGACGAGGTTTGCAGGTTAGCAGAATCTTCGGCAACCAACGCTTCTTTATTTGCATACGCTTTACTATCTTGCGCTGTTTCTGTATAATCTCTTACCCCTAAACTCCAGGAGCAAAAATAGTATGCCAAATGATGGAAGTAAAGAAGGAGCAACATGGCCGATGCCGAAATTTCGGTTTGAAGTAGATCTTGGAACCGCGTTGACAGGATTAGCTTTTCAGGAAGTGAGCGGATTGGATGTAGAAAACCAGGTTATCGAGTACCGACATGGCAATAGTCCGATTCTCTCTACAATAAAAATGCCCGGCATCACCAAGTATGGTAACGTTACTATGAAAAGAGGCATCTTTGTTAACGACAATATCTTTTGGCACTGGCATGCGTCTATTGTTAACAACACGCTCGAACGACACACGGTAGTCATAAAGTTGCTCGATGAAAGCGGAAATATTACCATGCAGTGGAAACTGGCCAACGCCTGGATCACTAAAATTACGGGAACTGACTTGAAATCTGATGGTAATGAGGTAGCGGTCGACACTATAGAGATTGCCCATGAGGAGCTTATCGTAAATAATGGCGGGTAACGTCTTGCTATTGTTCGCACCCCGTGTCAAATAGATTTTTAGAATTTAGTAGGCTCTAAGGTATTTTACCGCCTTCAACAGGACCAGTAGCCGATCGCCTGTGGGATGTGTTTTTTTCGAAATGAAAAAATAGAATGAGTTCAATACGATATTGGGCTCATTCTATTTTAATCACCATCCATTAGGCGTAACCTTTGGTGTCGCTACAGGGGCTTCGTCTTAATTTAAAATGATTCTTCTAGCTGTGGATTGGTTATCGCCTGAAACCTTCAGAATATAATTTCCCTTCGATAGCGAACTCAAATCTAGCTGCATGTCGGATGATCCGATGTTCGAATGCTCGTTGCTAAAAGTGATGCGTCCCAGCAGGTCGAAGACTTCAATTTTAGCTTTTGAATCTTGGAATCCGGGCATAGTTATCGTTATTTTTCCTTCGGACGGATTCGGATAAACAAGAAGATCAAAGTTCGAAAATTTCTTGTTGGCCAAGGAGTAGGTCACATAATCATCTAAAACCTGGCCTCTGATTTCGCCATCAGGAAAGGCGCTGTTCTGAACATCCAAATAAACGCTGTCGGCCGAAAACTGGGCAGAATGGATGTTAAGAAATGGAGTGGAGTCAGAACTTTTCCAAAAGCCATTTGCTGCGGCATTGTTCCCCACAACGGTCATTGCCGTTCCCATATGATAAATTACAGCTCCATTTTGTCCCACAACGTTATTTTTGAAATGACTATCAGTAGGTGGAGCGGTCAAATTTCCAACAACCCAATTGTAATGCGCATTCTGCTGATCCCTACTAACCGACACAATTCCGGAGCCATAGGCAGCACTTGCAACAGCCGGCACAACTTGTTGTCCCTCCATGTTTATCGTAAAGCCTTCGCGGGCATACCGAACAACCTGCGACCTGATTTCGCCTTGAGGATAATCTGCAGTATGGATCAGGAGCGCTAAGTTGCTCTTCAAAAGCCGGTCTTTGTTTATCGCACTGATATTCGTTTTTGTTCCGCTGATTCTATTGCCATTAATACTAGTAGTGAAGTCGACCTGAAATGAGGAACTGTTATACGGCTGGCCAAAGTCACCAATATGCAGATGCGAATAATCTATTGTTGAGGCCACTCCGTCAACAACGATGTCGTAGTACATGGTCGTTAAATTAGGGCTGAAACGGATCACACAAACTCCTTGAGCCGGCGTCGAGACTGGCGGAACCATCTGTGAACCATTTAGTATTCCGTCAAACGTAAGGCCTTTGTAGTTGATCAATTGTGATCTCAGTTCACCCGTTGGAGATTCAGCGGTTGTAATATTTAAATAAACTTCTCCGATTAGTAGACTGCTCAGCAATGAAGGCGACGGAGCGATGCTTCCTGTAATTACCTTACCGCTGATAAAAGAAGATAAATCCGCCACTTCTACACCAACCATTCCTATTGTGCCCGAATATAGTTTCGCGCTGGTAATGGCTCCTGTCAAACCTTGGCAGATAACTTTGAAATGTAATGCGCTATTGTCCATAGACAAACCAAATGAGCCCAGACCATAAGCATCGCTGACCATTATCATCGGTATTGTTTCCATACCATTTAGATCGGCTACAAAATTCAGATCGGTTTCCAGCTTAATTTGTCCGCGGATTTCTCCACTCGGGTTTGCCGCGGTTGTTACAACCACATATAGCTCATCGTTGAAATATCTGGCCAAGTTAGCCGTGACGTTTGTTCCGGTAATTGTGGTGATAACTTTACTGCCGCCAATATACGGTGTCAGATCCAGAAAAAGAGTACCGCTGGTCCCTTCGGCGCCGTGATAAATACTAACATTGACTGGAGTGCCGCTCAACATTGCAAAACTAATATTAACAGATATGGCGTCTCGGTTTTTGTTAAGCATAAAACTGCCCACTCCTTTGGCCGAAGTTGATACTGCGGGAATGGCTTGCTGGCCATCCAGGGTTGCAGTGAACAATAAATTTTCCTTTAAGGCGACCGCCGGGTTTTCTTTAAAAGAAAAAGCAATCGCATGCGAAAACGTACATAACAAAACAGCGATAAGTAATACTTTCTTCATGATTTCTAATGTTTAATGGGTTACGAAAATCGAAGTTATGCATCTCAGTTTTTTATATAATACACCGTGGTACGTATACGTTATTTTTGAAGCAGACAGTAAAAAATGCTGACCAACTAACTAAATTCCCGTTTCATCATTGAAATGGCCTGTTCGTCCGAACCTACTTGCGACTTAGTAAAAAAAGAACCACTTTTGATCTATATGAAAACGGAAAGATCAGATATCAGCAAATTCCTTGTCGAAAACCGTTGGGCTTGGCATTGCGGCTTTTGGATCTTTTATGTTTTATACGTTCTGAGAAATTACTACATAACCGTCTTGTACTATCCGAACTTTATAAATTTTATGTTGGTTTCGGATTTGTTTTTCGTTGCATTCGTTTATCTGACTTTGCTTTTGTACAAACAATTGGTCCCCAAAAAGCAATATTTTATTTTCCTGTGTACAGGCGCGGTCCTTTGGGTATCGTTTGTGATCTTGCGAAGTTTTTTAATGAAAGTAATGATGCACTCGGTACCCGGTATAGCTAACTCAAAACTGGACGAGATGATTTTGAGCAATCTTCCAACCTACTTTTTATTCTATATTTTTGTAGTGGTGTTCAAATATCTAAAGGATAATTTTATACTGCAATACCATCAAAACCAGCAACAGAAGCTGCAATTGCATTTTGAATTAGAGAACTTGAAGGCCCAAATATCGCCGCATTTTTTGTTCAATACCATGAATAATTTTTACGGACTAGCGGTTGAGAATTCTAAAAAGTTACCCGATCTGATGATTCGCCTTTCCGATCTGTTGCGATACTCCCTATATGAAACCCAACAGGAAAAAGTGCCGTTAAAAGATGAAATAGAATATTTGAGAAACTATATCGAGTTAGAGAAGATCCGCCTGGAATCGAATCTGGATATTCAGTTTGATGTTGGTGTAATGGAACCTGAAAAGTATCAGATCGCTCCATTATTGTTTATCATATTCATAGAGAATGCGTTTAAGCATGCCAGAAATATTGTAGATGAGCCTGTTTTTATTGCCGTATGCATTACTGTTTCGAAGGATGGGATCTTAACCTTGAAGGTAAAAAACAATTATAATTCAAATGCTCAGAATAGTTTCGGCACTGAAAAGGGTATTGGACTGGAGAATGCCAAAAAAAGATTGAGTGCCATTTATCCTAATGAAAAGCATGTTTTGAGTCTCCATAAAGAGGAAAGGTTCTACAACGTGACGCTAATTCTTCATTTAAAGTAATGGAAAACACTCAGAAGTACCGCTCTATTATTGTCGACGACGAGCCAATAGCCAGAAAAATTATTGCGGGTTATGTAGCACAGATCACATTTCTTGAAAACGCGGGTGAATGTAAAAATGCAATTGAAGCTTTGGAAATTATCTCGCGGGATAGTTCGGTTAAGATTCTCTTTTTGGATATTAATATGCCGAATCTTACGGGGTTGGCGATGGCTAAAATGGTAAAAAATGATATTAAGATAATTTTTACAACAGCTTATTCTGAATATGCCGTAGCTAGTTATGAAGTGAATGCGATCGATTATCTGGTAAAGCCATTTTCGTTTGAACGATTTGCAGTTGCTGTTTTTAAAGCGATCGATAGCATTAGGGCGGCAACAAATCCGATAATCGAAACGGTACACCCTGATAAAACGGTTTACATTAAATCGGAAGGGATGAGTTATCCGGTAGGTTTGAGCGAAATCCAGTATTGCGAAGCAATGAAAAACTACACCAAGGTGATCCTGAGTACTGGCATTGTTCTTAAACCGTTGGTTACCTTCTCAAAAATGGAACAGGAGTTACTAAAAGAAAGTGACGATTTTTTACGTGTCCATCGCTCTTTCTTAGTTTCTAGAAAACATATAACTGCAGTCAAAAATACTACGGTTATGATTGGTAAGTTTGAGGTACCGGTTGGATTGCAGTTCCGGGATGCCTTTTTACAATCAATAGGCAAGAAGTAACGTTGACCGCGTCTATTGCCATTGTCATATTTAGCGTTGTCCAACAAACGAAGTGTGTTGCCAGTCTCGTTAATGTAGTATGCGATGTACTATTTTCGCGATGTTTTTCGCGTCGTCGACTCCCCGGTGATGCGTACCTTCCAGTGGAATATTGTAGAATTCCAGCGCACCGGCCATTCCGGTTTCGTGTTTAAACTTATTTTTCAACGCGAATAACGTTTTTACATTTAGGTGTGAAGGACCAAAAGGATAAGGATAGCCAAGATCTGAGCACTGTCGTTGAAATTGCTTCATATCATAAGCGCCAAAGCTTGCCCAGGCACGACTCGATGTACTGAAGTCTTTTCTTAAAATATTTAAAGCCTCTTTAAACGAGATCCCATCGGCGTCCAGCATTTCCTGTGTGATCGTCGTTAATTGGGTGCAAAATGGACTTACAGATGAACGCTCGGGCTTGATTAAAATTCCGCGATTCTCAGAAATTTCTCCTGTTTCGACATCCAGAAGGCAAATTCCGATCTCGATTATATCATTGTACATTCCGACGGGTAGTTTTCCTTCCCAACATGTTGCTTCAATATCTACGACTACTATTTTATCTAATAATTTTGCCATTGTTGTTATGAGTTAGGTTTTCTGTATCAACTTCCTGACATCTGAGGCGTCAGGGCCTGTGACGCTAACGTTGAGTATAAATTTTTTGATATCGCTTCGGGTCAGGAACTTCATCTTCAACCGAAAGTTTTATAAAATCGTATTGAACATTAGCAAAGAATTTGCCTGTAACGTCATAGCATAAACCTATGTTTATGCTGAATCCACTTTCGAGTTTGGCTGGAACAAGACGTAGTTACGACTGGATCTTCAGGCTTAAAAGTTTCTATTCCAGAGGCTTTAAATGCAATGAATGGGGATCATCTCTATTGTCTTACTTTTTTAAGGTTAATAATAAAGTTTCCAGTTCATTCAATGTCATAGTAAATCCTTCCTGAAAGCCCATTTCAATCATCTTCTCCATGCGAGCGAGGGATTCATTGTAAATAATGATGCTGACTTTTGTTGTTCCGTTTTGTTCGCTGAAACTCAAATCCCAGTTGGAACCCGGCAATGCAGGGTTTTCATCTTTGTCGGCAAAAGCATTAAAAAACTTAAAATTAGTTTTCGGACTAATCGAAGTATAATCCTGAATCGACCAATGTTCTTGACCTTCAGGGCTCACCATTGCATAAAATCTTCGTCCACCGACTCTGAAATCCATAAACTTTGTTCTGGATTCCCAGGGCTTTGGTGCCCACCATTGGTCAAGGATTTCTTGTTTTGTAAATGCGTCCCAAACTAATGGAAGTTCGGCTGCAAATTCTCTGTTGACCAATACCGAGTTGTTTGTTTTGTCAACGGTAAAGTCAAATAGCAAGTTGTTTTTCATTTGTTCTGTCTTTTAATTGTTGTTAATACTTCGTCTAATTGATTGAATTTAGCTTCCCAAATCTTTTTAAATTGTTCTAACCATTTTTCTATTTCTTTCATTTTTTCAATTTGAAGAGAATAATAGATTTCTCTACCTTGTTGTTCCTGTTTCACAAGTTCGCATTCAGTCAGGATGCGTAAATGTTTGGAAACCGCTTGTCGCGTTGTGTGAAAGTGTTCGGCAATGGCGTTTGGGCTCATGGCCTGCAAAGCAACCAGTCCGATTATTGCCCTTCTTGTCGGGTCTGCTATGGCCTGAAAAACGTCTCTTCTCAATTTGGATTGAATTTATGAAACTATTCGGTTGCAAATATATGTGCAACTTATCGGTTTCGCAAATTTGGGTTCACTTTTTTTATCAATTGTTCAAGCGGATTGGATTGCCGGTTTGGCAGGTCGCTCCAACTATGGCGCTAACGTTTTCCGGGTAGTTCTCCCGCGGCAGTAACTACCTGTGTTTTCTATAGAATAACTTCCTGAATTATGACCAACATCCAGAACAGAGAAAGTTACAAGCATACTTACCTGCTATTAATGTAGTTTTTTTAAAACACGTCAGACTTACGAATATTTTCTGCATCCGGTTCGCGACAAGAATATGCAGCGATTTCATCTGCCTGCGGCTGGGCTTTTATTTTCCCGGTGACTACGGGCAACACTACACTATTGTAACATCTATGATTACGAAGAGTACCGTAGCACTTCTGCAAAAAATCAGCAACTAATCCATCGGCTGTATCTGTGATACTATCTCTTTTCAAACCACAAATTTCGAATTCTGTTCATGGTGATTTTCATACCAAGCGCTTTTCCATTTTTATCCCTTACGTATTTCGAAATTAACATTCCTGACCAACTCAAAACATCTTTTTTCAAGATGTTTATTTCAAATTCCCCGAAACGGCTATGATATCCATATAGTTGGCCCTCTTTTAGGCTTATTGTATATGAGGTTTCTAATTCAGGACTGTAATATTTTCCTGTATAGGATGTCAACTCTTCGATAGTGGTGGCCTTATCTTCATATTTTTCAAATTCGATTGAACTATCGCTTGAGATCAATTGCATTTTATTTGAACGATCTTCAAATTTTATCCGGATAGTTTCATCTATTCCTCCCATTTGAAACTCGGTTTCAGATACAGGAATTAGAGGGGATTTTTTATTATTACTTCTCAGGTACCATAACACATCTCCTTCCAGATAAATTTTGCGTGAATAATTATCGGTGTCATTCCAATACATACCTTCATGTTTCTTTAAAATTCCGGCGTTAAGTTTAACGGGGTTTGAAGTAACCTCATTCCTTGTTACAATTGACTTGTTTTCCAAGAACAGCTGACTTATCTGATCGGCAATTTTATCTAGCTGATTCGATGTAAAATTTGAAAGTATAACAATTTCCAGATCTTCATCAGGGTAACAATACATTATTGATTGAAAGCCTGCTATACCACCTGTGTGTTGGATTCTGCGATTTCCAAAAAAATCATCCACTACAATTCCAAAAGCGTAATTGTTTTTCTTTCCGGAGTTTAAATCATCTAAGGTTTCCAGCAACGCGAATGCGCTTTTCCATTCTTTAGGAGCTTCCTGAAAGCTCTTCGTCCATTTTAATAAATCAGCGCCTGTTGTATATACATTGGATGCGCCAAAGGTTAAGTCATAGTTTTCTATATTTTTATAAGCGGCAGGGCCTGTTTGAGTATAAGATGAGGCTATTTTTGAAACTATTGCGGCATGATCTTCTTCAATAAAGGTCGAATTCATTTGAAACGGCTGGAATATCTTCTCCCTTAACCAGTTTTTAAAATCTTGCTTCGTTACGTTTTCTATAATTTTGGCAAGCAATATGTATCCGGAATTAGAGTACATATACTCTGAACCTGCTTCAAAGTTTAGATCGACTTGCTTCGCCAGATACCTGTAAACATCATCGTTTGTAATCGCGTCACCATCTCTCCATCCTGCAAGGCCAAATAATTCCGGTGAACTTCTTAATCCACTGGTATGATGCAATAAGTGTCGAATGGTAATTGGTTTATCGAAGTAGGGCATTTCTGGTAAGTACTTTTGTATTTCATCATCAACAGAAAGCTTTCCTTCGAGTTGCAATAAGACAATTGCCATTGCCGTAAATTGTTTCGATAATGATCCTATGTTGAACAATGTTTCGGTATCGACTGGAACACCATATGTGATATTTGCTAAACCATACGCATTTGAAAAAACAATTTGGTTTTTGTGAGTTACTAAAACGACACCTCCGGGACCATTTGCGTTGTTCCATTCTGAAAATAAGTTTCCGATATCATTCTTTGTTTTCTGACCTATAGCCGAAAAAGTAATAAACAGTGCTGAACAGCATAATGTGATTTGTTTCATTTAAAAGGTTTTTAATTTATATGAAACAAAGGTGAAACGTGGAACGCTGTTATGAAACTAAATTATGCAAGCTCCATGTTTTCATCTGCAAAATGGAAACTGGTCTAGAACTTTAAGGAATAAGTACATTTAGCTGTTAAGCTGCGAGAAGAAATGATTTCTGTAGGTCTCAGAAATCGGAATTATTTGTTTTGAGATTTTAATTCTGCTTCGCTCAATTTCATCTATTTTGCTAATAGCCACCATGTATGATTTGTGAACTCTGCATATTAATCTTGCCGGAAGAAGTCGCTCTAATTCCGTGAAGTTTTGAAGGGTCATAATTCTTTTACTGATGGTGTGGATTCTTCTGTAATCTCTCATTCCTTCAATAAAAAGAATTTCGTCGACATTGATTTTTTCTAATCGACTCTCTGTTTTTATGAAAATAAATTTTGAATCCAATTCATTGGCCGAAGCCATTGCTTTGCTATCCTGAATTTTGCTAACAGCCTGTAAAAAACGCTCGAAAGTAAAAGGTTTTAACAGATAGTCGCAGACATTGAGTTCATAACCTTTTAAAGCATATTCGGAATAGGCTGTGGTAATAATTACAGGGCAATCTATTTTCGTACTTTCCAGTAATTCGATACCTGACAATTCATCCATATTAATATCTAAAAAAAGTAAATCAACTTTATTAGATTTTAAGCAAGCTAAGCCATCAAGCGCATTGTCAAAAGTACTCAGTAGATTCAGAAAAGGTATTTTCATGACAAATCCTTTAGTTCTATCCAGAGCTAAAGGTTCGTCTTCGATTATTATACAAGAAAACTTAATCATTTAATAAGACCATTTCTACTTTATATATATTGTTTTGATCTGTTATCCGTAGGGTGTGTTTCTTTGGATATAAGAGTGCAATTCTTTTCCTGATTAGATCATTTCCTATACCATTAAATTCTGCAAGAGAGGTGTTACTTTCACTGAATTTATTTTCACATTTAAAGATTATTTTTTCATTGTCTATGGACAAAGATAATGTTATTGCATTTTCCATTTTTTTGTTGCTTATGTGTTTAAAGGCATTTTCAACAAAAGGGATCAAAAGCATTGATGGTATGGTCTTGTTGGACGTATCCCCATTTATTGTAAAACCCACAAAGTTGTCGTTTGATGTTCTTATTTTCTGTAACGCAATGTATTTCCATATGTATTCTATTTCTTTGGATAAGGCTATTTTATCAGTTTTTGTTTCAAACAGCATAAATCTAAGGATATCAGATAATTTGTTAAGATATTCAGAAGCGAGTTTTGGAGATTTAAGTATTAATACGTCAATATTATTAATCGTATTGAACAAAAAATGAGGATCCAATTGCAATTTTACTAACGCCAATTCAACTTGGTGGTTTTTAAGATTTAGATCTTCCTTTAATTTTATTTCATCATACCAGGTAATAAACCCTTTAATTAACAGGCTGACAATACCCACAATAAATGCGGCAAGTGCGATTGAGGCAGTTTCAGCAATAAAGCTGGTATAACCTCCTCTAAACATAAATTCCGCGCCAAATAATACACGTATCAGTAATCCTGAAACTAAAGCCGAACAAATAGAAATGAGAACACCATATAAAAACGAACGTCCTATTTTTCGGGTTTGAATATACTTTGGAAAAAGAAAAAAATAAAATAGATAAAACGTGAGTAACGAAGGAACTACAACAAAAGGGAAGCCGACTTTAATGATGTATCCCAAACTTGGCCCTGCAGTTAAGTCATGAGTAGCAGCTGCAATAATGATAAATAGCAATAAAAAATAAGAGAACCAAAATCCTATGTGAATAACCAGAACAATCGACTTTTTCATAAAATATTAAATAATTAACTTGATTCAAAAGTCATGGTTTATTTTACCTGCAACAAAAGTAATTTGTTAACTATGGAAATTCATCTGCAAAACCGAAATTGTAATGTGTGTTTTGATTTACTGTAATTTTAGAAGTAAGATTTATTTGTTATCAATGGTAGTAGTACGGGCATGTAACATTGCGTTCTGGATAACTGCGTACGCTCCACAAATAATTATGACGGATTAGAAACAACATCCGGAACCCGAGAAGCAGCGAACATACTGTAGCTGCGGTTATATGCCTTTTTCATCCTTTCCTATTTATTTTCAGCTAATGGTAATATTATAGAATTCCCAATAAACAAAAAGCCCGAAGAGAACAATATAAACGGAATTGTTTAAGGTGAATAGTACCTTGGCCAAAAAATTCCACTGATTTTCCTTGAAAACCCATTAACCATTCATTTCGATTTAAACTCACTGTTCATTTTTTTACGGAAGTCCAGGTTAGTTAATATTTTCAGTTCAAATTCGTTCATCGAGGTCTGTAAATTTAACATCTCAAGGGTAGAAAGTTCGTTTAGAAAATAAGCCATTTCTGTTTTGTTACCTTTTTTGTCTGTAGCATATAACGCTTTCGTCAACACAAACGCGGTCGAACCCCCTTTCATCCCACTGTGTTCTAACCATTTTCTGTTATTTGGATTCTCAAGAATATACTCCATTACTTCATCCAGATGTGCTTGGGTATCTTTTCTGAAATAGGTGCGGCTGTTTATTTTCCTCATTACCGAGACGTAATCTTCAACAGTTGATGAAGGCAATCTATCAGACCATATCTTTTGAATTCCCAAGTCAAATTCCCCAATTCGTTCTTTGTATGAAGAATCAATAAGAAGCTTTTGGTGTATTTGATCAGTGGTCTGGATGTACTTTTCCATGCTTGTCTGTAAAAGCTTTGCTTGAAGTTCTTTTCCTTTCAAGTTTGGAAAAAGCGCTTTGCCCACGAACATCGCAGAAACGATGTTGTAAATTTTTGTGTGTTGTTTTAAGCCTAGCCTGGTAAGACGATTATTGACGTTATCACCTCCAAGGCGGTTAAGGAGCCATTCCGTATCTGCATTAGAACTGTATCTAATCATTCCTTTCGCAATTTCCCGGATGCTGATCTTACCGTTTGCTATCTTTGCAGCGACTGATCTCAACCAAGTTGAATGGGCGCCACCGTCTGTATCTGGCACGTAAAATTTATCCAAGTCTTGCAGAGAAATCAGTTCATCCGGATTTATTGATCCGTTTGCACTCTGTTCAGCATACTCAATTGCCAGAATAATTTTTACGGTGCTTGCAAGTGGCATAACTTTTTTTGTATTCTGGCTCGCTAAGACGGTATCGTTTCGCACGAGCAAAACAGCGGCTCTCTTTGGATTGTCCTTAATGAAATTTAATATCTTGTCCTCACTTGGATAAAAATAATAAACACCAAACGCACCAGTTAAAATCAGAAATCCTACAAAAATGCCAATCCCAATCAAAATTTTCTTTAGCATAAGATATAGTTTGAATGTTGGTACTTTTTTAACGAACTATAACGGTTGCACACAGTAACATTCCGACCGGATCAGCTGCGTACATTGCGCAAGATAATTATTCTTGTGAAGATAATGCTTCCGTTGCTCAAATTACAGCAACTGGCTCAAACCAGAAATAGGAGCGAGTGGACCAAACCTGTTGTTACCGGCTGACGCTGTGAGAACCAATTAAGCCAAAAAAAACCGCCAACATGTGCTGGCGGTTTGGATTCTCGATAAAGAAAGTTCTAATTGAAGTGATTCTTGATAAATATCGCAAGACTTTCATCGCTCATTTTATTCGACGTGCTTTCTGTCGCTTCTGCGTTTTTATACTGTGGAGTTTCGCCGAGAAATTTTTTGAACTGTTCCTGGATTTGTCCTGTTCCGGTTAAATGTATTTCATCTATGTTCGGCATTTTGCTCGCGATCTCTTTAAAGAACTTTTGCGTTAAGGCAATCTCTTGGTTATTCGAGGAGTTTTCGCTGGAGTTGTTTTCGGCGCCTTGATTTTTGACGTGCCCAATCACAGTAAATTCTCCACTTGCATCATTTTCATTACCAACGATTACTGCATTATGCGAATCCATCCAGACACCAAATTGCTTTTTGTTTTTATTTGACATTTTTTTATATTTTTCTAAAGATAACCGAATGAGCATCGAAAAGGTATAATTGAGCAAAACATTATGATTGCACCTGGTCTTTAGCCTGGCGGGTAACGGTTATGGGTTCGTACATCCCACGCTCAAAGGGCCTGGGTACTTGCGGTAAGATAGCACTTTCTTCGTGAAAGATGTTTCAACTTGTAGAAAACAGGAGTGGATGAGACCTGCTGTTAGGCGTGGTTTTTATTTCTTTAGTCGAGGATCAAAATAAAATGCCGTATGGTTGACGACTCTTACTTTACTGTAATGGCGGTGTTGACAATTTAATATATAATTGTTCGAGCTTGGTATTATACAACTTGGAACTTTCAGTGCAACTGCAACCCCTTTGTCTATCCACTCTTTACCAATTTCGGATAAAATTGTTGGAGCTGGATAATTCTGCCAATTGATCGGCAGATCGGAAATTTTTAATTCTAATATTGAATCTTCCGGGATATCTAAAGTTAAAATATCCAATTCGGGAATAATCATCGGCGGAGCATGTACAACATTTTCAAGTAACGCAATTTCAATTGATTCGCCGGTATAAAGAACAGCTGTTCCTTTTTGGTTCCATCGGCCCGGATATAATGCCGCTCCAGTTCCAAGGATGTCAGATGCGTGTTTTCTTTTTGTGATCCTATAAACTTCCATTTACCTAACTATATACGCCATATTCAATTCGTCCAAGCAAATCTCTAACTTTAGAAATTCCGTTGGGTATTTCTAATAATTCTTTTGGCTCTAATCCTCCTAATGCAGTATTTGGGATTTCCAACCATTTAAAAAAATTAGCTTGGTTTCCAAAAACCTCATTTCCATATAAAAATAAATCTGCAAGTTCGAATAATTGTACAGAAAAGTTCCTCTCAAGTTTCTTATCTTCCTTAACCCAACGATAGATCGTAGGTGCAGAAATATTTAACATTTCAGCTGCTGTGTGACGTGGGAGATTGAAATGTTTTCGAAAATTGACTATGACATTCGCATTCACGCCTTTTGTCGCAATATTTATAAAATCATATGGACTTTCAATCTTAGACTTTATGTATTTCCTACCTAAAATATCCAAAAGTGTATCGTAATGTTCAGTAGTAGTTCTTTCAGTCTGTATCATTTGATAAAATAATTTATTAATTAAACGAAAGTATGCAAAAAATAGTATATCCCGACGTACCTATGTTTTAAAATTACGGCTAACATATTGCAGGCATATAATGTGGCGTTCGAAATACCTGCGTACTTCCCGCAAGATGGTTACTGCTGATCAGAAACCATACTGAACCAAAAAAGCAGTGCGCTTACTGTAGCTGCTGTTGGCGATTGTGCTATTTATGGTTTGGCCCCGAAAACTCCAGGAACACTTGATGATTTACGTTTGATGATGTTTCAGTAACGTAAAACCGGTGACTTCCTATAATTTTGAAGCCGCACTTTGCGTAGAATCGTATGGCTTTCTCATTTCCGATCCACGTATACAACCAAATTCCTGCCTGGTCATTTAATTTGGCAAGATCAACATTGTATCTCAATAGTTCATAGCCAAGTTTTAATCCCTGAAATTCGTTCAGCAAATAAATCCTGTCAAGCTTAGCTACGTTTTCTTCAGAAATGTTCGCATGCTTAGCATTTAGTATAAGTTTGGAAAAACCGATAGCCGTTTTGTCATAATATATAATGTTGTAAAGATTATCGGGATCACCTATCTCTCTGAAGATTGCTTCATCATTATAGTTCCTCTGAAGATAGTCATTTAGGTCTTCATCAGGACAGCTACCTCTGTGAGCTTCCGCCACCGAAATATTTCCGATCTTGCTTATCGATTGATAATTATCTGCAGTTGCTTTTATAATAGAAACCATGCATCAAATTTACATCTAATTTGTTAGAATGCCAGTTTTACCCATTCTTCAAGCATAGTCGCCAACGGTTGCAGGCAGATGACATTGCGACCGGATCAGCTGCGTACTTTCCGTAAGATAATTATGGATTAGAAACATCATCCGGAACTGAAAAAGCAGTGAATATACTGTAGCTGCTGTTAGCGGCCGGCTTATTTATTGAAAAGTTGCATTCTTAACTCATCATAACCCTTCCACTCGCAAGTTCGGTCTCTAACTAACAGGTCATCCCTATCTTTCATTCGTAGAATATAGGTTTCCGCGGTTGTACATCCACCCATAGCATCCTGAAAACTATATAGTTTCCGCATGAAAAGCGACACAGCTTCTATTGAAGTTTTATTTAATATTACTTCCGTCATTTCTCCATTTTCATCATGTAGTTGTGCAGTAAGATTTGAGTTGTTTTTGAAAAATTTAATGTTTTCCTTCAAAGTATGGAAGCAACCTGATGACCTGAATTCTAAAAAAAGTGTATCATTTTTAATGGTGTCAAAATAAGTTGATTCCTTTAGATCCATGAACTGGTCAGTGCAAAGTTGGACTTTATACGTTTTGCTTTTATTCAAAATAATTTCTCGTGAACATATTTGCCCAAACTTATTCTTATATTTCAAGACATAATGGCCCGGCGCAAGATTGTCTATTACAAATTTTCCATGCTTGGTCTTGATATCCTTTCGTACTAAAGCGTTGTTTTGCTTTAGTTCAATATATCTTTCCTGAGAGTCATAATGGTTTGTACTGCAATTTATCTGCACTCCCTGAATCCTATAATTTTCCTCTGAACTTCCAATTAACCAAATAATACAAATAGCAAGTATAAATTTCATATCAGATTCATTTAAGCTGGCCGATCTTTTGTTCGTCTTTTTCTTTTTTTAACTCTATGGCGTTTAGTTCAACTTCATTTTCCGCGTTAAGAGCAAGTGGAGGCAGTCTTCCGTCGCCAGAACGAAAACGCTTTATCCAATGTTACATTTTCAAATATCATTACAACAGGATAGTCCTTAGAGATAAACCATACCGTTTGCCGATCGTCCAGGTATAAGTTATTTCAGAGTCGAAATGTACCGTCGTATCTTGACTTGGAACAGGAAGAACAAGCAATGTTACTATTAGGGTGATAAATGGGTTCATAGTTTAGATAATGTGCACAACGGTTTGCCGGTAACTCTGTTGCGGCGTATATACCTGCGTACGCTCCGCAAGATAAATAATATTAGTTAGAAGCCGCTTCCAGGGAAGAAAATGCAGCGATGTATTCTGCCTGGGGTTATGTGCTGCTTTTACTATCTGAATAAATCAATTATTTTTGAGTTGTTCCGCCAAGCCAATTAAAATGCCTTCAGTTCCGCGGATGTAGCACAGCCGATATGAGTTTTCATACTGAACTATTTCTCCAACAAGTTGGGCGCCATGCTGGATAAGTCTAGATACCATTTCGTCAATGTTTTCTACTGTAAACATGACTCGTAAATATCCCAAAGAATTCACTGGCGCGCTTCTATGATCTGAGATATTTCCCGGCTTCACAAATTTCGAAAGTTCGAGCCGGCTGTGACCGTCAGGCGTGACCATCATAGCAATTTCTACGTTTTGCGAACCCAGGCCGGTCACGCGACCTGCCCATTCTCCTTCGATCGTTGCGCGTCCTTCGAGAGTTAAGCCAACTTCCGTGAAAAATGCGATGGCGTCATCGAGGGATTCTACAACGATGCCGACGTTGTCCATACGAAGTACCTTGTTTTTTAACATAGCGACGTGTTATTGATAATGTACATTTATAACTGTGGTGGCAAAGTAGCGCATAACCGTTGCGCCTAGGTATGTTTGCGGCCAAAATACCTGCATACTATCTGCAAGAGAATTATTCTTGATTAGCAACAACATCCGGACACTAAAATGCAGCGAGCATACTGTAGCTGGTGTCGGGTGAAGTCTTTAGGGAGTTTTATGGTCAAAACTCAGAACTTCTTTAAGTATCCAGTTCCCGTTATCTAATAAATATATGTGAGTAAATTTCGCAGTACTCGTAAATAGGTCACTTTTCCCAGGCTGTCTTAGGTAAAACTGATGCTCACCACTTTGAATTACACCGTATAACACTCCATTATTGTAAAGCGGATATACTTCGAGACTTTCCGGCAAAACTTTTCGTATCGGCTTATTTTGTGGGTCCGAACAAATATTGGTTTTAGTCTTTTCAAGAAAAGCTTTTAGATTTTGGATTCCGGCCTGATCATGGTAAAAGATAAAATCTTTGTGGACAGACTTCTCCAAGTAGTCAAAATCACACCGGTTAAAGCCACGTTCGAAAAATATACTGTCCTGCTTTTTCATCGAAATGAAGAGTTCAGAATCTTTTGAGACTTGTCCTTCGACTTTAAATATGGAAAGAACTAAAATAAAAATAATAATAAAATGCTTCTTCATCTGGTTTTTATAAAATTTCGCCCAACGTGTTGCGGCTAGCGAGGTTGCGGCCAAAGCAACTGAGTATTTTTGGCAAGATACCTATTTTAAGTAGATAAAGCATTTCGGCAAAATAAGGCAAAAAGCCCGAATAGCCGCTGTTACCGCATGCGCTTCTGTCACTCAATCTGATACTTATAATTGCTTAAATGTAAATCTTCTGATGAAAGCGTTGTGTTTTTTAAGAATTCCGACAGGTGTCCTTTGTAGAATTCCGAAACTTTGTTTGACTGAAAGTGTAATATCCAACTGGTGCTTCAAATTATCCAGGTCGTCAACCTTGTGGACAGGTCGCATATAAAGTGCAAGTTGCTTCAAACTATTTTCTTCGTCTTGAATGTATGCTTCAAATGATGGCAGAAGTTTTCTATAGTCGCCTAATGGTAAAGCAAGCAAAAACAAGATTGCTGAAAGTTCTTGATTAGTCGAATCAGCTTCGTAGTCAAATTCCTCGTGTGCTTTTATGATTCTATAGATATTGACAAAACGTTTTACTGCTCTTGGATTATTGCCAATCACTTCCGACATGTCTTGCATCAATGATATTTCCTCGTCTGTCAATATCAACGCTTCAGGTTTGTTAATAGGAACAGTGTCAGCTATATTGCTTGGAGTAGGGTTTATAATTGAAGATCTATTTTCCGTTTTCGGGTTCACTAAGGGCCGTTCCTCAACATATTCGTCTTTGGCGTAACTTGAAACTTTTGCTTTGCTTTGGGCCAATTTTTTAATCATCTCTTTCACACTTGTATCCTTTGCATCCTTTAAATGAAATGGGACTTGAAATATTTTCTCCAAGTAATTTGAAGGTTCGATCATTTCAAGATTGATGTCGAGTGCTTCGTTGGCATTTAGTTTGCCTGTAAATTGAAGCGCATGTTTTTTTATTAAAGAATTTTTAACCCAACGGGAATCCACTCCCACAACAACTACAAACAAAGGGAACGCCATCAATAAATTTACGGCTTCTAAAACTTGCACTACATTTTCTTCCGGGCAACGGTCTAAGTCGTCAATGTAGAGAATTATCCTCTCAAGTGGTTTTTTGAATTTTTCCCTGAATTCTTTTGCGCTCTTAATTTTTTCTGCTTCTTGATTGTGGTTGGTGAACAGGTCATTGAGTATTTCAAAATCTCTCCGAATTATTGAAATTATGCCAAGATGCTTTTTGTAATCCTCACTTTTTGAACGCCTGTCGATAAATGAGTAAAGTGCTTCTGTTGCAAAAGCATTATTGATTCTAAAATCTAAATCGGTTTTAATCGTTTCTGCTTTTTGAATTTGTTCCTGGATCAAAAGCACTTCTGATTTTCCTTTTTCAATCTCAAGTTTTAATGCTTTTTCTTCTTGGTCAAATTTCGCTTTTGCTTCCTTGATCTTGCTTTCGTGAGATTCTTTTACTTTCCAAAAAGATTCAACAACTGGTTGTAATTGATTGTAAACAGTTTCAGCCCTTCTCCAAATCGCACCACCTGTTATGAGCAATGAAAGTGCGGCTTGAGGGACAAGAAAATTCGTCTTGCTTATTTCCAGCGAAAGCATTTCAAGGATAAGTGGCATAAAAGCAATGACTGCTAAAATAACCGCAAGCCAAATTAAGTTCGATTGAATTTTATCCTTTCTGAAAAATTCTTTCAGAAATGTAAATCTTGACTTCGCAAGTTGGTATGTTTTTTCAGGGTTGCTCCAATACTTTTCGGGTATAATATCTTTTAATTCCGCTTCGGTTTTTATGAAAGAATCATTTTCTTCTAGTGCAGTCAGAATTTTTTCCTTTGCATTAAATTCTCTGTCCGCTGTTTCTAAAATTTGCCAAATAGTATCTGTCTTTACTTGTTTGATCTTTTTATCGAGATCGTCACTAATAGCTTTTCTTTTTTCTTCAAGGGAAGTAATTTGTTCGTCTACTGCATTCCTTTTGTTTTCCAGTATTCCAATTTCTTCCTTTGTAATTGAAAGTTGACTGGTCAGCTGTTTTTCTATTTCTTTTTTAGTCTCGTCTGTTTTACTGTTCTCTGAAATATATTCGTTTAACTCTTCAAAAATTTTTGTAACGATACTTGCCCATAAGTTTGAATCCATGTAAGACCATGCGTTGAAATGAATATGAGCAATGCCTTCACAATAGATCCCCTCTGTTTTGTTTGAAGATAGTATGTTGATTTGTTCTTTTAGTTTTCGCATAAAGAAGCTCTTGCCTGAACCCCATTTACCAAACAATGCAATGGCTAATGGTGGCTCAAAGCTTTTTGCAGAGACCACTTTTGCAAAAGCGCTTACATCCTTTGTGATATCTAAATAGTCAATTCCCTTGTCCGAGTCGCTAACTAAACCAGCAATAGTTTCTTTCTTGGAGTTTGCCGGTGGAGTAGGAATCAGTTCTCTCCAACGGTCTTTATCTATTCTTGATAAAATAATGATAACATCGTTTGGCGATGCTTCATGAATCGTATTTCTATAAAATCCTAAATTCTCTACATCAACAGAAAGATCTTTTATTTTCCAATCAACAGAAAGTGTTGAACCATCCTCTACAATACCAGTCACAATACCAAATGCTTTTATTCTCAGGTAACTTGTTCCATTAGCTTGAAAGGTTGACTTAATGATTATAACATCATTGGTTTTGACTCGACTTATTAATCCCGAATAGCTGTCATCTTCATGCCCTTTTTCCCAGATACCTTCGTGAAAAAATCTTGGTTGTTGGTCGTCACCATTCCAAATTGAACCAACCAAATAAAATTTACCTGTAAATGTTTTTACAAAGTTTTCAATTTCAACATTTGAGTTTGTTTCAGTCTTTGGTTCGCTAATCTGGTTGATTAGTTCTTTACCTTCCGGACTGTTAGGAACAGAAAGCAAAATTGTCGTTTCGGTTGGAAATTGTTTTTGAAAACGATTGATAACTGCAACAGTTATAGCATAACTTTCTTCAAATGTCAACCCTCCCGAACCAGTTCCCATTAACGGAATCCATAGTTTTCTTTCACTAAACCATCCCCTAAACTCAACTAAAGTATTGAAAAGGTTCTTTTCAAGATTATCGCGTGTATCACCTTTACCCACAGTAACAACAAAGAGAACTGGTTTACGCTGTTTGTCTGTAACAGCGGCGAAACCCGCATATTCCAGTTGCTTTGGTTGTGGTAAGTCTTTTTCAGAATAACCAAAATCTTTTAGAACCAACTGATTAAGCATTCCTGGGGTTCCTGCGTTGTCTATTGAAACAATTGCAATGTCACCCTCATTGGGCGAAATGCCTAAAGCTAAAATGTGAGTTGAATTAATTGTCTCCAATGATTTCATGTTGTCCAAAATTATGCTCAATTTGTTGTGCTGGGGTCTTTAGGCTCATGCTTTGTGGTCATATTGGTAGTAGCACCGTCATCGTAGGGTTTCCAGTAACGTGTTGCGGCTTACGTTTGCTAAGCAACTAACTATTTTTAGCAAGATAACCATTTTAAGTAAAACAAACATCCCGGCAAAAAAAGGCAAAGGATGTAGCAACCGAAAGACCTTATAAAGCCGCCGTTACTCATACTCGATATAAAGCTATAATAGGAGAGTTAAAAATTCTAACGGAAATAAATTGGCCGTTATTTTCAATTTGGTTTATTACCTTCTGAAGCACTAAAACCATACTGTTGTCGGGTTGACTAACGATATAATTGCCCGATCCTAAAGATATGATGCCTGCTGAATACCCGTTGTATAAAACTTAAATGAATTAAACAGATCGAGTTTGTCTGTAAACGATATTGCGCTTTTTCCAATTCATCGTAGACATAGCAATAAGCCGGTTCCATGTAAATTTCATGTATCCAAAAGCCATTATCGCCTCCAAAAGTTATTCTGATATCGGATATTAACGGTTGCGGGTTTGTACATCTCGCGGCCAAAGCCAACCGGCGTACTCTCTGCAAGATAAACATTGTAAGTAGATGAATCATTCCGGCAAAAACAAGGCAAAAAGCCTGAATAGCCGCTGTCATGCAACCTTTACCCTTCAATTACTACTTTGGTAAATGAGCAATTAGTTCAACTTCTACTTTAGCTTCTTCCATGTATAGGCGATCAATTTGAGTCCAAGTTGCTGCCGGATAATCTTTCTTGTAAAACTTTTTACGGATATGATTAAGCTTTTTCATTGCCTCAATATCGGTAGTAAACAGATTTTCCTTTACAACATTTTGAAAGGTCGCACCGTAAGATCTTAACGATACTTCCAACGCCCTGTAGAGATCTTCGATACCTTTCTCGGAGAGGTCGAGCGCCACGGTTCCGGAAATGTATATTATATTGTCAATCTTTAATACTTGAGTGTAACCAGCAATTGTATCTTGTTTTGTATTGTTCCAATGCCATTTCTCTTTCTGTACGGGATTTTGCGCATTTAGCTGTTGGAATACGGCTACTATTAAAATTATTGCAAAAAAATGATTCTTCATAACTCTCAAATTATTTGTTGCTACATGCAAGATAAAAATTTTTGAAACATCGCGCGTTCTTCGCCAATAAGAGAGGAAACATCATTTTAAATTCCACAAAAAACGTTGCATAACGGTTGCAGGCAGATACCATTGCGGCTTGATTAGCTGCGCGGTCTCCGCAAGATAAAACATTGTTCGTAAAGATGATGTTTAACTACTAAAATAGCAGCGAGTGGACCTAACCTGGTGTTGGCGGCAGTGCATTTATTTACGACATTCAACTGTTTGTTTTTCAGTTTTTTCGTACCAAGGCCCACTTGAAAATGTAATGAATAAATAGCTCAAAAAGAATACGCATATTAATAGTGGGATCGAAACATTGTTTCTTAAAAATCTACCCCAAAATCCTATTCTGAGTTCTTCACCAGATACTTGTACTTTTTTTCCGTCTGCAAAATCCCTTCCTACGTCTGCGATCAATTTCCAGCCGGTGGGTTCTAACTCCCTAGATTGCGCCATCCGTAATAAATAAAAATCAGAGTTTCTTTTAAAAGTTCCATACCATGGCAAAACCAAAACCAGACCCACCATTCCGCATACAAAACAGGGCAAATTATAACCGAAAAGCACATTATCTTTAAATGCGTTTTGGGCCAAAAACCCTAAAAAAATTGCATGGACAACCAGGAAGGCTGAAAAAATTGTCCAAAGGAACTGGGTCTCAAATGAAAGCAATCCAACAGCAGACTTATATTTCTCTATTTCAATCTCAGTTTGATCCATAACAGTAGGTGTTTATTTTGTATTGCAGCCAACGGTTGCGGCTAGATGAACTTGCGGCGTAAATCCCCGCAAACTTTCGGCAAGATAATTATTACTGAATAGAAACAACGTCTCGAGCCAAAATTTACCGCGGGAAGAACTCGCTGCTGTTGTGGCCCGGCACTTATTCCTCAATCGTGGTTTCTAAATATAAATCGATACTTGCTAAGACCGCAAAGAGAGTAATTACAGCTGCGAATGGGCTTCCAAATATTGTACATAGCGCAGAAAAAAGGAAAACTGAAGCAATTCCGGCAAAAACAAAACGTACAAGAATTCGTGTTGCCAAATAATATCCAAGAAGTGGAAGTATTCCAAAGATCAAGTTTAACGCTATATTGTTATCAAAGTTTTCAAAAGGCGTAAGTAACTCTACAACAAACCACGCAAGGGCGTACATATAGACATGGGGTATAGGGACAACGCAAAAAATAATATAGGCGCATCCAACGATTGTCGGGATGTAATAATTGCTAAACTTCAATTGTGTTCATTATCATGTTCTTACCTGATCTCTGTGCTTGTTCACAACGGCGGCTAGATGAACTTGCGGCCAAAGCAACTGCATAGTCTCCGCAAGATATATATTCTTGACTAGAAAAACATCCCGAGAATATGCAGCGAGTTTTTTAGGTGCTGTTACCGACAGGACTTGCTATTTATTTCGAGGCGCAAATGGTGGAACCCAAGTTTTTAAAGACATAATCTTTTTCACATCTTCATAAGAAAGAGGATAGAAATTATGAATATCTACTCCAACGTCGATGGACAAAGAATTAGGATCGTCGGGAAGGTCACCATGCGAGTGTCCGTATAAATGCCAAGTTCCGTAGTGGCTCGCATTCCAAACCCGCATCGCGTAGTGGAACAGAACTATAAATCTTTTACCATTATGCGCATCTTGGTCATCAACAGTTAGTTCGTAATAATCCTTAATCCATTCAAAATCGCTTGCGCAATCCCGAGCAGAGCTTTCGTGATTTCCCGCTATTAAACATATTTTGCCGTTTAATTGCTGGATTATCTTCCGCGTTTTTCCAGAAGACATTAAGGAGAAGTCTCCTATATGATAAACGGTATCTTCAGGTTTTACCTTTTCGTTCCATCTTGTAATCATCGTTTCATTCATCTCCTCAACATCAGCAAACGGACGTTTAGAGAATTCGATTACGTTTTTATGACCGAAATGATGGTCAGATGTGAACCATATATTATTTGACATATTTCATAATTTCTAAGATAATTATTCTGCTTAACGGTTAGTCTAGCCGCTAGCGATTGCGGCTAGCTCTCTTGCGTTCAAAGCAACTGCGTTCTTTCCGCAAGATAAAAGCTTTAAGCAGATAAGACATCCCGAACCGGAAATGCAGCGTGTGGTACTCAGCTCTTAGCTGCTGTGCTTATTTTTCTATAGTCTTATTTTCGCTTCCTTAACGCCACCTTTTGTCAAGATAAGAGAGTGCACCTTGTTTTTTTTGATGACAAACTCGAAGGTTCTATCATTGTTGATCTTACTGAAAAACTTGGTATCACTTTCTGCTAAAAGAGGAGTTTCGAGATTATTTAAAAATAATTTTCCATTGGAGAATATTATTACAATATTACCGTAGTTCCCTGAATATCGCTTCAAGATTTTTTCATCAACGAGAACTTCTTTATGAACATAAGGCAATTCGACTGGAATACCGAAAAGTAAACCCGCCAACCCATAGCTTATCATGTGTGACTCAGATTCATTGTTGGATAGGACGGCAATGAAAATATTATCTTTAGGATAGCTATCATAAGTTGTCATCGTACCAATAAAGCCACCACTGTGGGTAAGTAAATAGTGGTTGTGGTTATAATACGGATTGATAAATATCCCGTAGCCGTATGAATCAAAAAAGCCATTGTCAGGATACATTTTATTATATTGGGTCGTCATTTTTATTTTGGTCTTCTCTGAAATTATGGATTCCCCATGCATAGCCCTTTCCAATAAGTATAAATCTTCTACTGTGGAATAGATGCCATCAAGTCCTGTGTTTAAGTTCCAGTTGATGTAGGGATTATGCGCATAGCTCTTACCATTGCGATAATATATTTTGGCTTTTTTTACTATGATCGAATCATTATTGTTGACTCCCGTATTAACCATTCCTGCTTTTTGGAATATATTCTGTTTTAAGAAAGCCTCATACGTCATACCGGATGCTTTTTCAATAATCTGGGAAAGCAGGAAATAACCAATGTTGCTGTATTTACAATTTGTACCAGGTGGAAATAAGTAAGGTCTTTGCTGGATTATTGATATCGCAGAGTCTTTACTAATTGTAGTTGAATCCATATAAAGATCATCAAAATCCAAAGCAAGTCCAGCGGTATGAGTAAGTAACATATGTATTGTTACTCTTTCTCCATTTGGATAAGCTGGGAAAAATTTGTTTAATCTGTCATGAAGCGATAATTGATTTTTTTCAACAAGTTGCATTACTGCAATTGCAGTAAAATATTTTGTTATAGATGCCAGGACAAATTTAGTATCGATTGTATTTTTAACACTCCATTCATGATCTGCATAGCCATATGCTCTTTTTAAGACTACAGTGTCATTTCTCATTATAATAACCGTACCTCCAAAATCGTTGATCTGATGCTGTGTATCCATGTAGTTTTCAACATCCTTTGCAATATTTTGCCCCAGCGAAACAATGGGAAACAGTAGAATTAGTATTAGATTTTTCATAATTACCTGTTTTTGAGCATAGCTGCTAACGGTTGCGTGCGGCACCATTAACGGCCAAAGCAACCGCATAATTTCGGCAAGATACTTATTTTAATAGATAAAACATCCCGCCAGAAACAGCAGCAGGTGGAACTAGTTACGGTTAGTAAAAGTGACGATGTTATCAAAAGCGACTATCTTTTAATTATTTTTGACATTACTGTATGATTATCGATATCGACAATCTTTAAGAGATAAGTTCCGCTACGGATTTTATTTGAAAGCTCCATACTGATCTTACCTTCATCATATTGAAATTTAAGTTCAGCAATTTTTCTTCCGCTCAAGTCGAATAATTCCACGGATTTTGGAACTTCGTCAGTATCGAGATAAATTTTGTCGTCGACCGGATTTGGATAAAACACTGTTCTTTTCGCAATTTCCGGATTCCCGGTGCCTAACTGACCTTCGACTATTTTAATAGCTGAAAATATGCTTGACATATAGGGATACATATATCCAGCTATCAGTATTTTCTCATTTGGATCTTTAATAAAAAGATATGAGCGGCTATCTCCGAAATTTGGCATGGGAGGTCCATAATTAAATTCATAGGTATATAGTCCGTCAATATGAAATGTGCTGTCGGTAGTCCCATCTAGGTATAATTGCGTGAGATTAAATACATTATTGCAAGAAGATGGATTAGTTGAACAACAACTTAAACAATATGATGTTACCAAAATCCTATCGTTTTCGACCTGATGATAAAAGTACTCTCCAAATGTGCGCTTAAATACGATTTGATCGTTAGCTAAATTATATGCTAATAGTCTATTAAAACCGCCACTGATATATAGCGCCTCATTCATGTTTATATATAAAACGTTATTAGACAGTTGCAGGTTATTAACTATATTAGACAGAACTCCACCATCGACGAGAGGAATAGTTTTGAATCCACTGGTGCCAAAATCTTGAAGAATGTTTCCCGAGCTGTCGACAGTAGTTATCAGTATCTGTTCGATATAATCGGAGACTTTTGTCGAGCCTACTAGCATATAACTATTATTATATGGAAGAATGGCTGCACCGATGGTATTCATGTTTATGGAAATTTCCTTATAGCCATTCAAATCAAAAGCGGTGTTGATTGTCCCGTTGTTGTTGACTTTAAAAATTATCATTTTCGAAGCCGATGGAGTGTTAACAAATCTTGTTCCGATGCAGTATAGTCCTGAAGGTTCGATTACTATATCTCTCACGGACTCCTGTGCCCCAAAATTTAATTTAAGAACACCGCCGGTTCCAAAACCTGTATCATATACACCATTCGAATCAATTTTACAGATGTAGATGTCTTCGTCGCCGGACGATGTGTTGGCTACTTTACCAAATATGTAAAAGAAGTCATTGTTAAAAATAAAATTTACAATCGTAAGACTCTCACCACTTTGAGTAAATGACTTGAGTCCATTATTACCGAAAGCTGTGTCGACTAAACCACTGTAATTTAATTTGCTCATCGCATTGGGTGATAATAAGTAATAATTATCGGCAACTAATAATCCATGTTTTGCATGAAATGGTCCGAAGCTGTAATGTTTTGTTCCAGCGTTACCAAATGAACTATCTAAATTATATGTCTGAGCGTGGACTGTAAATAGTGACAATATTACTATTATAAAGACTGTTATTTTCATTTATTATATTTTGTTAGTTGTCAATTAATGTCATTTTTGCTAACGTGTTGCGGCCAGCGAGGTTTGCGTCTTGATCAACTGCGTACTTTCCACCCAAATACTTATTTAAGTAGACAAAGCATCCGGCAAAAAAATGCAGCAACCCCGAATACCAGCTGTTACCAGAGGGCGAAATTTCGCTCCCGAGCTGGAACTTTGTATATGGTTATTTGCCTTTTAAATATCCTCCCCAGAAAACGCCGCTTTTAGGAACTAAATTTTCCTCTCTTAAGCTTTCGATGCTAATAGGATCTAACTGCAATAATTCAGGTATTTTTAATCTTCTGACGAACATCTCATCATCTCTGTATTCCTGAAAATAAATTATTTCTTTTTTTCGTTCCAAAGCTTCACCTAAAAATTTAAAGAGTCTAACATTACCTTCTTTAATAGCACAGACATAAGTCCGATGTTTTTCCTTGTATATAAAAACGAGTTGTTCCTGGAACCATTCTAACAAATAACATTCACAACCCCACGATTGGTTATGGGTTTCGGGAATCCAATTAAAATTATTATTATTTTCAAAGACTCTTAGTAAATGATCTTCGCGTGAACTTGTTTGAAACCAGGCAAGTTTGTTATCGCTATATGCAATATCATCCTTAATGATGACATGTGCATCTCCGCCCAAATTGTACGTTATTGAGAAACCGTTATTTTCTGAAATTATGTTTTCTTCGGCGAGTTTATCAACAACTAAGTTTATCAAATTCATATATCATGTAATATCTTATTTACGTCAATTCGCCCTCTGGTATGTGTTGCCGCTAACGAGGCTTGCGGCCAAAGCAGCTGCGTGCTTTCTGCAATATAATTATAAAAATTTGAATACGTATCCAGGACTGAGAATCCAGTTATTGGAACCGCAAGCTGTTATGGCACGTTCGACTTTAAATAATTTCTAAGTTCTTTGTGTTTACTGTGTATTAATATACCGCCACACGATGCACCGCTTCCGGCAAATGCAAATGCCATTTGATTGTTTAGGATTTCGAACGACTCAATATGATCTGGCAAGAGAAAACCAATAATTTTTTCGGCATGAATATTCTCAATGGGATCAAGATTATAATATCTGTTCCCAACGGCCAATATGAATGGAATTTTGCATTCATATGTTTTATGTTGCATCTTTTGATAATTTGGATTCGGTATGAAGTAGAAGCAGGCTCGCTCGTTCACTGCGTAAACGATATCGCGTCTTATTTTTAATTTAGTCGAATCTAATTTAATAGCAATGTCAGTTAAATTTCGAAAATTGTCAAGCCACGTGAGGTTTTCAGCAGCCAACAGTTTGTCGTTCGATGTTGTCTGTGCAATACCGCAAATGCTGAAAAATAATATAATTGTTGTAACTATCTTCACTGGTCGATCTTTTACAAATGTGACATAATGTTTCGGCTAACGAGCTTCTTGCAAAGTAACTGAGGTCTTTCGGCAAGATAAACATTTTAAAAAGACAAAACCCTCCCGCCAGAAACAGCAGCAACCCCGAATAGCGGCTGTTGGCAATGGCTATTTTCTTTCTGATTTTCTAAATAATTTGAATCAGCTGAAAACGTTTAAAGAAAAGAATAAAAGTGTTGCAACATAAATAGTGTTTTTCATTTTAGATTTTGATTATCATCGTCCTGTTTTTGCGGCACTACCCCTTGGTACTAGCACGATAATCATTTAATTATTTTATCGGTATAAATTATGTTGCCAAGTTCCGTTATTTGAACAATATAAAGTCCGTTAGAAAACTGATCAAAATCAATTGAAAATCTATTGCCATTGATTCCCGTGGTTTTTTTACATAATTGCCCCCAGGCATTAAAGATTGACACGGAGGCGTCACTAAACTGATAGCCGCTAAAATTAACTTTGTCGACAATGGGATTGGGAAAAATTGTTATATTTTTTGCGACCCCCGGATTGTCGTCAACTGCAAGATCGGTACAAATCTTCAACGAGAAGATGGAGCCCGCCGGCATTCCCGAAATTTTATTACCAAGTATTGTTAAAGTTGAAATATCTGAAGTTATATTAAGGTTGCTCCATCCACAATCTATGTTTACACTGGGGTCGCCGCCAATATTTCCGCTGGGAGTAATAATGGCCATCGCACTGCATTCTTGCGGTGCAAGCCCGGGACTTGGAATAAAGTAATGATTTCCATTTATATATATTTCGACCTCTTCTACTGCCGGTAGGGAAGGTTTATTATCTATGGCGGTAAAACCTAATGATACTGATTGAATTGGCGGTAAAAATGTAAAGGTGTAGCCACCATCCTCTCCAGGGAAATTACTATTGATCCAATAGGGTCCCTGAAGGCAGAAATCAGCTAGCTCATCAACGTCTCCAAACGATGTAACGGTGACCGACACGTTATTTATTAGTTGCGTGCCTGACATATGTACAACAGGTTCATCGCATTGTGCGGCTATTCTTGTTGATAAACACAGTAGAGAGAATAGAATTAATTTCATGTGCTTCTTTTGATTAATGATTAAGATTGCGTGATGGAAAGGTAGCTATAATACTACTTCGCTACTCACATTTTTTTGAGTTTCAAAATCTTCGGTAATTTTTTTGAGCAGTTCCACAGGATAAACGAGTAGCCAGTCACATTATCGCATGCCGCTAACGGTTGCGGCTAACGAGGCTTTTGCCAAGTAACCGAGTTCACTCGGCGGGATAAACATTTTAAGTAGACGAAACATCCCGCCAAAACAATGCAAAGAGCCCGAATAGCCTGTTACCAAATGGCCGCTCTCTCAATTTGCGCGACGTCCTTTACCACAATATTGATAACGTTGAAAAGAATAACAGCGAGAAAGGCAAATCATCTGTCAATGTTTGTAATTTATTACTCTCTTAACAACTTTTTCCGTATAGGGTGTATCTTCAAAAGATTTTTGAACTTCTATTTCGATCCAATTACCCAAACCGTCATATTTATATATGTTTTTAGTATATAGTTTCCCATTTACAATTTTGGTTTTCGTTGCTAATCTGTTGTCCTTGTATATATACTCTACTACATGACTTGATTTTTCACCGGTAATTTCCTTTGTTAGATTATTATTGGAATCGTATATAAATTTTTCAATACTGGAGTGTTGAAAAGCGCCATCTGATATGTTGGTGACAGTGATTAAAGTTTGGATTTTGTTACCGAATTTGTCATAAGAATGCTCGAATTTTATATTATTCCTTTCAGAATTGGTGAAAACCATGTCTTTGTTTTGATTATATTTAAAAACAAGATTTCTAGCGAATTTATTTATTATCAGAAATTCCTTTATGACATAGTTCTCATTATCCAAATAATACTTATACATATCACCATCCGGCTTTATAGTATCATTTCCTGAATAGTAAATCCGGTCTATTACACCATCCGCATGTTTAAATTTCTCTAAAATAACAGTTTTCTCATCATCACTTTGGTGTGTGGTTACTATTTTTCTTAATCTCCCGAAAGAATCATATGTCATTACCTTTTCAAGCTGCACGGCTGGGAATGAATCATCAGTGCTCCTGGCTCTTACTAAATTTGACACTAGTTTTCCATCTTTATATTTTAAGAAATGTGATTTTATAACTGTCGTATCTATCTGATCAATACTTTGTCCATAGTCAAATTGATATTCATCTATGCGCATATCGATCACAGCATTCGGGTCAATTACAAAGTCAACTTTTAAATCAGCTTCTAGATAGGGTATACGAACAAATTCCTCCATCTTCTTCTCCAAAGATTGGGAGGCCATACTAAAACTTAAAACGCCAAAAAATAAAACGCTTACCTTTTTCATAACTTACTGTGTAAATTTCATTACTCTTCTCATTTTATTATTTGGCTTTTTTAATGCACCACATCCAGTTGCTAACGGCTAATATATAACCGTTTTTGCTTCCTCTAAGCGGTAAGTTGCAGAACTTGTAATGTAATTCACTAAAAGAAGAAATTCCCAGATACTGCGAATGTAATAGTAAATGTTGATCATTACGAGCTCTTTCCCACTAGTCATTCCAGCGGACGACGCACCTGTATTAGATCGCAAAGACGCCTGACGCTGCACCTCGATCCGAACTAGTATGCTTGACCAATCCTTATGCACCCAAAAAAATTGGTATGCTCCATGAAACTGGCAATCTGCGGTTATTGGTAACGTGTTGCGGCTAACGAGCTTTTTGCCAAAGCAACTGCGTGCTTTCTGCAAGATAACAGTTTAAGTAGACGAAACATCCGGCAAATCACTGCAGCAACCCCCAATAGCCGCTGTTGGCAGTAGCTTTTATTGTTGATTTAATACCTGTTCAATTTCTTCTATTGAATCGAGATATATATCTTCTAAGCCAATTGCTATACTGACATACGATATTTTGTATTTCTCTTTGTTTACTGAATAACGTACAACGCCTTCTCCTTCAATACTTAAATAAGTATAAGAATTATTCTTTTGATCAATGAATTTGTAACCTACAAATTTAAAACAATGTTTCTCGCCAGAATAGAAACATTTGGAAACCCTTGTAATAGATTTGATTTTCTTGGTTCTGGAGAACCATGTTTGCACATCATATCCGTCAAATGTTTGGTTCTTAAACGTGTACCCAATTAAGGTTAAATCTTCAAATTGCCTAAATTCCTTGAGCTTTCCAATTTCACCATAATATTGGTTATCCATCAAATTTAAGTGATCGGTACGAAAACGAGTTTTGAAGTCATAGTCGAAACTTTGGCTGGACGAGCTTAAAAATAATAGTATAAATATGATTTTCATGATTTTAAAGTTATTGCCAACGTGGTGCCGCTACCGAGGTTGCGGCCAAAGTAATTGAGTACTTTCGGCAAGATAATTATTTTAAGTAGACGAAGCATACCGGTAGAAAAATGCAGCAATTTCCTGCGGTTAGCCACAGTTTCTCTAAAAGTGAATTAGACGCTTTTCTTCCTCGCTTAGATGCTTTAAGCGAATCTCAACATTTGTTTTAGTAAAACTAGCCTCTCCAAATTCTAAGTAAACGTCACCATTAAAGGAATTTAAATTGAAGTTTTTTATCACAAAGACTCTTGCACCAGGTAATGATTTTCTGTAAAAAACTTTTTCCTGCGATAAGACGATTAATGGTTTATAGATTTTTCTTTTGAAAAAGTGATAGTAACCAATGAGGATTAGCGCGTCGTTTAAAAACAAAAGATCGGCTCTTTCAAATATAAAACTCCGGTCTCTAAGTCCAACAGTATTAACCTCACATTGTACACATAGTTTTTCACCCAAAATCTTATCTCCAAGATTAGATATATTCTTGATCTGGTTCTCAACCGCGTTACTTTGAGAATTTTGAATTGAATAAGCTAAGATTAAGAAGCCTAGTATGCAAAGAAATGGAGTAATGATCATGCATTAGGTTTTTGAAATTATGGCTAACGTGTTGCGAATAACGAGGTTGCGGCTTGGACACTGCGTACTTTCGGCAAGATACCTATTTTAAGTTGACAAATTATTCCCGTAGAAACAGCAGAAACCCCGAATGCCCCTGTTAGCCAAAGTGCAATTTTATCTAGTTAACTGCAATTTTTTTTACTCCTGTAAATCTCCCATGCTCGCTAATTTTTAATAGATAAACACCTTTAGGCCAATTAAGTTCAAATGACAGTTCATCGCCGCTCATATGTTGTACCTTTTTTATGATTTCACCCTGTAAGTTATAGCATAGTATTTCTACCTCATCTAGAGATGTTGACTTTTTTAATCTTAGTTGGTTACTGCTAACATCAAAGAATATAGAGAAATCGGTGGTATTGATATTTGGTAGCGCTAGTTCATCACAAATAAATAATGAAAAAACAGAACCACCTGGGTTTCCTTGTAATACATGGTTTGTTATCGATAAACTTTGGATTGGACCTTGAATAGTCGTGCCGTTCCATCCTCCGTATCCAGCAATATTGCCTTCAGGCGTCAGAGTTGCAAGTGGTTCACATTCATTTAAAACGCCGGCGCTTGGTATTGAATAGTGAACTCCATTTACGACTAGGCGAACTTCCTCGGCTACAGCTGGTAGAGTTGAATTCGTTATCGCGCCCAAATTAAGGGTTGCTGCGGATACAGGTGGATCAAAATTGAACGTATAGGTTCCAGTGGCTGCACTCGTTCCGTCTTGCGATCCAATTAGATACGGTAAAGTCGAGCTGCACCAATCTAAATATGTACCTACCAAACCAGAAGAAGATACTGTCACCGAGGTATTGGAAACTGGGAATGTACCATCGACACCGAAAACCTGATCAGAACATTGCCCAATGGCAATTAGACCATTAAGAACAAAAATTAATAGAAATACATGCTTCATAATCTCGATTTTATGCATTTTGGCTAACGTGTTGCGGGCTGGCACATGTTGCGGCCAAAGCGAACCTGAGTACGCTCGGTAAGATAAACATTTTAAGTAGATGAAGCATCCCGACAAAACACTGCAAAAAGCCCGAGTAGCCGCTGTTGCCAGCAGTTAATAATCGCTAATTATTTGCTCAGTAGATGCTATTTTGCTGAAGAGAATATCTAATTTTTGGGCGGTACATTTTGATGCATATTCTAGTCGTAATAAATTAATAACGTTCGGAATTTCAGTGGTTTTGTCAACAATAATATATGAGATATCGTCAGGTTCAAATTCAAAGCGTAATTTGGAAATCATGTCGTTATACTTTTTTTTGTTGATATTGTAATCACTAAGATTGATGGAAAATTTAGCTGTCCCTAATATCTTTTTTTCAGGTACTAATCGCCATTCTCGTTCATCGTAGTACCGATAGTTCGGATCGTTTACCTTATTACGTTTTAGGTGTCCCGAATAGTTTTTAGTAAAACTCTTTATATGTAAAATACTTGATTTTTGTGCTATTGTTAACTTTGTATTTGGATTTCTTCTTTCAACTAACAAATTACCAATTGTTTTGCTAATAAGAGATTTCGATTCTAAGTACAATACTGGATTAATACCATTTTCATTAGCCCACTCCTTAGATAAGCCGATCCCATATCGGCCATACGCAGCAAAGTGTTTAAAAGATTGTGATAATGGAATGTCACAAAATGATATCATTGGATGCGCAGCTTGCGAACCTTTATTGTCTTCAATTTCCAATGTTTCAGCGCAATATTTAATTGCAAATCCTTCCTTTAAGATTGATTTAAGTTTATCTAAAGTGTCAGTATAATGTATAATTGAATTCGTGCTAATTGCCATAGTAAGTTTTTTCTTTAATTGCTGCCAAAGGTTGCGGGCAGATAACATTGGGACTTAATCACCTGCGTCCTCTCCGCAAGATAATTATTCTTGATTAATAACAACATCCCGGCACGAAATTGCAGCAATTTTATTCTGCCTGCGGTTATGTGCTGCCGTAACTATGCCCAAAGATGATCGTACCAGGCCGACAAAGATAGGAGCAGAGTAGTCTCGGTACAGCATGGCTTTTTCAAACCCAACTACTACGCTTAACTTTTTCTACTGGGTTAAAAACGCAATCTGGGCAGAATAAATATGATATTGTTGAAAGCGAATGTCACAGCACGTAACCAAAACGAAGTTCCGCAACGTAAACATGAAGCGACAATACCGATAACGCCGGCAACTGATAAACGAGAATATTTTGGCGTTTTTTTGTTTTTTGAAAAGAGTTGGAAGAAATGATTTCCACACACAGAGCGACGGTCGTGCCGCCGAACTACCGTAGCACATAACGGTTTGCCGCTAACGAGGTTGCATTCAAAGTACCTGCGTACTTTCGGCAAGATAATTATTAAAGAAGACAAAACTTCCCGAACCCAAATGCAGCAAGTGGAACTAGTTGCTGTTATGAGAGGTGCTTATGGTTTAATTCTAGTAATCTTATCATCTTTAAGAATTACAAGTTCGCTGTTCATGCGCTTTTTGAATTCTATGAGTTTATCATAAACTTTGTCCATTCCTTCCAATATACGAGTTTGATTACTTGTTCTCTTATGCTTTTTCATTGTAGTAAGTTTTAAGAATGTTGAACTTGTTTACATCGAGAACTTCTATTTCTGCGTCAAAAGTTTTTTCAGCGATTAGAATGTGTTTTCCTTCAGAATTGTCAAAGATCATGGCTTCATCTACGATTGGAAGATAGATATCGAAAAGATTATTAATGCCATTGATGTACCGGCGCTTAATAACCGGTGTTTCAATGTTGTGGCCGCCTTCGTCAACCCTAGTCTTTACACGTTCTATTGCGAGATCAACGTTACGCAGCCAAAAGAATAGCAACGTCACATTGTAACCGTTTTCTTTTGCTTCAGCAACTTTTGACCTATAGCTTTTAGTTGCTAAAGTAGTTTCAAAGGCAAAATTTTCGCGCTGTTCCAGAAGCTCGTTGATTCTTCGTAACATAATTCGGCCTGATTCAAAAGAAACTTTTTCTGGTTGAAAAGGGGAGAGGCCTTTAGCAATTTCGTCAGCATTTACAAATTCTTTACAGTTTAAAATTTCAGGTAAAATGGTAAATGAGGCTGTAGTTTTACCAGCTCCATTGCAACCTGAAATTATGTAGAGATTTTTTTTCATTGCTCAAAGATAAGCAAAAGGAAAATCGATTCATCTTATTTAGGAGTACTCTAGTACCTCTCACAACGGTTTGCTTGTAACTCCAGCTTGCGTTCAAAGCCCCTGCGTACTTTCGGCCAAGATAAAATATTATTGAATAGAGTGACGCCCCGAACCTAAATGCCGCGAGAAGAACTAGCTGCTGTTGGGCGCTGTGCTATAACTGATTTAAATGCCTTTGGAATTCATCAACAAACTGTCCAACATGATAACCATCCATTAAAGCATGATGAACATGAATGGAAACAGGTATATATTCCCGCCCATTGTCAGAATGAATGTTTCCAAACGATATTTTTGGGCAACTATCTTTAAAGCTAAAGCTCCTTGCATGGGATATGGACGTAAATTGTAGCCATGGTAGTGCGGAAAAATGTATGACATTTTCTCCGGACACCGCCGGAATCAATCCTGTTGAGCCTTCTACCTGAGCAATGACTTGTTTTGCACCAGTGTAAAAGACACTCTCATCTTCGTCATAGCTTATGTAAGCAAATCCAAACGTGCCATTTGGTCTATTAATTGTCGGCGAGGCATCTACCGAGTCAAATACGTAAACTGTGTTATCCATGATCCTATAGCGAAACGGCTCTATTTTATTTGCTGCTTTCAAAGCCCGGTATAAGTACAACAGAAAAAACGAGATGTTCTTCTCCTTCGCGTAAAGTCGAGCATTGGTACAATCTATATTTACAGTAACCCCAAAAAACGGTTCTTCAAACTTGGAGAAAAACTCGAAATGCTCTTTTCTATTCCAATCTTTAATATTTAATTCTCTTTTCATTTGTTCGATTCTAAAGCATAGCGCCCAACGTGTTACGACTAGCTCCATTTGCGTCCAAAATACGTGAGTTTGTTCCGCAAGATAATTATTATTGATTAGGAAAAACATCCCGGTAGAAACAGCAGCAAGTGGAATTAGCCAGTGTTACCTGCTGGCTTTATAATTTAATAACCTAATTCTCTAAGACGGTTCTTAATATCCGATGCCTTTTTATATTTAGCTTTGGTATACGGTGCATCGTCATATGTACCTTCTACACTTTCAAACTCATTTTCTAAGCTTTCAATCTTTAATAATTTTGTAGGTAATTGCTTCGACACAAGGTCGTCATAAATAACTGTGTTATAGATCGTACCCTCTGACTCAGCGTCCGTGGACAAAACTTGTGAACGTAAGACGCATAACTCATGGTATTCATCATTATCGGCATTAGCAAAGAATACACTTTCAATTTTAAATAATGCTTCGGACGCGTAGTAGCTATCGATCAATATCTTTTGATACATGTCTTTATCAATTTCAGCAAATACATATCCATCGACATAATAATTTGGCTCTTCTTCTAAAATGCGTTTTTTGAAAAAAGCAATTATTATCTTAGTTGGATTATTCCAAAGTTTAGTTTCTATTACTTTTCCATGCAACTCTATATTAGGACTTTCTTGTTCTTGCAATACTCGCATTGCAAAGTTTTCAGCACTTTCATTTTCTTGCTTTTTATAACCTTGAGAAAAAAGCTCCAGGGTCGAAAAAAGTAGGCTGATAAGAAATAGTTTAATCTTCATTGTTGTTCTTTTTAAGCCAGCAGCTAACGGGTTGCCGGCACGTAATGTGGCGACTTAACCACCTGAGTACGCTCCGCAAGATAATTATTTTAAGTAGATAAAACGTCGGGCAAAACAATGCAGCCACTTTATGTGCCTGCTGTTAGCGGCTGGCAAGATTTAATAATCTTAGCCTTGCTTTCAATGATGGAAGGTTTTCGGTCTCAATTTGGCTAACAGTTAAATGAAAGTCTACCGATAATTCGGGACATTGACTTAACAAGTTAAAGAGTCCGTGAACTGAATTAACTCTTACGACCTTGCTTTGGCTACGATCGGTTGCCCAATTGGTAAGTTTGTCCCATACTTTCCCCAATTCTTTTTTTCTCAGCGGCAACCGGGAAACTATCAACGCTAAATTCCATTTTATTTGATTATTATCTGCAGTGTCCAGAAGCTTAAGTATACTCTCTCTGTGTCGTTTAAAATAGTCGATACTCGTCAATGACACCTTTTCAATAGCGTCAGCGGCACGAATAGCTAGCTTCACGTCAGAATCAAAAAGGAAGATAAACAACTCGTCAAACCTTTCTTGGCTGTCGATTTTCCATATTATTATGTTGTTCCTCTCGATAGAATTTGCGGTATACCGTAATATACTTTGAAAATTTTCCAATTTTAGAAGATGGTTTATTTCTCGAGTTTTCGTTGCTAGCCGCTAACGTGTTGCTGGTAAGTATGCTTGCGGCATAAGCACCTGAGTTCTCTCCGCAAGATAATTATTATTGCCCAGACAAAACATCCGGCAAGACAAATGCCGCAACCCCGAATACCAGCTGTTAGCAGTGGTTGTACTTGCACGTTAATATTTAGTATGTTTACAAAAAACTTATGTATCTAATGTATGTGGATGAAAGTGGCGACACAGGCTTACTAAATAGTCCAACCCGATATTTTATCTTGACAGGTATAGTTTTTCACGAGTTACGATGGACAGATGTTCTTAGTGATTTAGTCTCCTTCAGAAAGATGTTGCGAGATACGCGTGGTTTAAAGCTTCGCGAAGAAATTCATGCTAAAGATTTCGTTAATAGTCCGGGTGCATTGATGCGTATTCGACGAAATGATCGAGTTGATATATTAAAGAAGTGTATTGAATGGTTAAATAGCCAGTCGGACGTCAGTGTATTTTCGATAGTTGTAGACAAGCAAGGTAAGACTGGAGATATTTTTGATTTAGCGTGGAATGCTTTGTTAATGCGGTTTGAAAACACCATTCGCTATAAAAATTTTCCTGGGCCACAAAATGCTGATGATCGCGGAATCGTGCTATCTGATAATACAGATGGGAAAAAGTTAACCAAGCTAATTCGTAAGATGCGCCATTATAATACAATTCCAAATACTGGCAAATTCTATACTGGCGGCTATAGGAATATGAAACTTCAGTATCTAATTGAAGATCCGATTTTGAGAGATTCTAGCGAATCATTGATGCATCAAATTGCTGATGTGGCTGCCTATATTATTCGGCAGAAGTATGAACCTAATGCATACATGAAAAAGAAAGCTGGACATACCTTATATAAAAAGCTGGAAGATGTTGCTTTGAAAGTGGCAACCAATAGTAATAACTTTGGGCTTGTGGAATTATAGAAAAAAATAAAGGCACCTTTCAGTGCCCGGGGGAATCCTAATTTGGAGACTAGCTCCATTTCAGATTCAATACAAATATACGGGATATTATTTAAGTTGTAAACAAATTTTATACACTTATTAACAGAATTCACGGTATTTTTGTTGATAACTGATTTCAACAATCACTGCTAACGGTTTGCGGCTAGCTCGCTTGCGGCATAAGCACCTGAGTTCTCTCCGCAAGATAAAATATTATTGAACAGAAACAGCTTCCCGAACCTGAAAATGCCGCGAGCAGAACTAGCCGCTGTTAGCGGCTGTATGACTATTTTCCAGCTCTTTCAAAAAATTATAAGTTGTATTTTTAAAGGCTTTTTTTACAGTATTGCTTGCGTTTCCGGCACCGCCAGCATTATGGCTTCCTTTTATTTTAAAAACTTGGTTTTCTGAAATAGTGTAAGTCGCTTCTGAATACATTATTGCGGTCGAAAATCCGAACTTCCATAAAAGTTTACTGATTTTTACATCCACAATTATCATATTTGGACTTAAGTTATTGTCCGTCGAATCAAGAATTTTTATATTTAATTTTGTTTCTAACGCGAGTTCTTGAATAGATCTTTGAAATTCCTTTTGTACATTCGGTTGTTCCTCGGGCCCAAAAATTGTTTGACTCGAACCTTTTCTGTCAAGCCAATCCTGGCTTTTTGAATTCAACTTAAAGTACAGAATTTTATCACTGTAAAAATTTCGATTCAATACACTTTTTGAATAGTCACTACTTGCACCGCAACCAGAAAAAATGGAGAATAGTAAAATGGCTATTAGTCTTTTCATCAATTTTAGGTTTATAATTGTACAGTTTTCGACATATAGCCGCTAACGTGTTGCCGCTAACGAGGTTTTTGCCAAAGTAACTGAGTACTTTCGGCAAGATAACTATTTTAAGTAGATAAAACTCCCAGGCAGAAATAAGAGCGAACGCTGAATAGCAGCTGTTATGTGACGTTTTTCTAAAATGGTAAATCATCTTCTAGCTCTGGTACACTATTATAGAAATCATTTAATAAACTTGTCTCAATCTTGTCTTTACTATGTTTGACGAATTTGTGTAAATACTCATTAATATCAGGATCTTGTGAAATCCAAAATATTTGTGTGTTCTCTAAGCTAGTTTTTACAATTTGATTAACCTGCTCCGAAGAAAATTCATCAAACTTCGATAATTTAGTCAACAGTTGTCGAGATGTATAAAAATTTGGACTTCCTTCAAGTTGGGAAACCAATATTTCTTTTTCTAGTTCAGTTGCTAATTTTATGTCTGGAAAAACGTCCTTAAAAAAATCGGAAAGGGTTTTATAAAATTTAATTTTTGAACCTTTTTTTCTGGACCATTCATTATTTAAATAGTCATTAAATTTTGAATTATTAATTTCGGAGAAAAAATCTTTATCGTCTGCAATGAAGTACAAGTCATTATCATCTTCCACTGCTGCTAAAAGTGACTCCCAATTAATTGCATCTCCATAAGATTTATTTTTTCCTGGTGGATTACCAAGATCAAATCTAAGTTTACCTTTTTCTACTAGCTCAGAAGTTATTGAAATTTGGTTAGCTTTCTCAAAAAGCAAATCAATTATTTTATCTGCCAATAGAGAATTAGTTTCAATAGCAAGCATTACATTTTTAAGTAATTGAGATTTCTCTTGGTCAAAATCTCGCATAAGTTTTTTTAAATTTTCATATTCTTTATACTCTTTACAGAACTGGGGAAGCTGTGTGCTAAGTTTGCTTTGATTAAAATTTTTTAAAGCGTCCGCCAGTTTGTTATCTCTATTTCTGTAGAATTCGTTGATTACTTGCTCTGGAAGATATAGTTCTAATTTGTCATTATCCAATAATACTTGAAGTTTGCTCAACTCTTCGAGATCATCGTTGGAAAAGTGATAAAACTTCAGATAAACATTGGTGTCGATAAATAAATGTATTGCCATAAATAGTATTTCTTTAAAACGTCACATAACGTGTTGCGACTAGCTCCATTTGCATTTAAAGCAACTGAGTACTTTCAGCAAGATAATTATTCTTGAACAGAACTAACTTCCCGAACCTAAAATGCAGCAACCCCGAATACCAGCTGTTAACGGCTGTATTTTGGTTATATAAAAGTTGCAGCTTTTAATTTTTCTCCTTCAATTCCTGAATTTTCAGCGAGCCATTCAATCAATATGTTTTTAAGTTCTTTTTTATTGATAGTATTTTGTTCAGATCTTAAGTTCAAGTAGTTTTCCCTTGTTAGTGTTTCCACTAGTTCTTTTACTGTCAATACATCAAGTTCGTTTCCAAATTCATTACATAGTTTGTATCCTAAAATAGAAAATCCTAAGCCCAATATTCCTGCTTTCCAATTGATGAAAAGCAGTACAAAAGAGATGATTGTGATGATAGCTAATGAAAATAAAATGAAATCCGGCGCTTTTAGAATTCTTAGCTTTATATTTAAATCATCTTCAACTTTTTTAATATATGCTTTTCTGTTGCGTTGAGGGAAAATTAACTTAAGTTCAGTGTTTATCCTTAGGTCGTCTTTTTTAATGAAGTCATGTTTTACGAAGGAATTCCGCAATTTGTTAAATACCTGTTGCGATGTACAACTTTCAACATTTCGCAAATTCATTTTAGCAATAATTAATTCACAAAATTCGTCGGTGTTCGAAATCGGACTAAGATCATTTCTCTCGAATTGGATTCTATACATCTTCTCGATGACTGGAATCATTAATTCCAACTCCTCTATTTCATGGTTGCTTAATTTATAACTTATCATGATTTTAGATTTTCACTAACATAGCCGTTAACGGTTTGCGGCTAGCTCGCTTGCGGGGAAATACCTGCGTATTTTCCGCAAGATAATTATTATTGATTAGAAAAAACTTCCCGAACCTGAAAATGCCGCGAGCAGAACTAGCCGCTGTTAGCAGTGGGTTTTAATCTCCCTTTAAATATTCCTTAAATCCACTGGATCCATCGCTGAAAGTCTGTTTAATTTTAATTTTTTTGTTACTTTCTGAATATGTTATTTTTTCATCTAAATGAGAATCTCTCCATCTGCCATCAAGTGGAGCCCATATAATATTTTGATCTTCAAACTTTATTTTGTACTCAAACTTTTGTGAGTCAGATTTTCGAGTGTATGACACTAAGTAATACCTCGGTTGTTCTGCAACTTTTATAGTTTTCGATGGTTGGCCCATTACTGATGCAATTGCAAACCGCGAGACATCTGCGAGAGTAAAATCTTTTAAGCCGACTTCATCCACTTGGATTGGAGCTGAAACAGAATAAGTTGTATCGTTTTCGCTAACCTCTGGCTCGTAACGTTTTCATTTTTACAACTAAATATAAATAGAATGACTATTAAAAAAGATACTTGTTACATATAAATAATTTCCCGGTTTCGATTCTCTAAACTCTCTGCTAGCGGTTGCGGCTACGTATGTTTACGACGTAAGCACCTGCGTACTTTCGGCAAGATAAACATTTTAAGTAGACAGAACATCCCGTCAAAAGCAATGCAAAAAGCCCGAGTAGCCGCTGTTAGCGGTTGTTTATATTTTGACTTTTGAAACCTTCGTATTTTGGCTTGAGGCGATTCTGAACAAAGGCTTCTAAAAGATTTAATACAAGAATTCCTTTTTGAGCATCAATTAGCAAATTGGTTCTTGTTGTATTCTTTCTAATCCAAGATCCGATGTCTAATTGAACTTCAACAATTTCATTTATTTCATCATCGTTTAGAATTGACTTTGCAAGATTACTTTTCGAACTAAAAGGACTATAATGTTGAGCCTGATATCGCGCGTTAGAATTGCGGCCGACCTTACCAACTTTGTAGCAAATATTACATTGTGGATCTGTAAAAATATACACAGCCATTTTTCCGCTAGGCAATTTTTTTGGTAAATGGTTGTCTCCAGCTAATAAGATTTCGACGGTTATATCCTGAATCTTGATATCAACTTTAGCTAACTTACAAACTTTGATAAAATCTTCTAAAATAGGTTGAATGTTCATCCGTGCGATTTTTAAATAACTGCTAACGTGTTGCCGCCAACGAGGTTTGCGACTTGGTTACCTGCGTACTTTCCGCAAGATACTTATTTACTAGACAAAACATCCCCAAAGAAATAGTCGTAAACCCAGAATGGCGGCTGTTGGCTGCAGTTTCTATTTGACTATTACATTTATCAGTTCTGAATTAACGACTGGATTTGGGACAAAGAACTTAAACATTGAAAAGGGGTTGTCGTATGATTTCTTTACTTTAACAACTTCCGGATTGGCTATCGCGATTTTGTACATGCCGACTTCATTCGAAGCACCAAACTGATTTTTCGCCATTGATAATTTCACGCTGCTTTAAAGATTTTTCTTTTAGCGTTATAGTTTCTCTAGCTTTAGCATTAAAAAGATGAATATCTAATAAATCTAAATTTTCTATCGAAAATCCACCTGAGAAGTAGATATTATAATAGCCATACCTGAACTCCAATTTTTCTTCTTTTTGTGATAGTGGAAATTTTATCGTTAGTTGTCATACTCATTATACGATTTCTCTGAAGTTGCACACAACGTGCTGCTGGTAACGGGGTTGCGGCCAAAGGACCTGGGTACTTTCGGCAAGATAATTATTTTTGGTTGACAAAACATCCGGCAAAATAATGCAGCAAACCCGCATAGCGGCTGTTATATGCAGTTGCAATTATTTAATTCTTTCTGCGATAAACTCTTCTGCTATTATATATGGCTGATTTAAATTAAAATCATTCGGACTTACATCTTCATTTCCAAATATTAAGATTTTCGAATTTGGCTTGTCAGCATAACCCTTGTCTTCGCCAACAATTTCATTATTTATTTGAAAACTTAAATCATGATCCTCACATATTTCTTTAATTGATTTTTCCAGAGATTTCGGAATGGTAATGGTTCGTTCCGAGAATTTTTCGTAATATTCTTCATTGTTCCAGAAATATTCATTTACAGTAATCCAATTCCCGGTCTCTCTTTCTAGAATATTACTTACACCGCCAATAAATTCACTAAGGTTCTCTGGTTTACCCTTGATATTGCATTCGAGTTTATTTTCATGATAAATTCGTAACAAAGGATGTTTCTCCAAGATTTTCATTTTGACGTAAGGCAATGTAACACTCCAAAAAAAGCCGTCAAATTTTTCAGTATTTTTGCAAGTCAATTTCCATTCTTCATATTCAACTGGAATATCATAGCTATTTTGATTAATTGAAAGTATCATTTCAAAAGTACTATTCGAAGTTCTAAAACTATAAGATTCAAGTTTCAAATCACAATCATTATAAAATTCTTTGTCGTTTGTTTTCTTTATAAGTTCATTTATCATTGGAACGTTTCTTTTAGCAATTGCATACAACGGTTGCCGCTAGCGAGGTTGCGGCCAAAGAACCTGCGTACTTTCCGCAAGATATGCATTATTTGTAGACAAATCATTCCGGCAGAAAGAGCAGCAACCCCGAATAGCGGCTGTTAGCGACGGTGGTAATTATTCTTTTATCTGTCCTAGTTTAGCTATTGCTTTTGCTAATTCTTCTGGTTTATTTGTGCCAATTAAGAGGCGTTTTTTGTTTGTTGCTATTTCTAATTGTAAACCTTTGTCGCCGGATACGTTAAGTGCATTTCCATTTCCGAAAAATCCTATTCTTAAACCCCAACCACCATATTCTGATATCGGTGAATATTTACGAACGTAGCACTTTGATAGATTGTCCCAAGTGAATTCTTTAAATTTTAAATGGAAGGGAAAGAAGCGCACGTAGATTCCATCGCGTTTAACAATGGTATCAAGGCGAAAATTCAACATGAGAAAAGTGAAAAGGAAAACTAATATTGTTCCGATAATAAGGCCTTGATCGCTCATAGGTTTTTCGCCGAACTGCCGGTCGTTAATTACTTGAGTATAAATTCCAGCTATAAAAACACCATTGATTGAAAGTAAAATAAGAAGCACCCACCATTGGCGGAACTTTTGCCTTTCCTTGAAAATAATATTATCCATATCTACGAATTTTGATTTTACGAGTTCTAAACCACCGTCGCTAACGTGTTGCGGCTAACGAGCTTTTTGCCAAAGCAACTGAGTACTTTCGGCAAGATAAACATTTTAAGTAGATGAAGCATCCCGGCAAAACAACGCAAAAAGCCCGAATAGCCGCTGTTATGCCTCGTTCCTATATTTTTTTAGAACGAAACTTATTAGTTCATCTGAGTTTTCATAGTCATCAGGAGAAATTAATATTGTTGCGTCTGAATTTGAAGAAATTCGTGCTGAATAATATCCGTCGTTTATGTACCCAATTGGACCTTGCGCTCTAGTTTTTGCTGATTCAATAGCCTTAATTTCCTCAAATCGAATAGTAGTTTTTTTACCGCCTAGTATTTTAGTATTTGTAATCTGATGATTTGTTACTGATAAGCGCGAAATTTGAGAAAGTTGAATAATACCAACTAGCGACAGAAGTACAATAACGATTCCTGCAGCAAACAAGGACCGAGAAAAAATTTCTCCATTTTCATCAACAGAATTGTAAAAACATAAGAAAGCAAAGAAGACCGCTAAAATCGAAAATGTAATGATCTTAGCGATAAACAACTTCCGATATCTTGATTTTAAAGTCGCCATAAGATTTTTACGGGTTCTGGAATGAGGCATAACGTGTTGCGGCTAACGAGCTTTTTGCAAAGCAACTGAGTTCTTTCGGCAAGATAAACATTAAACGTAGACGAAACATCCCGCCAAAACACTGCAAAAAGCCCGAATAGCAGCTGTTATGGGCTGGTTTTATCTGATCGTTTTCAAATATTTAGATAAACTTTTTTCAATCTGAGATTTCCCAGCAATAGTATTCTCGTAAAATAAAGTTCTAAATCCTGAAATGTCGAATGGTAATTTATCCCGTTTCTTATCACATAGTAAGATTGTAGTTTTTTTAATTGCATGAGCATAACCTATTTCGTAAAAGACATTCGGATTGTCAGGCGTAATTTCTGCAATAATGGCAATAGATTCTTCTATACTAGCAATAATATCCGTAAGTATTGGAGTGCTTGTGTAAAAATCGTCTGCTCTAACGCAGTCGAAGCCGTGTTCCTGGGCGATTGGTAAAATAACTTCGTCATATAGTTTATTAAAATCTTCGGTAAATTGCATCACAACAAAAAGTTTCGGATTTACACTATTCATCTCCACATCGAATACGTTGACTTCAGCATCAGAAGTTATGCGCATATGAATAGGCATCATAGTGCGCGCAAAGTTGTTTACTTCACACATCAGAACCTGATTTACAAATAATTTGCAGCGGGAGCCAGTCCAATCTAGCTTTAATGCAATTTCCTTATTTTTCTCATAATTTTTTATATTGCCAGCTTTGACTCGCGATTTGTTTACAATATCTGTAATAACAAATGCTTTCGCTTGTTTACTATAACCAATTGTAGAAATATGGTTTCCTTCGTCTTCTACAATTAATATTACGCCTACATCGTCACTTTTCGCTTTGAATTTAAATTGAAACGTACCTTGGTAAAATATTTTATCAGCACGTATATCAGCAGAAATTGGTTCACCTTGTTTTCCATCTTCTCCTGTTTCAAATTCGGGTAAATACCTAATATTACCATCTTTTATAACAGTTTTACCTCCTTGTAAAACCGCGAAATTTTGAATTTTCATTTTAATTATTTGGATAAATTTACATATTTTCCTAGTTCGCTTCAGTAAACTAGCTCATAACGGTTTGCGGCTAGCTCGCTTGCGGGGTGAATACCTGCGTACTTTCCGCAAGATAATTATTCTTGATTAGGAAAAACATCCCGACAGAATAATGCAGCGAGTTTTTCTAGGTGCTGTTGGCAGCAGTTACTGATCGCTAGTAATTCTCCCATTTCTTTAGGAAATTATCATAGGACACTGTATTAATGCCATCTTTTTTATACGTCATGCGGTAGTTTCCGTCGACATAATAATATTCTAATCCTTCAATGTCATCTACGTTTAGGTTGTTCAAAGTTTGTGGATAATAGCCATTATTGACATAAAATGTTTCGAGTTTGTCGACGATATTTTGAGCTAAGTCTTTCCGGTATACTTCTACAATTTTTGAGGAAGTATAGATTGTAATTACGTAAGTTAATGATATAATTACTGCAATAGCAGCGGAGTTTCTGACCCCTTTAACGAACATTGCTACAATCAAAATAGTTACACATGAAAAAATCACCAACACTGTCAGCAAAAAAAGGATAAGAGAAACGCCTACATTCAAAAACGGTTCGGCAGCGCCCAATAAAAATGCAAGTCCTAAAGTTATATAATGCTTTTTGTTTAACTTAATCATCCGGGTATTCTTTGTTTTGTAATTGCTGCCAACGTGTTGCCGCTAACGAGGTTGCGGCCAAAGCACCTGCGTGTTTTTCCAAATACTATTTTAAGTAGACAAAACGTCCCAGGAAAGTTTGCCCGCAACCCCGAATAGCGGCTGTTATAAACCGTTTGAATTTTCAATTTTAATATTCTCTACAATAAAATCAAATTCTTGAACTGAGTTTTTAGAATAGAATATAAATGCTAAGTTGCTATCCATACTTTCTCCTGATACTTGAAAATATTTCCAAGGTAAATCAGACGAACTCGAATATCCACAATTTTTTAAATTTCCGTTTTTATCTATTAATCGAATAGTAAAGAATAGATCGGATGGATCATAAATATAAAAGAACGAACCTGTTTGATTAAAAACGCTCACATCTAAATATTTAAAGAAGTCATTTATAGATTTTTTAAATTCGGTAGTTAAAGCAGGAACTCCAATTATTTTTTGAGCTCGTAGATATCTCTTAGATCTTGAAAGTCCTTTGAGCCTTATCAATGCATTTATATCAACTTTATAGAATTCTAAGCCTGATACTTCGGGAAGCACTCGACTATTAACTTTAGCTTTCGGATTCTCTAAAATCTTAATGTCACCATTGTCAACGCGAGGATTGTAGTATTCGATTTTACCTTTCACAGATTTCACAGAATACACGTTTTTTCTCGGGATTTTAAAGTAGATAGCATTATACGGTTTCGAATTAGCTATATCGTAGTATTCTGAATAATCTAGATTTTGGTATCGGCCATCGTCAAAAATTGCGCGGGCATCTGTAATTCTTATTTGTGAACTACCACTTATTATTAAACTGTCTGCCTGATACTCCATTCTAAGCTTTTTCACATCGCCATCCTCAACAATCCGGGCGTTCTTAATTGTTACGTTTATTTGATTTTGACAATGCAACAATAATGGGAACAGTAAAATCAATAGGGAATATCTCAATGTTGGGTGGATTTTAACAAATGCTTTATAACGTGTTGCTTGTAAGTATGCTCTCGGCAAAAATAGCTGCGTACGTTCGCAAGATAATTATTTTTGACTAGAGACAACATCCCGGCAATAAAATGCAGTGAGCATATTTACAAGCTGTTATTGGCAGGTTTAAAAGTGCGTCAATTGTAAACTCTATCCTTTCCAAGAGTATCTCTTACATGTTTAGCATGACGCAATACGATTTCTTGATTTTCGCCATTTTTTACAGCCTGCTCTAATAAATTTACAATTTCTCTTTTATTAGCATAAAGCGCTGGAGTACTTTCAGATATAATTTTTTCTATTACTTCTAAAACTCTTTCGGATTTAACTACGAAGGTGTTTTTCGGAACAAAATTAATTTCTTTAATGCTGCAGGAGCCGTAGAATACTATAATTGAATAGAATGGCACATTTTGGAACTGCGCAAGTTGTTTTTTTAAATTATCGATATGTTTAGCGTTTTGTAAAATGGGATTATAAAAATAGTTTTTTTCTTTGCCATAGTTTAAAACCTGTGTCCACTGTGGTTTATATCCGGTTCCAAAAAGCCAACCGCTGTAATCTTTGACTTCAAATACAAGAATGCCTACTTTCGTAGCAACCACTAAATCGATCTGGGAATAGGTTCCATAATATTTTTTCAAATATAAGTCATGAAAAATTGTTTGAGATGGAATTCCATATTGTAAAAGTTTTGATACTAAAGCTCTTTCAGAACCTGTTCCTCTATTTGACTCTAACCTAAATTCTGATTGATAGCTTTCCTCAATTCTTTTCCGCTTTTTGAATAAAATGGAAAGGATCAATAAGCATAATATCAAAACAATATACCACATAAAGATAAAATTCAAATGATACGATTTCCCCAACTTTGCCCATAACGTGTTGCGGCTAACGAGGTTTTTGCCAAAGCAACGGAGTACTTTCGGCCAAGATAAAACATTTTAAGTAGACAAAACATCCCGGCAAAACAATGCAAAAAGCCCGAGTAGCCGCTGTTGGCAAACGTTATTATAAATCAAATATCACATCGGTACTTTTCTCAAACAACCTGCCGTCAGAAGTTTCACATTTAAATACAACATGATAACTGTCATTGATGAATTCGCTACTGTTATTAAAGTCCTGGGAAAATAAGATTAAGTGTTTAAAGGAAGTACCGGTTTCGTTATCAATAAGTATCTGACTTCTAATCTCTGGAATTGACAGAATATTTTGATCTGCGGGAATAACGATATCGTTGTGAACGAATGGTTGAGCGAATGATAATGAAAATGTCTCAACAAGCAAAGGATTATCTATGACTTGAGGTACGGTGGTTGCATATGCCTTTGTACTGAGATCAAAGGTAATGTAACTGACATCGTCTCTAACATATTTCACTCCGAAAACTATCTCATCTGTAAAAGTATTTGTCACCCCATAGTAACCGTTGCTATCTAGTTTAAGAGCACTAAAGCGTATGTCCGAAATTGTAATATGATTGGGTTCGCACGCTTGGCTTAAAAATATAATGCAAAAGTATATACCAATAAAAGATAGTGTTCGTTTCATAGTCATTCCTTTATAATGTTTGCCAACGTGTTGCCGCTAACGAGGTTTTTGCCAAAGCACCTGCGTACTTTCTGCAAGATACATATTCTTAGTAGACAAAACATCCCGACAAAACAAGGCAAAAACCCCGGATAGCGGCTGTTGGCGGTAGTTGTTATTGAAATAACATAGCCTCATTTGGATTACTGATTGCGGAAAGAATATTTTCTGCAACTTTATCAATTAATTTTGAGCCCCAAAACGGATCAAATACATCGTAATAAATGACTCGAATATGTTTCAAATCGAAAGGAACATCCTCCTCGTTTGAACAGATTAACACTACAGGCTTCTTTAAAGCATGAGCGAGTCCCAGTTCATAGTAAACATTTGGATTTCTATTTGTTAACTCTGCAATGAGAACCTTTGCAGATGTAATCCCGTTCCAGATTTGATCGATAATTTTTCCTGTACCAAATATATCGTTGTCTGCTCGTAATGGTTTTAGACCTGCTTTTAAAATGGCTGGCTCATAAATCTTCGCATAGTAATCACCTAGTGGTGCTGCAAATGGCATCATTACAAAACATGTATCGGATGCAGATACAGATGCGGAGCGACTCAATTTTTTAATCTCAGATGTTGTGTCTATTAAGGAAGTAGGATTTTTAGAGGATATATCTAGTATTCGATACTTATCGCCTGTTTTCTCCACCAATTTTGCTTTCTCAAGTGATTCAAGAAAAATATCGATAAACTCGGAAAGCTTTTCATTGGGTAAATTAAAAGTTTCAGTCAAAGTATTCTCAAAAAATTTGCGATCAGGTAGATTTTCGCCTCTATAATGTTTGTACACATCACTTATAACTGGCGCGTTTATAACTGCTTCCCTAAATCCATTTAGCTCGTCCGAAGATGACTGGGGACGTATTATTTTTTTGGCAAGTTCAGTAGGCTTTAATTGTCTTGGAGCGGGCCTTTCCAAAAAACCGTATTTTAAGCCCGAACTAATTTCTATCTGGAACTGACCGCTATATCCCACGTTACAATATCTTGCCGCATCACTCTCAGAGCATTCTTTACCCGCATTTTGCTCTAAAAGAGCGCGTGGTATCCTTAACGCTTTTTCAACAGAATGCTTTGGAAAGTTTGTATTTGAATTTGCGGAGAGTTTGGGCTTTGCTTTAGTCGCTTTTGACGCGGAACTTTTTCTATTGCTAACTTTCGGAACCACGTTCTTCTTGGTTGTAGATTTTGAAGTTTTCTTGACTTTTGAAGGAGTAGATTTTCCTTCAGATGTCGTAGAATTGTCAGCGTTTGTCTCGGCCATTTTTGTATGTTTTATATCGTACTCCACAAATACTCCAACTTTAGAGTAAGTTTCCTAAAGTACAATTTTTTAATGTAAAACATTAATCTTCAGGCGGATTTATACAATTGCCGCCAACGTGTTGCTGGTAACGAGGCTGCGGCCAAAGTACCTGCGTACTTTCCGCAAGATAAACACTCTAAGCAGACAAAAACATCCCGCAAGAAACCTGCCGCAGCCCCAAATACCAGCTGTTGGCAGTAGTAGCTAGACGAATTTATATTTAATCTTGCCCCTCAAAAGTAAAAGCTCCGGTAGATTTATTTAAATATCCAAATTGCGAGTTAGTATAAGCAATAAATATAACCTCTGAATCACTATTTCTGTCAATTCCAAGTTCAAAGAAATAAATTGCAGGACAACTTCTTCTGTACTCGGGTAGATTATTTTCCAATCTTGGATTGACTATCCATAATCTTTTTCCGTTTTTATCATAAGCGGAAATTTCAAGTCGGTCTTCACTCAATTCAAATCTGTTTCCTGTAGCAGAATCATGAATGGTATAGTTAAGCACTTCAGATTGCTGACTTCGAACGGATTGAAGAATCATTATGAAAAGGACTAAAATAAAACGATTTATAAATCGACTCATAAATTTAAATTTGGCGTTTTTGCTATTACTGCCAACGTGTTGCTGGTAACGAGTTTGCGATCAAAATACGTGAGTAGTTTCTGCAAGATAATTATTTTTGGCAGACAGAACATCCCGGCAGAGACTGGCAGCTGCCCCGAATGCCAGCTGTTAGCGACTGCCTTCTTCAGAATTAAGATCTAAATGTGCAGGGGTCAATTTCGTATTAATATCGTAGAGGTTAGAACGCATAGCCAACAAGGCACTATTGAAATTTTGTTGGATAGGATCCTTTAGAAACTTTTTTGTTGCTAACAAGACAGTATCGTTAGTATATAGAGCCATATTAGTCCATTCCATTTTAAGCTCATCAACTAAATCGCCTTTTGTTTTCAAATCGGGCCTAATCTTCAATAATTTTAATTGTTCCGCTTCGTAGTTAACTAAAGAGTACATTAAGACTGTTATTGACTTATATTTTTGCTCCTTGAACGTATGTTTTGTCGTGTATTTATTTTTCTTCTTATCAAATTTAGCGCTGATTATACCTGTGAACAAACCTCCGAAAACTGTTCCTAAAATAAATTTTATAATTGTATCTTCCATATCGACATTTTTTTAGCTTGCCGCCAACGTGTTGCCGCCAACGAGGTTTGCGACTTGGTCACCTGCGTACTTTCCGCAAGATACTTATTTTTGGTAGACAAAACGTCCCGGCAGAAATGGCCGCAAACCCCGAATGGCGGCTGTTAGCGGTAGTTTTTATTGTCATAACGATTCAAAATATTCTGATTCCTCAGGTATAATTCCATCCTTTACTGCCTTTTTATATAACTCCACAGGAATAAATACATAGAAGTAAATGCCACTTTCTAAAGGTAGCCAAAGAAGACGTGAATTTAGATTGAGTTTGTGAAAAACAGCGTTAAATTCACTCTCAATTTGAGGAATCATAATTGGCTCATTCATGTCAAAGTTCAATTCAAATTTATTGTCTGTTATTGTAAATTTGATGTTTATAATATTATCGTCGTCATTAACATTGAATTCGGGAAACTCGAAATTTACTCCACTTATTTCATTTAATGTTTTTAAAATATTTATGTAGTCTTCTATTTCATAAAAGTCCTCACTAAAAATGGCAAAGTGGTGAAGGTGGAGATAAAAATCATCTGTGCTTTCATTGATTTTATCTGTTAATATTTTGCGGTCATTCTGTGGATAATCAAACCATCCTATTGAATTTAATCGTTCTAAGTATTCTTGATTTCCTTGTGCTTCTAATTGTTTATAATTTTCCATTTTATATGAGATTTTTTTTTAAAATTACCGCTAACGTGTTGCTGGTAACGAGGTTTTTGCCAAAGCAACTCAGTACTTTCGGCAAGATAATTATTTTTGGTAGACAAAACATCCCGTTAGAAACAGCAGCAACCCCGAATAGCGGCTGTTGGCGGGTGGCCTAACTTCTAGATAATTTTTCTTCTTGTATTTTGTCGTAGATTTTTTTTGCTTCAATATACTTATGCAAACGACCATCAACAGGAAATTTCCTCAATATTATTTTGTTGACATTAACGATGGAGACATTTATCGCGACCAAGAATAAAAGGAAAACAACAATTTCAAGAGTGGGATTCTCGTCGCTGTCAATGGTAGATATGTGATAGATCATAAATGCAAATAAACTTACCCAAGTAAGCAATGATGTGAAATTTGGACGGGCTTTTTTAGAACAAGAAATTCTTCATTCGTAAGGTTGTAAGTTCCTAAACATGGTTTTTCAAAATCAACACCAAATTTTTCAATGTAAGTTTGTTTAAGATAAGGCTTAACCCGCTTTCTGAACCTTCTTCCTAGAGCACTTAACTGAATAAGGATGATTCCAAGTGACCCATAAAAAGCAATTGAACTTGCATAATATAGCACTATGTTATCAATCCTAAATAGAAATTTTAGTCGAAGATATCCCAGTAGAACGAAAGAAATAATTCCTATGAAAGCGATAGGAACTAAATAAAACGGGGCTAAGATTTTATAACATGATTCTTTCGTAAACTTCATACCAGCAGAATTTTAAAGGCTAGCCGCCAACGGTTGCGGGCACGTAATGTGGCGACTTAATCACCTGCGTACTTTCCGCAAGATAATTATCTTGAATAGATAAAACATCCGGCAAGAAAATGCAGCCATTTGATGTGCCTGCTGTTATATAACGCAACTTCCGGTGGTTCTCATCCGTATTTGGAACGTGCCACTGCTTTCGTCGGTTGCTCCATCGCGCATCTTAAAATCCCGGATGTAGGCGGTCATTTTTGGGTGATATTCACCTACAACCGCAATGCGCGGCTCACCATTATGCGTAATAATTTTGGCTTTCCATATCATGATTTTGGCGTTTATGACTTTAAAATTAGTCAAACATCCATAAGCGGCTGACTTTTAGAAGCTTTTTCCCGCTTTCCGCTATATCTTTTGCGGTCTTTCTCCGCAAGCTCCGTCTACCGCAAAAGGATGTCGCATCAATCGGGGCTAGGACAGGCGGCGTAACTGCAAGTTGGAGCTAACAATCGGCAGAAGTTATAAACAGGATGGAAAGTGATTATCGTATTTCGGCAAAGGTATCACCCTGACGGATATCTCCGGTCGTAAAACCTTTGTTGAACCAGTACATTCGCTGTTCCGATGTGCCGTGCGTAAACGAATCCTGATCGACTGTGCCCGTGGTCTTTCGCTGAATGGCATCATCGCCAACGGCATTCGCGGCGCTAAGTGCTTCTTCAATATCGCCTGGTTCGAGCATCTTGTTTTTGCGTTCGCTGTAGTGCGTCCACAAACCGGCATAAAAGTCGGCCTGGAGTTCGAGTGCAACCGAGAGTTTGTTGGCTTCGGCCTCGCTCATGCCTTGTTGCATGCGTCTGACTTTTTCTGATGTTCCCAACAGCGTCTGAACGTGATGCCCAATCTCATGCGCAATGACATAGGCTACCGCAAAATCGCCTCCTTGCGCACCGAACCTGCTCTGCAGCTCGTCAAAAAAGGCCATGTCCATGTACATCTTCCGGTCAGCCGGACAGTAAAAGGGTCCCGACGCTGCCGTTGCGCTTCCGCATCCTGTATTTGTTGCATCGCGAAACAACACGAGTCCGGGATCTTCGTATGTCATGTTGAGATCGCTGAATATCTGGCGCCAGACTTCTTCCGTATCGGCCTGGATCACGCGAACAAAGCTTCCTACACGTTGATCCTCTTCCGAAAGCGGCACTTCAGTTTGAACACCGGGTTGGGTCTGTATCTGTTGCAGGAGCTGCGCAGAGTCGCCGCCCATGAACATATTGATTATAACCACCACAATCGCAATTAACCCGCCACCGGCTGCCATCTTGCCACCCGACATTCCACGGCGGTCTTCCATATTACTGCTTTCGCGTCGGCCCATCCATTTCATACGTTTCGTCTTTAGGTATAATTATCTGCCTATTAAATGTAAGAAATTAACGGCATTCAGAATCGATTTCTCCAAAAAAAAACCACATCAAAGGACGTGGCTATAAGTACGGCCCTGGCTATTCCCAATTGGTCCCAATCTCATCAAATTCGCTTCGGTCATCGATTCCGACACTGTTAACGTAGATGCTATAATACATTGCATAAACGAATGGTAGGGTAAAAAAGACTCCAATACAGAAGGCAATAATTCCTGCTGCAGCAAACATACCGGCAACGATCAACAGTCCGAAGATCATAAAAAAGTTCTTAGATGAAAGTCCGAAGCTGGCAGCAATAGCATCCATTGCTTTAAAATCAGCAAAAATGATCAACGGAATGGTGAACAGTGTAAAAATCGAAAGCACTATGGTAATAATTGACACTATAAACTGAAAATCATACAGTTCACCAAGAACGCTGATACCGGTGGTGAATATGCCTAACGCAAAGCCTGCTAAAAAGAGCTCTCCGAAATAGCGCCCTTTAAAATATTCAAAGCCGGTTCCCAAACCCACTTCTTGGTTGGTGTGTGCGTTATGTGCCATTTTAATAAGCCCGGCTGTAAATGCATTCATAACCCCGGTAAATGCTGCCATCCCGATGATGTACGCAAAGATTCCCAAAGCCGGCAAATCCTGAAAGTTGAAATTAACCATGGAATCGGCCAGTACGCTGAAACCAACCATTCCCCCGATGACGGTTCCGCCAATCACTGCACACAAAAGCGAAAATAGGATTACCACAACACCGCCAACCAGCGCCATTTTCTTGTAAGCTTCAAATGCGATGTTAAACGTGTCCGAAAAGTCGAGATTGTAGCCATATTTCCGAAGTTCGTCAACTGTGTGTCTTGTTGTTTTCATTGATGTTTCTGATTTTGTTCGACAATAATAATCAATTCTCTAGAACCATTTAAGCAGTTTCCTTATAGTTTTCAGCTTTTGTCTATACGGCGCGTAACGCAGCGGAATGTCGAGCCAATTCGCCTTTTTTATGATGGCCTTTTTGTGAGAAAACGTGTCGAAACTGAACTCGCCGTGATATGCGCCGCTACCGGAATGGCCAACACCGCCAAATGGGAGCCGGTTGTTTCCGAAGTGAATCAATGTGTCGTTGATGCATCCGCCCCCAAAGGAGTGCGCGATAATAAGTTCTTTTGCAAACGCTTTTTTGTCGGTGAAAACGTATAGTGCCAGCGGCTTTTCGTACCGCTGAACCGTTTTTGCGATCTCGTCCTTGCTCTTCCACGAGATTATCGGGAGCAGCGGACCGAAAATTTCCTCCTCCATAAGCCGACTGTCGGGTAGTGGATCAATGATAAGCGTTGGCGCGACATAATTGGTTTTGAGGTTGACTTGCCCACCAAACGCAATTTTCCCAAAGCGAATCAAATCCGCAAGGCGTTCCGTATTTTTCAAATTTATAATCCGCGGAAAGTCGGGTGATGTTTCCGGATCGTCCCCATATGCGGAAGTAATTTCGAGTTTCAGCCGCTGGATCAGCCGATCTTTTATTTTCTCGTGTACCAGAAGAAAATCGGGTGCAATGCACGTTTGGCCCGCGTTTAAAAATTTACCCCAGACGATTCTTCTCGCTGCGAGCCCTACATTGGCAGTTTCATCAATGATACACGGGTTTTTACCGCCAAGTTCAAGCGTCACCGGTGTCAGGTTCTCGGCTGCAGCTTTAGCGACCAGCTTCCCCACGGCAACACTTCCGGTAAAGAAGATGTAGTCCCAGCGACGTTTCAACAGTCGTTGTGCTACTTCAGGTCCGCCGTGAAAAACTTCAACATGAACAGGATCGAACGTTTCAGCAATGATCAATTCGATAATACTTGCCGTATTTGGTGTTAATTCCGACGGTTTTAATACCACGGAATTTCCAGCAGCAACGGCGGCTATCAGCGGACACATTGCGAGTTGAAACGGATAATTCCACGGCGCGATTATGAGGACTTTGCCATACGGCTCGCTGTAAATGTAGTCGGAAGAAGGGAAGTTCAGTATCGACGGCCTGACGCGTTTTGGGCGTGCACGGCGTTTTACCGACTTTATAGCGTCTTTAAGATCTGAGATTACAAAGTGCGTCTCGGTAAGAACTGCTTCAAACGCAGGCTTTTTAAAATCGTCGTGGAGCGCCTGAATGATCAACTGTTCGTTCTTCAGAATCGAATGCAGCAGTTTCGTCAGTATTTGTTTTCGATATTCGATATCCTCTTTGAAGTTCATTTGGGCCGGAACTATTTAAGGCCGAAGCTGTATCCGAGATAAACATCGGCCTGTTTGGCGTCCGAAATTAATGCCGTAATTGCCGAGCCCGAGCCAATGTAGAAACCGTACGCGCGGAAGCCGAGCCCGCCGGCGAGCCCGGAAATTTCATTTGATGACCAGTTCGACCAGAGTTCTATATTTTCCCAGACATACCGTGGCGTAACTGAGAAAATGTTCTGGCTTGTAATTTGTTTATTTTCTTCGTCTTGGTTCAATTTTTGTTTGGTGAAAAGGGTTACATAAAACGAGTTAACTAACTTAATATCAGCGTAAATTGATAATACGGTCGGAAGTTTCACTTTAAAATCAGTGTCCTCTGCAGTCGTACGGTCGAGATATCCGCTGTTTAGCAAAATCTGCTCAACTTCTTCCAGGCTGTTGGTGTCGTCAAATTGCGACAGGTCAAGTCCCTGATCGTTGGATGGGATTAAAAGCTCGTAGTTGGTCGAAGAGTTATTGGAATCCTTGAAAGTCATCGAACCAATATTCCGGATGCTTAATCCTGCGTTTACCAGATATTGAGAGTTATCTTTACCTTTAAGTTGGTAGTTTGCTCCCAAGTCAGCTGCAATTCCGTTGAGTCTGCCAAACAGCGAGCTCCAGTAATCGTTAAAGTTTGTAAAGTTATCGGCAAGATTGCCGGAATACGTAATATTCAGGTTTGCTTGTGCGTCGTTCAGGTATGCCGAGCCAAGGCCGTTGGTGATCGTTCCGTTGAAGCCATTTGCTCCAAAGTTGGCGTAAGAACCGGGAAACAAAAGTTTGATGGTGGCGCCAACGTTAAAACGGTGCTTATCCGAATCATAGAGATTCCGACCTGCGGAAAAGGCGAGTTCACCCCACGTGGTACCATTTAAGCGTTGATTATAGTTGTTGTTAATTGTAGTAGACCCAAAAAGCACGTCGCTATTGGAGATCGCGTCACCAATATTCGTGTCGATATCAACAAGATCAAGTTTTGCAAAAGCCTTGGTGGTAACGGCAAATCCCCATTTGTCCAATTTGTAGGCGAACGACGGACCTATAATTTCTCCATCAAAACGTACATCGGCGGCCTCACTGCCCGCGAATATCATATCCTCGATATCCTCATCGCCGGCAAGGTCGCTAAAGCCAATCTTATTGTTTGCGACGCCTACACTGAATGAAATTACATGTACTTCGTACGTCGATTGAAGATTTGCGAGTTCGGCGGGGTTTAAGTTTGCTTTCTGGATTCCCACGCGTTGTGAGGTGTTGATGCCTGAAAAATGGTCTTGTGCAGATAAAGGTAAGGCAGCCAGAAGGAGCAGGGCAGAAGCAATATTTTTCATAGGTTGGAGATTTGGAGATTAGGTTCTACACAAAGCTATTAATATTTTCTTTCGGTGCAACATTACGACGGAATCACGTTCCATATCGGATCATTTGGAGCAGGAGCCTTTATAACTAAGGGTTCCTTTGTGACCGGATGGATAAATTCGAGCTGGCGCGCATGAAGATGAATCCCGCCATTGGAATTGCTTCGGTCAAAGCCGTACTTCAGGTCGCCCTTTATAGGTGAGCCGATTGCAGAGAGCTGCGCCCGTATCTGGTGGTGACGACCTGTATGGAGGTTGATTTCCAGTATATAATAATTATTTAGTTGATGTAGAACTTTATATGACAGTGACGCCTGTTTGCTGTCGGGAACCTCTTTGATATGGGCTTTTGAAGTATTGCGCCTTTCGTCACGCTTGAGAAAATGAACCAGCGTGTCTTGGGGCTGTTGCGGCTTATTTTTCACAACTGCCCAATATGTTTTCCTGGTTTCCCGCGAGCGAAAGAGTTCGTTGAGCCGTGTTAGTGCCTTTGAAGTCTTTGCGAACACGACGATGCCCGTAGTAGGACGGTCGAGCCGATGTACGACGCCAAGAAAAGCCTCGCCCGGCTTGTTATATTTCTCTTTCAGATATTCCTTTACGACATCAGAAAGCGGCTTATCACCGGTTTTGTCGCCTTGTACGATGTCACCGACACGCTTGTTGACCACGATGATGTGGTTATCCTCGTGAAGGATTTGGAGGTTGGATTTGGTAGATAGGTCCTTCATGACTGCGTTAGCGATTGCTGCGCCAGTTCGCTGACGCTCGTGTGAGGCAGGCACCGCGTGCAGCCGAAAGCGCAACCGGAGGCAACGCCCAGTTATTACTTATCAATTTTCAATTGCTGTTAATATTGTTCCTTCTCATTCGGGAATTCACCTGACTTAACGTCGGTACCGTATTTTGCAATTGCTGTGATCATGTCGTCATAAAGATCCATATAGCGACGCAGGAAACGCGGACTAAATTCGTTGTTCATCCCAAGCATATCGTGGATAACAAGCACCTGTCCGTCGACACCACCGCCGGCACCAATCCCGATCACTGGAATAGAGATGCTTTGGGCTACTTTGGTTGCGAGGTGCGCCGGAATCTTTTCAAGCACTAATGCAAAACAGCCAATCTTTTCAAGCATTTTTGCATCGTCGAGTAATTTTTGAGCTTCAACTTCTTCCTTAGCACGCACGGTATAGGTTCCAAACTTGTATATTGACTGCGGCGTGAGGCCGAGATGGCCCATTACCGGAATGCCTGCATTTAATATTTTCTTGATTGAGTCTTTAATTTCGCTTCCACCTTCAAGTTTTACTGCGTGGCCGCCACTTTCTTTCATGATGCGGATCGATGATCGTAACGCTTCTTTCGAGTCAGATTGGTAGGACCCAAACGGAAGATCTACGACCACAAGCGCGCGCGTCGTGCCACGCACGACACCTGATGCATGGTAAATCATTTGGTCAAGCGTTATCGGCAGTGTAGTTTCGTGTCCTGCCATAACATTTGAAGCCGAATCACCCACCAGAATCACATCGACACCCGCAGTATCGACAATTTTCGCCATCGTAAAATCGTATGCGGTAAGCATCGAGATCTTTTCTCCATGGGCTTTCATCTCGATCAGAGATTTCGTAGTTATCCTTTTGTAATCCTTTTTTGCGACTGACATAGTTGTTTGTTAAGAGTGTAAAAGTACTAAAGCTTTGGGTACGCTGTAACATTAACCGAAATTTTGTACTAATTTTCCATTAACCTGAAAACGTAATACCATGAGGAAATTATTGATTATTATCTTGATTGTCTGCGGCCAGTTTGCCGGTGCGCAGGAAGCCGACGTACGAAAAGCCGTCGAGGACTTTTTTACAGCGTTTCACGCACAGGACACGACGAAGCTTCGTCTGGCAGTTGCTAAAGAGATGGTGCTGCACTCGGTCACGGAAACACCCTCGGGGAACCGGTTTTCAGAAGAGGATGCAAATGATTTTATTAAATCCATAGCGTCGATACCTAAACCGATGAAATTTGAGGAACGCCTGATGTCGTTTGAGATCAAGATCGACGGACCAATGGCTCACGCCTGGACGCCATATGAATTTTATGTAAATGGCAAGCTGAGTCATAAAGGCGTCAACTCGTTCCAATTATTCAAAGACGGGCTGCAATGGAAAGTGGTGTATATTATCGACACGCGCCGAAAAGGGTAGAAACGTAACTTGCTAAAAATAAATACGCTATAGAAGAATTTGTGTATTTTTTTAATTAATTTTATGAAATCAAAACAAGAAATTATGAAAAAAATTACACTCTTATTTCTCGTAGTGCTTTCCGGAATGCTTGGCGTTTCGTGTAGCTCAGACGACGAAAAATCCACAGCAGCCGGCGAGTTGCAACTAACAGGTACTGTGATGGCGCCAAACAATGCTTTTCCCATTTCACGTGCAAAAGTGAAAGTATACCAAAACGGCGATTTGCTTTCCCAGACTACCGCAGACGCAGTTGGGGCCTTTGTTGTTGATAACCTTCCAAACGGCGAACTTACGGTTGAGCTCAGCAAAGGTAAATTCAAACGCGAGCTAACCATCGATCTTCAGGAGGATTATACACTTGGTGCTGACGAACGCACTTTTAATGTTTTTCCTAACATTGCCGTTGTAACCGGTTATTATGACGAAATCGAGCAGATATTATTTAACATCGGTATTGTAGATCCGGCAACGGGCGAGCCTGCATTTGACATTATTGACGGCAACGCGACAGGCCGCCCAAGTGTTGCTATACGCGGCCATGGTAATATCGCAACCCGAAACGCGTCTTCGATGCCTTCTAACGTGGACTTTACCTTTGACGAGTTTTTGCTTGACAGCGAGCAGATGAGCACGTATGATATCATCTTTTTGAATTGTGGCGCTGATACCGATTTGGCTTCAGACCCAACGGTAATCGCTAACCTCCAGGCCTTTGTCCAAGATGGCGGGATAATCTATGCGACCGACTGGATGTTTAAATATCTGCAGTCTGCCTTTGATTCAACTGATTACCTTCTGTTTTCTACGCCTGAATATGGCGGCAGCAGTATGACCGCAGATGTGCAAATTGCCAATGCCGACCTTGAAGCATGGCTGGCGTCACAGGGAATCGATACATCCTCGTCGCTGGAAATTAATGGATTTTTGGGTGGCTGGCAGATGGTTGACAACTTCAACCCCGCAAATGTCACGAACTGGATGATCGCTGACCAAGTTCAATATAGTGGCGCTACCTTTACCGATAAAAGCCTTGCGTTTACATTCCAGGCTGGAGACGGCGGCGTGTTTTACTCGTCTTTCCATACGCACGGAAACAACACAAGTGAAGCAACGATTACAGAAATGATGAACTATTTCGTTTTCGCTTTGGCGGAACTGTAAGGGGTAACCCCAAGATGGAACAAGGCTAATGAGCGATCGTTAGCCTTTTTTTGTAGACTTGTTGTTAGCAATCAGACATGTTAACTGCAACCGCGAGTCCGCCTTCAGAAGTTTCTTTATACTTGTTATTCATATCCTGAGCCGTTCTCCACATCGTGCTGATGACTTTATCCAGGGGCACTTTTGCATTTTTAGGATCGGTTTCCAGCGCAAGTTCAGCAGCGTTTATCGCTTTAATTGCGCCCATTGTGTTTCGTTCAATACATGGAATCTGGACTAAGCCGGCAATTGGATCACAGGTCATACCAAGGTGATGCTCCATCGCGATCTCAGCGGCCATCAGCACCTGGGCCGGAGTGCCGCCCATTACCTCGCATAAAGCTGCAGCCGCCATTGCTGAAGAAACTCCAATTTCGGCCTGGCATCCGCCCATTGCGGCAGAGATTGTAGCGCCTTTCTTGAAGATGCTTCCGATTTCGCCTGCAACCATCAGAAACTGTTTGATCTCAGAAGCACCTGCATTATGATTTTCTATACATAAATAATACATCAATACTGCGGGAATTACGCCCGCGCTGCCATTTGTTGGCGCCGTGACGACGCGGCCCAAAGCAGCATTGACCTCATTTACTGCAAGCGCAAAACAACTCACCCATTTCAGAATCTGACGAAATTTTACTTCCGTTGACCGAATCGATTCGAGCCATTCCTGCGGATTGCTGTAGTTAGCGAGCCCGATCAGGTTTTGGTGCATATCGAAAGCCCTCCGACGCACGTTTAGTCCGCCCGGCAGAATTCCTTCTGAATGGCATCCGATGTACATGCACTCCAGCATCGTTTCCCAGATTCGCATGAGTTCGCGGTCGATCACGTCTTCATGTCGCATCGACATTTCATTTGCATACACGATTTCTGAAATGCTCCGGTTTTGTTGTATTGTGTAATTCAACAGCTCTTCGGCATTTTGGATTGGAAACGGAAATGCGCACTTGATAGCGATCTTTTTCTTCGCGTTCACGCGTTCCTCCTTGACTACAAATCCGCCGCCGATAGAATAGAAGGTCGACGAGTATTGTTTGTCGGATGTGAAAGCGGTGAACATCATTCCGTTTGCGTGGAACGGAAGAAAATTGCGATTAAAGACGATGTCGGTTAGGAATGAGAAAGGGATGAAGATTTCGTTTCCAAGGTTAATCTCGTTGTTTTGCTCAATCAACTTGATAATATTGGAAATGTCCGTGATTGGAATATATTCCGGATCCTGGCCGCTTAACCCGAGCATTACTGCCAGATCAGTTGCATGGCCTTTTCCGGTAAGGGAAAGAGATCCGTACAGGTCCACTTTTATGCGTTCGGTTTTGGTGAGGATTCCTTCTGTCCGGAGTTCATTCAGGAACCGTTCGGCTGCACGCCACGGACCGAGAGTGTGTGAGCTTGAAGGGCCGACGCCAATTTTCAGCATGTCAAAAACCGAAATACATTCTTCCATTGAGGTTGCAGAGTTTTTTTTGGGTGCGCAAAGTTACGACGCTTTTGCGGATGTAAATGTAAAGTAAATCTTAATAGGACAAAAGAAAGCCGACAATAGCGACTTACTCCTCTTAATCTACTGCGCCAGTTCGCGTCGCTCGAATCAAATCTTGCTCCTTCTCCTTTTTTCTCCTTCCCTTTTTTTCTACGTATACGCTGAGCGTGAACCTATTCCAATACAATCGGCAGCTCATATTGCCTGCTTCCGTCCTTTGCGCTGGTTTCGAAAAGGATCAGGTGAAGAGTCGAGTGTTCTGTTTCTTTTTCGGCGTCGGCAGTAAATTCAAATCTGCCCCATTCGGGTGCGCCTGCGTCGGTCATTTCAAAACCTTTTGCGATCTCGTTGTGGCCGTCTTCGATTACCCAACCAAACGACGCTTCAAATACCTGGCCTTCGCCTGTAATTCGAAACTGATTGTCAGCTGTTCTTTGAACGGTAACATTTCTGAACCTTTCGTTCGAATGCACTTTCGGCGGTTCGAAAGTTGGCGGCGATGTTATAATTTGGGTTGTATCGGCTACAGCGGCTTCTGGTGAGATTTTAATTGGTTCAGGGTTGTCGCGCCTACACCCGACAATTAACAGGAGTACCATCAGTAACGGAATTCTTTTCATAATCGTTTTTTTTATAAAGATACGAATATCGATTGTTCCGGCCCTGATTACCTCGGGTCGGTTCGCTTCGCTCGGTAACGGCATGCAATGGCAATTTAATGCATTGTCATTTCAGCTTTAAGCTAGAAGCAGTATGTTGTAAGCTCTCAATGTCATGTTGTCATATTATTTGTTCTGCTTACTGACAATTTACAGCAACTTTCCCTGATGGCATAATGATTGACAAAAGGACGGCAAGCTGAAAAAATAGAACGGAATCAAAAACTAAAATAAATAAAAATGGGTAAAATAATTGGAATTGACTTAGGTACAACCAACTCGTGCGTCTCTGTAATGGAAGGGAACGAGGCCGTTGTGATCCCTAACTCAGAAGGAAAAAGAACAACACCGTCGGTTATCGCATTCGTCGAAGGCGGTGAAATTAAAGTGGGTGACCCTGCGAAAAGGCAGGCTGTCACGAACCCTACAAAAACTGTTGCTTCTATCAAACGTTTCATGGGACATACTTATGATGAAACTATCGAAGAGGCGAAACGAGTTCCGTATACAGTTAAAAAAGGGGACAACAATACGCCGCGTGTGGATATAGACGGCCGTTTATATACCTCTCAGGAGCTTTCTGCAATGACTTTGCAGAAAATGAAAAAAACTGCCGAGGACTATTTGGGCCAGACCGTTACTGAAGCGGTTATCACTGTACCGGCTTACTTTAACGATGCGCAACGCCAGGCTACCAAAGAAGCAGGTGAGATTGCCGGACTTAAGGTAATGCGTATTATCAACGAGCCTACAGCTGCTGCTTTGGCATACGGACTTGATAAAAAAGGGAAGGATCAGAAAATCGCGGTTTACGATTTAGGTGGTGGTACTTTCGATATTTCGATCCTTGAATTAGGTGACGGAGTTTTCGAAGTATTGTCAACAAATGGTGACACGCACTTAGGTGGTGATGACTTTGACCAAGTGATCATCGATTGGCTTGCTGACGAATTTAAAAATGATGAAGGTATTGACTTGCGTCAGGACCCTATGTCATTGCAACGTTTGAAAGAAGCTGCTGAAAAAGCGAAAATTGAATTGTCGTCTTCTGCTGAAACAGAAATCAACCTTCCTTATGTGACAGCTACTGCGTCAGGTCCGAAACACCTTGTTAAGAAACTGACACGTGCAAAATTTGAGCAGTTGGCAGATAGCCTTGTAAGACGTTCTATGGAACCTGTTGCAAAAGCATTAAAAGATGCAGGTTTGTCAAAATCAGATATTGATGAAGTAATCCTTGTTGGTGGATCAACACGTATTCCGCGTATCCAGGACGAGGTTGAGAAATTCTTCGGCAAAAAGCCTTCAAAAGGGGTAAACCCTGACGAAGTTGTGGCAATTGGTGCTGCAATCCAGGGTGGAGTACTTTCAGGAGATGTAAAAGATGTGTTGCTGCTTGACGTTACACCGCTTTCTCTTGGTATTGAGACCATGGGCGGAGTTATGACGAAGCTTATCGAAGCAAACACAACTATCCCGACCAAGAAGTCACAAGTATTCTCGACAGCAGCCGATTCTCAGCCAAGTGTTGAAATCCACGTGTTGCAAGGAGAGCGTACAATGGCCACTGACAATAAAACTATTGGACGTTTTCACTTAGATGGTATTCCGCCAGCACCACGAGGTGTTCCTCAAATCGAAGTTACCTTTGATATTGATGCTAACGGTATCATCAAAGTGTCGGCTACCGACAAAGGGACAGGAAAATCACATGACATTCGTATCGAGGCTTCTTCAGGATTGACTCAGGAAGAAATCGAAAGAATGAAAAAAGACGCTGAAGCGAATGCTGATGCCGATCGCCAGGCGAAAGAACGTATCGAGAAGCTTAACGAAGCTGACGGTATGATCTTCCAGACAGAAAGCCAGTTGAAAGAACTTGGTGATAAATTGTCGGATGAGCATAAAACAGCCATCGAGTATGCATTGACTGAACTGAAAATGGCGCACCAGAACCAAGATCTTAATGCGATTCAGCCAGCTCTTGACAACATTAATGCTGCGTGGAAAAATGCTACTGAAGCGATGTATGCTCAGGGCGGAGCGCAAGGTGCACAAGGACAGCCGCAAGCTGATCAGCCGCAAGGTGGTGAAGCACAACAAGGCGATAATGTTCAGGATGTAGATTACGAAGAAGTAAAATAATTAATTGATCATTAACAATTGATATTTGATAAAAAAACCCGGAGATGAAAATCTTCGGGTTTTTTGTTATTGTGAAGTCTTGAGACCGCAGCTTATTATCTTCTGAAGTTAGCCGTTATTTCGTTATCGAAGCCAATCTCCAATTGAATGAAAAAGGCGGCCGAAAAATGTTCCGGGACGATCTTCATCGGGACGGATACGATCTTTCCATGTTCCACCTATAATACCTCCGGTAACAATTAATCCACCTAATTCGATACCCTGATTTATAACGATTGCTATATTATTAAAATGATCTGAAATAGTGTAGGTTGCGTCTTCCGTCCCAACAAAAGATGCTACTAAAGTCTCACCTTGGCTGGCTTTTATTTCAAACCTTCCATCAATGTCCGTCTGCGTTTCGCGATCAGTCCCTTGAACCATCACCTTCGCACCCGGAAGCGGACCCATTTCGTCTGAAACTACACCTGTAATATTTCGAAGTTGATCCTGCGGTGCAATCATTTTACCCATGATCCGTGTATCCTGATCGGAAGTTTGCACATTTACTGGTGGAGATTGAGTAGCTGGAATCGTTTGTGCCGAAGCTTCGTTTGTGCCGATTATTGCTAAAACCCCGGTTGCAGCAGCGATCCATCCTACAGACTTTTCCTTTGGAACCAAAAGCTCGCGATTTAGCTGTGAGGTTCGAAAGCGTCCGCATAGATTACCCTCAGAAGCAACTTTGGATGCAATCTCACGATCTGAGGCTTTTGTAAAATCAATAACCGATTTTTGGCACGATTCGCAGAAACGTCCTTTATCAACAGGCGTCATCGCGTTCCAGTTTTCATGGCACGGCTGAGGAACAGATATTTTTACTGGTTTGGACATAGCCAAATGTAAGAATTAAAACTTCGCACGAAAGAATGCGATCAACTTTGTCTGAAAGTCCATCATGGTCGTAGTATTCCAGTTTCCGTGTCCGCCGCTCGCATACAAATAGTATTCATTATAAACCCCGTATTGATCCAGTTTTGCTTTTAACCTTGTTGCCTGGGTAACGGGAATCAAAGGATCTTGTCCGCCATAGAACATGATCGTTGGCGGCGAATCGGCTGTAACCTGAAGCGCCGGACTGACATCTGTGATAATCTGTGGGTTCTGCTGCCAATTGACATTCCCGATCAAATAGTATGCGCCATATTGGAACATCGGGTTATCCATATAGGCCGGATCAGTGAAGTCGGCCGGGCCAACAATACTGCAAACGGCGCGGACATTGTGGGTGGTGTCATACTTATAGCTGTACAACATTGCGAGATGTGCTCCGGCACTGGCACCAATGAAAGCAAGATCGCTTGAAACGTTGTATTCGCTGTGCTTCAGGAAATCGACCACCTTTTCAATGTCTTGGATCTGTTTTGGAAAGGCTGGGCTTTGCATTGTCGCCAGACGATAGTTCATGTTTATGATCGCACAGTCAGGAAACTGCGATTTTAATATAGGAACAACATAGCTAAATTCGGCTTTAGAGCCTCCGCTCCAGCCGCCGCCGTGAACAAGTACAAAAACTTTCGTATTGCTGTTTCTTCCTGCCGGAAGGTAGACATCCATTTTCTGCGCCGGATCATCGCCGTATGCGACATTTGTTAAATCTTTAGCAGGCAGGTTCGAAGGTTGGGCGGGCGCATTGTCATCCGACTGGTTGCAGCTCAGCCCCATAAAAAGTAGCATCATTGGCATCATAAATCGTTTCATAGCTAAATAGTTCGGGTAACCGAAATTACGGCTTTGTAAACTAGGATGCCAGAATGTTAACCTTGTTTTGGGAGTGAAAAGTGCAGGATGAGGGAAAAGCGAAAAGATATGAGAGTAAGAGGAGAAGTCCGGTCAACTTCAGATTTGAGATTAACAGGAGGAAGTCCAGTGGATCTTAAGTGTTTTTGTTTATGCTCCAATCACCACCACCAACTGTCAAATGTCAACTGGGGACTGTTTTGTCGATCTACTTAATCCTAATCTCAAACATCTTATCCCAGTGTTTTCCGGTAACAAATATTGTTTTTGTCTTTGGGTTATAGGCGATTCCGTTTAAAACTTCGGCAGTCGGGCTTTTGAGTTCTTTTCGCAGACTGGCAAGGTTGATAACACCGGTAACCGAGCCTGTTGCAGGGTCAATAACCGCGATCGCATTCTTCTGCCAGATATTGCCATATATCGAACCATCAATCCATTCCAGTTCGTTAATACTTTTAATTTTTGCGGTTGATGAATACACATTGATATAATCGGTCAACTTTTGCGTAGACGGATCCATTGTCCAGATCTTCTCAGTTCCATCGGAATGGTAAATATTTTTTCCGTCGTTCGTCATTCCCCAACCTTCAACCTTCTTGTGGTACTTAAAGGTTTTCTCAAGTTTCAGGTTGCCTGCGTTGTAGATAAAACCTACTTCCGACTGCCACGTCAACTGAAAAACTTTGTTGTTGATCACCGTAATGCCTTCACCGAAGTATTCCTGGGTCAAATCGACTTGTTTATAGGTTTTACCTGTTTGATAATCATATTTCCGAATCCATGACTTTCCGTTCTGGCCGGTGCTTTCCAGCAAAGTGTCGCGGTAAAACTCAAGTCCTTCGGTAAAAGCGGTTACATCATGCGGATAGGTGCGAACTACCGTAAAATTTAACAGTTTGGGTTGGACGGGCGAGACAACTTCAATTCGGGCAGTAATTTCCTGGCCGCTCGTTTGTGCCTCGTAATACACTAAGGCTTTAATGTTTTGGTAGCCCAATTTTGCACCCGACAATGACGCTTCGGCTTGCTTATGTCCTCTTACAGACGAAAATCTTTTATCATTCAGATAAAAAGCGATACTGTCTATACTTTTTTTCTGTTCGTTTAAAACCACGATCTCAAGCTTGTCGCTCGGAAGATAATGCTGCTTTAATTTCGTCGCATCTACACTAAAGTATTTTTCTCCCTGTTTTCTCGACCCGTCGCAGCCAAGTGCAACAACGGCTAATAAAATGAATACGAACCAATTATATTTTTTCATGTGAAAAGTTGCGGTTAGTGCGGCGCCAAGGCCAACGTTTTTCTATAATTTGCTGTTGCGAAAGTACAAAAAGATTGTATATTTGCAACGGCAAGTCCTACACGACCAGCTCCTGCAGACTCCCCCAGGATGGGAACATAGCAAGGGTACGCGGTTGTAGCGGTGCGATGTAGGTCGCTTGCCATTTTTTATTTTATATTGCGTCTTCCTTCGGGAAGATTTTTTATTTTTGGGCGTTCTTGTTAAAGCTAATCCTGCTGTTTGCTATATCTTTTCCCTGCTAAAGAAGCAGGAAAAAGGATGCCGCGTCCATCAGGGCTAGGGCTTCAATTAATAATGTATAACTAACAATAATAATTTTATACAGTGGCTATGGCATTTTCTCAAACCCTGTACCTCACTGAACACTAATCTTGTTCCGAAAACCTTAAACCCCAACAAAAAATGAAATCACTGCTTTGCTTACTACTTCTTGCCACAACCATTTCTTATTCACAAACCGACGTAAAAGCCGCCTACTCAGCGTTTCAGAAAGAGTTTGAAGCCTATCGCGACAATCCGCTTGTTTCTTCAGAAAACAGTACGATTACACCTGCGCCATGCGGACAGTATACTTTAAAATATATGGTAACCGGACAAGGGTTTGACGAGATCATTTCTGTTCCGCCGCCGCGTAAGTTATGTGCCGACCTGAATCGTTTTGACCGCAGCAAAAATCCCGAGATGAAAACCGACTGGGAGTACGAAATCAAACCTGTCGGAAATCGTTATTATGTGATCCGCGGACAAAAGAAAGGCGGCGACGGCGTACAGGAGTTTTATTACTACGAGCATAAAACGAATAAGTAAAAGCGGCGCAGGACACACGGCCCAGGGTACAACGCAAAGAACATTATTTTATCCTACGACCTCTAAAGCCCTGAACCCTGAACCCTGAACCAATTGTCAAAAATCATCCTCATAACAGGCGCATCCTCCGGTATCGATTTGAAATTAAAAGGAGGACAGCCCGTGGCTGTCAGGTATTTTTATGAATAAAGTTGTACTTATAACCGGCGCATCATCAGGTATTGGAAAGTCGATAGGCGAATTCCTCCATCAGAAAGGCCATACTGTATACGGAACAAGCCGGAACCCTGAAGGTATCCAAACTTCACTATTTCCTCTAATTGCGCTTGATGTTCGTGATTCCGAAAGCATTGCTGCTGCAGTTGTAAACGTTATCACGACAGCGGGAAGGCTTGACATTCTGATAAACAATGCCGGCGTTGGTATCTCCGGCCCGCTGGAAGAGATTCCGCTCAACGAAATAAAGAACAACTTCGACACCAACTTTTTCGGCCCGATAGAAGTCATGAAAGCCGTTCTTCCGCATATGCGTGAACAAAGATCGGGTTTAATTATTAACATAACCTCGATCGCCGGTTATATGGGATTGCCGTACCGAAGTGTGTACTCGGCTTCAAAAGGAGCATTGTCGCTTATCACTGAAGCGCTCCGGATGGAAGTGAAATCGTTCGGAATCCGGATTACCGATGTTGCTCCCGGCGACTTTGCGACAAATATTGCACAAAGACGCTATCATGCCCCGGTAGTTCCGGGTTCCGCTTATGAAATTCCGTATGCGAATACATTAAAGGAGATGAACAGCCATGTCGACAGTGGCAGCAATCCGGATGAGATGGCGGAAGCAGTGTACAGGATCATCTCTTCGTCAAATCCGAAGGTTCATTACAAAGTAGGCGTATTTATGCAGAAATTTTCAATCGTGCTCAAACGGATTCTTCCTGATAAGACTTACGAAAAGATGCTGATGAAGCATTATAAATTGTAGTTTCGCTGCAAACAAGATTTTATGAAGAAGTTCATCACGTCACTATTGTTAATTTCAGGCGTCTCGCTTTCGGCGCAATCTGACTGGGTTCAGCAGCCTACGAAGGTGGTTAAACAAAAAGATTCCCGGTTCATGATCAGTCTCAGCGCCGGACCATCGTTTCGTATGGCTAAGACTCCAAACGGATTCAACGCTGACCAAGAAAAGTATATCAAAGACCTGAAATCGGGATTTGCTTATGATATAAGCGCTTACTATTTGAAAGACGAACACACGGCGTATGGTTTGAGGTACAACTCCTATAGATCTTCCGGCACGTTCACAGGAAGCGGACTGATCGATCCAAGTGGCGAAAGCGGAGCCGAAACCGCAACAGACGACATCACGATAACCTTCATTGGCATCGGCGGAATGTTACAGGACAAAGGTTTCCTGCCAAACGATAAAGTGAGTGTCGAAATCGCATTAGGTTATATCGGATACGTGAACAACACCAGAATACTGCACGACTACAAGATTACCGGAGGCAACCTTGGGTTTTCCTCAACCCTTGGTTACCATTTCGGCATTACACCACGAATATTAATTGGTCCTGCCTTGTCGTTTACGGGCGGAATTTTGAAAAAATTCAAGCTCAAGGGCCATGGTATGAATGAAACACTCAAACTTCCCGACGATAATCCTGAAAGCCTGTATCGTTTTGACCTGTCGATAGGCGCCCGGATACTACTTTAGTATAACCAATGAGCGAGCTAGCTTCAGGCATGGTCGTATTAAGTATACAAAGTTTGAAACTCCCTTTCGGTACGTTAATTTTATGTCGTAAATTCGCCGCGTTAAGGATAGACGCACGTGCCGCGCACTGCAAAGGAGCCTGGCCCGCAGCCTGCATTTGAAAGCAGGAAGCCCAGTGGGTTCCAGGTATTTTAAACGAAAGCCAGATTAAGCGAAGCTAAATGAACAACACTAATATATTTATATGAAATTTTTTATCGATACGGCGAACTTGAACGAAATTAAAGCTGCGCAATCACTTGGGGTGCTTGATGGTGTAACAACAAATCCGTCGCTGATGATGAAGGAAGGCATCACCGGAAAAAACAATATCCTGAAGCATTATGTTGATATCTGCAACCTTGTAGAGGGCGACGTGAGTGCTGAAGTCAATGCTGTTGATTATGACGGAATGATCCGCGAAGGCGAGGAGTTGGCCGATCTTCACGATCAAATCGTAGTAAAACTTCCGATGACGAAAGAAGGCGTAATGGCGTGCAAGTATTTTTCCGACAAAGGCATCAAGACTAACGTAACGTTGGTGTTTTCGGCCGGACAAGCATTATTGGCTGCAAAAGCAGGTGCAACATACGTCTCGCCATTTATAGGCCGACTAGACGATATTTCGACTGACGGACTAAACCTGATCGAGGAAATTCGGGGCATTTATGACAATTATGGTTATGAAACCGAAATTCTTGCTGCTTCAGTGCGACACACCATGCACATCGTGAACTGTGCTAAAATCGGCGCCGACGTAATGACAGGCCCGCTTTCGGCGATTTTAGGATTGTTGAAACACCCCTTGACCGACATGGGTTTGGCCCAGTTCATCGCGGATTTCGAGAAAGGAAACAAGTAAGAAAGTTTGCTGTCTTAGTTGGCAGTATTCACTTTTAGCCACGAATTGACAATTATACTTTATAATTCGTGCATTCGTGGCTAACTATTTTCAGGTTAATTAGTCGCAATATCGGCGGCAACTGTAGCTGAAGAAAGGGACTTCTCGAAGTTTACGTCAAACAAATTCGTAAACGCATTATTGATCGTGCCGTCTTCATTCAGGATGATCGTGCGGTGGATTTTAGTGATCGCCCATTTGTCTTTTATTTGTTCAAAATCCTGTCCGCGGAATTCAATTATCCCCGGGAAATTATAACGTTCCAGATTTGCGGTCCACTTTTGCTGATCGTTGTCCAGGTTGATCGATACAAACTGGTACTCTGGGTATCGCACCGCAAAATCCATAACTTTTTTGTGCGCCGCGATAAAGTGGGAGTTCAGCCTGTCGGTCCAGCAGAAAATGACCGTTTTCTTTTTTAGAACATCGTTAGAAGAAACTGTCTTTCCATTTACATCAACAAGGAAAATTTGGGGCAGTGGCTTTCCGGTGTCAAGCTGTTGTATCGCCTCACCGATCTTTACGATCTCATTCTTACGGCTTTTGTCGGTTGAATACTTGTGGAACGTTTGCAGAAACTTCTGGTTGTTGACCATGTTCTGGTCTTCGAGAAGGTAGGTGAATGCGATATTGTTTAAAATCGTATTCTTGATCTCCGCATCTTTAAACAGCGTGTCGGCAATTTTCATCTTTTGGATGTTAGCCTTCAGCGCAACTTCCGCATCTGAAGGTGCAACAGCAGCCGGTGAAGAAACGTTGTTTAGCATATGTGTCAGATAGGTTACGAACGGTGAAAAATCCGCTAACCCTTTGTTGTTGAAATCAATGCCCTTCCTAAACTCGTAAAAATCAGTCGGGAGCTTTTTGGAAACGTCCTTTCCGGTGCGCATCTTATGGACCGTTGGGTACATTTCTTTTTTTGAAAAATGATAGAAATCGATTGCAGCCCGTGCGTAAACATCAAAGCCTTCGCTCCATTGTATTTCCTCTTTTTGCTCAGAATAATAATCCTCCAGCGGCTTATGTGAAGCATCAATACTCTGTACGAATTTCGCAACGTCATAATCGAAAACCGGATAAATCTTGTTACGATCGGCCTCATTCTTGAGGAAAACCTCCATCAGAAAGTTATTCTTCTGATCGCCGCGACCGCAAAACACAACCGATTCGTCAAACTTCTTGGTATTCATGTGCACCATCAGGCTGTCGTTCTTGTCGAAGTACACATATTGGTATTCAGGATCATGTCTAAACGAATATAAACCCGGCGCAAGGGAGTCAAAAGCTTTGAAAAACGTGTTGTTTCCCTTAAGCGGAATAGTGTCAATTACTTCATTCCCCTTACAAAAAAGTACATATCGGTTAACCGGATTCTGCACTTCGCCGCCAAAGTACGCCTTGAAGTTATTTTTATTGAACTGCTGGTTGCAGGATGTGAGTATGAGGAAACATGAAGAAGCGAATAATGTAGACCGGAACGCCTGAGAGAAGCTCATATTCAATAGGATTGTGAACAAAAATATCCTGTTGCTGTGGATATTACTGTTAATGCATCGTTAAATTAGAATTCAGCCGATTTGCTTGGTACTGAGGATGAAATAGTGTCTTTAATTTGCTACTTTTGCAAAAATTACTTTAATAGGAAATTCATGTTAACAGTTAATAATTTATCGGTTCAGTTTGGAAAACGGATTCTGTTCGACGAGGTCAACACCACGTTCGTCCACGGGAATATATACGGAGTCATTGGCGCAAACGGGGCCGGAAAATCAACTTTCTTAAAAATACTCGCGGGCGATATTGATCCGACTTCAGGACATGTACATCTTGAGCCGGGCAAACGGATGTCGGTTTTAAACCAAAACCACAACATGTTTGATGAGCACACGGTGCTTGAAACCGTAATGATGGGAAATAAAGTTCTTTTCGCTGTAAAGAAAGAAATGGACGAGCTTTACCTTGATTATAATGATAAGAATGCCGACCGGATTGGGGAACTTCAGGTGCAGTTTGAGGAAATGAATGGCTGGAACGCCGATTCTGATGCGGCTGCAATGCTTTCCAACCTCGGGATTGGCGAGGAATTTCATTATACGCTGATGGGCGATCTGGACAGCAAACTGAAAGTCCGCGTTCTGTTGGCACAAGCATTATTTGGTAATCCTGATGTTCTAATCATGGATGAGCCTACCAACGACCTGGATTTCGAGACTATTGCCTGGCTTGAAAATTTCCTTGCAAACTATGAAAACACGGTAATTGTCGTATCGCACGACCGTCACTTTCTGGATGCCGTTTGCACGCATATCTCGGATATAGATTTTAGCAAGATCAACCATTATTCGGGCAACTATACTTTTTGGTACGAATCGAGTCAGCTGGCCGCAAAACAACGTGCACAACAAAATAAAAAGGCTGAAGAGAAGAAGCAGGAATTGGAGGAGTTCATCCGGCGATTCAGCGCGAACGTTGCGAAATCGAAGCAGGCAACATCGCGTAAGAAAATGATCAGCAAACTAAACATCTCTGAAATTAAGCCTTCAAGCCGACGCTATCCGGCCATTATTTTCGACCAGGAACGTGAAGCAGGCGATCAGATACTGAATGTTCAAAACCTCAGCGCTTCAATAGAAGGTGAAACGCTATTTTCGGGAGTCGACCTGAATATGGCGAAAGGCGATAAAATTGTACTGTTTTCGAAAGATTCACGTGCAACAACTGCTTTTTACGAAATTCTAAACGGAAACCAAAAAGCGGATTCAGGAACGTATGATTGGGGTATTACAACGAACCAGGCGTATCTTCCGGTGGACAACCACGCCTTTTTTGAAAGCGACCTCTCGCTTGTTGACTGGCTCCGGCAATGGGCAAAAACAGAGGAAGAGCGCGATGAAGTTTATATCCGTGGGTTTTTAGGAAAGATGATCTTCTCGGGAGAAGAAGCTTTAAAAACGTGCCGTGTGTTATCGGGAGGCGAGAAAGTGCGCTGCATGCTTTCGCGGATGATGATGGAACGTGCCAACGTGCTGATGCTCGATGAGCCTACGAACCACCTTGACCTTGAATCCATTACAGCGTTCAACAATTCACTAAAAAACTTTAAAGGTTCGGTGATTTTTACTACACACGATCACGAGTTTGCGCAAACTGTCGGTAATCGCGTTGTTGAACTAACGCCTAAAGGAGTCATCGACCGCTACATGACATTCGACGAATATCTCGACGATGAGAAAGTCCAGGAGCTCAGAAAGAAAATGTATTCATAAAGAAAATCCCGCCAGTGAGCGGGATTTTTGTTTTTCAAATGAAGGTTTTCTGCTTGGATAGGGCAGAGGTCTGATTTAATAATTTCTATCTTTTTATTTTTCGGATGATCCAGAAAATCAGCGCCACTATTAGAACCACGATAATAATACCGATCCAGATTCCGGCTTCCAGGATATCGCCAACTATGTCACAACTTGTGAACGATGTTAGCATGAGTACGACGAGGGCTATCTGTAAACTTATTTTTTTCATAATGTCAGTTTTAGTTTGTTAGTGTATAGAATAAAGTTCCGAAATCGGCAACGCCCTTGGTTACAGAATTTTCTGAATTGTTTATAATATTTGGCATAGCGGCAGAATAGTATCTGCGGCACTTAAATTATTTTAGTTAAATTTACACACCAAACACCACGCTGCACTATGGGTCAAAAAATATTGCTCACCTCCAAGGAAGTCAATATCATCCTTCACCGTTTGGCTTGTCAGCTGATTGAAAAACATCTCGATTTTTCAGATACAGTGCTCGTAGGGATACAGCCACGCGGAACCTTTCTGGCGAACCGGCTTGCGCAGATGCTTACAGACGAGTATAGAATCAATACAATAGCGCTTGGATTTCTCGATATCACGTTCTTTCGCGATGACTTTCGTCGGACAGAGAAACCGCTGGAAGCAAATAAAACACAACTGGACTTTGTAGTTGATGATAAAAAAGTCATTTTTATCGACGATGTACTGTACACCGGAAGGAGCATACGCTCGGCGTTAACAGCAATCCAGTCCTTTGGAAGGCCTGCTGAGATTGAGCTGCTGGTGCTTATTGACCGCCGCTTTAGTCGGCATCTGCCGATACAACCCGATTACCGCGGCCGACAAGTAGACGCAATCAACAACGAGAAGGTGAAAGTCAGCTGGAAAGAAAACGATGGCGAAGATGCCGTATTTTTAGTAAACAATAATCCCGGAAATTAATGAGCGAACTAAGCGTACACCATCTTTTAGGAATAAAATATATCACACGCCGCGATATCGACCTCATATTTGAAACTGCCGATCATTTTAAGGAAGTCATCAACCGCCCGATTAAAAAAGTACCGTCGCTCAGGGATATTACAATAGCAAACATTTTTTTTGAAAACAGCACGCGTACAAAGCTTTCGTTCGAACTGGCCCAAAAGCGCCTTTCGGCAGACGTTATCAGTTTTTCTGCCGCACAATCATCGGTAAAGAAAGGGGAAACCTTGATTGATACGGTAAACAATATCCTTTCGATGAAGGTTGATATGGTTGTCATGCGACATTCTTACCCGGGCGCTGCTTACTTCCTGTCAAAAAACGTGAACGCAAGTATTATCAATGCTGGAGATGGCGCTCACGAACATCCTACGCAGGGGTTGCTAGACTCGTACTCAATACGGGAAAAATTTGGTGATGTTGGTGGGAAAAAGGTCGTAATTGTTGGCGATATTTTGCACTCGCGTGTGGCACTTTCAAACATATATGCTTTGCAAATGCAGGGCGCAGAAGTGAAAGTATGCGGACCAAAAACATTGATTCCCAGGTATATCGAATCTCTGGGAGTAGCGGTTGAACCTAATTTGCGTAAAGCGCTGGAATGGTGCGATGTAGCTAACATGCTTCGTGTTCAAAATGAACGTATGGACGTAAATTATTTTCCGTCAACGCGGGAGTATGCCCAACAATATGGCGTGGATAAAGCACTGCTCGACTCGTTGGATAAAGAAATTGTAATCATGCATCCCGGGCCAATTAACCGAGGAGTTGAAATAACATCCGATGTTGCCGATTCGCAACAGTCGCTGATCCTAAGCCAGGTAGAAAACGGCGTGGCCATCCGGATGGCGGTCATTTACTTGCTGGCTTCGAAAATCAAACAATAAAATGAAAAAGATAATTAAAGGAAATACGGCAATTATAGAAGCTGCAACGGGCAATCTCAGCGAATTTATAGCCGAATTATGCTGCGAGGCCGCAACGTGTGCCGATAAAAATCTAATTGTCGATCTGACTTCCTTCGGGAAGTTCGCTTCTAAAGATTTTGCAGCTTTTGCCGATCTTGCGAAAACACAAAAAAAAAATAAGAGGTCTTTCGTCATTATTGCCGACACCGACTATAATAAAGCCAAGCTTATAATTGTACCCACGTTACAGGAAGCGCACGACATGATTGAAATGGACGAAATTGAACGTGACCTTGGATTTTAACAAAAAACAAACCGAATGATGAACTTCTTTTCAAACCCATCCAAACTTAACACGGCCCGAATTGTTTTGCTCCTCGCATTTGTGGCGCTACTGATATATCATTTGCTGCAACTTGATCCAGAAAATTCGCGGACTTGGCTGGCACTGGTGCCACCGATATGCTTTATTGCCGTACTCGGCATACAAATCAGGAAGTATTATGCCCAACGCTCGGCGGCAAATTCGTCAACCCGTGACAAAAACGGTTCAGTGTGAAACTGACTATACTTGGCTGTTATGCCGCCACGCCCCGGACGTTGACAAATCCTACTTCACAGGTGCTGGAAATGCGAAACCGGCTGTTTCTGATCGACTGTGGCGAAGGAACGCAGGTGCAGCTTAGAAAGAACAAAATTAAGTTTTCGCAAATCAACCACGTTTTTATCTCGCATCTGCATGGTGACCATGTCTACGGGCTAATAGGTCTTGTATCGACTTACATGTTGTTAAACCGGGTGTCCGATCTGCATATTTATGGACCTGTCGGAATAAAAGAACTTATTACGATCCAGTTGCGGCTGTCGGATTCATGGACATCATACGGGCTCTTCTTCCACGAGATCGGGTCTCATCAAAGCGAGATTATTTTCGAAGATGACAGGGTAATTGTAAGTACCATTCCGCTCAAGCACCGGATTTATACGAACGGATATTTGTTTCGAGAAAAGCCTGCAGATCGGAAACTGAATATTGAAGCAGTTTCAAAATATAAAATTGATACCAGCCAATATCGTAAGATCAAGGCCGGAAGGAATATTAAGCTTGACCACGGCGATGTTATTCCGAACAGTGTCCTGACCTTCGATCCGCCTGCACCGAAAAGCTATGCATTTTGCTCCGACACTTTATATAACGAAGATATTGTTCCCGTAATTCAGCATGTCGATGTGGTTTATCATGAATCGACATTTCTCCAATCGGAAGCAATTCTTGCAAGCAAGACGATGCATTCAACCGCAAAGGAAGCGGCACGAATAGCGAAAGCAGCAAATGCAGGGAAACTGGTACTCGGACATTATTCCACGCGTTACGAAAACATACAGCGATTCGCTGATGAGGCCTCGGAAATCTTTCCAAATGTGCTGCTCGCCGAAGACGGGAAGGTTTTCGAGTTCTAATTAATAATCGTAAATTTATTTAAAAGCTATTATTATGGAAGACCTAGGCCATTTTCGAAAATCGTATGAAAAAAGCAGGTTGGTGGAAGCAGAGATCCCGTCTGAACCGATGGCATTATTCAACAGATGGTTTCAGGAAGCACGGGAATCGGGAAGTGTCGACGAAGCAAATGCAATGACAGTATCCACAAGCGGAATTGATGGTTTTCCGAAGTCGCGCGTCGTGCTGTTAAAGCAATATACCGATGAGGGCTTCGTGTTTTATACCAACTACAATTCTGAAAAGGGTAGGGCAATTTCACAAAACCCACGACTGTGCCTGTCATTCTTCTGGCCATCGCTTGAGCGTCAGGTAATCATAAAAGGAATTGCCGAGAAAACACCCCAAGAGGTATCGGATGCCTATTTCCAAAGCAGGCCACATGGAAGTAAACTTGGTGCATTGGTATCCAACCAAAGTGAGGTACTACCGTCAAGGGAATTTCTGGAGTTGCAACTTCAGGCACTCGAAGCCGGATACGCCGAAAAACCCATTCCGCGTCCTGAATACTGGGGCGGTTATTTGGTAAAGCCTGTCGAGATCGAATTTTGGCAGGGACGACCAAACCGCTTGCATGATCGGATACGGTTCAAAAGCAGTGGTGAATTATGGCAACAGGACCGGCTATCGCCTTAAAACATCACAATCGCGACTTAATGCCACCTATACGTGGCATTTTTTACGCGTATACGTAAGATTTTATCCTCAATTTTGGACTGTAATATGCATTTCATCGATTTTATTTGTTACTTAAACGATGTTTTTCGTAATATTGGTATAAGAAACAAGAGTTATTCATAAAGGAGTTTGCCCCACAATCTACTTTTAAACTTAACCGCTAACTATGAAAGCATTATTACTTAAAACCTTTTGTATGGTTGCCCTAGCCTTTTCAATGGCTTCTTGCTCGTCAGATGAAGCTGCCGAAACGGTTTCAGGCGATACGTCACTTGTTCAGGAATACAGTTACAACGAGACCGAACTTGAACTCGCACGTGAGATCAACGATTACCGTATCAGCATTGGGTTGGACCCACTTCAGACAATAAATCACATTTCCTTCAAATCGGGTGAGCATAACCAATACATGATTGCAAATCAGGTCGTGAACCACGATTATTTTGAAGAGCGATCAAACAATATCATGCATGTTCTTGGTGCCGTTACGGTTAACGAGAATGTAGCCTATAATTACACAACTCCGGCTGGCGTGTTGCATGCATGGCTAAACAGCCCCGGCCACCGTGCCAACATTGAAGGCTACTTCACCCATTTTGGGATTTCAGTATCTGAAGATCCAAAAACTGGAAAGAAATATTATACGAATATTTTTATAAGAAAATAAATTGTAAGTATGTTTTTGTTTTGACTCGAAACCACCTGAAAGGGTGGTTTTTTCATCCCTAACCCAAGCCCTAAAACGATGCTGTTATTTCTACTTTACGTCACGATTCGAACCTCATTACGAAGGAACCACCGAAAGGATCCTGGCAATGTTGATGTTTCCGGTGCTGATTTGGTTCAATCTTCGACTAAAGGGGAGGCAATCTTTGTTAAGTCACTTCCGCAACGATTGCCAACTCCCGCGCGTATTTAACCCTATAATCACGAAATTTTTCTGAAAGTATACTTCCCTTGTGAAGAATTCCAAAACTGAAGCTGAAATGAAGGAATCTTCTTTTAGGCCTGTTTAAATGTTTGTTCTAAGTAAGAAGAAAATTCTCGGCTTTAAGTTCACATGCAGGTGTAGGATGCGGTGCAAAACAATACTATTTCCCTTTTGAGCCGCAATTTGTACTGAAGATAGAGGAATTATTGGCAATCTTGTCGACGCTATTTGATATGTAAATTGGGTGGCTTTATAACGCCGTGATAATAAACTCGCTTCGCCGGTTCAGCTGATGCTCGGCTTCTGTGCACGATACGTCATCGGCGCATTTGTTCAACAACTGGTTCTCACCATAACCTTTTCCGGTTAGTCGTGAGCGGTCAATCCCATTCCGGACAAACCATTCGATGGTGGAAGCGGCGCGTTTCCCTGATAGAATAGCGTTGTATTTTTTGGTCTGCCGACTATCGGTGTGCGATCTTACGTCAATTTTCATGGCTGGATATTGCTTTAGCACATCTAGGATTTTCGCAAGTTCTGTTGCAGCATCTTCCCGAATATCCCATTTATCAAGATCGAAGTAGATAATTTTTATCTCGAGCACCTTTGCCAGGTCGGTGCCCATCGTTACTTCCTTTATGTTCTTTTGTAGCGCTATCGGCAGTTCGCTTGCTCCGGATTGTGATGGGATAGCCACGGGAAGTTCGGTGGTAGAGTACAAAGCCTTAGTTGCACGGATATAATAGGTTTTTGAACAATCCACTGCGAAAGAATAGTTTCCTTTTGTATCCGATATTGCTTCTGAAATCTTCGAGAAGTTGCCGTCGAACTGCATCACGGTAGCGCCTGAAATAACTTCACCCGAGTCAATATCTGTGACAACACCTGAAAGCCGTTGTTCACATACGAGCCTACGCGTTTCGGAAAACTTATAAATATCATCGTATCCTTTTCCGCCATCGCGATTCGATGTCAAAAAACCTGTTCTTGTGCTTTCATCAATATAAAATGCAAAATCGTCTTTCGCGGAATTCGCCGGTTCACCAATGTTTTCGGGTTCCGATGGATTTCCGCTACTATTGATTTGAGAAACATAAATATCGAGGCCGCCGAGTCCCGGCCTTCCGTCACTCGCGAAATACAATTCACCTTCTCTGGTTATCGTTGGAAATGTTTCCCTTGCTTCAGTATTTATGGTTTCACCAAGATTTTCCGGTTTCCCAAAAGTACCGTCAGTATTTATCGAAACACGAAATAGATCCGATAATCCTCGTGTTCCCGGCATATCTGAAGCAAAGTATAAAAATTTTTCGTCATGGCTCAGCGCCGGATGTGCCGCACTGTAGTCGTCACTATTGAAAGGCAACTCCGTAACATCCTGCCATTTGCCATCTACAAGTTTGGCACGATACAACTTCAGCAATGTTACTTTCTGGGCGTTTTTGCCCTTTGATCCATCGTTGAAGTTATTCCGGGTAAAATACATTGTGCTTCCGTCTTTCGTAAACACAGGCGTCGATTCATGAAACCGGGAGTTAATGTCTTTTGCAAATTTCTCAGCATCTAAAAGCGAATCACCTGATATCTTTGCGCTGTATAAGCTTGTAAAACTTTGATTGGTCCATTTGTGCTTTCGGTTCATCAGGCTTCCAGTGTCGCGTGCTGAAGTAAAGATCAGCCGCGAATCGTAAATCGTGCTTCCATAATCTGAAAATACCGAATTAATACCCGCGTCTGAAAGAATGTAGCGGCCCGAATTTGACTTAATCTCCGCGAGGTAATCCTTGTTCTGATTGAAGATCTGCGAACGCGAATCCGCAGCCGACCTACTGGCGAACTTTTGCATCATCTCATCCGATTTTGAATAATTACCTACAGATTTTAGAGACTGCGCATACCTGTAGTAGTACTCGGGTCTTACATCGCCTTTCATTTTAAAAAGCTCCCCATACCATTTTGCAGCTTGTTCATGTTGTGCGTTAAAATAATATGCATCGCCAAGTTTCCGAAACATATCTACCGATTTATAACCTTTTTCGGCCACCCGCTCGTACAGTTTTATTGCATCGATATAAGCGTAGCGTTCGTACTTCTTGTCTGCTGCTGCAACTGTCGCCTTTTGCGAATGTCCCACAAACAGCGTCAGGCAAAAGATGGCTAGCGTGAATATCGTTTTCATAGGCTTTTTAGAAGAATCTTGGCGAAATAATTTTACTGTTCGTACTGAACAATTCGAACCTCATGAAGACCTCGTGTGAGCCTTGGTTATAGTTTCGCAGTTCGGTTGTGTCCATGTCATACCCGTAACCAATATAAATTCCGCGCGTTATTTGGAAACCTGCCATTGCGCTGACAGCCGCGTCCAATCGGTAAGCGCCTCCTAAGACAAACTTTTCATTGATCAGGAAATTTGCCGATAAATCTACCTGCAACGGCGCACCGGCTACCACCTTCGTAAGCACAGCAGGTTTAAACCGGAGTGACGGGCCAAGATCGAATACATGCCCACCAATCAAATAGAAATTCAATTTTTCCTGATTTATCACTACTTCGTTGTCGGAGTAACGTGTGGTTTCTATAAAATTTGGAACTGAAAGCCCGATATACGTTTTATCTGAATGCCAGTAGACTCCCGCACCGATATTCGGACTGAATTCATTGTCAAAACCTTGGAGGCTGGGATCGTCCTGGTCTTCGGGGTTTAGTTTGTTTGGATCCAGGCTGAACAAATTCGCTGTCCCTTTGATTCCGAACGAGAGTTTATAAGACTCAGACGTTTTGACGGTATACGAAAAGTCAATTGAGAAAGCATTTTCGTTCGTCGGACCAATTTTGTCGTTTACTAACGATACTCCAATTCCGACACCTTTATTGCCTAACGGGGTGTTGATCGACAACGCGTTCGTAACCGGGGCGCCATCCATTCCGACCCATTGCGTACGATGTAAACCAAAAATACTTAAAGCACCACGTGAACCTGCATAAGCCGGATTGATGTTGATCGTATTGTACATATATTGTGTAAACTGCGCATCCTGTTGGGCACGGGCAGCGGTAGCAAACAATAGGATGAAAAATAACAATCGTGCTTTCATGGTCTTTTGTTATCTCGAAAGGTATAAATATCCGTCTTTTTTTATTACCTGTCCGTCCGATGTTGTATATTCCAGCAAATAAAAATACGTTCCCGTAGGCAATTCGCTGTCTTTGCTCACCGTTGCGCGCCCTTCCGACAAGCCGTCAAAGTAACGTGTGCGGTTGTCATAATTTTTCGTCTCGTAAACCAAAACCTGCCATCTGTTATATATCTGGAGACTGTTGGTAGGATAACAAGAGATATCCTCGATGTTTTCTATTATAAACTTGTCGTTCTTGCCATCATTATTTGGCGACAGCGCATTATGAACGATGATAGTACCACATCCCAAAACGGCGCAATCATCATCCACTTCCATTTCGAGCTGTAACGAGCGCGGGCATTCGCCTGCAAGCTCGTAGTTCAATAAATACGTTCCCGTTGCCAGTCCATTTGGAAGAAAGGTAGCACCTTGCAATCCACCTGAATTAGAGAGATCGCTCCAGGTTCCGCCGCCAGGCATATCGTCAGGCAACGAAGCCGTAAGGTCGATAACCAACCCAATATCCGAATTGCATGGCGCATAAGCCTCAGCCTGTGTGGTTCCGGTAGGCAGGACTGTTATAGAAACGGTCGCTGAAGTCGCGCATTGTCCTGCATCTGGCGTAAAGACGTAATCAGCAGTTTGACCTGCGTCTATTATTGATGGTGTCCATGTGCCTGTAATTCCTTCCTCCGAATTTGCGGGAAGTAATGGCGCGGAATTGCCTTCGCATAATGTCGTCGGTACATCAAACGTGGGAGTAGCTAAAGGCAAAACGGTAACATCAATTTGAACCGGTGTGGCACATTGTCCAGGTGCAGGCGTGAAGACGTACGTTCCTGAAGCACCATTGTCGATTGCTGATGGGTTCCACGTGCCTGTCACATTGTTTAGTGAAGTGTCCGGTAAAACCGGCGCAGTGGATCCGGCACAAAATGCGGCTATTGAAGCAAAAACAGGTGTGTTCATTGCCGAAGTAAACGTAGCTGTAGCCGATGTAGAGGCTGTATTACCGCATGCATCAGTCGCGGTAAACTGAACGCTGGCAGGACCAAAAGTACCAACAGGAAGCGGAACATAATTGTTGCTCCACGTTATTTGCGAGCAGTCGCCGAGTGCTGTTGAACCGCCATGATCCGCGAGCCACGCTGCTATTGCAGATTCGCCACCACACGGAATCGTGATGTTTTGGGCAGGTGAAATGACGGGGGCCATAGTATCAGTTACGTTTATAATTTGTGTAGCCGTGCTAACATTTCCGCAGGAATCGGTTGCGGTCCAGGTGCGCGTCATGGTATAAGATCCTGTGCATGTTCCCTGGCTGCTGATATCTTGGAAAGTGAGGCTCACACTTGCTCCACAATTATCCGTGGCAGTTGCCTGTGCAAAAGTCATCGGCATTCCGCATTGTACTGCAGACGGAGCCGGCAACGAGTTAATTACTGGCGCTGTCGTGTCTATTATTGTAGCGGTTTGCGTTACCACCACAGGAGCGCCGCAACTTGTAGTGAATGTAAAGGTTCGCGTCAATATTTTAGGACATGAACCCGCCCATACATCGCTATACGTTATCCCGGTGACTAAACCCATGTTTGGAATCGTGCCTCCCATAGCAAGAAACTGAACTGCCGTTATTGCTGAAGGGGACGTACTTACCGGAAGCCCAAGTAGCGTCGTTATCGAACAAGCTTCAATAGTGGCCGCCGGCGGTGCAAGAACAGCCGTGGCGCTTAACACCGTAACAATGATTGGAACTAACGGCCCGATACACGAAGCCGACTGCGCTTCAGCAACATAATATGTAAATGTTCCGGCAGCACCAGTTGCAGGCGTTAGCGATAGTTGAGGCTGTGAAGTTGGCGTTGCGTAAAAGTACAAGGTATAGCCCGACTGACTCGCCGTTGCGGTCAACGGTTGGGCAATTGCGCCCAGGCAATAGGTAAGATTTGATACAGTGGGTACCGAAACAATATCACCAACCGTTATGGTAAACTGGAAGTAGCAACCCGTGTTTCCGGGAGTTACGGCATAATAGGTAGCTGTGCCGAGCGTCGCAGGGAAAGGATTCGTAAATGTATATTGGGTAGTGCTGCCGCTCACCACCGGATATTGATTGTAGAAGAACGTTCCTGAAGGAAATCCGCTGCTGATAGCCGAAATAGGAACAGATTCCCCCGGATCACAAAACGTAAATGCCGTGAGCGAGGGAATGCCCGGGCAGTTATTTGTGATGAACTCGGCGGCATCAATGGTAATGCGCAACGGAGCGGGAATCGCAGTTCCTTCGCAAACGCCGTTTCCAATATAGCCCTGAATCAGTGGAATCTTATCGAAAGCTATTCCGCTGCCGGCGCCTGTACCACTGAGTTCCCCATTTAAGGCGATTACGTTATTGCAACCCGTGTTCTTAAGAAAAGTGCAATTCTCGCTGGCTTTGAGAGTGAAAATAAATTCACCCAGCAGGTTATCGGGGTCAGCCTGTAACGGCAGCGTACCAATATCCCAAATTATAGATCCGTTCAAGCCCATTGAAGGTTCAAAATGAAGATTATCCGGTGTTGGCGGTGGCGTGATAAAGACTTGCGTCGAACCGCTGTCCAGCACGTAACTGGCGTTGTACGGAACAGGTATTGTGACTTTTGCATTCGAAATGGTCTCTGTCCCTGTGTTTCGAACCTGAACTTTATAAACGATGTCTTGGCCCGGTTCAACAGTCGGTGTTGGTCCTGGCGGAACTCCGTCAATACTGACCACAGATACGGTTCCTTCAAAATCGGGGATGTAAGCGTCAACTGCGAGCGCCACGGCGAAAATAATATAGGTGTCGCCCATGGAACCATATCGCAGGTTCGTGGCAGTCTGATTGTTTCCTATAACATTGTTGTCGGGATTCGGGATCTGGAACATGGCGATATCGAGTCCGCTGTTGTTAAGCAGGTTTGGGTTCCTGGCATTGCCTCCGGTTTGGATCGACGAATTAAAAAAGTTGTTTGCGGTGTTCAGCGAATGGTTCAGATTCCAGTACGTGCCATCGCTGTCTTTTTGGATTTGGAAATAGTCGCCGGATATTCCGTTGTCGCCTTCGCCGGACATAATGCCCATTTTCACTCCAACGGCTCCGGTTTGGACCGTATTGAAACTCGTTACCGGAATATCGAAGTTGGCATTTCCAGCAACAACAAATGCATGCCCGTCGAAAATCGTAATGTCGCGGTGTTTCATCTTTGAGTTTTCGTAGATCACAATCATTCCCCAACCTCCATAAAATCCGGTGCCGCCACCGTTGCCCTCTATCAGCGCGATATCAGCAGCAAAGTAATTTCCGATTCCGTTAGCTTTTACGTAGTCGGTGACCTCGGTGTACGCTGAATACATAAAATCATGTGCATTTGTAGGGAAATAGATATCGTTAGCGGCAGCAGTAAACTCCGTATATTGGGTAGACGCGGGACCTTTCAGCTGGATCTTCCGCTTATCGAAATTTTTAGTGATGCCATTTTTGGTTACGGGGAATGTATTCGGACTCGGACCAATATTCTTTGCGCGGCCTGTCCAGTATAATCCGGCATAGACAATGTTTGAACACTCGGGCACGGCATCATTTTCAGTTGAGAAGTTCAGCATAGCTGACGATGAGTTAAACGTCGGCAGCCCATCAAGTCCTGTCAGTTCCGGCGAATCAACGTCGGTATAAACCATCATGTTGTTTCCGTTCTGCGTGAAGTCACCATAGTTTAGCAACGTGAGGTTGGTATTTCCTACCATCGTAAAATCGCCTCTAAGGTTATAAAGGGTTTTTGTAGGCGTATATTGCGAAGTACGCTGTGTAAATGGCACGCATATCTGTGCAGTTGCCGATGTTGAAATGAAACCCAGAAATACAAGGATCAATCTCCAGCTTTGGCGGAAAATAAGTGAGCACTTGCTATTTTTGAAGTTATGCTGCACAGGCTACGATAGTTTGCTGATAGTGTAAAATATTCTCCACGAAGGCAACTCGTGTTTTAGCGCCTTCTTGATGGCCTCAGACGAGACTTCAATTTCCGAGAGGATTTGAATAAATCTTACGTTCGGATAGTGCGCGAGAACGGAAAGATCGATCTTATTGAGTTCTTTTAGATTCCTGACCTTAATTTGTACAAGTTGCACCGAAGTTGCATTTGCAACCATTTCTTTTTGGTTGTTTAAAGTCGGGACATCACAAAAAAGAACAACAGGCTCCGAACCGAAATACTTTAATCCGCCGTCAAGCATGTAAATTGCCGGCTGAAGTTCGTATACAAGTTTTTTAACGGCAGTAGATTCAGAATTTGAAATAGGAGGGCCTGTAGAAATTGGAACAGAATTAAATTCTTTTTGTGCAATAGCAGGCGTTACAAAACCGCACAAAAAAAACAATTGTACGTATGTTCGTAAAAGCGGGTATCTCAGTAAAAAGAAGTTCAGGTTCATCGACGCTGGTTATTGTCCAAAACGGACAGCTAAAATAATCACTATTATACTGGCATGCGGTTTTATTCCACAACCGACACGGAAACTCGTTAAAAAGCGTCCTGCAACAACAGGCTATTTCAAGCAATCCAAACAGCTTCAGCCCGTTGCTAGGATAAAGTTAGCTTTTATACCTAAATTTCCAAACCGAAACATCGATAAACGGCAAATTTCCTAGATAAACTGCATAAATTGAGCAAATTATTAGTTTTTTCTTACAGCAGCGCGACAGTTCCTGTGAGGATTTTTCCGGCTGTCTGAACGGTCATTAGGGCAGATTTTGTATTTTGCCGAAAAACAGTATGATGAAGAATCTGATCTTGATCCGCCATGCCAAATCCGATTGGGAGTTACATCAGGATGATTTCGAGCGTGGCCTTGCTTCCCGCGGGATCAACGATGCTAAACGTGTTGCTTCTCATGTAGTTAATTTTTTACCCGAGCGGTATATAATCGTTAGTTCGTCAGCCGTTCGTGCCCGTGAAACCTCAATTTTGTTTGCACAGGCATTTAGCTATCCGCTGGAACGAATTCAATTGTCTGATTCACTATATACATTTGACGATTTGCGGCTCGAACATGAAATTCGGGCTTTTCCTGACGATTATCAAAACATTATTCTTTTCGGACATAATGAGGCTATTACAAATTTTGTCAATAAATTTGGAGATATGAAGATCGACAACGTGTCTACCGCAGGTTTTGTCTCACTTGTATTTGACACCGAAAGCTGGCGTAAAATCACGAAAGGCAAAACTGAAAAAGTCCTCTTTCCAAGAGATTTAAAATCATGATTTCAGAAAACGGTTATCGCTATATCGACAGGGAGAAAAGTTGGCTCGCGTTCAACGCCCGTGTCTTGCAGGAAGCCGCAGACGACTCTGTACCCTTGTTGGACAGGCTGCGTTTTCTCGGCATTTTTTCAAACAACCTTGATGAGTTTTTCCGTGTCCGATTTGCTGCTATTCGCCGACTAAGCCTTTCAGGTGTCAGTGGCGAGAAGCTACTCGGCGGGGTCAGCGCACAGAAGCTGGTTAAGGACATCATCGAAATTGTTATTCAACAACAGTCGGAAAGCCTCCGGATACTGAACATTATCGAGAACAAGCTCGAGAAAGAAAACATCTTTATCATTAACGAAAAGCAAATCTCTAAAGAGCAGGAGAATTTCATTAAAGACTTTTTCATCCAAAGTGTAAGTCCGGCGCTGGTGACGATCATCCTGAATGATTTGGCAGAGTTTCCGCTACTGAAGGACACTTCGGGCTACCTTGCGGTAAAGCTTGTGATGAAACACCATCATGGAGAACATTTTGCGCAAGGCGAGAAGAAGCCGAAAAAAGAAGTGCGGTATGCTGTAATCGAAATGCCTAAGACACTTAACCGTTTCGTGGTTTTACCGGCAACCGACGAAAAGCAATACGTGATCATGCTCGACGATGTGATCCGGTACAATCTCAGCAGCATTTTCAATATTTTCGATTACCACAGCGTCAAGGCACACATGATCAAGATCACGCGCGATGCCGAACTGGATATCGATAGCGATATGAGCAAAAGCATGCTCGAAAAGATTGCAACAAGCGTCAAGGAGCGCCGCGTGGGCGAGCCTGTACGGTTTGTTTACGACCAGTCGATCGGAAAAGACACACTGAAATTCTTCCTCACACAAATGGGGATTAGTGCGTCCGACAGCATCATTCCCGGCGGACGTTACCACAACCGTCGCGACTATATGAATTTTCCTAACCTTGGTCGTTTCGATTTATTGTATCAGCCAAAAACCCCGTTGCCCGTTGATGGGTTGAGCCTTGACGGAAGCCTTCTGCAGAAGATCGCACACAAGGATTATCTTGTAAACGCGCCCTATCAATCGTTTTCCTATCTGATTAAATTTTTACGTGAAGCGGCACTTGATCCGAAGGTCACCGCTATAAAAATTACACTTTATCGCCTTGCACGGAATTCGCAAATCGTGAGCTCGCTTATCAATGCAGCGAAAAACGGTAAAAAAGTAACAGTGCAGATTGAACTTCAGGCGCGGTTTGATGAAGCCAGCAACATTTCGTACGCAGAACAGATGCAAACCGAAGGAATAGAACTGATTTTTGGAATAAAAGGGTTGAAAGTCCACAGCAAAATCTGCCTTATTGAACGAATAGAAGAAGGAAAATTAAAGCGCTTCGGACTCATTTCCACTGGCAATTTCAATGAAAATACTGCCAAGGTCTACACCGATGTGACGCTTTTTACAAGCCATCAGCAAATACTGAAGGACGTTGCTAAAATTTTTGATTTCTTCGATGTCAACTATCGCATCCATCGCTACAAACACTTGATTGTATCTCCGCACTATACACGGACGCGCCTCTATAAACTGATTGACCGCGAAATACAAAATGCCAGCGAAGGCAAACCGGCCTACATGAATCTGAAGATGAACAGCCTGTCAGACTTTCCAATGATCGATAAACTATACGATGCCAGCAACGCCGGAGTTAAGATACGGTTGCAGATTCGTGGCATTTGCTCACTGATTCCCGGTATTAAAGGAATGAGCGAAAACGTTGAAGCCATAAGCATTGTAGACAATTTCCTGGAGCATTGCCGCATTTTTATTTTCGGGAACAATAACAATCCCGAAGTGTATATTTCCTCGGCCGATTTTATGACGAGAAACCTCGACGGACGAGTAGAAGTGACGTGTCCTATTTATGATCAGGACATAAAGAAGGAACTGCTCGATGCGTTTGAAGTGGGCTGGAAAGGAAATGTAAAAGCCCGGCTGCACTCGGAAAATCTCGATAATAAATACCGTCCACGCGGCGACAGCCCCATGTTCCGGGCGCAGGAGGAAACCTATAATTATTACCGCGACCGACTTGAGGTGGTTTGTGAAGAGCTATAGATGAGTTGCCGGTTTACAGTTTACAGTTGAAAGTAGTATCGTTTATAATTGGAATGAGAATGACAAATTGTTAATTGTGAGCCAGAATGTCAATGAAAATGATAACGTTTAGCTTGTCCAATATCTCTTTATCACTAAACCCGCGCTGTACCTTGAACCCTAAACCCTTAAACCCCCTAAATGATCAACATTAAGAAATATGCGGCAATCGACATTGGCTCCAACGCAATGCGACTGCTGGTGTCGAATATAATCGAAGAAAAAGGTAAAGAAACCCAGTTCAGCAAAAGCTCATTGGTTCGTGTTCCGATCCGGCTCGGGCAGGATGCTTTTACGGTAGGGGAAATTACCGAAGAAAATATTGAGCGGATGGTCGATGCAATGAAGGCTTTTAAGCTGTTGATGAAAGTGCATAGGGTCGAGAAATATCTGGCCTGTGCGACCTCTGCAATGCGCGAGGCTTACAATGGAAAAGAGGTCGTTGAACATATCCGAAAAAAAGCTGACATAGAAATTGAAATTATCGACGGAAAGCGTGAGGCTGCGATAATTGCATCGACTGATTTGCATTATTTATTAAAGACTGAGAAAACCTACTTATACGTTGATGTTGGCGGCGGAAGCACTGAATTCTCACTATTCTCAAACGGTAAAATGATCGTGTCTAAATCGTTTAAAGTTGGCACGGTTCGGCTCATCAACGATATGGTCAACGAAGTCGTCTGGCAGGAAATCGAAAAATGGATCCGCGCCAATACGCACGACTATGAACCTGTAACGCTCATCGGATCCGGCGGCAACATCAACAAGATATTCAAGATGTCGGGAAAGCTCCAGCAAAAGCCTTTGTCCTACATGCATTTGCACACGCAATACGCATTGCTGAACTCGCTTTCGTATGAACAGCGTGTGTCGGAACTCGGTCTAAATCCTGATCGTGCCGACGTGATCGTACCCGCTCTTCGCGTGTATCTCAACGCTATGAAATGGAGTGGCGCCCGTAATATTTACGTCCCGAAAATCGGATTATCAGACGGAATTATTAAAGCATTATATTACGGTAAAATATAAACCCATGAGACTATGAAAAATTTCGTAATTATCTTATTGTCAATCTCGTTAGGCGCCTTTACCTCGTGTGAAAATAAAGGTACCCAAACCATCGGCACCACATCAGAATCCAGTTACTTCACCGATACTTCGGAAGGCATAAAGACAGGCGGAGTCAAAATAGTTACGATAGACACACCTAAAGGAAAGTTTAAAGTTTGGACAAAGCGTTTTGGCAACAACCCAAAGATGAAGCTCCTTTTGCTCAGCGGCGGACCAGGAAGTTCACATGAATATTTTGAATGTATGGAAAGTTTTCTTCCCAAGGAAGGAATCGAAATGGTTTACTATGATCAATTGGGAACAGGGTTTTCTGATAATCCTGCCGATACTGCATTCTGGGATCTTCAGCGTTATGTTGACGAAGTTGAACAGGTTCGGAAGGCACTCAATTTAGATAAAGATAACTTCTATTTGCTGGGGCATTCATGGGGAGGCATCCTTGCAACAGAATACGCGCTGCAACATCAACAAAATATCAAAGGGTTAATTATATCGAACATGATGGCCAGCGCTCCGGAATACGGAAAATACTCAAAAGTTCTCGCAAAGCAGATGGATCCAGATGTCTTAAAAGAATTGCGTGCGATTGAAGCGAAAAAAGACTTCTCAAACCCGCGTTACATGGAACTGCTTGGATTAAATTTTTATGAGAAACATATATTGCGAATGCCTGCCAACCAGTGGCCCGAACCCGTAAGCCGTGGCTTGGGTAAAATGAACGCCTCATTATATGTGACAATGCAAGGGCCAAGTGAATTCGGAATCAGCGGCAGGCTTGCCAACTGGGATAGGAGTACGCGTTTGAAGGAAATTACCGTACCCACGTTGGTAATTGGCGCACAGTACGATACAATGGATCCGAAATATATGAAATGGATGTCGACGCAGTTCAGAAGCGGAAGTTATTTGTATTGTCCGAATGGCAGCCATATGAGTCTTTATGACGACCAGCAGATTTATATGACCGGCCTTATCGAGTTCATCAAAACTACGAACGAAACGGCAAAACGACAATGAACAGCACACGGCTAGAAGCCTTTAGCGATGGCGTACTCGCAATTATCATTACGATTATGGTTTTGGAAATCAAGATCCCGGAGGGCAATCCGACCTTTTCGGCTGTGACCGGGTTGATACCAATCTTTGTAAGTTATGTGCTGAGTTTTATCTATATCGGGATTTATTGGAACAATCACCATCACATGCTTCATAGCGCAAAGTCGGTGAACGGAACCATTTTGTGGGCGAACCTGCATTTGTTATTCTGGCTTTCGCTTGTGCCTTTTACGACAGGTTGGATGGGCGAGAACCACTTTGCGAAACCCACGATGACCGCATATGGGTTTGTACTGTTGATGTGCGGAGTAGCCTACATGATTCTCCAGCGCGCCATTATATCTGAACAGGGAAAGAATTCGATTCTCAAAAAAGCGGTCGGCAAAGATTATAAGGGACTGTCATCTCCGGTGCTCTACATTGCTGGCATTATTTTCTCGTTTTATAACGAATGGGTTTCAGGAGCGATCTATATCGGTGTTGCGTTGATGTGGCTGATCCCTGACCGCAGAATAGAAAAAGAAGTAAAGCATGCTGATTAGATATCGAGATCAAATGTCTTGCGCAGCAGCTCAAGTGTAGGGTTGATTTCGTTCAGCCGGTTGAATCTATCTTGAGGCGTAAACGCTTTTCTAGCATCGATGTTTTCATTAACAACGACTTTAATCTCGATGTCATGATTGTGTAGCTTTCCACGCAGATACCCAACAAGTTCATGCTTTCCACTTTCAAATTCGATCTTTGAACCTTCGTTTGGCAACTCATGAACGATTGTCGTGCCTTCAAGTTTCGGGTCGTTTATCAGTAACAGCGACTCCATGATCTTATGTCCGCGGTCACTTAGTCGCTGCGCAAACTTGTTCCACTGGAGTAGCATGTCGGTTTCTGTAAATGCTTCTGTAGGCAAGTGGACTTCTTCTTTTGAAGTGGCTTTGTGACTTTCAGCAAGCTCGCGTTTAGCACGAATACTGGCTAACGAAAGCGCAGAAACTTTTATACCGTTTACCGAAGGAGCTTCGGGAGGCGTAGCTTGTACGACCGGAGCGGGTTCGGACTGTTGTGAAGGCTGTTGGTTGAGCTGTGGTGCGGTCGGAACTTCAACGATCTCAGGTAGTTTTACATCTATTTCGAGTACACGTCCGTAGAAGTAATTTGCCGGAATTATAAATCCGTCAACTTTTTTTTTTCCCCTTCGTAATTGAGGGAGGCGAGTTGCATCAGGCATAACTCGACGAGAAGGCGCTGGTTCTGGCTGACTTTAAACTTCAAATCACAATCGTTGGCAAGATCTATTGCTTTTAAAAGAAATTCCTGACTAGAACGCTGTGCCTGTTGTCCGTAGAGCTTTTGCGCTTGTTCGCCTGCTTCAAGCAAGGAAAGTGTCGAGGGAGTTTTCGAAACCAAAAGGTCCCTGAAATGAGAGCCAAGTCCGGCGATAAAATGATGTCCGTCAAAACCTTTTGCCAAAATGTCGTTGTACATTATCAACAGCTTCGGAATGTCGTTCTGAAGAATCAGGTCGGTTATGGCGATATAAGTTTCGTAATCGAGTACATTTAAATTCTCGGTAACGGCTTGCCTGGTAAGGTTATTTCCGCAGTAAGAAACCACGCGGTCGAATATTGAAAGTGCATCACGCATCGCACCGTCAGCTTTCTGGGCGATAATGTGAAGCGCATCGTCTTCAAATTCCACACCCTGGCTTTTCGCTACTTCAGCCAAATGATCTTTGGCATCTTTTATTGTAATGCGCTTAAAATCGAAGATCTGGCAACGCGATAAGATCGTTGGGATGATCTTGTGCTTTTCGGTAGTTGCCAATATAAATATGGCGTGCTTTGGCGGCTCTTCAAGTGTTTTCAGGAACGCATTGAAAGCGGCCTGCGAAAGCATGTGTACCTCGTCAATAATATAAACTTTAAACTGCCCGGTTTGTGGCGGAATGCGTACCTGATCGATCAAATTCCGGATATCATCAACTGAATTGTTCGAAGCAGCATCAAGTTCAAAAACGTTGAACGCAAAATCTTCATTTGGATCGTCATAGCCCGGCTGGTTGATTTTGCGGGCGAGGATTCGCGCACAGGTGGTTTTTCCGACACCACGCGGACCTGTGAAAAGTAGTGCCGAGGCAAGATGGTTCGTCTCAATGGCATTCAGCAATGTGTTGGTAATAGCCTGTTGTCCAACCACGTCTTTAAACGTCTGCGGACGATATTTTCGGGCTGATACAACGAACTGTTCCATGGCTTTTTTTGCTGGAGACAAATATACTTCGAAAAATTTTAGTTTAAAATCGAAGAAATGAAAAGTTATCCACGTTTTACAGCGGTTTCATCTGCGGGTTCAGATAACCGTAAAATTCCAGATAGCGCGGCTCAGGCTTAAAAATTAGTATACCTACACATTGTCGGTTACGGATTTCGAACGCGATTCCGAGATTGGTGTCAGAATATACATTAACAGCTTGCGACTGCGGCGATGCGGCAACTATACCAACAAGTTTGAGTTCAGGAAATGCTGATTGAATTAAAGCAAGATCGGAGCCGACGGAAATGCCGGAAGAAAGCGTATATAGCGAAGAAGTGACCCGAACCTGCCGAATCACTTTTCTGATCATCTCGTGGTTTTCATACGTCGTGAAAACATTCACTACAGAATCGGGTTCAACCTGGATCCAGGTTAACCATGCTTTTCCCATAGCCGAATCTGAGAAATCCGGAGCACCTAACGCTTCAAGTCCGGATGCGTCGGCACCAAGCTGTAGATCACCCACGCTCTTTCCCGGAACAATTTCCTGATGATCATTTACAGAAGAAACTGCAATTTCTGATTTTGATGATTCTTTGGCCTCGGCATGTTTATTGGCACAACAGCAGAACAAGAAGGCCAGGAGCATTAGATAGATTTTCATCAGCATGCGACTTCTGCGATTGTTTCGTTTTCTAAAAGCCGTACCAATGCCTCTTCCTCGGGATTAAGATTATTTCCTTCGATATTTGTCTGGGTTTCATACTTGGAAATGGTGCCCTTTTCATACGCCGCAATAACCGTCGGATGCACATAATATTTACGGCAAACTGTCCGGGTATTTCCTAGTTTCGAGGCTACAAAATCCAGCACTTCGACTATTTTACGTTTACAATCCGTTGCGCTTGAAGGTTCGCCAAGTTTTCGGAAAGCGCCCAACGCATGAACGCTGCCCGCCCAGACACGAAAATCTTTTGCGGTAAAATCCTCCTGAGTTATCTGCTTGAGATAATTGTTTATGTCTGCAGAGCCAACGCTTCTGTGCTGGCCACTGTCGTCATAGTATTGGAATAATTCCTGGCCGGGAATGTCCTGGCATTTTTTTACCAAATTCGCGAGCCGACGGCTTTTGAGGCTGATCTTATGGCGAACGCCTTTCTTTCCGATGAAATCAAAGTAGATTCCCGATTCCTTGAACTTTACGTGCTTGTCGCGCAGCGTTGTCAATCCAAACGAGCCGTATAGTTTCTGATAGGCTTCGTTCCCAATCCTGATGTTTGTGTTCTCGATCAGCTTTACAACTAGCGCAACCACCTTCTCATACGGCATCCCGGGTCGGTTCAAATCTCTTTCGACCTGTTCGCGAATGAGTGGTAAAGCATATGCGAACCGGCGTAGCCTGTAAAATTTGGATTGATTCCGAATTTTATTCCAGTGCGCATGATAACGGTATTGCTTGCGGCCTTTGGTGTCTATTCCTGTCGCTTGTAGGTGCCCGTTTTCGTACGGACAAATCCAAACGTCTTCCCATGCCGGGGGAATTACGAGCTTTTTAATACGCTCGAGCGATTCCTGATCGCCAACCGGAAGACCGGCCTCATCAACATAAAGAAAGTTTTCGCCTTTGCGTTTTCGGAAGTAGCCTTTTGTGCGATTTGCGGTATATCGTAATCCAACAGCTTTTGCAGTAATTTTAGGGTCGCGGCCGATCTTTTCAAGTTTGCTCTGCAGACGGTTCATAACGACTAATCAGACGATGGCTGCGGACGGTTGTCTCTTCCTTTGATGCTGATGTCGTGCAGGACTTTACCCGCGTTATCATCGCTAAAGTCGAAGTGGCCCGAAACGAAGACTCCATTCTCACCGTTTTTGGATTTTATTCCGTAGATCGTAGCCTCGTCGCCGGGATCACTCTCGCCTTCATAACGGTAAATATGGACAATTTCGAATTCTTCCGGATTTTCTACGATGCGGTTTTCTTCGAGGTTGAAATCTTTGGTAAATCCCTTTTCAGCCAGTTCTGCAAGAGCTTGCGATACTGTGGCGTAATGATACATTTGACGGTCCATGATGTTTGTTTGTTAGATATTCTAGTTGTGAAATTAGGCTAACATTAGCAGTATTTTCTTATATCATTCCTCCTAAAATTTACAACTTACGCATATTGGGCGCACGGAAAATCGTAAGTTTGCACCGCAGGCCGCCTTATCGCCGTTTCGCAAGAGAGGGAGGAAAGTCCGGGCACCATAGAGCAGCATAGCGGGTAACACCCGTCGTCCCGCAAGGGAAAGGACAAGTGCAACAGAAAGTATGTACAGGTAATGCTGTAGTGAAACCAGGTAAACTCTATGCGGTGAAATACCAAGTATATCGGCATTTAAGGATTGCTCGTCCGTTGTCGAAGGGTAGGTAGATGGAGGCCGTCAGTAATGGCGGTCCTAGATAAATGATAAGGATTTTGTCTATGACAGAATACAGAACCCGGCTTACAGGCCTGCTTTTTTTTAAGATATAGCCACCAGGCGCCAGTACCAACTGTTATTAAATTCGGAAGAGATTAAACTTCTGTCATTCCCTTTTTCGGAATGCGGAACAATAAAACCAACGCCCAAACTAGAAGTACTTGTTGCACAATATTCATGAACCCACCAATGGAGGCCGGATAGAATGTCACGACAATCATCGGAACTGTTACAGCACCCAATAAGATTAGCGTCAAAAGAACATACTTTGTCCAATTGAGTCCTTTTCGGATCAGCAAGCCAAGACTAGCGAACACTATTGCGCCGATTACCGCCAAACTTATTGAATACGAATTTATGAATCCACGTGGCAATAAAATCAAATTTATCAGAATCACTCCAACAACAGCAAAAATCAGATTGGAGGACTTAACGTAATTCTCGTGTATTGGTTCAGTCATGTAAGTTGCGCTAGCTATTGTCTTCGTCTTCAACATCATCAGATTCTTCTTCGCTTTCAAATTCGAAAAAGCTGAATATCGAACCGCCATAGCTTTTCTTAAATGAAAAATTAATCAGGTGGTCGAGCTTTGTGTATTTCGAATGCTCGATGATCATCATTCCGTCTTCCTGAAGAAGTTCTTTCTCAAATACCGTCAGTACAATTTTATCAAATGTTCCCTGATCCAGCGCATACGGCGGATCGGCGAAAATAATATCGTATGTCGAATTGTTTTTCTGAAGGAACGAAAACACATCGCTTTTTATCGCTGCAATGTTGAAATCGAATTCGGCAGCAGTTTGCTTGATGAACTTCACACATCCGAAGTCGGCATCTACTGAAGTAATGTTGTCGCTTCCGCGTGAAGCGAATTCATAGCTGATATTTCCCGTACCCGAAAATAGGTCCAGGACTTTGAGTCCGCTGAAGTTGAAGTGATTGTTCAAGACATTAAAAAGCGCCTCCTTGCTCATGTCGGTCGTAGGTCGCACGGGCAGGTTCTTTGGCGTGGTAATACGGCGGCCTTTATATTTTCCGGAAATGATTCTCACGAGTGGAACAGGATAAAATGTTTGCGATTTTCGTACTCGCTAAAGTCGTTGTTGTGCTTCGATTCCGATACGTCAAGTAGCAAAACATTGCGCACGTACTTATAGGCGATTCGATATAATTCGGTGTCTTCACTGATATCGCCCAACAGTTGAAGCTTAAAGGTTTCCGGGTTCAGGTTGAGCTGCTCGGCAGTAAATAGGAGAAAGTAAATAAAGTCTTCTTTAGTGTTGTATTCAAACGTGTTAAATAACAAGAGCTTTTGATTTTGAACGACGATAATTTCAAAATTCTGCTTTTCAAAATGCACGAATACCTGCTTCTGATCGACGTTTTTAGACAGATCGAGCAGCTGCGAAACCAGAACCGTGTTGCTGTGCCGATAATCAAAAGTTCCAAACTGATCGATCAGGAAATTGTTGACATTCACATAGGGGATATAAACATTATTCATCTCATAGTTCGCAAGTTCATCAAACGCGAAGAAATCGGTTTCGAAGACCTTGGTATTATACTGAAGGTAACTGCCGAGATAGTCTTCGTCAAAAATAGCCTTGGGAACGAATGTATTCAGGTTGTTCTGGTGCAGTACGACAACCTCGTCATAATTTTTTGTGAGCGTGGCATCCTCTATAAATGCTTTCCAATAGTGATCCTCAACCCGCGATGTCTTCGGAAAGCCTCCAAAATCTACATCACCAACGGTCAACACCTTCTTTTGCAGCGTATCGAACCCGCAAAAAGAGAATCCACCAAGGCCAATCCGCAAGGCTAGTTTTCGGTATTTTTTTCCCGTGATGTCGGTTGCGTTCACTAACATAGATAAGGCATCGGCTGCTTTGCCAAGCCCGGCAAACTTACAATATTTTTTATTCCGATGTGCTATTTCACGGAAATTCGTGCCTATCTTTGACGTTCCCTTGGGTAATCTGCAACGAATGAATTCAGGCTCGCTTTACACTCTTTTACGGCAAAAATTTCCTTTCAATCCGACAACGAAACAAGACCTCTTTTTCCAGATGGTTGCTGACTTTGTGACGAACCAAAACAACAACGAGATTTTTCTGCTGAAAGGCTACGCTGGAACCGGCAAAACAACCGTAATCGCAACGATCGTAAATAATCTTGTAGAGATCCGGAAAAAATATGTGTTGCTTGCACCAACAGGCCGCGCGGCGAAAGTAATTGCAAATTATTCAGCAAAGCCGGCATTCACGATCCATAAGAAAATCTATTTCCCGAAAAAGGGCACCGGTGGCGGCGTTCGTTTTACGCTGCAGCAGAACAAGCACAAGGACACCATTTTTATTATTGATGAGTCATCAATGATCTCCGATAGTGATTCCGAGTCAAAAATGTACGCTAACGGTTCCTTGCTCGATGATCTGATCTCGTATGTGTATTCGGGAACCAACTGCAAGATGATCCTGCTGGGCGATACGGCACAACTTCCTCCGGTAAACCTTGATATTTCGCCGGCGCTGAACGTGGAAACCCTTGGCATGAACTACGATAAAGAAGTCAGAAGTATCGAACTTGATGAAGTCATGCGTCAGGAAGAAAACTCCGGAATCTTATCAAATGCAACGGAATTACGTGAACTCCTGAAAGATGATTTTATAACCGATTTCCGGTTTAATCTGAACGGCTTCAGCGACATCGTGAGGCTAACCGACGGTTATGATATTCAGGATGCAATTAACTCCTCGTACAGCAATTTCAGTATAGAAGACACTTCCTTCATCGTTCGCTCGAACAAGCGCGCGAACCAGTACAACCAGCAAATTCGCACGCGGATACTTGATAAGGAGAGCGAACTCTCAACAGGCGACTTTTTAATGGTTGTTAAAAATAATTATTTCTGGCTCAAAGAATCGGACGAAGCCGGATTCATCGCTAACGGCGATATCCTCGAAGTGCTCGAGATTTTCTCGATAAAAGAATTATATGGGTTCAATTTCGCGAAAGTAAAAGTCCGTATGGTCGATTATCCGAACCAGAAACCAATCGAAACGGTGCTGCTGCTTGATACCATTACAAGTGAGTCGCCATCGCTGACGTATGATGAATCCAACAGGCTATACCAGGAAGTCATGAAAGATTACGAGGATGAGAAACCAGCGTACCGACGATTCCAGAAGGTAAAGGAAAACGAATATTTCAATGCATTACAGGTTAAATTCTCGTATGCAATCACGTGCCATAAATCGCAAGGCGGACAGTGGAGCAACGTCTTCGTTGAGCAGCCGTATCTCCCAAATGGAATCGACCGCGATTATATACGCTGGCTTTACACTGCCGTTACGCGTGCAAAAGACAAATTGTACCTGATTGGATTTAAAGACGACTGCTTCACCGGGTAAATCTTCGTAACTTAGATAAAAAATTCTATGAAAATTATTGCCGTTATACCCGCGCGCTACGCCTCAACGCGTTTTCCAGGCAAACTGATGGAAGACCTTGGCGGAAAAACCGTGATTGCGCGCACACTCGAAGCCGCGACAAATACAGGCCTTTTCGATGAAGTTTTCGTCGCAACCGACTCAGAGATTATCTTCACGGAAATCGTCAACAATGGAGGCAAAGGGATCATGAGCGTCAACGAACACGAATCGGGGAGCGACCGAATTGCCGAGGCTGTTGCCAATATGGATTTTGATGTAGTTGTAAACGTCCAGGGCGACGAACCTTTCATCCACAAGGAGCCGCTTGAACTGTTGCTTCAGGAGTTTCGCGCCGACATTGCGAAGAAAATCGATGTCGGCTCGCTGATGCGTGAAATTACAGCTAAGGATGAGATCAACAATCCGAACAATGTTAAAGTAGCTGTAGATCAAAATAATTTTGCATTGTACTTCTCGAGATCCGTAATTCCGTACCCGCGTGACGAGAATGCAGGGGTTCGATATTTTCAGCACATTGGTGTGTATGCTTTTAGAAAAGAAGCCTTAAGCGATTTTACCAACCTTCCTGTAAAATCACTTGAAGCCTCGGAAAAGCTGGAGCAATTGCGGTATCTGGAGTATGGCAAAAGAATAAAAATGGTCGAAACAACACATACAAGCATCGGTATCGACACGCGCGAAGATCTTGAGAAGGCAAGGCAAATGCTATAAAAAAAGCTGCTCAAAGGCGGCATTTATTATCTTAGAGTAGCGCCAAGTTCAGCTTCAAAATTTTGTCGAAGCTTACTTATTATCTTATCAACCTGGGCATCGGTCAGCGTTTTTGCATTGTCCTGAATGACAAAACTAACGGCATACGATTTTTTTCCTTGCGGCAAATTCTCGCCCTCATAAACATCAAATAAGTTGATGTCTTTCAACAACGACTTTTCTGTCTGTCGTGCGATCTTATAGATAGCGTCGAAAGCAACCGACTGATCCACAAGCAGCGCCAGGTCACGCCGCACCTGAGGATACTTCGGAATTTCGTTGAAACGGATCCGGTTTGAAATCAGTTTCAGTACCAGATCCCAATTGAAATCGGCGAACAGCACTTCTTGCTTAATATCGAAATGTTTCAAAATGGATTTACGGACAGTTCCAAACTCAACAAGTACTTCACCGCCCGAAGTAATAGACATTCCTTCGGCGAATGCGTCCAAAATAACCGGTTCGTTCTGCACCTTTGAAATTCCTAACCGGGAAAGAATGCCCGTAACATAACCCTTAAACAAGAAGAAATCCGAGGGCTTCTGGGCGTTTGTCCAGCTTTCTGCTATTCGATTTCCGCTTGAAAACAGTGTCAGGTGTTTTTTCTCAATGTTGGCTCCGTCGGCTTTATGATACGTTTTTCCGAACTCAAAAAGACGCAAATCAGAATTTTTCCGATTGATATTGTACGAAATAGCCTCGAGCCCGGAGAACAACAGCGACTGGCGCATAACAGACAAATCGTGGCTTAGCGGATTTATAATGTTTACGTTTGCGTTTTCCTGAAGCATTTCCGACAACGCAACATAATCCGGCGTTGTGAGCGAATTTGCCATCATTTCATGGAAGCCTTGCGAGGTCAACTGGTTTGCGATGATGTTCTGAACTTTATAGTCTTCCGTACGCGGCGAATTCGAAACAGTCGCGTTCAGTTTTTTCGTAAAGTTGATATTGTTGTATCCGTAAACGCGAAGGATTTCTTCGATAACATCAATTTCACGTTGCACATCAACGCGGTAAGCTGGAATCGTAAGTCCGAGACCGGCGTCAGAAATACTGTTGACTTTAATATCGAGCGACACCAATATTTTTTTAATCGTTTCTTTTGGCAATTCCTGGCCGATTATTTTTGCTGCTTTGACAAAGTTCAGCAACACCGAGAAATCCGCGATTTTCTTAGGATAAATATCCAGAATGTCGGACGTAATCTCGCCGCCTGCAACTTCCTGAATCAGCAAAGCCGCACGTTTGAGAGCATATTCAGTTATGGTCGGGTCGATGCCACGCTCAAAACGGAACGAAGCATCGGTGCTTAAAGAATGTCTTTTTGCAGTCTTCCGAATTGAAACCGGGCTGAAATAAGCGCTTTCCAGGAAGATAGCGTTTGTAGTTTCAGTCACGCCTGAAGATTTTCCGCCAAAAACCCCGGCAATTGCGAGTGGTCCTTTTTCATCACAAATCATCAGGTCTTCCTCATGAAGCGTGCGCTCCACCTCGTCGAGCGTAATAAATTTTGTCCCGGCCGGCAGTTTTTTAACGGCCATTTTCCCGGTTATTTTTGCTGCATCGAATGCATGTAACGGCTGTCCGAGTTCATGCAATACATAATTAATAACATCAACAATATTATTTTTTGGAGCAATCCCGATCGCTTTTAGTCGATTCTGAAGCCATGCTGGTGAGGGCTTAACCGATATTCCCGAAATCGTGACGCCACAATATCTCGGTGTGAGTTTATTGTCTTCGACTTTTACGTCTATTTTTAACGTGCGTTTGTCCACCCGAAAATTACTCACCGAGGGCGTAATCAATTCCACATGAACGTTGCGCTGCATGAGTCCGGCGCGCAAATCCCGGGCAGTTCCCAAATGGCTCATTGCGTCGGCACGGTTTGGCGTGAGGCCTATTTCAAAGACTTCATCATTTTCAATCTTAAAAACGGTTGCAGCCGGAGTTCCCGGTTTTAGTGCCGGATCCAAGACCATTATGCCTTCGTGACTTTCGCCAAGGCCAAGTTCGTCTTCGGCGCAAATCATTCCATGGCTTTCCTGATCGCGAATTTTTCCTTTCTTGATCGAAATCGCATTGCCATCCTTATCGTAAAGGGTCGTACCAACGGTTGCAACTGGAACTTTCTGTCCGGCCGCCACGTTCGCTGCTCCACAAACAATCTGAACCGGGGCACCATCACCAAGATCAACAGTGGTGACTTTCAGCCGGTCGGCGTTCGGATGCTGCACGCACGTAAGCACATGGCCTACAACGACACCTTCGAGGCCGCCTTTAACCGACTGGTATTTTTCGACCACTTCAACCTCAAGCCCGAGGTCGGTTAACAGCGCTGCTGTTTCCTCTGATTTCCAGTCTAATTTAATAAATTGCTTCAGCCAGTTGTACGATATTTTCATGCTTAGGGATAGATTTTAACGCGAGCAAATATAATCATTGCACCTTGGAAGCGGAAACAATTGCATCGGTTTTTTAAGATTTGTTGGGCGCTTTTTACTTCGCCGGTTCGCTCTTTTTTTGGAGAGCCCGATCCGGCTTTCAACTCTATCTTTTGCTATTAAGAAACACGCAAAAGGATGTGCTTCGCCAGTTCGCCTCCGGCTCGGGTCGTTTCACTCCGGGCTAAACGTCAGTTAATGATAACTATCGAGCTAGCGACGGATTGATTACAATAACTCTTCGACGTGCTTCTTTATGTTCTCGGAAATCTTCTTGGTTGGCAAATCGTTTTCGTCGCCACCAAACGGATCTTCAATTTCTTCGGCAATCAGCTCAAGGCTCGCCAGGACATAAAATATAAAGACCACAACCGGAACCACATAATAACCGAGGCTGAATGCATATCCAAAAGGTAGGGTCATCACATAAAAGAAGATGAATTTTTTGATGAACGCACTGTAGGAGTAGGGAATAGGCGTGTTCTTGATGCGCTCACATGCGCCGCAGATCTCGGTAAAAGAGGTCAGCTCTGGGTTGATCGTGATCAACTGGTCGCCGGTTATCTTTTTGTCAGTGTATAGCTGTGCAACTTTGACATTGATTTGTAAGGCGACCTGATTTGGGTAGTGTTTGTGATGATCGACCTGAAGTGCCAGATCTTCAAAAAGCTGAAGCGCCGTATCCTCATCCGAAAGGTGTTCGTGTAAAACAGCGGCGTAGTTCGGGATTATCTTTCTGAAGAACTGCCTGTCCTCTTCCTCTTCCAGGATTGTTGAAAGCTTTATCGCAAGATTCCGGCTGTTATTTACAAGTGCGCCCCACAATTTTCTACCTTCCCACCAACGGTCGTACGCGGTATTGGTCCTGAAAACGAGCAACAACGAGATCACAAAGCCGAGCATTCCGTGCATGATCGTGATATTCTTCACATAGCTTTCCTGCGACAGTTGCCAGTAAACTACTTCCATATAACCAACAAAGCCGGCATAGGCGCCAATAGCGAGCATAATCGGAAGCAACGTCCGAAACGTGTCGGCCTTGTGAAAGCGAAAAATAAATGTGAACCAGTCTTTGGTGTTGTAGGAAACCATTGTCTATTTTAAAGCGAAGTTACAAAAATCCGCCTATTGCAGTGTAAGGTTTCCTGCCAGTTCCTTCAATGTAATCTCCGAAAGCTTTGCCTGATAACGCGCGTTGCTGAGCCGCACAGTCGCGTTCACGAAGTTTAATTGTGCTGTCCTGAACTCAATCGTTGTAATGGTTCCTATGCGGAACTTCTCCATCGTGATATCGAGATTCTGGCGTGCAATGGCTTCATTTCGCGTTTCTAGCTCTATTAGGCTCAGGTTCGTCAAATAGGTTTGATATGCGGTTGCGAGCTGCGTAAGTAAGGCTTGATTTTGTTCCTCGATTACCAGTTGCGTGTTCTCTATCTGGATGCGCGCCACACGTTCGTTACGATGCTGATTGAGTCCGTCGAACAAATTCAGCCTTGCGCTAAAACCATAATTAAAGCCTTTTGCTGAAGAACGCGAGGTAAATCCTAAACTGGATTCCGATTCTGCAAAATTATAACCGGTGTTCACGCTCACCGTCGGATATCGCCCGGCCTTTACCTGTTTGAGCTGGAGCTCAGCTATTCGCTGGTTGATCAGTTGCGCCTGAAGTTGTGGATTCTGTTTAAGTGCCAGCGTTTCGAGCGCGGGCAATTGCAAAGTGGCATCAACGCCGATTTGATCCACGACACTAAATTCGGTTTTCGTATCGCGAGCCAGCAACTGGTTCAACAGAATTTTGGTATTTGCGTATAATTCACGCTGACGTAAAAGGTTCGTCTGATCACTGTTTAAATCGACCTGCGCGTTCAATACTTCCAGTCGTGATGCTTTTCCTATCGTGAAACGGTTCTGTGCAAGCTCTACACGCGATTGTGAAATGACCAACGTCGAGTCGAGTGCGGAAAGTTGTTGCTGCTGCTGAACAATATCGTAATACCTTGAAATGACGTCGCCCACGCGAGTCAGAATCGTAAGCTGCAATTCGGCCTCGCCAAGTTTCTGCAGTTCCTTCAATTGGTCGTAACGGGCAAACATCCTGAGCCCGTCAAAAATCGTCCAATCGAGGACAACTCCATAGTTGAGGCTATTATTTTTGGCATTGTCAAGTTCGGCGACTGTTCCGTCAGAACGTGTTTGGGAACTGTTCTGGACACTGTTATTGTCGGTTACCGTTGCAGCAACGCTCGGAAGCATTCCGGCGTTTCCAATGGTTACGTTTGTTCTGTCGATCCGCAAATCGTTCGATGCGATGCGGATGCTGTAGTTATTTTCAAGCGCGATCTGTACTGCTTGTTCTACGGTAAGTAATTCCTGCGCCTGGACAGCTGTGCTGCAAAGGAACATCGCTATCACCGACAACGCACCCCAGGCCCGTCTCAAAACGGGATAAACAGCCACCGCTTCAGTTACATATAGTTTATTTTTCATACTCTTGAATATTGTCAAATTCCGGACGGTGCTTTTTCTCACGCGACCACATCAGGTAGATCGCCGGGATTACAAAAAGTGTCAGGATCAATGAGAATAGCGTTCCGCCGACAATAACAACACCCATTCCGATTCGGCTCGTAGAAGCCGCGCCCAATGATAAAGCAATTGGCAAGGCACCAAGCGCAATCGCGAGCGAGGTCATTAAAATGGGGCGGAGGCGCGATTCGGATGCTTCGACTATGGCTTCAAACTTCGGTTTTCCCTGTTCCCGAAGCTGATTGGCAAACTCCACAATCAGGATTCCATTCTTGGTTACAAGCCCAATCAGCATGATCGTTCCAATCTGACTAAAGATATTCCAGGTTTGGTCGAACAGCCACAGCGAGAACAACGCTCCGGCGACGGCCATTGGAACAGTCAAAATAATAATAAACGGATCGATAAAACTTTCGAATTGCGCTGCCAGAATTAAAAAGATCAGCAATAATGCGAGCCCAAAAGCAAATGCTGTGTTCGAATTACTTTCGACAAAATCGCGCGACTCGCCACTTAAGTCGGTTGTAAAAGACTCATCGAGCACTTTTTCTTTTATACGTTCCATCGCTTGAATTCCGTCGCTGATGCTCTTTCCCGGCGCCAATCCTGCTGAAACCGTTGCCGATAAATAGCGATTGTTGTGGTACAATTGTGGCGGGCTGCTTTGCTCTTCAATGGTTACAATATTGTTGAGTTGGATCATCTCACCTTTATCATTCTTGACAAAAATCGACGTCAGGTCCATCGGTGCATCACGGTCTTTCTTGTCGAACTGTCCCATGACCTGATATTGCTTTCCATTCATCATGAAATATCCAAAACGTTGCCCGCTTAATGACAGTTGAAGGGTTTGCGCAACATCAATAACCGAAACGCCAAGGCTTTGTGCTTTGTCACGGTCGATCGTGACGTAAATTTCGGGCTTGTTGAACTTCAGGTTCACGTCGGTGTTTGAGAATGTAGGATCGGCCGCAGCCTCATCCATGAACTGCGGAATCTTTTCGCGGAGCTTTTCAAAATTTGGTGCCTGAATGATGTACTGGATCGGCATTCCGCCACGACGGTTTACCGAAATGGTAGGCTGTTCGGATACGTTGACACGTGCCTCCGGATATTGCTTTGTGAGCTTGGTCAGACTTTCAGCGATTTCTTTTTGTGAGCGTTCGCGTTCGCCCGGCTCGACAAGCGCGATATTGGCGCGTCCGCTATTTACAGATGACGCTCCAAATCCTGGTGAGGTGATGATTAAGCTGACTTTCTTCTCCGGAACCGAGTCGTTTATCAGTTCGGTAATTTCGTTCATAAAACGGTCCATATAATCGTACGATGCGCCTTCAGGAGCTGTAATGTTCATCGAGATGAAGCTTCTGTCATCATACGGCGCAGTTTCTTTTTGAAGAATACTGAAGAACAAAACGATCAGGCCGATACAACCTGCAAGAATCGGAAAACTCAGCCATTTCCGCTTTAGGAAACGCGTCAGTGAATTGGCATAGCCCGTATTCATCTTGACGAAGTACGGCTCGGTTAAATTGTAGAATTTTGTTTTCTTCTGCTCGCCGCCTTTTAGCAAGTACGCGTTCAGCATCGGCGTCAGCGTTAGCGAAACAAAAGCGGAAATAAGTACTGCCGCGCCAATTACGATCCCGAACTCCCGGAACAGCCGTCCTACAAAACCTTCGAGAAAAATTACCGGAAGGAAAACCGCAGCAAGTGTAATCGAAATGGAAATAACCGCAAAAAAGATCTCGTTCGATCCTTTGATCGCAGCCTCAATTGGCGTCATGCCTTCTTCGACTTTTTTGAAAATGTTTTCAGTGACTACAATTCCGTCATCAACGACCAGTCCCGTTGCGAGTACGATTGCGAGTAACGTGAGCACGTTGATCGAAAACCCGCACATCCACATGATGAAAAAAGTAGCGATAAGGGAAACCGGAATATCGATTAGTGGGCGGAATGCGATCGACCAGTTCCTGAAGAACAGATAGATAATCAGTATTACAAGAACAACCGAAATAGCAAGCGTTTCGGCTACTTCAACCACGGCGCGCTCCACAAAGACGGTGTTGTCAATTGCGACGTTCAGCTTAAAATCTTTCGGAAGATCTTTCTGAAGCTGTTCATATTGCTCGTAAAATGCATCAGCAATATCGAGATAATTCGTACCCGGTTGCGGAATAACAGCCATACCAACCATCGGCTGGCCGGAATCGCTCAGTTTCGTTTCAAGGTTTTCGGCTTCAAGCGCGGCACGCCCTACGTCGCTCAGGCGAATGACTTTCTCGCCTTCCGCCTGAATAATTATGTTGTTGAATTCTTCTTCCGTAGAAAGGTTTCCGAGGGTTTTTACTGTAAGTTCGGTGTTGGCGCCCGTCAATTTACCCGATGGCAGCTCGACATTTTCGCGATTTAAGGCATCGCGGACTTCAGCAACCGTCAACCCGTAAGACGCAAGCTTGGCAGGATCGATCCAAAGCCGCATCGCGTACTTTCGCTGTCCCCAGATCTGGACGCTCGAGACTCCGGGAATCGTCTGAAGTCTTTGCGCGATCACATTATCTGCGTAATCAGAAAGCTCGAGTACATTCTTACTGTCACTCTGAACGGTCATTGTCAGGATTGGCTGTGAATCGGCGTCGGCTTTTGAAACCACAGGCGGCGCATCAATATCCTGCGGAAGGCTTCTAACCGCTTGGGAAACCTTGTCACGAACATCATTTGCCGCTTCTTCAAGATTTTTGTCAAGATTGAACTCGATGCTAATATTACTCGAACCCTGATTGCTCGACGATGAAATATTCCGGATTCCGTCAATGGAATTAATTGCCTTTTCGAGCGGTTCAGTGATTTGCGACTCAATAATGTCGGCGTTGGCACCTGAATAACTTGTCCTAACCGATATCTGCGCCGGATCGATGGAAGGAAATTCGCGTACGCCCAAATAAGTATAACCGATAATTCCAAACAGGATCAACGCAAGGTTCATCACAATCGTGAGTACAGGTCTTTTTATGCTTAATGTGGATAAACTCATAATGAATAAGGCGCGGTTATGCGCGCCCGGACTTAATTATTGTAATGTAACTTGAACAGGCGCACCGTCTTTAAGTGTCATCACGCCTGTTGTCAGGACGGTGTCGCCCGCCTTTAATCCGGATGTGACAAGTACGTCTTTTGCTGTACGCGCCCCGGTTTCTACGACCACTTCCTTAGCGATACCGCCACGGTTTACAAATATTTTCTTTCCGTTTTGAACAGGAATCAGCACTTCACTCGGTACCAACAGCGCGTCGTTGATCCGCTCAAGCGGAAGCTGTACATCGGCAAAAGTGCCCGGAAGTAGTTTTCCCTGCGGATTTTCAGCCACCGCACGCAATTTTAACGTTCGCGTAGCAACTTCGACCTCAGGCTCAATCGCGTAGACGCGGGCAGTGTATTTTTGTTGAGATCCTGCTGTGGTAAAAGTTAGTGTGTTGCCCACTTTGATCTGACCGGCATACTTTTCAGGAATGGAGAAGGTAATTTTTACCTGATTCATATTAATCAGTTTAGCAACAACAGTAGTGGGAGTGACGTATGTTCCCTTTGATATGGATCGTAAGCCGATCTTTCCGGAAAACGGTGCGCGAACGGTGGCCTTTGCCAATTGAGCAGAAATCAGTTGTGTTTGCGCTTTGGCTGATTGGAAGTCGGCTCTTGCTACGTCATATTCTTCCTGACTGATCGCTTCTTTCTGAAGCAGCAGCCTTGCGCGCCGCTCATTTTCAGAAGCAAGATTTTGTGCGGTTTTAGCCTGTGCAAGTTGTGCCCGAAGCTCAATATCGTTGACTTTAAAAAGCACCTGGCCTTTGCTGACATTGCTGCCTTCCTGAAAGTTGATGCTTTCCACTACACCTGAAACTTCACTTCGGATGTCAACCTGCTCATTGGCCTCAAGCGATCCGGAAAGTGAAAGGTTATCATCGAAAGGCTGGGGCTGAAGGATCATTCCTGAAACACGGGATGGACCTTTTTTCGCACCGGCGCCTTTTCCTTCGGCTTCCCCGGATTTGTTTTCGGATATTCTGTAAAATATAAATCCCGCAATGGCAACAGCTAAAACGGCGTAAATGATGTACTTGATCTTCATAGTAAATGGTCTCGTAGAATTGCCCTTCCGAAGCGCCGGAATGGGAAACAAAACTACTTTTTAAAATTCGAAAATTTCCGGTGCTTAGTTTAAATTTAACAGTTGTAGATACAAATATTCTTCCGGGAATTTGCAGTGTTATTGGATAATTGTACAAAGACTATGGCAAATCATATAAGCCTGTCAAGTTCAAATTTCGTCACTTTATATTTCTGAAAACGAACTTATTTGACTAATTCTTAAACTTCCAATATTATGTTCTATCACGATTCCAAACTTCAGTACGAAGTGAAAGTTGACAAACCCGATCCAATGTTCGCCAAACTTTTGCAACAGGCAATTGGCGGAATAGAAGGCGAAATGCGAGTGTGCATGCAATATTTATTCCAGGCATGGGGAAACCGAGGCCCTGTGAAATATCGCGATATGCTAATGGAAACCGGTACCGAAGAGCTCGCGCACATTGAAATGCTCGCAACTGCCGTTGCATTAAACCTTGAGCCTGCCTCAAGCGCATTCAAAGATGAAATGGCCGCAGAAAGCCCAATTGTAGAAGCGATCATGGGCGGTGCAAATCCAAGACATTACCTTTCTGCTGGTATGGCCGCGCTTGCTGCCGATGCTAATGGTGTACCGTTTAACGGTTCGTGGATCGTAGCAACCGGGAACCTCGCGGCAGATATGACCGCAAACGTAATGGCGGAGTCAACAGGACGAGTGCTTGCTACCCGACTTTGGAACGCGACAAGCGATAAAGGGATGAAAGACATGCTGTCATTCCTGATCGCGCGTGACACAATGCACCAGAACCAATGGTCGGCTGTACTTGAGGAACTTGGTGGAGCACACGGCGCAATGCCAATACCAAATAGCTTCCCTGAATCAGAGCAAAACAACAAGTTCGCCTATTCATTCCTGTCGACCAACATTGCAACCGATGTCGATGCAGAAGGTACAGCAATGGGAAGATGGACTTCAGGAAAATCGATCGATGGCAAAGGCGAATTTACGTTTGAAAAAGCGATGCCTTTCGGCGAGAAGCCAGTTCTTGGTCCGCCGCACCCGGACGGATTTGCGCAAAAAGAGCAAATGATGGACGCCGAAGGTGGCGGGTTTATCAAGAACGTACTCAAAAATTTGTAGGTTAATTTTAATTCAGTTAAAAGGTCTTCACTTGTGAGGGCCTTTTTTCTTTTAGCTTATATAGTTCCAGATATTCTTCTTCTTTGTAAGCTCAATGAACACGTGACGCGTTTGCGCATGTTCCGGCCGACTCATTGCAGGATCTTCCTGAAGAAGCTTTATTGCATGGTTTCTTGCGAGCATCAAGATATCACGGTCACGCACAAGATCCGCAATCTGAAGGTTCAATATGCCACTTTGCTGGGTTCCCATCAAATCGCCCGGGCCACGAAGTTTCAAGTCGACCTCGGCAATTTCGAAACCGTCATTGGTACGCACCATTGTTTCCATTCGAGTGCGGCTATCGGTTGACAATTTTAGCGATGTCATCAGGATGCAATAGCTTTGTTCCGCGCCACGCCCAACGCGACCTCGCAACTGGTGGAGTTGCGACAATCCAAACCTTTCTGCGCTTTCGATAATCATTACACTCGCATTTGGAACGTTTACGCCTACTTCAATCACGGTTGTCGCCACCATTATATTTGTCTTTCCTTTCGCAAATCGCTCCATTTCTGCATCTTTATCTGCGGGTTTCATTTTACCATGTACAATTGAAACTGCATACTGCGGAAGCGGGAAATCCCGTGAAATACTTTCATAACCGTCCATTAAATCTTTGTAGTCCAACTTTTCAGATTCCTGAATCAGCGGATAAACAATATAGATCTGACGGCCTTTTGCAATCTCGTCTTTAACGAATTTCCACACTTTTAAACGATTTGAATCGTACCGATGGACCGTCTGAATCGGTTTTCGTCCAGGCGGAAGCTCATCGATGACCGAAACATCAAGATCGCCGTAAAGGCTCATTGCAAGCGTTCGCGGAATTGGCGTTGCGGTCATTACTAAAATGTGCGGCGGAATAATGTTCTTCTTCCACAGTTTGGACCGCTGTTCGACTCCGAAACGGTGCTGCTCATCAATAATAGCAAGACCGAGGTTTTTGAATTTAACCTTTTCTTCCAGCAGCGCATGCGTTCCAATCAGGATGTGAAGGCTTCCATCTTCAAGTTCTTCATGTATGCTTTTTCTATCTGAAGTCTTCGTAGAACCGGTCAATAATTTGATGTTGATCCTCAAGTTGGTGGCTAACTCGGACAAACCTTTATAATGTTGATTGGCTAGAATTTCCGTAGGTGCCATTAAGCAACTCTGAAAACCGTTGTCGAGCGCCAGCAGCATGCTCATCAATGCGACGATGGTTTTTCCGGAACCTACATCGCCTTGAAGCAGCCGGTTCATCTGTGCGTTGCTTCCCATATCGTTCCGGATCTCTTTTATTACGCGTTTCTGTGCATTTGTAAGTTCGAACGGCAGATGGTTTTGGTAAAAATTGTTAAAATGAAAGCCGACTTTAGTGAAAGGATGCCCTTTGATTTTGTGCTTCCGCACGAGGTTCTTACTGATCAGTTGTAACTGGATAAAGAACAATTCCTCGAATTTCAGCCTGAACTGTGCACGGGCGAGAATTTCGGCGCTCTTTGGAAAGTGTATATTGAACAACGCGGCTTTTTTGGAGATCAGATTAAGTTCCGCTATGAGATATTCGGGTAGTGTTTCTGCGAAGTTTGCCTGCGTCTCGAGGAAAAGCTGCTGCATGACCTTGTTGATAACGCGGTTACTGATGCCCCTGTTGATCAAAGTTTCGGTTGACGGATAGACCGGCTGCATCGCCGAGCGCAGGCTTTGTTCATGCTCATTTAACGGCTCCATCTCAGGATGCGGCATGTTAAACATGTTATTATACGAGCTGCATTTTCCGAATATGACTATCGGGACATTCAGTTTTAAGTTCTCGCGTACCCATTTTTGGCCTTGGAACCATACAAGCTCCATTTCTCCGGTATCGTCTACAAACGTGGCGACTAGCCGCTTTCCACGTGGTTGCTCAACTGTCTTTACATGGACGATCTTCCCGATAACCTGAACCTCGGCAGCATTGTTTTGAAGTTCATTGATCTTATAATACCGCGTGCGGTCGATGTAGCGGTTCGGATAGAAATTTAGAAGGTCACCATACTTAAAAATGCCGAGTTCCTTTCGCAATAGCTCACCACGCGCGGGCCCAACCCCTTTAAGGTATTCAATCGGAGTTTGCAGCAAATTTGACATCCGGGTTCGGCAGCGTTAGAATTAGGGCGAAGATACTGCGAAAATAAATATATTGAAAACGCTGAATCTGCCACTATTGTTAAAAGCGCTAACTTTGGAACATACTGCATTTCCATTCTATGAAAAATTTATTTCATCTCTTACTGCTGATCTCAATATTGGTATCTGCACAGCAAACTAAGTTAGTGGATTTTAAGACCGTGCACGGCAACGTTATCATCGATCCATTAACCCGAACGGTTTCGGGCACGGTGACGTACGAATTTGAGGTGCTTTCGAAAATAGACACGATCCGCGTCGATGCGATTAATATGAGCTTTACCGATGTCGCAATCAATAACAAGTCGGTACCATATAAATCGTCCGCAAAAGCGCTGGCACTATACAAAGGCTTTAAGAAAGGAAAGAACCGCCTTAGATTTAAGTATTCGGCTCAACCAGGACAAACTATGTACTTCATTGGCAATGGCGCCGATGCGCAGGTTTGGACGCAAGGCCAGGGGAAATATACCAGTCACTGGTTTCCTAGTTTTGATGACACCAATGAGAAGGTTATATTCAACATGAGCGTTACATATGGTAAAGAAGCTACGGTTATATCGAACGGCGTCCTAAAAAACAAACAGCCTCTCGGACCTAAACAGCAGTGGAATTTCGAAATGAAGAACCCGATGAGCTCGTATTTGTTGATGATTGTAATCGGTGACTTCGATGTGCGGACGGTTCAAACAACGGCGAATATTCCGCTGGAACTGTATATCCAGCGCCAAGACGCAAATAAATGGGAGCCGACCTATCGCTATTCACGGCAGATTTTTGATTTTCTGAACGCGGAAATTGACGTGCAATATCCATGGGAAGTTTATAAGCAGGTGCCCGTGCGCGACTTCCTCTACGCCGGGATGGAGAATACAAGCGCTACGATTTTTGCGCGTGATTATGTGGTGGATTCAGTAGGCTTCAACGATAGAAATTATGTTAACGTGAACGCACATGAACTTGCGCATCAATGGTTTGGCGACATGGTGACATCAAAGTCGGGCGAGCATCATTGGCTACAGGAAGGCTTTGCAACCTATTATGCGCTCCTTGCCGAACGTTCTATCTTTGGCGATGATTATTTCTATATGCGGATGTACGACATGGCCGAAAACCTGCAGCGTGCAGCAACAACCGATACGATTCCGGTGCAAAACGCAAAAGCAAGCTCGCTGACGTTTTATCAGAAAGGGGCATGGGCACTGCATGTGCTTCGTGAAGGAGTAGGTGAGCAAGCATTTAAAAAGGCAGTAAAAAACTATCTTCAGAAGTATAAATTCAAGAACGTGGAAACGGTTGATTTTCTTGCAGAAATTAATGCGCAGTCGGGTTTTGACACGCAAAAGTTCAGTGAGAAATGGCTTGAGAAGCCGGGCTTTGAGGTTGAGGAAGCGTTGCGTCTGTTATCGAAGAACCAGACAATGAAGAATTATTTTGCTATTGCCGATATGGGCGATAAACCGTACGCTGTCAAACAAACGATGTTTGAAGATTTAATGAAAGCGGATGCATCAGATGCCATAAGAGAAGAAATTCTTTTTCAGACGCACGAAGTACCGCTTGAAGAAAAACAGGAACTGGTGCGCCTGGCAATGCAAAGCAGATCAATTAAAGTCCGTCAGATGTTGGCCAAAACACTCAAAGACTTTCCCGTTTCGTTTGAGCCCCAATTTGAGACGCTGCTCGACGATGCGTCGTATATCACGCAGGAAATCGTGATGAACGTAATTTGGTCGCAATTTCCCGAAAGGCGGCACGCTATCTTAAACAAAACCGTTGGCAGCATCGGGTTCAACGACAAGAACCTGCGCATACTTTGGCTAACGCTGGCGCTTGCCACGACTGACTATCAGCCGCAAAACAAAACAACGTATTATGATGAGCTGCTAAAATACGCTTCCGGCGTTTACGACAGCAACGTACGGATCAACGCGATCGAAAGCCTGTTGTTCATTGACAAGAACGATAGCAATGTGCTGAAAGACATCGTCAATCTGACAACGCATCACAAATGGCAGGCAACCCAATTCGCGCGGGAGAAAATTCGGTTACTGCTGAAATCGAAATCCCACCGGACTTACTTTGAGACCCTGCTTCCGCAAGTATCGAAAACGGAGTACGTGCAACTGAGTAGATTGTTAAATGAATAAGTGAATATCAGAAAATTATATTATTTTTAACAATCCACGCAACCTATTAAGGAAACTTGTGTCTAAAAGATAACCAACAAAATGAAAAACTTATGAAGTGTTTAAGATTCCTTGTTTCGGCAGCAGTAATTTTGCTGTTGTCGGGATGTAACCCCGAAGATGACAACAACAATAATAATGGTAGCTCAGGCTCCGATTTTATTGAGAATTTTGGAAGTGAAGTCCAGCGCGATTTCATTGGCCAGATAGTCGACACTAACAATCAGCCGATTCAGAACGCAACCGTGAAAGTCGGATCATCCACGGCACAAACTGATTCAAACGGGATTTTTATAATAAAGGATGCCCAGGTTTACGAGCAGTTTGCTTATATCAAAGCAACAAAAGCAGGATTTATAGATGGTTCTCGTTCAATGGTACCTACAGCGGGTAAAAACAAAGTTAAAATCATGCTGTTATCATCGGCTCCAACAGCTACCGTTTCATCAGGAAGCGCTAGTGAAGTCTCGATCTATAGCGGGACAAAAGTAATTTTCGACGGAGCTTTTGAAGATGAAAATGGGAATGAGTACACCGGCGACGTTAATGTGTCGATGTTCTACCTGAACCCGTCAAACGAAAACATCGGCTCGTTGATGCCCGGAATGCTGTACGCCGAAACAGGAGCCGGCGAGGAAGCAGCCTTGCAGACCTTCGGTATGTTGCACGTGGAGCTTCGGGGCACCGGCGGGCAAAAGTTGCAGATTGCCGATGGCCATACAGCAGAGATTACGATGCGTATCGACGACGACCAACTTGCAACAGCGCCGTCAACGATTCCGCTTTGGCACTTTGATGAAGCTGCCGGATACTGGAAAGAAGACGGGATTGCAACAAAAGAAGGGAATTTTTATGTGGGTGAGGTGAGCCATTTCTCATGGTGGAACTGTGACGCGCCGTTCCCCACAGTAAGTTTGCAGGTCACCGTTGTTGATTCAGACGGAAATCCCGTTGCAAATGCGCTTGTAACGCTGGAATTTGCAGGCTCAAATTATGCAACAAGCGGATACAGCAATACCGACGGCTCGATCAGCGGGCTGATTCCGGCAAATCAAACACTTACAATGACCGTCTTTGACGATTGCGGAGGTATCGTCTCCACATCGACAATAGGGCCGTTCGCGACCGACACTGTTCTGCCGGCCACAATGCTGGCGAGCGCCGTAGAAACCGTGCAAATCGAAGGGACGCTACTGCAATGCGATTACACTAACGTAGCGAACGGGTATGTAGCTTTAAATTATTCCGGCCAATATAGCTACGCTCCCGTAACAAACGGCAGTTTCAGTTTCTCAACACTTGTATGCGACACCGCCGATACCTTCACATTACAGGGGTTTGATTATGATAATCTACAGCAGACTGACTCTGTTGCCTATACGTATACCGTGCCGCTCACGAATGTGGGCAACCTGGTAGTTTGTACAGCAATAGACGAATTCATCACCTACCAGATCGACACAGATCCCGCGGTAATCCTGTTGCAGGAAATTAATGGCGGGATTGAAGGCAACATGTATTTCCAGGCTTATGGGTTCAATGGCAATCAAAGCGGCTTATCCATTTATGGCCAGATAACAACCCCCGGGTTTTATACTACAGCCAACCTGAGTATTGAAGGCAACGGTATCTATATCAGCTCGGCCATCCCAAATGATGTCGTCTTTACGGTAACGTCCCTGGGAAACGTGGGTGATTATATCGACATCACTTTTAATGGCACATATACCGATGACGGCGTCCACACAATCAACGGGACAGCCCATGTGATACGGACTTATTAGAAAGAAAGCCTCCAATCGGAGGCTTTCTTTTAAATATAATTTTTTACTTCGTTCTTTATGTAAGCAACAGCGGCACTGCTCGGAGTAGGCTTGTCAAAGAGTTCGCTCAACACCGATTCACGGAAGTTGTCGGCATCAGCAACCGATTCATTCATGGCAGCTTTTCGAAGCATTTGGATCGTCGCGTTTCTTGCGGTGCTGATGATCGTCCAGCATTCGTCGCTCATGTAAATCTGTTGTGTCAGGTTGTGTTCAAATTCCTGTTCAATTTGTGCGATCACAAAATTTGCATAATCGTTTTTATCGCTCGATATGGGTGCAATCCGGATAAGCAACTTCGTAGGGTCTATCCGTTCAAGGAACAACGTCATCCTTTCATATGCCTGAAGCCGTAACGGAAGCGCGTCTTTCTGGTTCTCCTTCATGATCAGGAAGCGACGGCGACTTTCTTCATTCTGCGTAAACATTTGGAAGAAGTAATACGCAACAGCGCCGGTAATAAGCGCGGGCAATGTATAAAACAATAATTCAATGATTCTGTCAGTATCCATAATGCTCAAGTTTTTTTGCAAAAGTAACTAATTCTGATCAACTATTCCGGCTGATGTGCGACCGATATTCAATGTTCAACCAGTGAGATTATTAACTAAATCCCGTTTCGGCTTTCACGCGGAAATGACTAATTTTGGCCAAATTAAACTGCCATGCAAAAATATATAAGCCAACTGAATGAGGCGCAGCAAAAACCTGTGCTGCAGAAGGATGGCCCAATGATAATAATCGCCGGTGCCGGTTCGGGAAAAACACGTGTATTAACCATTCGTATCGCGTATTTAATGAGCCAGGGCGTCGACGCGTTTAGCATCTTGGCGCTGACATTCACAAACAAAGCGGCGCGGGAAATGAAAAAGCGGATCTCCGATATTGTCGGATCAAGCGAAGCAAAGAACCTGTGGATGGGAACTTTCCACTCCGTTTTTGCCCGTATCCTCCGCGCTGAAGCGGATAAACTCGGCTACCCGTCCAATTTTACGATATACGATACGCAGGATTCTGTCCGGCTTATTTCTGCCATCATCAAGGAAATGCAGCTCGACAAGGATATCTACAAACCCAAACAAATTCTCGGCCGCATTTCATCGTACAAGAATAGCCTGATCACGGTTAAGGCGTATTTCAATAATCCAGAATTGCAGGAAGCCGACGCGATGTCGAAAAAACCCCGTCTTGGCGAAATTTACGCTAATTACGTTGACCGCTGCTTCAAAGCCGGCGCAATGGATTTCGACGATCTACTGCTAAAGACCAACGAACTTCTGAACCGGTTTCCCGATGTGCTGGCGAAGTATCAAAACCGTTTCAGATACATTCTGGTAGACGAGTACCAGGATACGAACCATTCTCAATATCTAATTGTCCGTGCGTTGTCTGACCGGTTTCAAAACATCTGCGTAGTAGGCGACGATGCGCAGAGTATTTACGCTTTCCGCGGAGCGAACATCAATAATATCCTGAATTTCCAAAAAGATTACGATAACGTACAAACCTACCGGCTCGAGCAGAACTACCGCTCGACGAAGAACATCGTTGAAGCTGCAAACTCTATAATCGATAAAAACAAGGTCAAACTTGATAAGGTGGTTTGGACGGCTAACGATCCGGGTGCGAAGATTAAAGTACACCGCAGCATGACCGACGGGGAAGAAGGTCGTTTTGTAGCGGGCGAGATCTGGGAAAAGAAAATGCAACATCAGTTGCCCAATGGTAGTTTTGCTATTTTGTACCGAACAAACGCACAATCGCGAGCTATGGAAGATGCGTTGCGAAAACGCGATATTCCGTACCGGATCTACGGCGGATTGTCGTTCTACCAGCGAAAAGAGATTAAGGACGTTTTGTGCTATTTGCGGCTCGTGATCAACCCGAAAGATGAAGAAGCGCTAATTCGTGTGATTAACTATCCGGCCCGTGGAATAGGCGACACGACTGTTGAAAAGCTTACCATTGCAGCAAATCATTATAAACGATCAATGTTCGAAATCATGCAGAACATCGACAAAATCGATCTGAAGCTGAACGCCGGAACCAAGCACAAACTACAGGATTTTGTGACCATGATCCAGAGCTTTCAGGTGCTGAACGAAAACCACGACGCTTTTTTCATTGCCGAACATGTTGCGAAAAAAACAGGCCTGATTCAGGAATTAAAGAAAGATGCCACACCTGAAGGAATCGCGCGGATTGAGAACATTGAAGAATTATTGAACGGTATAAAAGATTTTACCGAAGGACAGAAGGAAGTTGCCGATGCGCGTGGAGCACTTTCTGAATTTCTTGAGGATGTGGCGCTCGCCACTGATCTCGACAAAGATACAGGAGACGACGACCGAGTGGCGCTGATGACGATACACCTTGCAAAAGGACTGGAATTTCCATATGTATTTATCGTCGGGATGGAAGAAGACCTTTTCCCAAGTGCGATGAGTATGAGCACGAGAAGCGAACTAGAAGAAGAACGCCGCCTGTTTTATGTAGCATTGACACGTGCCGAACATCAGGCATATCTGACGTATGCGCAATCGCGTTACCGTTGGGGCAAACTCACCGATAGCGAACCGTCACGGTTTATTAATGAGATCGAGGGTGAATACCTCGAATATTTGTCTCCTGAAGAAACCAATTACCGTTACCGCCCGATGATCGATAACGATATTTTTGGTGATGTAGATAAATCAAAGTTGCGTCTTGCAAAGCCTGTCAGCGGCACTCCGCCGAAGTACATAACCGACAACCAGCCGAAACCTGATGTCAGCATCCGAAAACTAAAGCCGATGTCGGCGGGAGTTGGAAGTGCAGACCAGCTTGACAGCAAACTTATTGTTGGAAACGTGGTCATGCACGAGCGTTTCGGAAAAGGCGAGATCATCAACCTTGAAGGCGCCGGCGCTGACAAGAAAGCGGAGATCAAATTTGAAGTCGGTGGAATCAAGAAGTTATTATTACGTTTTGCGAAGCTCGATGTGATTGCGTAATTTCAATACCCATTTCAAAAACCGACAGTATCAATAAAAGCTGATTACTGTAGACTGTTAACTGTAAACAAAAAATGTCTCAATTTATTAAAATATACCCGCAAAATCCTAATGAAGCTGCTATAGCCAAGGTTGTTAAGGTGCTTCGTGAGGGCGGCCTCATCATTTATCCAACCGACACGGTATATGGGCTCGGATGCGACATTACCAATACCAAAGCACTCGAACGCATTGCGCGGATCAAAGGGATCAAACTTGATAAAGCGAACTTTTCGTTTGTGTGCAGCGACCTTAGCAATCTTTCAGATTACGTAAAACAGATCAGTACGTCAACGTTCAAGCTGCTAAAACGGGCGTTGCCTGGGGCATACACTTTCATTCTTCCGGGAAATAATAATCTTCCGAAGGAGTTTAAGAAGAAAACCACAGTCGGCATCCGCGTACCCGATAATGCAATAGCACTTGAAATTGTGCGGCAATTAGGAAACCCCATTGTTTCTACCTCTATATATGACGACGACGAAGTACTTGAATATTCAACTGATCCCGAACTTATTTTTGAGAAATGGCAAGGCCTAGTGGACGTTGTGATCGATGGCGGCTATGGCGACAATCAGCCTTCGACGATTATTGATCTTTCGGGAGACGAGCCTGTTGTGGTTCGCCTGGGAAAAGGCGATCCTGACATAATCTAAAATAAGAAGCGCCTTCGATTGAAGGCGCTTCTGCATCATAAAGAGTTGGTTTTCTTAATTTCGTAAACCTGCTTTCTGGTTCTTCATCTCCTGTTCAATCATATCATAGAATTGGTCGATTTTTGGAAGAACCACAATTCTTGTCCTACGGTTTGTAGAGCGGTTTTCGGCAGAATTATTATCGACAAGCGGAATAAATTCACCTCGTCCTGCTGCAATAAGCTGTTTTGGATTTACACCGTGGTCTTTTGTCAGTACACGAACGATTGATGTTGCGCGCTTAACGCTCAAATCCCAGTTGTCCAATAATACGCCATTGCTGATAAATGGAACATTATCGGTGTGGCCTTCAACCATACACTCAAAATCTGGCTTGTTATTGATTACCTTTGCCACCTTACCAAGAACTTCCTTCGCGCGGTCGGTTACAATATAACTTCCGCTTTTGAAAAGCATCTTATCGGAGATCGAAATAAAGACAACCCCTTTTTCGACGTTGATTTCGATATCTTCATCATTAAGTCCGACAACACTCTTCAGGCTCGTAACAAGTGCTAAGGTAACGCTGTCTTTTTTGGTTAGCGCATCTTGAAGGCGTGTGATTTTAAGGTCTTTTTCTTTAAGGGTTTCCAAAGATTTTTCAAGGTTTTCGGCACCTTTCGAAGATAAAGTAGTTACGTTTCCAACAGTGTTTATCAGATCCTGATTGTTCGCTTTTAAAAATTCCATTTGCGACGACATAGCGTCTTTTTCGCTGATGCAGACGTTGAGTTTCATAGTTGTACTATTCAACAAATCCTGGATTTCTTTATTCTTTGCTTCCAGTGCAGCGATCTTTTTCTTTGTTCCGCAGGAAGTGGATAAAAGCGCTACGACTGATAATGCTAACATGACTTTTCTCATAAAATACTATCGTTTAAAGTTTCTCGTAACAAAAATAGTGTTAAAACGTGTTTATTTTAACGAAAACAGCTTAAACTATTGTTAAAATAAGTCAGAATAAAATCTCTTTCCACGGATGAAATAGTCGGCGACGATGCTGTTCCGGGCGTAATAATTGGGCTCCTGCGTCTTTCCGCGTTTTAAATAATTGTGCCTTATCTGTTTATAAAACGAACCGTGTGCACGGATAACGGCTGTGAAATGAGGCCACTTTCCCTGCAACAGGAATCGCATTCCCGCAACGCCATCGATCAGCATTCTCATAAGCAAAGAACTAACCAATTGTTTTGACGGAAGATTCTTAACCAGCATAAACAACGAGTTCCGGAAGTTCAGGTAGGTTTTCTGCGGATTTCCCTGATCGAGCGTTGCCCCCCCAACATGATAAACAACTGACGAAGCACAATATCGGATACTGTAGCCTTCGTTGCGCGCACGCCAGCAAAGATCGATTTCTTCCTGATGGGCGAAAAAGTCGGCGTCGAAGCCGTGAAGTGTATGAAAAACCTCAGATCGGATAAAAAAGCATGCGCCCGACGCCCAGAAGATGTCACAGTCTTGATCATACTGGCCTTTGTCGGCCTCCAGGGTATCGAAAATGCGTCCACGGCAAAACGGAAATCCATACTTATCAATAAATCCGCCTGCAGCGCCAGCATATTCGAAGCATTTTTTGTTCTTAAAATCTAAAATTTTCGGCTGAATAACAGTAGTTTCCGGTTCAGCTAGAAACAGTGTTACAATAGGATCGAGCCAGTTTTGCGTTACTTCAACATCCGAATTTACTAATGCAAATACGTCGGCGTCAACATGTGAAAGTGCTTCATTATAACCCCTTGCAAAGCCGAAGTTTTCACTGTTTAAGATAATTCTGACTGATGGGAAATGATGTTTGATAAAATCGATGGAATCGTCCGTGGAAGCATTATCGGCCACGTAAATATCCGCTGAAAGCGAATGCCGGATTATCGAAGGCAGAAACTGTTCCAGTAATTTTTGACCGTTCCAGTTCAGGATAACAACAGCAACTCTCATCAGCTTAACTGTGTCGCCGGCGCGAAACACGGAATTTCGGGCAGAAACTCAAACCGCTCATTAATATAATCCAATTTGCAGAAGTAATGGCTTAATCCGTTTGTGACCATCAGAAAATCGGCCTGCATCGTCAGATTGTAGCGCGCAATCTGGTCAAAAGTTGCCTGAACAATTTTTACTTCCGGAGCTTTGCATTCCACAAGGACCAAAATACTGCCATCCGGATTGAAGACCACCACATCGTAACGTTTGGTACGGCCACTGACCTTCAGCAGTTTTTCTACATTTATAAACGATTTCGGATAACCTTTATCGTTCAGAAGAAACCGCACAACATGCTGGCGTACCCATTCCTCTGGCGTTAGCACGAGGAATTTTTTGCGTGTTTCGCAAAAGACAGATGTTTTGCCATCGTTGTTACGGAAGCGGAAATCGTATTTGGGAAAATTCAGCTGTTGCATACGCAAAGAAACAAATTTCATCGCGATCCGCTACCGCCGACATTTTTTACTGTTAACAGCATTTTCAACAATTATAATTAGGCTGCCACTTGAAATCGCGTCATTAATGTGCTAATTTTGGAACGAAAATTTCCTGAATGGACGAAGTTGTAAAGATTGTAAACGATATCAAAGCCGGCAACATCAAACCCATCTATTTCCTGATGGGCGAGGAGCCGTATTATATCGACAGGCTGACCGATTATATACAAGAGAATATTCTCTCGGAAGACGAGAAGGGCTTTAACCAGACGATTTTGTACGGTCGCGACGTCTCTATTGAAGATGTCATTTCTACATCGAAACGCTATCCGATGATGGCCGAGCGCCAGGTGGTAATTGTTCGTGAAGCGCAGGATTTGTCGAAGACTATCGATAAGCTTGCGCCGTATGCCGAAAATCCTATGCCTTCAACCGTGCTTGTGTTTGCGTACAAGTACAAAACACTTGACAAAAGGCTCAAGGTCATTAAACACCTGGCTAAAAACGGACTGTTATTCGAAAGCAAAAAACTGCGGGATTACCAAATCGGGCAATGGATTGAACGCGTACTTAAAGGCCGTGGCTATTCGATAGAACCGAAGGCTGCAGTACTACTGAGTGAATTTCTGGGAACCGATCTGGCCAAAATCAATAATGAGCTTGAAAAGTTACAGCTTGTATTACCAAAGGGAAGTGTCATTACATCCAAAGCAATTGAGGAAAATATCGGTTTTAGCAAAGATTATAACGTCTTTGAACTACGAAAGGCGATAGGTGAACGCGATCAACTGAAGGCCTATAAGATTGTAAAGTACTTTGCAGAAAATCCTAAAGACAATCCCATTGTAATGACAACCGGACTGGTATTTGCATTCTTTTCGCAGCTGCTGCAGTATCACGGGCTAAAAGATAAGAGTCCGAAGAACGCTGCTGCCGTTCTAAAAACAAATCCGTACTTTCTAAAGGATTATGATGTAGCGCTAAAGAATTATCCAATGCGGAAAGTCAGCGCCATTGTTGCCTCTTTGCGTGAAATCGATGTCAAAAGTAAGGGCGTTGGTGCCAATTCATTGTCTAACGCCGACCTGATGCGCGAAATGCTGGTGAAGATTTTCATTTAATTTTGTTTTCATTTTAATCACCGGAATCATGATCAAATACGGCAACAGGAGTGGCAAATCGGGTGTACGGGGATATGAAATAGCGACCGATTATATTAGGGTGCTATTTACCGGAAAGGCCGCGCCATACAAATATTCCTACCAATCCGCGGGCAAAGCACATGTCGAGCAAATGAAAAGATTAGCGAAAAGCGGAAAAGGATTGGCAACCTATATTTCGCAGCATGTAAAGGAACGCTACGAGAGGAATTAATCAGGTGAAAAATCAACCCACACCGATTCAGCGCCGGATTGTGCTTTTAAAAGAGATTTTAATTCCGATATTTGTGCAGATAAAAATATCACTATGAAAATGATGAATAAGAACACGGTGCTGGGTTGGGCAACTTTTATAATGATTATTATGGGCCTTTTGCTGATTTCGCTTGGTGCGTTTCGGTATGATGATGTTGCAGGCTGGGGATTTGGCACCGTCGGCATCGGATTTCTGGCAAATGCCTGGGTGTTCAGTTCCCTTAAAGGACGTGTTTAAAATAAGGAATTAATACATAATATTTAAATAAAATATGTCAGACGATAAGAAAGTAATATTTTCCATGTCACGCGTCTCCAAGACGTACTCGAGTACCAACAAACAGGTTTTAAAGGACATTTATCTGAGCTTTTTCTACGGCGCCAAAATCGGGATCCTGGGATTGAACGGTTCTGGAAAGTCGTCATTGCTCAAAATCATTGCCGGAGTAGACAAGAATTATCAGGGTGATGTTGTTTTTGCGCCGGGATTCACTGTCGGTTATCTGGAACAGGAACCGCAACTTGATGAAACCAAGACTGTAATTGAAGTTGTCCGCGAAGGCGTGGCCGAAACAATGGCTGTGCTGGACGAGTTCAATAAGATCAACGATATGTTCGGACTTCCGGAGGTTTACGAGAATCCTGATAAAATGCAACAACTGATGGATCGCCAGGCAGATCTTCAGGACAAGATTGATGCACTTGGCGCTTGGGAAATCGACACGAAGCTCGAGATCGCCATGGATGCGTTGCGTACGCCGGAAGGCGATCAACCGATAAAAGTACTTTCTGGTGGGGAACGCCGTCGTGTAGCCTTATGCCGACTGCTGCTTCAGCAACCCGATGTCCTTTTACTTGATGAGCCAACCAACCACCTTGATGCCGAAAGCGTACTTTGGCTTGAGCAACATCTTGCGCAATATGCCGGAACCGTAATCGCGGTAACGCACGACCGTTATTTCCTGGACAATGTTGCCGGATGGATACTAGAGCTTGATCGCGGACAAGGAATTCCGTGGAAAGGAAATTACTCATCATGGCTTGACCAAAAGTCAAAGCGAATGGAACTTGAGGAGAAATCGGCTTCAAAACACAGGAAGACGCTTGAGCGCGAGCTTGAATGGGTACGTCAGGGAGCAAAAGGACGTCAGACCAAGCAAAAAGCACGTCTTCAGAACTACGACAAATTACTCAACGAAGACCAGCGCGAACTCGATGAGAAATTGGAAATATACATTCCCAATGGTCCGCGCCTCGGCACAAACGTTATCGAAGCCAAGGGCGTCGCAAAGGCATTCGGGGATAAATTGTTGTACGACAACCTGAACTTTACGCTGCCGCAGGCCGGAATTGTTGGGATCATCGGACCAAACGGTGCCGGAAAATCGACGATCTTCAGGATGATTATGAATGAAGAAACTCCGGATGCAGGCGAATTTACAATCGGTGACACGGTCAAAATCGCATATGTCGACCAGGCACATTCGAATATCGATCCGAACAAATCGATCTGGGAAAACTTCTGTGACGGGCAGGAGCTAATTATGATGGGCGGACGGCAGGTGAATTCGCGCGCGTATCTATCGAGGTTCAACTTTGGCGGAAGCGACCAAAACAAGAAAGTGGCAACATTGTCGGGTGGTGAACGAAACCGACTGCATCTTGCGATGACACTGAAAGAAGAAGGAAACGTACTGCTTCTGGATGAGCCTACGAACGACCTTGACATTAACACGCTGCGTGCGCTGGAAGAAGGTTTGGAGAATTTCGCTGGATGTGCGGTAGTAATTTCGCACGATCGTTGGTTCCTTGACCGAATCTGTACGCATATTCTTGCATTTGAAGGAAACTCAGAAGTATATTTCTTTGAAGGCAGCTTCTCTGATTATGAGGAGAATAAAAAGAAGAGGCTGGGTGGCGATCTTACGCCGAAGCGAATCAAATACAGGAAGCTTATTCGAAACTAAATTAAGTCCCGGCCGTTGTGCCGGGATTTTTATTTTCCGTTAATAAATGTATATTTGGCAACCAAATCTTACCTATGCCACGTTCGCTAACCAACGTGTTATTGCTATTCCTTTTATTTGCGGCTGCTGCCCACAGCCAGGAAGAGGAAGGCTATAACCGCAAAGAGATTATCCGCCTGACCGACCAGGCCGACGATTACCTAGACGAGTCGAAGTTTCGCGAATCGCTTTTGTATTCGCGTGAGGCGCTAAAACGGGCGATATCGATCCGGGACTACTACCTGATGGCGACTGCCTACAATACGATAGCGGGTAATTTTGATGAACTTTCAGAATTTGACAAAGCGATCAACAACTACGAGAAGGCGCTTTACTACGCAGGAAAAGCCAAGAACGACACAATGAAGGGCTGGCTGAACAACAACCTGGCAAACGTTTACTTTTTTGAGAAAAAGCAGTACAATAAGGGAATATACTATTACCAAAAAGCGATAGACGTTGCCGAAAAAACAAAAGACACGACGCGTTCTGTTTTCACGCATCTGAATGTCGCATTGGCGTATTTCGAAATCGGGCAGTATGACAAGGGCTATCCGCACCTGCAATACATCAACACCTATCATCCCCGACATGGTAAGCCAGGGGAACTTGTTTACCTGAATATGCTAAACGGGATCTATGCCGGCCACATCGGTAATCGCGACCAGGCAAACACGTTCTTTCAAAAAGCAATTGACGCTGGTATACAACACAAGGAAGTCTACGACCTTTCGTATACCTATCAGGAATATGCTAAATTTTTGAATTCAATTGGCGACTACAAAAATGCGTACAAGTACCTGACGCTATTCGATAAGATGAAGGATGAAATTTACGACTCGACCAAGCTGAAGAAAGCAGAGGTCGAAGGAATAAATCTTGAAATCGACGAATACAAGCGCGCCCTTGATAAGATCAGTCGTGAAAAAGAGATTCAGTCGCAAAGCCTTCGGAAATCCAAAATCATCGTTGTGCTCTTCATCGCGGTGCTATTGGTTCTGCTGCTTTTGCTGTATACGATGTATCGCAACAACACCTTCCGAAAGAAAAGCAATCTCGAACTGACCCAGACAAACGCCGAACTCAAGGTTGCAAAAGAGAAAGCCGAGGAAGCCTCGCAACTCAAGTCTCAGTTTGTTTCTACAATTAGCCATGAACTCCGAACGCCGCTTTATGGCGTGGTCGGAATAACAAACATGATATCCGACGAACACAAAGAACTAGCGGCCAGCCCGCATTTACAATCGCTGAAATTCTCGGCCAAGTACCTATTGTCACTCGTTAACGATATTCTTCAGATCAACAAAATAGAGGAGAACAAAATCCGGCTTGAGAATACCATCTTCAATCTTTCAGACGAAATAGCAACCATTGAAAATTCGCTCCAGTTTATCGCGCTGCGTAACGAAAACACGATCAGCATGAAAATTGATCCGGCCATTCCTGAATTTCTGATCGGTGACAAATTGAGGCTTTCGCAGATATTCATGAACCTTGTCAGCAATGCCCTAAAGTTTACAAATAACGGCGAAGTCAAAGTCACCGCCGATCTCGACCGGTTTGAGGAGAACATTTATTACATCCGGTTTACAGTTACCGATAACGGAATTGGCATAGCAAAAGCGGATCAGACCAAGATTTTTGAGAAATTTGTTCAGATCGAGCGTAAAGAAGACGATTATCAGGGAACAGGCCTTGGATTGTCGATCGTTCAAAAGCTCATCACGCTGTTCGGGAGCGAAATCCATCTCGAAAGCGCGGAAAACGTTGGAACCGCATTTACCTTTACAATAGGATTTGAATACGACCAGAAGAAAACCATTGAGATTATACACGAGATTGAGGTCGACATGACTTCGGCACAACTGTTTGAAGTACTCGTTGTGGAAGACAATAAGATCAATCAGATGGTAACGCGCAAGATAATGGAAAACCACAACTTTAAGTGCGTCGTGGTTGACGATGGTTTCGCTGCGCTGGATCTTTTGCAGCGCCGTAAATTCGACATAATCCTGATGGACATAAACATGCCGGTCATTAACGGCTTCGAAACTACGAAAAAACTGCGTGCACTCGGAATTGAAACCCCGGTTGTCGCACTAACGGCGTTCGATAGGGAGGAAGTTGTTGAGGAAGCACTTGCTTCAGGTATGAACGATGTAATCAGTAAACCGTTCGAGCCGATTAGGCTTTTCCAGATACTAACGCGTCAGATAAGTAAAAAGCTGGCAGATTAATACCAGCGTTTTTTGTTCTGTTTTGAAGTGGTCGATTTTCGGGATTTATGGGCAGCACCGCTTCTGTTCGAGTTTTTCTGGGGTTCAGCTTCCGGCGCGTCTCCGTCTTTCCAAGGATAAGGATGATCGGTAATCGTTTGAACATCTACTTTTATAAGTCGCTGGATATCTTTCCAATATGGCGCTTCATCTCTACTGCAAAATGAGATAGCTATTCCGCCATTTCCTGCGCGTCCGGTTCTTCCAATGCGGTGAACGTACGTTTCGGGAATGTTCGGCAGATCAAAGTTGATCACGAAAGGAAGCTGGTCAATATCGATTCCGCGAGCTGCAATATCGGTTGCAACAAGTACGCCGACTTCCTTTGCCTTAAACGCATCAAGTACGCGCTGACGAGCGGTTTGCGATTTGTCGCCGTGAATCGCTTCTGCAGCAACACCTTTCTTGCGAAGTGCTTTTACAACATTGTCTGCGCCATGTTTTGTGCGTGAGAATACTAGGACATCCGACAATTTTTCATTTCGGATCAAATGATATAAAAGGGCACGTTTTTCAGACTTGTCGACGAAATAGATGCGTTGTTCAACATTCTCTGCTGTTGATGACACGGGCGAAACGGTAACGGTAGCCGGATTTTTAAGGAACATCTCGGCAAGTTCACGGATTGCTATCGGCATTGTAGCCGAAAACAATAGTGTCTGGCGGTTACCGGGCGTCAGCTTTACGATTTTCCTGACATCATTTACAAAGCCCATGTCAAGCATTTGATCTGCTTCATCAAGTACAAGCGTGTGCAGATGATCCAAATCAATAAAACCCTGCTTGTGAAGGTCGAGCAAACGGCCCGGGGTTGCGATAAGAACGTCGACACCTTTGCGCAGCACGTCAACCTGCGGAACTTGTGAAACGCCACCAAAAACCGTGAGTTGCGTCAAATTCGTATATTTCCCGTACGTGTCAAAACTTTGTCCGATCTGCACGGCAAGTTCGCGTGTTGGCGTGATTACCATAGCCCGAATAACCTTTGCTTTTTTCGAGGAACCTACCATCCGGTGCAACTGATGGATAATTGGGATCGCAAATGCTGCGGTTTTTCCGGTTCCCGTTTGCGCACAGCCTACAAGGTCACGGCCTTCAAGCACGAGGGGAATTGCTTGTTCCTGAATTGGGGTTGGTTCTGTATAGCCTTCTTCAAAGACGGCGCGTTGAATACTTTTAGAAAGTGATAGATCTTCAAATAACATAATAATAAGATAGTAATTTGCCTTAATCGACAAAATTTCTGCAAAGATAGGCTTATTTGGCGAGTTGTGGTTTTTCCGGATTTTCGTGCAATTTCGAGCCGTAAGCTTTGATAAAATCAGTGATAAGATAACCCGTGAGCTTGCCTATTAAATGATTGTTGATTTCAACATCCAAATCGGGCGCACCTTCACAGATGTGCAAATAAGAGGCATTTTCAAACTTTCCGAAATAAGATACAAACTGGCGCAATCGTTCCACTGAGAAACCGCTCGATGTCATTGCGCTGCTGGCAATTCCGGGAACGGCGTCAAGGTCGACTTCAATTCCGAAAGGATCATGCTTAACAAAATCGGCTGCAGCCGACAGTTCGTCTGTAAACCGGGATTCCTTCCGGATTGCGATGGCATCGTACGTATTGAACTTTACCCGGTCTTCCATTTTCCGGATGATGTCGAGCACGTTCTTGGAAGTATAGTTTTCATGTAGTCCGAAAATGAAATATTTCTTTAGGAAACCTTCTTCATAAGCATATGAAAATCCGTTCCCGCTGTGCCTGCCTTCGAGGATGCGAAAGTCCGAATGTGCATCAAAGTTCACCGCATTTACCGGCTTTCCCTTCGCAAGCGCCGTCCCTTTAATATTACCGTAGGCGTTGTTGTGGCCGCCGCCGATAATAATCGGTCTCTTTCCTGCTTTGATTATCGAAAAAATGATGTGCGAAACCTCTTTGTCGACTTTCTCAACTAGCTGGCTCAGCTTCAGCCGATCGTCGATTTGGTTGAAGTCCAGATCTCGTGCTTCTTCCATCTCAAACCTAACGTCGAGATGACCGAGAATCATCAGCTGACTGCCTTTACAGAAGCGGTTATGCTGGATGTTGGCAATACTTCGAAGCGCCTGGCTCCAAGCTGAAGCCGCTCCCGGACGGCCGAAATTTGCCCGTACACCTATGTCTTCAGGAATGCCGAAAAGTACGAATTTAGCATCACTGCTCTTCAGGAAAGCGGCCGGATCAGCGCCTAAGGGAACTGTCTGGATTTTTTCTCCGAACTTGATCTCGCCGCTTCGATGATTGGTGATCTTTGCTAGATCCTGCACCGTAAATGGCACCAATTTTTCCATGTCTGAATATTAGAGAACCAAAAATACTATATTAATATAAACTTTCGTTAAGAAGATTGTTGTGAACCAATATTAATATAAATTTGTTAAAATCTAACCAATAATCTTACACATGGAAAATCAAAATAGCAGCTCAAAGCTAAAAGCGATTATCGTAATCCTCGCCATTTTACTTGCCGGAAGCCTTGCTTACATGTACAAAATGAGCAGTGATGCTAAAACCACGCAAACGGTACTTGTTAAAGAAAAAGACGATGTCATGAAAGACCTCGTTGCACTAAAAGCTACTTATGACAATGCCATTGCGGAAAACACATCAATGTCAGACGAACTGATTGCAGAAAGGGCCAAAGTAGCCCAGTTGATCTTAGATTTAAAACAATCAAAAGGAGATGCTGCTTCACTAAGAAAGTATAGAGACCAAACCAGGAACCTGGAATCAAGAATGAAGGGATTAATGCAGGAAATAGCCGTTTTGAAGAAACAAAATGCAACACTGACGGTAGAGCGTGACAGCACCGTTGTCGCACTTGGAAAAGCGCGTACTTACAACGATACGCTTGTAATCCAGAACGAAAACCTTGCGAAAACGGTTGAAAAAGGGTCCCAAATCACAGTTATGAACCTGCGCACACAGGCAGTTAAACAACGAAGCTCCGGAAAACAGATCGTTACCGATAAAGCGAGCCGCGCCGACAAGCTAAAAGTATGTTTTTCACTTGCTGAGAACCAGATTGCAAAATCGGGTGACAGAAAGTATTACGTTCAGATTATTGATGCGAAAAATAATGTGGTAGGCGAGAAGCTGACTGAAAACTTCGGTGACCAAAGTCTGACCTACAGCTTTACGACCACGGTTCCGTATAACAACAAATCGGTTGATGTTTGCGAATTCGTTAACGGATCTGACTTTGCCAAAGGGAATTACTTCGTAAATATCTTCGACAAAGGGAAATTGGCTTCTAAAACGAGTTTTGTATTGAAATAGTCCTACATAAAGTACAGAAAAGGCCCTGCTACAGGGCCTTTTTTTATGCGATGATTTGTCCGTTTATCAGCACCTGGTCAATAAGATTGCTGCCAAACGCGTACGGTAATTGGTAGTAGGAGGAGATGGGTTTGGTAATAATCAAATTTGCTTTTTTCCCGACGGTTACGCTGCCATGTGTTGCTGAAATTCCCATAGCATAGGCACCGTTGATGGTCGCGGCGTTTATCGCCTCTTCAGGCGTCATCTTCATCTTTATACAAGCAGTTGCAACAACAAAATTCATATTGCCGGAAGGCGTCGAACCCGGGTTGAAATCGGTTGCCAATGCTATCGGAAGCCCGGAGTCAATAATTTCCCGAGCTGGCGTATACGGAATGCTAAGAAAGTACGAACACGAGGGCAAAGCAATAGGCATGGTTTCACTTCCTTTAAGTGCTTCAATATCCTCGGTGGTGATTACCTCAAGATGATCGACCGACAGTGCATTTTGGTCAACACACGCTTTTATTCCGCCGATAGCGTTGAATTGGTTCACGTGAACTTTGGGGATTAACCCGTACTTGCGCCCGTGTTCCATGATCTTGGTCGTTTCGGCAACCGAGAAATATCCCGTTTCACAGAAAACATCGACATATTCTGCCAGATTTTCATCGGCAATTCTCGGCAGCATGTCTTTAACAAGCATGTCGATATAGCCGTCATGGTCATTTTTATACTCCGCAGGAAAGGCATGTGCGCCAAGAAAGGTGGCCTTAATCGCGATTGGATAGGTCATGCGAAGCCGTTTTATTACGCGTAACATTTTCAGCTCGCCTTCCACTGTTAGTCCGTAGCCCGATTTTATTTCAACTGCGCCTGTACCCATTCGCATCACTTCTTCAAGCCGTAACTTCGATTGTTCGTACAGATCGTCTTCTGAAGTTTCGTTTAAAAGTTGGGCAGAGTTCAGGATGCCACCGCCACGGCGCGCGATTTCTTCATAGGAAAGTCCGTTGATCCGATCGACGAACTCCGCAACGCGATTTCCGGCATATACAATGTGCGTATGGCTGTCGCACCAAGATGGCAAGACGGTTTTTCCGGTTGCATCAATAATTTCATCAGCATCAGTGGGACAATCCGACATCGGTCCGAAAGCCGCAATCACGCCGTCTTCAATCAGGAGAAATGCATTTTTAATTGTAGGTAGAACCGCCATTTCGTAACCAGCGACCTTTGCTACGTCTGCGTCTCTGATCTGCAATAATTCGGCAATATTATTAATGAGTAATCGCATGGATTTTTTCGTAAAAGTAAACGGGAAATTTAAAAACTCCTATCTTTAAACAGAAATATTCGCACAGTGAGAAGAGTAAAATACCGGCAGGTACGAAAAGTACAGCCCAACATTTTTGAATACACCGGTCAACATAAGACGGATCCCATTCAGATGCAGTTGTTTGTGTACAATGATGAAGGTTTTGAGGAATATCCCAACATATCACTCCAAAAGGTGAGGAAGGAACTGAAGGATCCAACACAGTCAGGCGACGTGATCTGGCTCAATGTACACGGACTTCACAATGTCGAGCTGATCCAGGAAATCGGCGAGATGATTGGCATTGAACCGTTTATAGTGAGCGATATCCTGAACACGTCACGGCGGGCAAGAATGGAGGAACTTGACGATATTTTGTTCTTTAGTATAAAATCGATACTTCAGGAACAAAATTCCGATACATTCCAGGTAGAGCAAATAAGCTTTTTAATGCGGGAAAATCTACTTGTTTCATTTCAGGAGAAGAAAAGCGACTTCTTTACGCACATCCGTGAGCGGATCCGAACCAAAACCGGCATCGTACGCAAGAAGAAAAACGACTACCTGCTGTATCTTTTGCTTGATGGGGTAATGGAAAACTTTTACATTTCACTCGAGAACGACGAAGATAAGATTGAAGACCTTATCGCTGAATCCAAGACCAATAATAAGCCGGAGATCCTTGAGCGGATAGAACGCAACAGGGAAAACCTGAACTTTATGAAACGGTCGATCGTACCACTTCGCGATGCGCTTTATACCTTAAAAAGTAAGCAGGAAGATGAAAATTTTCGAGGGATAGAATCAAATAACTTTTCGTTCTTTGCGAGGCTTCATCAGAAATGCCTGGAAATTCTGGATCAGATAGAATACGATATGAATGCTTTGGAAAGTGCCTCGAACGTCTTTTTCTCCTCGCAAAGCCAGCGGATGAACCAGATAATGAAAACGCTGACCATTGTGTCGGTGATCTTTATGCCGCTTACATTTATCGTCGGGGTTTACGGAATGAACTTCGACAATATGCCCGAACTTCATAATCCCAACGGTTATTTTACGGTGTGGATCGTAATGGTTTTGCTTGTCATAGCAATGGTAATCTATTTCAAACGCAAAGATTACTTTTAATTAGAGTGGCTTATACTTGTCGAGCCAATCAGTCGATTTTAATGAAGAGATTTTATTATTTTCATCCATTGTAATACGAAGCTCTTTGTTTGCAATCTTCTTCTCATAAAGTGCTTTGTACCGGTAAATAGTGACTTTGCTTTTCTTCGGGCGTAACGCTTCTACAAGCTTCAGGTCTTTAAAATCACCATATTTGAGCCGGAATTTCAAACAGGTCTTAGTTAATCGCGCCTGTGTTGTATTTGCAATGACCTGATCGGTTGCTTCACTTTTGGAAAACGGCTTGAACCGAGAGGTGTTGCACGTCATTAGAACGCGCTTACCGAGTTCGTAGGCCTTCTTTTTCTGGGCAGCATCAACATCATCCAGATCGATTACCAGATATTTTGACCCAGTCACCGGCGGAGTTGCAGCAGCAGTCTTCTTTTTCGATTTACACGCGGTAATCAGCAGAAGCAGGCAAAGCAATAGCATCAGTTTTTTCATTGTCTTATTTTTAAAATCGTATTCGGATCAGGGCAGTTTTGAAGGTAGAAATCAAGTTTTCCACGGCTGCAAACGCCTGGATAATCCCCTGAATTTCCTTCAACGTCTCGAATTAGCTGAAAATGCAGGTGTGGTGGATAGCCTCCATTTACGGACGCATCACCCAGTTCACCAATTTTGTTGCCTTGTCGAACCGCGTCACCAATTTGAATATCAGCAATGCTATCAACTGAAAGATGTCCGTATAACGTATGCATTACTTCGTTATCATTATGGTGTTGCAGAATGATCGTAGGACCATAGTTTCCTTTTCCGGTGTTGTTTGCAAAGCTGTGTACGATGCCGTCGAAAGCAGCTAAAACGGATGTCCCTGCATGTGTCCAGATATCGATGCCGATATGAACGTCTCTTTCTGCAATTTCAACTTCTTTGAAAATGGAGCTGGTACGATACAGGTCCCGGATCTCGTTGTAACCGCCAAAGGCCGCTTTTGCCGATCGCTGTTTCAAATAATTCTCGATAAAGCTGCCAAACGCTTCGGGATCATCGAGACGGACTTTTGCGAGTTCGGTATTATCGACAGACAAATCAATCGGAACATAATCGTCATAGGAAATTGCATCGTCAATTACGTAAATATTTTTCCGGTCGTTCATCATGCGTTGAAATTTTCCTCTATCAGTTCCTTATTGATATGGATTCCCGCTACTGTTCCGGCCGCGATAGCATAGGAGAGTGTCCGCGTTGCAGTCGTATTGTCACCGGCTGCAAACATTCCCGGGATGTTGGTCTTTTTGTTATCGTCAACAATTATAAACCCATGATCGTCAAATTCGCATCCCATGTGTAACGGAATATCCATCTGTTGGGTAACGCCCGCACGCACATAAATTGCCTCGACATCTTCGGAAGTTCCGTCAGAAAACATAACCTTTGAAACCACCCCATGAACATGGTCGACAGCTGTAACCGGAGTTTTAATGACAGGAATGTTTTTTTGACCGAGCCATTCCAGATGTTCCGGCTCCATATCGTCATTACCATTTGTAAGGATAAGTAACTCCTTCGACCATTGCCGGATCAGCTTTGTCATTTCGAACGCAGCTTCGCCGTGAGTCAGGATTGCAATCTTCTTTCCTGCAATTTCATATCCGTGACAATACGGGCAGTGAACAGCAGTTTTCCCCCAACATTCGGCTATCCCGTCAATTTCAGGAAGAATATCGCTTACACCCGTTGAAAGCAGGACTTTCTTCGCAGCAAACCGCAATCCGGAATCGGTAACCACCTCGAAGTCGTTTTCATGCCCCGACATTGCGACGGCACGTGCATTCAGGTAAGTAACCGTATGATATTTCAGCACTTGTGCTTTTGCTTTTTCAGCAATTACTTCAGGAGGTTCTCCGTCGAAACCAACTAAGTTGTGCGCATTGGGAGCCGAACGGTTGCACGGCGAATTGGCGTCGATGATCAGCACGCTGCGCAATGATCTGCCTAAGGTCATGGCCGCTGATAGTCCGGCGTAGCTGCCGCCAATGATGATTACTTCAAAAGTGTTGATCTCGTCCATAGCTGTGCAGAAAAAGATAAAGATATTTTATTGCCAGCGAAACAAAACCCACTTTAATATGGATTTAACGCATAAAAAAACCGGCAATTTGCCGGTTTAAAAGCTGAGACAGCCGTTTATTTTTTAATTTCAACAGTACCGCCACCTTCTTTGACTTCGACATTCGTCTTGTTGGTGCCATCTTTACTGTTAACAGAAACACCATCAGAGTTTACGCTCACTGATGTACCGTCCGACTCTTCAACAGTTTCGGTTTGAGCTTCAGGGTCTGGCGCATTCACCTCACCATCTGCTTCAACAGTATCAATTACCGTTGTAGTTTCTGTTGTTGTTTCGGACTCTGTTTTCTTTTCATTACATGAGGTTCCCAGCATTAAAGCCAGTGCTCCAAATACGACAAATACTTTTTTCATTCGAGAGAATTTATTGGTTAATTACTGCAATTTCGTAAAATAATTGCTGTGTTCAACCACAAGTTTTGCCAGAATATTAACAATTAGTATAACGGCGGGAACTTTCCCGGATTGCTTTCGTACATCATCGAATAGACTTTCTCGAAAATGTCTTCTGCTGAAGGCTTTGAGAAATAGTCGCCGTCGGTTCCATAGGACGGGCGATGGGCTTGCGCCGATAGGGTTTCGGGTTTTGCGTCCAGATATTGGTAACCATTTTGTACATCGATTACCTGCTGCAAAATATACGCAGATGCGCCACCCGGGACATCTTCGTCCACAACCAACAGCCGGTTTGTTTTGGCAAGGCTTTTTACGATGTCGTGGCTTATGTCGAACGGAAGTAGCGATTGCGCATCAATTACTTCGCAGTCGATTCCCATCCCGAGCAATTCTTTCGCTGCCTGTTCAACAAGACGAAGCGTGGAGCCATACGAAACAATGGTTATATCAGAACCTTCTTTGACGGTTTCCACAACGCCGACAGGAGTCATGAATTCACCCAGATTAGTAGGCATTTTCTCTTTTAATCGGTAACCGTTCAGGTTTTCTATAACCAGCGCAGGCTCGTCGGTCTTCAGCAACGTATTATAGAATCCTGCTGCCTTTGTCATGTTCCGGGGAACGAGAACATGGATTCCGCGTATTGCGTTAATGATCATTCCCATTGGTGAACCCGAATGCCAGATTCCCTCAAGCCTGTGTCCGCGGGTTCTGATGATCAGAGGTGCCTTTTGCCGGCCCCGCGTACGGTACTGAAGTGTCGCAAGATCATCGCTCATAATTTGGATCGCATATAGCAAGTAATCGAGGTACTGGATTTCTGCAATCGGACGTAACCCGCGCATCGCCATCCCGATCCCTTGCCCGAGGATTGTTGCCTCACGGATCCCGACATCTGCCACGCGAAGTTCGCCATACTTTTCCTGCATGCCTTCAAGTCCCTGGTTCACGTCGCCAATATTCCCGGCATCTTCACCAAAGATCAATGCTTCGGGATATTTCGAAAAAATGGCGTCAAAATTATCGCGGATTATTAAACGTGCGTCGGCTTCTTCGGCATTTTCATCGTACGTCGGCAATACTTCTTTTACGGCAAAAACATTTCTGTCTGATTGTGAAAACAGGTGCGAACTAAACTTGGGCTGTATTTTTTTGATATAGGCACTGATCCATACTGATAGCATGTGCTGGCCCGTCATTTCATGATGTGCAGCCTGTCCGACGACCATGCGCAACACTTTTCGTGCGGTAACGAGAAGGTCCTTGCGGATAGGCTCCTTAATTGATGCAAGGTCACTGGCGTATTTCTCGATGAACACCTTGTTCTCGCTTGAGCTGGCAACCTTCCCCAGCAACTCAACAAGTTCCTTCTGCTCGTTCTTTACCGGCTCGGTTACAGCAGTCCAAGCCGCCTTTTTTGCTTCGAGGACTTCTTTTTTTGCGTTAGCGTCGATTTCGTCAAGTTCGTCCTGGGTGGCCAGGTTGAACGAAAGCATCCAGCTGCGCATCTGCTTGATACAGTCGTAATCGCCTTCCCATTCCAGCCGTTGGGCGTTTTTGTACCGTTCATGCGAACCGGAGGTCGAGTGGCCTTGCGGCTGCGTGAGCTCAATTACGTGAATCAGCACCGGAACGTGTTCTTCACGGGCAACTTTTGCCGCTTTTTCATAGGTTGATACCAATTCAGCATAGTCCCAGCCTTTGACGCGCATGATCTCGAACCCGTTGTGGTTCTGCTCGCGTTGGAATCCTTTTAATATTTCGGAAATATTTTCCTTTGTGGTTTGATGCTTTGCATGGACTGAAATTCCGTATTCGTCATCCCAAACGCTCATTACCATCGGAACCTGAAGCACACCAGCGGCGTTTATCGTTTCAAAAAATAATCCTTCAGAGGTACTTGCATTTCCGATGGTTCCCCATGCAATCTCATTTCCGTAAATCGAAAAATTAGTCGCATTCGGAATTCCGGAAAGCTTTCGATAGACTTTAGAAGCCTGTGCCAATCCGAGCAATCTCGGCATTTGTCCGGCAGTAGGGGAGATGTCGGCGCTTGAGTTTTTCTGCAAAGTCAAATTTTTCCAGGAACCATCTTCGTTCAGGCTATGGGTAGCGAAGTGTCCGCCCATCTGACGTCCGGCCGACATGGGATCGTGTTCTATATCCGGATGACCGTATAATCCGGAAAAAAATTGTTGTATTGTGAGTTGGCCAATCGCCATCATGAAAGTCTGGTCGCGATAATAGCCTGAACGAAAATCGCCGTTTCGGAAAGCCTTCGCCATGGCAAGCTGCGGCACTTCCTTTCCATCACCGAAAATCCCGAATTTCGCCTTTCCTGTCAGCACCTCCCGGCGGCCCAGTAAACTGCATTCCCGACTGGTTACGGCAAGCTGGTAATCTTTAATAACTTCATTTTTAAAATCTTCAAAAGATAGAGCAGGAGTACTTTCGGCCTGTATCATAAAACGATTGTAAGGTTGGAAACACAAATTTAAAGAAAATACTACTACGATGTAGCGAACAGCCAATTTTTAGGTGGTTTGCCAAAGCAGGTACGCTTTGTTCATCGGTCCGTGCAAAGTACTAAAACCACTTTCTCGTAAACAGGCTGACGAGTGCCCGCGGTTCAAATTGCACAATAAACCGTATCTTCTCATGATAGTTCCTCTCACCGAGTTCCCAGCCGTTGTTCGAGTACACCGGAAAGTAAAGTTCAAGATAGTCGGTGACAAGGTTCAGCCTGATTCCGCTGTCGTATACAAATCGGGCACCACGGTACCTGTTTTTTACAAATCCGACATCCCCGTACGCTTCAATCCAGTTCCAGATACTATAGCTCACATTTCCGGTTGCCATCCATTGGTTCGCGAATGGCGTGTCGAGAACCGACTTGAAGCCGCCTTCCGAAAGTATCAACTGTTGGCTAAAGAAGCCGGTGCTTTCCGATCTTCCGTAGTAATTGTAGTCGAAAAGATAGTCTGTTGGCCTGTCGAGTGCAAAGCTAAAAAAGTCAGATTTAGTCTTGTTGTACAGAAATGTTCCCGCATACATCCGCACGTTCAGTTGACGGTTGTCTTCAAACAATCTCCGGTATTGCATCTCTGCGGCTAATTTTCCAAATTCCTTCGCGAGTTGGAGGTCACCGTAATAACTGAAATGCTTTACAACTTCTGTCTTCGTATCTAAAAATCGTGCATTAAACACTGCATAATTCCGGAACTCCTCGCTGCCTTCGATAACAAATTGGGTAGGATCACGGTGTACGATTATCTCGCGCAACACAACTGATTGCCGCCTGTTGCTCCTGAAGTTCGGTTCGCGGAAACGCAGTTGGACAGTCGGGGTAAACTTGGTGTAAGCAGCATCAGGCGCATAGTGGAAATAGCTTCCGCTGACTCCATACCGAACATGATACAGCGCACCTTCACGATAATTTTCGGCTACAGCCAGACTGAAATTACCAATCAACGACCGGGTGTTCGGCGAGAAAATAGGGTTGATATCAAACGTAAACGGCTTTTCAAGAATGGTCTTGTTATGAAACCGAAGCCCTGGCGAGAAACCGTCATACAAGTTATAGGTTAGCGTGGGTACATATAGGATTTGGTTGTAATTCGGATCTTCGAGATCTTTCATTACCGTAAAACGAACCGGACGATTACTTAGCGAGTATCCTTTCAACGACCGCCAGTTATTGCGCTGGTTATATTCGGGAACTTCGTTGTTCAGGTTTAAGACCACCTTGTCAGCATCATTTCGGGCAACGGTAACCGTACTGTCGGCACTTACATTTTCAATCCAATGCTTGAACACAATTTCACCTTTTTTCACGCCATAAACCGGAATTGGCACGGTAGTTCCCGTTTTGTTGCGTAGCGTGAAGACAATTGTATTTTCATCTTTCAGAACTTCAGTGAATTTATAATCGATGATTTTACGCGAATCAATGATGGTCTCAAAGAACCAGTTGATGTTTTTGTCGGTTTTGCTGCGGAGCACCGACTCGAAGTCGGCTCTGCCAACCTGTCGTTGCATGTTCAGCGAATAGAATTCACGGATTGCCGAAGGGACCTCATCGCTTCCCAAGTAGTCATCCAGGTAGCGGAAACTCAATCCTGCACGGTATTTTCCCGCGATTTGCTCGTTAAACCGGATCAGCGTGTTCTTCGGTGCACCAAGCGGTTGATCGAGGTTCTTTCGCGCCATCAGCATATATAAATAACTGTATTGGTCGTTAAAGCCGAGATTCGCCAACCTATAATTCTTCAGCAGCTTCATTGATGAGAGTCCGCCCATCATTTTACTGTCGGGTCGATACTCATCGATATACTTCATCATCATATAGATCTGGATGCCGTCATAAATCCAGTTATCCTTTCGTGGATCGAGCCGTAAACTTGTCTTTAGATAATTGTTCAGATAGGTTTTCAGGAATTTGATCTCAAATAGAAAATCATCTGAAAAGGGGCTTATAAACGAGGGCAACTGGTTGAGTCCGTAAAATGGATTCCGATCGTAATCCGTCTGCGAAACGGTAATTTTCGCGTTTGGGAAAGCACCCACGTTGTCATTCACAAATGTCACGATCCTGTCTACTATAATTGCCTGTTCGACATCGCTGACTTTGTTCTCTTTCAAGCCATTCCTGACCTCGATAAGCTTGTTTTTAAAAGAGTGAAAACTCGGCTCTCGTTCGATAAAAAGGCTAAAATCATTTCGGTCCAAACCTGAAAGCGTATACGTGGAGAACCCGTTCGAATCGTTTTTTGCCGTTTCATTCAAGTCGGTTGTAACCGTCATTCCTGTCGCAACCGTTAGCGTAACATCATAGTTTGTAATGCCGTTTGCGATATCGTCGATGTTGCCATTGCTGTAACGCACAAAGCGATGATTTGAATAACGGGCAGGCGAGAGGAACCAATATTTTAGGTTGTAGCTTCCGTTGCTGTCATAGCCGTATCGTGTAAACCGGGCACTGGGAATTTTCACCGAATAACGTAGTTTCAGCACTACCGACCCGCCCGGCAACAGCGGCTGCTTTAAAGTAACTTCCGTTACGTCGGGCTGGTTTTCGCGACGCACCCATTTCAACTCACCTGTATGATCACTGATGACCAAGTTGTTGGTGCTTCCGCGCTCGTGGTCTTTCGCAAGGTGAAAACTCCGTACAAATTCATCGGAAAAGCGTTGTGCGAGCGGCGTCTTTTTGGACGAATAAGCGTGGTTCCAGTCATTTAATACGATCTCTTTAAGAGTATCGCCGGTTTGATTGTAGAAGGTCAGTTCCTGCTTAATTAAGATCGTTTTAACAGAGTCATTTAACGTAGCGTTTATAACAGAACGATGCTGCGCAAAATGTGTCAGCGGCGCAAGGAACAGGATAATATACAGGATGCGGGTGATGCGTTTCAAAAATTTTCTTTTTCAGATTTCGGGCAGCAGTTATAACGGTTGAAGCCGTTTAAAAGTATAGATGCGCCGCTGTTAAAAGGTTGCTTCAAATTTTGATGTATTCGCATTGGGCTTAGGTTTCTCAATATGCGACAATAAAATTGGCTTTCGCAGTCTTACGGGCTAACTTCTTGAAAACAGTATCATTTACGATATTATCGTAAGCGTAGATTCCGATTCTGTTTTGGTTTGTCGTCAGGAAGATCACGCCGATGTTCAATTCGGAAATAAACAGTTCCTCCCAATCGGTCAGCGATCCGATTTCTATTGTTGACTCAGGATATTTCTGCAATACCTCTTCAACGGTCATTCCGGTACTTATTCCGCTAACTTTGATCTTCGGCGAAACCACAAGCATCCGCTTGACTTGTAAACTATCAACAACAATATGTTGTAGCAGCTCCCCCTTTTCTCGGATCGAATAACCCGGCAAATCAATATCGGCACACGATAACATCTCTTCAGGTGCATGTTCCAAAGACGCCTTGGGATGCATAATCCTTACTTCCTCGATGTTCATTCCTTTTACAACTTGTCCGATATAATTTACCGGCTCGAACCTTTGTGCGGTCGGGTTTAGGAAACTCGTGCGGACCAGTCTATTATTCTCAATCTTAAACGTGCCGCCTTGATCCTTGCAGCGCTCCGGCTCCGTTTCAGGGTCACAGCTGGTAAAAATGGTAAGTTTTTGGTTATCGATCGATATTTGCGATTTATAAAACCGCCTGCCGTCACGGATCAGTTGATCTTTTTTATCAAATTCGGAGGGAAAAATGTAATTATTAAAAAGAAAGTAGGATTGATGTTTAAGATCTATAATGATGAAATTACCTCGGCTTATACCGTTGTTCCCTGGATGAGAAACAGTTGCGAACAAATAATTTTTATTTTTAGAGAATCCCTGAACACTAAATGAACTAATGCTGGAATAACTAATCGGTAGTCGATACGCATGCAGCGTGGTATCGGTATCACAAACTAGCAGCCGGACGCCTTCAGAGGGGAGCAATCCGATAAAACTCCGGTCGGAAATCGTGATCCGGCCATGACGCAGTTGCCGAAGTGACTCTGCCGACTTGGTTCCGCTGTATTTGTCCAGCGGCGTAAGCTTAGTCACAAAACGATTCTGTCCGTTTGCAAAAAACGAAAGCAACAATAGCAAAACCAAGTATTTCTGTTGCATAAAAAAAACTGCCCGGGAGCAGTTTGTATTAGAAATTCGGACTCAGATCGTATTTCTTGTAGAACTTGTCAAGCACATCCACAACCTCGTCTTCTGTGTCAACAATACGGATCAGGTTAAGGTCATCCGGACTCACAGTAGCATAATTCTCTACCAATGTTGTTTTTACCCAATCCATTAAACCGGCCCAGAATTCAGTTCCTACAAGGATAATGGGAAATTTCGCGATCTTCTTGGTTTGGATTAGTGTAATGGCCTCGAACATCTCGTCAAGCGTTCCAAACCCGCCAGGCATTACAACAAAGCCTTGCGAATATTTCACGAACATAACTTTCCGAACAAAGAAATAATCGAAGTTCAAATTCTTATCACGGTCGATATACGGGTTGAAATGCTGTTCAAACGGAAGTTCGATGTTCAGTCCAACCGATGTTCCGCCGCCAAGATGCGCGCCTTTATTTCCGGCTTCCATTATTCCGGGACCTCCGCCAGTAATCACTCCGTAACCCGCTTTACTGATTTTATACGCGATCTTTTCAGCGAGCAAATAGTAATGATCCTCCGGCTTTGTACGTGCCGATCCGAAAATCGATACACACGGACCAATTCGGCCCATCGTTTCATAGCCATTCACAAACTCGGACATAATTTTGAAAATCGCCCAGGAATCGTTGGTCCTGATCTCATTCCACGGTTTTTGTTTCAGCCGGTCCTGTATTATTTTGTCTTCGTCGTTGTCAAAGTCTTCTAATCTCATTTCTTTTTATTTTATTGAGGAGCTGTTTCCTGCTTTTGGCTTTATCTTTTGCGCCGCAAGCTTTAAAAAAAGATATCGCCGCGAACGTTTTGCATTCACCGAACTTCTAGTAAAATAGAAGATAGGCGAGGTAATCAGGGCTCGTATCAGTGCACGGCGCAAGGCAAAGCATTGTCCAGTTCTGTCCGAACGGAGCACTATCCCCTGATCCTTTTCAAACGGTCGCTAAAGTAACTCTTTTTTCAAAAATTGGGCGGTATAGCTTTTCTTATTTTTGATGACTTCCTCAGGCGTTCCCTTTGCCACAACCTCGCCGCCACCTTTACCGCCTTCATAACCGATATCGATAATATAATCAGCTAGCTTAATTACGTCAAGGTTGTGTTCGATAATCAGGATAGTGTTCCCTTTGTCGACAAGTTTGTTGATCACGTCCATCAGCACGCGAATATCTTCAAAATGCAATCCCGTTGTTGGTTCATCGAGAATGTAGATCGTATTTCCCGTATCTTTTTTCGACAACTCGCCCGCAAGTTTTATCCGCTGCGCCTCACCGCCCGAAAGTGTCGTACTTTGCTGCCCAAGGGTAATATAACCCAATCCTACATCCTGAATTGTTTTGACCTTACGGTAAATTTTAGGGATATTTTCAAAAAACGGAACCGCTTCGTCGACCGTCATATTCAGCACATCTGAAATCGATTTTCCTTTATAGCGTATTTCTAAAGTCTCACGGTTAAAGCGTTTGCCCTGGCAGGTTTCGCACTCGACATAAACGTCAGGCAAGAAGTTCATCTCAATTGTACGAACTCCCGATCCTTCACAGGTTTCACAGCGTCCGCCTTTGACATTAAAGCTGAATCGACCTGCTTTATAACCGCGGATCATACTTTCGGAAGTCATCGTGAACAAATTCCTGATTTCGGTGAAAACCTCTGTATATGTAGCTGGATTGCTTCGCGGGGTACGGCCTATAGGGCTCTGGTCAATGTCGATAACTTTATCTATATGTTCCAAACCTTCAATTTTCGTGTACGGCTGCGGCTTTTTGACGCCATTGAAATAATAGGCGTTCAGGATAGGGTAGAGCGTTTCGTTTATCAAAGTTGATTTCCCACTTCCCGAAACACCGGTTACACATACCAGTTTTCCTAACGGAATTTCTATCGAGACGTTCTTCAGGTTGTTTCCTGTAGCGCCAGTCAGTTTTAAAAACTTTCCGTTTCCCTCACGACGCTTCTCCGGAATTTCAATTTTCTGTTCGCCGTTCATATACGACGCCGTCAATGTATGGTTCGCCAGCATTTCCTGTGGTGTTCCGGCTGAAATGATCTCGCCACCATATTTTCCGGCACGCGGGCCAATATCAATTACGTAGTCGGCGCGTTCAATCATATCTTTATCGTGCTCAACTACAATAACCGAGTTCCCGATATCACGCAATTGTTCGAGCGAATTGATCAGTTTGTCATTGTCGCGCTGATGCAGACCGATACTGGGCTCATCCAAAATATATAAAACGCCGACCAGTTGCGAACCGATTTGCGTTGCAAGCCTGATACGTTGCGCCTCACCACCTGAAAGCGATCTCGAACTCCTGTCAAGTGACAAATAGTCCAGGCCAACGTTCATCAGGAAGTGCAATCTGTCTTTGATTTCTTTGATTACCTCAGTGGCGATACGTTTCTGTTTATCAGACAAATAGTTCTCAAGATCATTGAACCAAAGCGTAACATCGGATATGTCCATCCCCGACAATGCTGCAATGTTCTTATTATTGATCCTGAAGTACAACGATTCTTTCTTTAGTCGGCTGCCTTCACAAACCGGACATTTCACCTCGTCCATGAATTCCTTTGCCCAACGCTTAATGGCAGTTGAACTGCTTTCGTCGAACTGGCTTTTTATAAAATGTGAAATTCCCTCGAACTCGATTTTATATTCTTTCGTTATTCCAAGGGTTTTCGATTCCACCGCAAACTTATCTTTCCCGCCATTCAGGATCACATCCATAGCCTCATCCGAAATCTTTGAGATCGGATCGCTAAGCTTAAACTTGAATTTCTCACCAATAAACTCGAGTTGTTTGAATATCCACGACGGCTTGTATTCGCCAAGGGGAACAAATCCACCTTGCTTAATCGATAATTTCGGATTCGGAATTATTTTCTTCAGGTTGATTTCATTTATCGTCCCTAATCCGTTGCAGTTCGGACACGCGCCTTTTGGCGAATTAAACGAAAACAAATTCGGCTCCGGATTTTGGTATGAAATTCCTGTTGTTGGACACATCAGGTTCCGACTAAAATAGCGCACAACATCGGCATCCTGATCGAAAATCATCAATACATTTTCGCCATGATGCATTGCAGTGTTGATGCTTTCACCAAGCCTCTTATCGTCTTCAGGTGTGTTTTGAGACACCATTCGGTCTATTACAATTTCAATATCGTGCGTCTTGTACCGGTCGAGTTTCATTCCAGGTGTGATTTCACGGATGTCACCGTTAATCCTGACGCGTAGGAAACCCTGTTTGGCAATTTGCTGGAATAACTCACCGTAATGTCCTTTTCGTGCACGGATAACAGGAGCGAGGATATTGATCCGTTTGCCTTCAAAATCTTTTTTGATCAGGTCCCGGATCTGGTCGTCGCTGTAGCTAACCATTTTCTCGCCTGTATTGTAACTAAAAGCCTCGGCAGCCCTTGCGTAAAGAAGCCGCAGGAAGTCATAGATCTCGGTAATTGTGCCTACGGTTGAACGCGGACTACGACTGGTGGTTTTCTGTTCAATCGCAATTACAGGAGAAAGTCCGTCAATTTTATCAACATCCGGGCGTTCAAGTCCGCCAAGGAACTGCCGTGCATACGCCGAGAAAGTCTCAATGTAGCGGCGCTGGCCTTCAGCATAAATCGTATCAAATGCAAGTGATGATTTTCCGGAACCCGAAAGCCCGGTAATGACCACGAGTTTTTCCCTCGGAATTGAAACGTCTATATTTTTGAGATTGTGGACCCTGGCGCCAAGGACTTCAATCGTGTCTTCTGTTTTCAGCATATTTGGTTGCAAATTTTGCGGAAGCAAAGTTACAATTTAGCATTGTATTTTCTGACAAAGGTTGTGTAAGACTTTGTTAAAGAATGGACTTGCGGTCTACTCGATCACCATTTCCTTTAGTCGTTCACGATAGTTTTCAAGAAGTTCGATTTTGGAGATCAGTCCCGCATATTTACCGTCTTTGGTAACCGGAAGTAGGTCAGTTCCCGAGTTTTCGAATTTTTCCATAACCGTTTCCATGCCTTCGTGGTGCAGGATTACTGCTTTCGGTTCGGATATAACTTCGTTTAGCGGAGTAAACTTAACGCGGTACGGATTGAAGATAATCCCGCGGATTTCGTCCAGGCTTATCACGCCTTTGAGTACGCCTTTTTCATCGACAACAGGAAATGACTGCTGTTGTGTAGCTGAAAGCAGTTCGATGAGATCTTCCATTCTATCGGTCGGCTTCAGGGTTCTTACTTCTGAACGGATTAATTTCATCAGGTCGATATTCAGCAGAATATTTTTGTCTTTGTCACTTGTAAATACATTGCCTGAGTCGGCCAGGTGCTTCACATCCATCGAATGCTTTTCAAATTGTTTGGACACTGCGAAACTAATCGACGAAACAATCATCAGCGGAACCATCAAGTCGTAGCCGCCTGTAATTTCGCCGATAAGAAAAATCGCTGTCAGCGGCGCATGAAATAATCCGCTTAATATTCCCGCCATGCCTACGATCGCGAAGTTCCCAACAGGTAATTCTGAGAGTCCGGTTAGCGTGAAGAACTTTGCTACAACAAACCCAAGGTACGAACCAACGAATAATGACGGAGCAAAGTTACCGCCGTTTCCGCCACTTCCCAGTGTAAGTCCCGTTGCAAACGACTTCAAAATTGCCGTTGCCCCAAGAAAAACCAGCAACACCCAATCGTTATTCTCAAACTGTTCAAGAAGCGTGTTCTGAAGCAGAATATGCGGGTCGTCGTTTGATATGGTTTTTATGCTTTCATAGCCTTCTCCAAAAAGGGTAGGGAACAGGAAGATCATCAACGCAAGAATCGATGCGCCGAATAACGCCCTACGATAAGCCGCGTTCCGGAACGTGCTGAAATAGGCTTCAACTTTCCTGAAATTTCTTGCATGATATACCGATGTGAAACCCGCCAGCAACCCAAGCAGCACATAATAAGGAATGTTGTGAAAGTCAAACGACTGCTGCTGTTCGAACGACAACAATACATCATCATTCAGCAACACCTGCGAAACCAGCGCGCCGGTTGCTGCTGAAATAATTATCGGAACAAATGCCGTGATAGTTACGTCCGTCAGCACCACTTCAATTGCAAACAAGACCCCTGCAATCGGAGCGTTAAATGCCGCGCCTATTCCGGCAGCGACGCCACAGGCCAACAACAGTATCCTGTCTTTTTGCGAGAGCCGGTATTTCAATGCGAAATTCGATCCGAACGCAGCCCCGGTGATGGTTATGGGCGACTCCAAACCGGCTGATCCACCGAGGCCAACGGTGAGTGAGCTGGTAATGATCTGTGCGTACATCTGCTTTCGCGACATGATCCCGCCTTTGCGCGCGACGGCAAATAAAATTTGTGAGGTTCCTTTTTCGAGTCGGCCGTCGAGAAATTGCTTTACTATGAAAACGGTCAGTAAAATTCCTATTATCGGAAGTATACTGTTGATGTACGGCAGCTTAAGATAGCCGTTTATGTAATTTGCAAAAACAAAAACGTAGTGGGCGAAGCTTTTCAGGATAATAACCGCAAGCGCGCATGATATTGAGACAAGAACACACGCCAAATAGATGAAGTGACGCTCGTTCAGCAGTTTCTTGAAGATAAAGATTACAGTTTCGAAATGGCGTGTGATCTTTATGGAAAGGCGGTGAAGCAGCGATATCTTTTTTTCAGGCATTTTGCGGATGAATTTCCGTGTGGTTCAATCTGCTAAATTACGTCATTTTAGAAAACCAGGGAATTTTAATGCCTTCCGAGGTCAAAATCCGGCACCGGCATCGTCGCCGCGATTGTCGGCTCCGGCTTCAAGTTTTCCGTCAGCACCAACGAAGACTGCGTCGACTTTGCCGATAATAGGCCAACTCTTTTCATCGATTGCGTATCGCTTTTGCCGCAATTCCTGCAACATCTTATCTGCAAACCTTTGAGGTTCGAATATAACCACCTCGGGAAGCCATTGATGATGGAACCGCGGCGCGTCGACTGCCTGTTGCATCGTCATGCCGAATTCGTAAACATTTAATATCGTCTGCAAGACTGATGTGATAATAGTTGAACCACCGGGCGTGCCTACAACCATTGACAGTGTACCGTCTTTCTCAACTATTGTCGGGGTCATCGAACTCAGCATCCGTTTTCGGGGCGCAATATTGTTGGCTTCTGCGCCAATAAGTCCGTATGAGTTTGCGATCCCGGGCCGGGCACTGAAGTCGTCCATTTCATTGTTCAGGAAAATCCCAAGTTGATCACAAAATAGCTTGGACCCGAACGCACCGTTTAACGTCGTGGTAACAGAGACGGCATTTCCGGATGGGTCAACGATGGAATAGTGGGTTGTCTCGTCGCTTTCGGAAAAGTTTGGGTTTCCGCGCGATACATCGGCCGATTTCGTGGCAGCTTCAAACGTGAAATCGGACATTCGTTGTTTGAGATAAACCGGGTCCATTAGTCCTTTTTGCGGCACCTTCACAAAATCTGGATCACCTAGAAAATAGTTTCGATCGGCGTACGAACGTCTTTCCGCCTCGACAAGCACCTGAATATACGCTGCCGAATTGTGTTTAAGTTTCCCCACATCATACGGCTCAATCATCGTTAGGATCTGGCCCAAACAGATTCCGCCGCTGCTTGGCGGACCCATTGAAACAATCTTTAGATTTTCATATTGAAACTCCACCGGCTTTCGCCATTTCGCCTCGTATTGTCTTAAATCGGAAGACGTGAATATTCCGCCTTTGCTGTTGACATATTTCACAAGCTCTCGTGCTGTTTTGCCTTCGTAGAATTCGCTGCGGCCATTCCTGGCTATGCGCCGCAGCGTTTTAGCCAATGCTTTATATTTTATGGTATCGCCTTTTTTGTACGCGGTGGCAAACACGGTTTGGCTGCCATTGAGTTCGATGATCTTTTTACGATGCGCCTCCAGTTGCGCCGCCTGGTTTTCGGTAACCACAACGCCGCGTTCGGCAAGTGCGATAGCTGGTTCAAAAAGTATTTCTATTGGAAGCGTGCCAAATTTTTTGTAGACTTCGAAAACACCTGCAATCGTTCCCGGAACGCCGACAGCAAACGCTGTTTCAGTACTTTTACCGGGGATCATATTGCCGTTTGCGTCAACGAACATGTCTTTGGTTGCTGCTAAGGGCGCTCTTTCACGATAGTCGAGCGAGCCTGTTTTTCCGTCGGCTAAACGATATACCATAAATCCGCCCCCGCCAATATTTCCCGCGTACGGATACGCGACCGCCAGCGCCAGTTCTGTCGCAATCATAGCGTCGAATGCATTGCCACCTTTTCTCATGATGTCGACTCCTATCTTAGAGGCTTCTTCACGCGCTGAAACTACCATTGCTTTATCGGCGATAAGGCCGGTTTGAGCAAGTGCAGTCGAAATGGTCAACAGAAATATTGATGGGAAAAGCTTTTTCATAAGGCTGCTCGTTTTTCTTCAGCAAATGACCGCAGTTCGGCAAAAAACGTGGTGAATTCCTGCTCGAACTCGCCGTAATGCTCCACCAGGTCGTTTATCGAATGCGTCATCCTGGAAATGTGGTTTGTACGATAATCCATCTGGGAAAGAATCCGCGCGAGGCCTTGCGTTTCGCGATAGCTCAGCAACCAGTTGTACTGTTGCATAACGGGAAGTATCTGCTTTGTTTTTGGAGTCAGCAGCTCATGGTTTTCGTGCAAAGATCGATAAAAGTTCTCGACGTAAGCCTCCAGCCTCTCGTTGCTGTATTGGGTCCAATTCCGGGCGAGGAAATGATCGTAAAAAACATCAACGATTACGCCCGCATAATGGTGATAATTTTCATGAAGCCTTTTGGTGCTTTGCCTGAATGTCGGATGTGCATCTGTAAACGTATCGATCTCACGGTGAAGCAGCACGCCTTTGCGAATGCGCTCGGGCATCAATTGATAGCCCTTGCCGCGAATGCCATCAGCCATGAAATTACCAATTTTGATCAAATCGTCATCGCCGGAAAGGTAAATGTGCGCAAGGAAGTTCATCTGCTGTTTTCAGTAAATATAAAAAATATCGGCCAATTCCCGCTACGTCTTCGAATACGCAAAAAAAGGCTGTTGCACGTTATCGGTATGGCCAACTTTCTATCTTTGTACTTATTTTCTGTAACAATAACTTCAACCAAATGGCATTAATAAAATCAATTTCCGGAATACGCGGAACAATAGGAGGGAAGGCCGGCGAGAATCTTACACCTGTTGATGCGGTTAAATTTGCTTCGGCCTACGGAACATGGCTGAAACAATACACGATGGTTCCTGCTGAAGATCCGCGCCGACTGATAGTGGTGATTGGGCGCGATGCGCGAATATCGGGTCCGATGATCCACAACCTGGTTGTAAATACGTTGATCGGGCTTGGGATCGACGTGATTGATCTCGGACTTTCCACGACACCAACGGTAGAAGTGGCTGTTCCGCTTGAAAAAGCCGACGGCGGGATCATTTTAACGGCATCGCACAATCCGAAACAATGGAATGCACTGAAACTGCTAAACGAAAAGGGCGAGTTTCTAAGCGGTGCTGAAGGCGCTAAAATTCTGGAAATTGCCGAAAATGAAGCATTCGATTTTGCTGAAGTCGATGATCTGGGAGAAATTACATCGAACGACGCCTTTATGGATATCCATATCGACGAAGTACTGAACCTTCCGTTGGTCGACATCAATGCGGTTAAAGCTGCAAAATTTAAAGTTGTTGTAGATGGCGTCAATTCGTCGGGCGGAATAATTATCCCGAAACTGCTGGAACAAATGGGCGTCGAAGTCGTGAAGTTGTATTGCGAACCTAACGGCGATTTTCCACATAATCCGGAGCCGTTGAAAGAACATCTTGGAGACATCTCGGCGTTGGTTGTAAAGGAAAATGCACATCTGGGAATAGTTGTCGATCCCGATGTAGACCGGCTGGCTTTCATCAGCGAAGACGGTGAAATGTTTGGCGAAGAATATACACTTGTGGCTGTAGCCGATTATGTGCTTAGTAAGACTCCGGGAAATACGGTATCAAATATGTCATCTTCACGTGCATTGCGCGATGTCACCATACAACATGGCGGAACATACGAAGCAAGTGCCGTTGGCGAAGTAAATGTTGTTGAACTGATGAAGAAAAGCAATGCTATCATCGGTGGCGAAGGGAACGGCGGAATCATTTATCCCGAATCACATTATGGCCGCGACAGCCTTGTTGGCGTTGCATTGTTCCTTACACACCTTGCCAATAAAAAGATGTTGGTGTCCGAACTTCGAGCATCGTATCCTCAGTATTTTATGAGCAAGAATAAAATCGAGTTGACGCCGCAGATTGATGTCGATGGAATTCTGGTTGCAATGACAGAAAAATACAGAACCGAGAATATCAGCACGGTGGACGGAGTGAAGATTGATTTTCCGGAAAATTGGGTACATTTACGAAAATCCAATACCGAGCCGATTATACGGATATATACTGAAGCAGCAACGCAGGATGCCGCCGACCAGCTGGCACTACGAATTATTTCAGAGATAAAAGCCGTTGCCGGAATTTAGAAAATTAATCAACCAAACAAACATATGGAATACAGAAAACAATTGCCTAACGCCAGTACCGTAATGGTGCTCGGAATCCTCTCGATCGTAACGTGCTTCTGCTACGGAATTATCGGGATAGTACTCGGAATTATCGCGTTATCGATCGCAAAAAAAGATCTGCAGCTATACCGAGAAAATCCTGACGCGTACGACAATTATTCGAGTCTGAACACCGGCCGCATCTGCGCGATCGTAGGCATTAGTGTTGGAGGCGTGATCCTGGTACTCGGAATACTTTATATCACGTTTTTCCTCAGTATGATTTTACCTGCTATTACGGCAGCCGGGCATGCTTAATTAGCGGAAACACGCCAGATGATATTCATTTTATCATCGGAAACCAATAGCGAACCATCGGGCATTTCGGCAATTCCGAGTGGGCGGCCACGAACTTCATCTTTATCGGGATCAACTATAAAGTTAGTTAAGAAATCTTCCGGCGCTGCGGGCTTTCCGTTCTCAAAAGGCACAAAAACTACTTTAAAGCCCGCCAGTTTTTGCCGGTTATACGATCCGTGTTGCGTCACGAACGCACCGTTGCGATAATGCTGCGGAAATGACTTACCAGAATAAAAAGTAAGACCCATGCAGGTTGTATGCGCGCCCATACCTACATCGGGAACTATAACCTTATCTAACAACTCAGGCTTTGTTTCCTGTACACGCGGATCGAGGTGCTTCCCAAAGTAGCTGTATGGCCAGCCATAAAAACCGTTTTCCTTTACACTTGTTAAATAGTCCGGTACAAGCTCATCGCCAAGAAAATCACGTTCTACCACAACGGTGTAAAGTTCGCTCGTTTGCGGCGACCAGTCCATTCCCATCGGATTTCTCAGTCCGGAGGCAAAAACCCGAAGACCCGAGCCGTCAGGATTAATTTCAAGTATGTTTCCGCGAAGCACTTCCTTGTCCATTCCGGCTTCGCCGATATTGGTTGCGCTTCCAACGGCGATGTATATCTTGGAGTTGTCTGGGCTTGCCATGATATTTTTGCCCCAATGAAGATTTATAGCAGTTGTGGGCAGATCCATTATCTTTTCGGGCTTACCTGTAATTTGGGTATCACCCGGCGAATACGGGTAACGGAGTAACGCATCGGTGTTGGCAACGTAAAAATACGTATCAGTTGCAAGCATGCCAAGATGCTGATTTAGCCCCTCTAAGAATGTCGTGCGCAAATCCACTTTACCATCTTTGTCGGAATCGCGAAGCAAAATGATCCTGTTCGGGCTGCGTTTAATATTGTTGGCTTTTGAAGCACCCGAAACTACTGCGCCTGCCTGAACCAATAACGGATATTTCGCATTTGTATCGGCTACCAGCACATCGCCATTGGGCATCACATACAGCCAACGCGCACTTTCAAAATCTTCAGCAAATTTCGTTACGGTAAATCCAGCCGGTGCTTTTGGGGTTTCGCCGCCTTTCCAGCCGATGGCACGTGAAAAGTTCATATGGGATTTTCCCGGAGCGGGCATTGGAACCTCAGGAGTTTGTGACAGGGAAAATAGGGGGAACGCAATTGCCAGATATAGGTATAGGTTTTTCATAGCGTGGTGGTTTATTTACTTAAAATTACCACCGGCTAAACGAATACGTCGCGCATTTATCATTAGTTTATGAGTTGTACCCGCGAGTTGAAAGAATAGTTTTACAGCATTTCATACCCGATCGGCTTAAAAGAATAATTATTCGACATTTCTGCTGAACAAGCTGTAAGTCCGACAATTAAATTCATTGCAGCCTCAATAATTATATAGTCGCCCGATTTGCTTTTTGGCGGAAGCACCTCGATTTTACCGTTGCCGGAATCGACTGTGACATTCATGAAGACGTTGAATGTCGCGCCAATTTCATCAGGTGCAAGATCATACGGAGCGAGCGCTTCACATAAGTTACCGAAACAGCCACGATGCGGATGTTCATGGCCGTAGATGATCCGGAACGTGTCGGCGCTACACGGTGTCAGCAAAAAGTCGTGTCGGCCTACCGTATCCTGAGTGATCCTAAACATAACATTGCTGCGGTTGGAGTAGAAGTCGTGCCCGCTGGTGAGGAAGATCGTTTCGGCGTAATCCATGGTTCGGCCCGGCGACAGATATTCTCTTTTATCGGTGCTGTTGTAACAGATCAGGTCAGAAACCTGTTCACCTTCAATATCGATAATTTTAAGTTTTTCGCCTTTCTTAAGTTCGAAGGCTGTGCCGCTACGCGGACTTATGATGTGCATTTTCTCCATGATGAATGTGTAGCGGGCATTTCCAGGTTTGGTCAAGCTGTTGCCCGGTGTATTGATAAACTTCTGAAGCCGTGCCGAAATCTTCGAGCATCGGATTGATCGACCCTTCAAGGGCGATATCGCGTTTGCGGATGATCTTCTTCATTTTGTCATATTGGTTCTGATCACGAAGTTGTTCAAACTGCGCATGCGGATTAAAAACGATCGCAGGGGTTTGAAACCGGCGCGCTGCACGGCTGCTCGCCGGATGCAGCCCCACGATAAAAAACGCTTCGCCTTTGAGGCTGAAACTGAAATTTTCGCTCTCGGGCAAATCTGAAACCCGATGATCGTAACTAAAATGTTGCGCATCAAGATCGGCTAACGCTTGTAAACGCTGCCAAAAGAGAGTTGCAAATGAATTCTCGGTGATGACTGTCGGTTGTTCAAACAAGATAATGCAACTATGAAACAGCGTGTCCGAGTTTCGATAATTGTCTACAAAGTCATATATGTGCTGCAGGATCTTAGCGTCGTCACGCGGACAACCTAAATGCCCGGCTGTGTATACATGTTGCTGTTCCTTTGCCAACGCTGCTTTAGCAGCAACGCAGGGAAATTCACGATTTTCAATAAACGTAAACCAGTCATTTGTAAGAGTTGGATTTTTCATTTTTTAACCGCCGAGATTATTCCGACTCTTATAAAATTCAACATTTTGCAAGAAATATCGATCAGTTCTTAACGGCTTGTTAACTATGGTTGTGGGAATTGTACAACATTGGATAGCGATTGTGTAAAAAGCGTTTATCGTGCACACGGCCTTACAATAAAAAGAGATTTTAAATTTAACGCTAAGTTCAACCGAATAACTGCTTTAATAACCTATTTTTGCAAAATTCCAAAATTCCAAAATGCCTGATACCCAATTCGAAAACGAACTAGAAGAGAAGAAAGAACTTTACGGTTACCAACAAGGTGACATTGACGCCATTTTTGAGCGACTTGACAATGCGCCTTCAAATCATCATCTGTTGTATCAGCTACCAACAGGAGGAGGGAAAACGGTAATCTTTTCTGAAATTGTTCGCCGCTATTTATCGCGCCACGATAAAAAGGTGGTCGTGCTGACGCATCGTATCGAATTGTGTAAGCAAACCTCGAAAATGCTGAAAGGCTTTGGTGTCAAGAACAAGATCATCAACAGCAAGGTTAAGGAGCTTCCTGATCAGAACGATTATTCATGTTTTGTGGCGATGGTCGAAACCCTGAAAAACAGGATCAACGACGAGAAGCTGCATCTCGATAACGTTGGACTGGTCATTATCGATGAGGCGCATTACAATTCATTCCGAAAACTGCTTAACTCGTTCAAGAACGCGTTTATTCTCGGGGTGACCGCAACACCGCTGAGTTCGAATATCAAGCTTCCGATGAACCAAAATTACGATGAACTGATTGTGGGCGACACGATCAAATCGCTTATTGAAAAAGGTTTTCTTGCAAAGGCAACCACTTACAGTTATGATGTCGGACTCACATCGTTGAAAGTCGGTATCAATGGCGATTATACGGTGAAATCATCAGACGACCTTTATTCGAATATGGTGATGCAGGAGAAATTGCTTCATGCGTATACCGAAAAATCACTCGGGAAAAAGACACTGATTTTTAATAACGGGATCAACACGTCCTTGTATGTATACGAAACATTTCGTGAAGCCGGGTTTCCTATCCGACATCTTGACAATACCAATAGTGCCGACGATCGGCGGGAAATCCTAACCTGGTTCAAGAAAACGCCAGATGCAATTTTGACTTCGGTCGGAATTCTAACGACAGGCTTTGATGAGCCAACCGTTGAAAGCATCATTTTGAACCGCGCCACAAAATCGCTCACATTATACTATCAGATGATTGGCCGCGGTTCGCGGAAGCTTCCCAACAAAGACTCTTTTATTGTAATTGATTTGGGCAATAACGCCGCTCGCTTCGGACTTTGGAGTGAACCTGTAGATTGGCAGCATATCTTTAAATCGCCCGAGTTTTATCTTGAGAATCTTCGTGACGACGCCGAAATCGAACTTCACTTCAAGTACACCATGCCGCCGGAACTGCGCGCAAAATTTTCGAAAACCGCCGTTGTCGAGTTTGATGTAGATGAGGAACACAAAATGGCTATTGCCAAGAATCTACGGTCAAAGGCCGTTATCGAGAAATCGCTTGAGCAACACGCGCAAATGTGTGTAGATAATACAGAAGAACTCTCAGACGCGAAGAAACTGGCCAAGGAACTCAACGACGATATTGAAGACCGGATGAAACGCTATGCCGCGTGCCTAAGCCATTGCAGTAAAAACTATCGCGAATGGCTGATTGAAGACTACAAAAACAAATTGCTGCTGCTGATCGGGAAGAAGTTCAGGGAAAAGATTTTTGGCTAAGTCGGATTGCAATAAGATCCGTTTTGTTAAATTTAGGCGGTTATTGAAATGCGCGGACCCTATAGTAACCGTTTAACGTATGGACATGAGAAAGGTAGTTGCAGCAATTAACATGACTCTCGACGGATTTTGCGATCATACGGCAATAGATCCGGATGAAGAAATACATCAACATTATACCAAATTACTACGTAATGCGGATGCAATTCTATATGGTAGGATTACGTACGAACTTATGACATATTGGCAAACTTTCCTAAAAGAGCCTTCGGGAGAGAAACAGATGAACGATTTTGCGATCGCCATCGACACAATCCCAAAAATCGTTTTTTCGCATACGCTGGAAGATGTGAACTGGGAAAGCGCACAAATAGCCGACCTGGACATTAAAGAAGTAGTGTTGGAACTAAGGCAACAATCAGGAAAGGATGTCTTGGTTGGCAGTCGTAGCTTAATAATACAACTGATGCAGCTAAATTTTATTGATGAGTATCAGATTTGTGTTCATCCAGTTGTGGCCGGAAAAGGTTTGCCTTTGTTTCAAAAAATAAGTGATAAGACCAATCTAAAACTCTTGAAGACAAAGTTATTCGGCTCCGGAGCCGTAATACTGTATTACGAACGGGCCAAACCCGAACACAACCGGCACTAATCCACAGGAACTTCCCGTACTGTCCCGGTTTTCTTCCTAATCCGGCTGCGGCCGAAAAGCAGCACACCAAGCGCTAAAAAACTTCCCGTTACCAGAATACCAATCATTGGCACCATTGAATCCTTTACGAATATTCCAACAGCAACCGAGGCCAAAGCACCGAGTCCGAGTTGTAAGGCACCAAGTAGGGCCGAAGCGCTGCCAGCAGTTCTTGAGAAAGGGGCGAGCGAAAGGCCGGCGGTATTTGGATTCGATAATCCGAGGCACGCCAGGAAAAGGAACAGCATCCCAATTGTTTCATATAAACCAAGCCAGTGGTTTGCTGCCGTTATGTAAAATAGAACGCTGAAACCGCATTGGATCACAAGTGACGCCAGGACGAGTTGTTCGCTGGTAAAGCGCCGTAGCAAAAGCGAATTCAGTTGGCTTGCGCCGATGAAACTCAGCGACATGAATGCGAATATCCAGCCGTAGGTTTTTTCGCTCGTGTGGAAAATATCCATAAAAAGCATAGGCGAGCCCGCGACGTATGTAAAAAGTCCGGTAAACGCAATTGCGCCAGAGAATGCGTACGTTGAAAATTGTGCATTGGCTAAAACAGATGCGAAACCCTTCAGGATAGGACGCGGTCTCAGTGAAATCGTCGGATCTGGTTTTCGGGTGTGTGGCAGGCCGAAACGCGAAGCCAACAGAATAGCGATTCCCATGCACATTAAAATGATGAAAACCACATGCCAGCCAAAGCCCGAAATTACATAGCCGCCAATTGTGGGCGCGAGCATTGGTGAAAGCCCGACCACAAGCATCAAAAGTGAGAAAACTTTTGGTGTTTCTTTTACATCAAAAAGATCTCGAACCATTGCCATTGCTGCAACAGTGGCGGCGCAGCTTCCAACAGCCTGGATAAACCGCAGTGCGATGAATGCGTCAATATCGGTTGTTATGGCACAGCCAAGCGAGGCAAAAATATAAACCATCAGGCCGAAATACAGTGGACGTTTTCTGCCGAAACGGTCCAATAAAGGCCCGTATAACAATTGTCCCGCTGAGATTCCGATGAAATAGCTTGAGAGCGACAATGCGACGTTGCTCACCGTAGTATCTAAATCGGCTGCAATTGCTGTAAATCCCGGAAGATACATGTCGATTGAAAATGGCCCGAGTGCCGTGAGGGATCCTAAAATCAGAATTAGGATAAAGTATTTTTGCTTGGTCATCAGAATTGCAATTTTTTGCAAAGATACCGTATTGTAGCAGCTGTTTTTTCGGCTGCCGATGTTTATCCGTAAATTTTATAAATATCCGAATGTGGCGTCAGCGGATGTGCAGTTTGATCGCGTTAGCGGTTGAGGCAAGTACCGTGTACAGCCAAAAACGCGGGCCGCAGGCAACGCCTTACTTCCCATTTCATATTATGAACTATAATTTATATTATGTAAAATAGACAATTTTAGATGGATGCCGGTGCCTGCCATTCCTGCACTTGATGTAGCACGTGGAAATTTTTAAAAATCATTTAAAAATGATATAACGATTAAAATTTCATTCGTAATAGTTTTGTAAATGCTACTCCGCGATGGAGAATTAAATTTAACCTATTAAACTAAAACGAAATGAAAAAGATTAATGTTTTGCTTTGTTCGCTTGCGATAGCGAGCTTTGGATTTACATCTTGCGAAGATGATGACGACACAAATGAGGCGGCGATTGCCGGTACGTACACGCTACGTGAGGTGAACACGCAGGCACCAACCGACTTTGATGAAGACGGAACGCCACACACAAACCAACGCGAGGAATCGGATTGCTATGACGGCTCAAAGATCGTTTTACGCTCCGATCAAACCTTCACGTACCAGGACAACTACATCCTGGTAGACGAGACAAACGGTACATTTACCTGTGCTGAAAACACATTCGAAGGCGTTTACACTGTTGAATCAGGTTCTGGAAGCGATGCTGTGATTACTGCTACGTATGAAAATAATGCGGGTGAAGATGTTACGCTGATGCTTACAAAAGAAGGGAATGAACTTTCGTACACACGGGCAGGGTTATTTGCGCAGTATCCTGATCGTGACGACGCCGGCGGTGCAACTTACACTATCGGAACAACAGAATTTGTATATAGAAGATAACAAAGGAGTCTGTTAAAAAGGGATGCAATAGCATCCCTTTTTTTATTCGTACAACCGGAGTGTACTGCGAAGCCGCTCAATCTCCGACAGCAGTTCGCTTTGTCGTTGCAGCAAATGCCGGATGGCATCGATTCCTTCGAGGTTTATGTGCAATTCGAAATGCAACATCCGGTAGCGTTCGAGTTCATTCAGTTGTTCTTCGTGGATGTATTTCTGTATTCCGTGCGACCGAAGCTGGATGATGCCGCTGTCTTCGAGCATGTCAACAAACGTGGGCTTGATGCTGTAGTAATTGCAGAATTCGGTTATCGATATCAGTTCTTCTGGCATAATTGTGGGTATTATCCGTTTTGTATTTGTTCAAACAGTGCGCGTTGTGCCGCGGTCAGATTTGTGGGTATTTTGACGTTGTAGGTGATGATCAGGTCGCCCGATTCATTCTCGTGCTTGTAAATCGGCATTCCTTTGTTTTTGAGCCGGACTTTAGTTCCGTTTTGGGTTCCCGGCGCGACCTTCAGCTTTACCTGCCCGTCCAGTGTCGAGACCGTAACATCGCCACCGAGGACGGCAGTATACAAATCAATTTCTACAGATTTGTACAGATCGTTGTCGAGGCGCTTGAATTCGGCGTCCTCTCCTATTACAAATGTGATATACAAGTCACCGCTCGGACCGCCATTGGCACCCGGCGCGCCGTAGCCTTTTAGTTTTATGACCTGTCCGTTTGCAACTCCGGCAGGAACTGTGATTCGGATGTTTTTCCCATCGACAGAAAGTGTCTGTTTATGGGTTCTTACCGCCTCGCGCAAAGGTATAAGAAGCTCGGCGTTGTAATCAGGGCCCTTATATTGCGCGTGCCTCGCTCCTCTTCGGCTTCCGCCGAACATCGACGAGAAAAACTCGGAGAAGTCTCCTTCTGCTCCAAAGCCAGATCCGGCATCCTCGGCAGGCGGGCGATACTGTTGTTGTTGTTGTTGTTGTTTCGATTGACGTTGCTGCTCAAATTCTTCGGCATGTTGCCAGTTTTCGCCGTACGTATCGTATTTCTTTCTTTTTTCCGGATCGCTCAAGACCTCGTTCGCCTCGTTGATCTGTTGGAATTTCTTGTGTGCCAGGGCATCATTAGGATTAAGGTCTGGATGAAATTTACGCGCAAGTTTGCGGTAGGCTTTTTTAATGTCATCTGTAGATGCTTTTTTATCGACTTCAAGGATTTTATAATAATCTATAAACGCCATAACATCACAATTTAAAGCACCTTAAATTTAATAACAAAACGCGCCTTTTCTTTTCCGTTTAACAAGATTTTATTAAGGCTGCGCGAACTGGCCGCCGAAGATCAAATCGTCATCATTGTTCAGAATTTGTGGATAATTAATACGACTTTAGCCTAATGGGCAGCTAAGAAAATCATTTAATTTTTTTATTTTTAGCCTTTATCGAAACCATGAAGAACAGCATCGCAGAACGAATCGCAGATTTCCTGAAGAACTACCGCCCTTTCAGTACTTTATCGCACGAAGACCTGATCCGGATCGCAACAGAGATCAAGGTCGTACACCTCGAAAAACACCATACTTTATTCCGTGTCGACGAGCCATTGCACGATAGTTTTTATGCTGTGGCTTCGGGTGTTGTGAACCTTTCTGTAATTTCAGATGCCGAGGAAACGCAGTTGAACCGGTGCGTTACGGGCGACATCTTTGGATTGCGGCCTTTTTTCGCGAAGAACAACTACATGATGACGGCCAAAGCGCGCGAGGAAAGCTTGTTATATGCAATTCCCATTGCGACCTTCCGTCCTTTTGTGGCCCAAAATGATGACGTGCTGAATTTCCTGCTTGAAAGTTTCGCGACCAATACGATAAATCCAAGCGAGAATCTTAAGGGAAGCAAACTCATTCTCGACCATTATTCAAACCAACAGTCGGAGATCCAATATTTCCAGTCGTTGTCGTATAATAAGAAACCGTTGAAAGCTTCCTCGGGGGCGCTTGCACGCGATGTGGCGCAGCTGATGACTGACAACCTGATGGACAGCGTGTTGATTGCCGAAAATAATTTTCCGGTTGGGATCATAACCGACACCGACTTACGTTCCAAGATCGTGACCGGGCGATTTCCCATCACAATTGCAGTCGATAAGGTAATGTCGGCTCCGGTAATTACAGTTGCTGAGAACGTTTCGCTCGCAGAGGCACAACTATTATTGCTGAAGAACAATGTCAGCCATCTATGTGTGACGGCAGATGGTTCTGATAAATCAGAAATTAAAGGAGTCATTTCGCAATACGACCTTATTGTCGCGCAATCGAGCAATCCAGGTGTTTTAATTAAAGAAATAAAACGGTCGCACTCGCCGAAGGACCTGCGCCATGTTCGCGAAAAGCTTTCTGAACTAATACGCACCTCCATTGTAAAGAATATTCCGTTATCGCATATCAACAACATTGCATCGGAAATTAATTTGGCGCTCATCCGCCGCAGCGTAGAACTTGCAATCCTGGACTTAGGCTCTCCTCCTGCCCGTTTTGCATGGCTCGCTATCGGAAGCCAGGGGCGAAAAGAACAGCTGTTATTAACGGATCAGGACAGCATTCTGGTTTTCGAAGATGTTTCCGCCGAGAAATATCGCGATATTAAAGATTACTTCTTAAAGCTCGCAAAGCGAACAACGGCAATTATCGAGAAAACCGGTTATGGCTATTGCCCGCACGGCCATATGGCAAGCAACATGCTTTGGTGTAAATCGTTGAGCGAGTGGATTAAACAATACGATAGCTGGATGAATGCTCCAGGTGAAAAGAGCAATGAAATCAGCGGGATTTTCTTCGATTTTGAGATTGCTTTTGGCGAGACCAAAATTGAAGAAGCAATCACCGACGCCGTTTTCCGCACCATTAAAAAGAATTCCTCTTTCTTCGATTACCTCGGGAATGACGCGCTTCGCAAGCCTTCACCGTTCACGTTCTTCAAAAAATTTAACGTGGAAGAAGACGGCGAACACAAAGACAAACTGGATATAAAAACCCGGGCGCTGATGCCGTTGATAGACGGAGCACGTTTATTGGCGTTGAGCCATAATATTCGCGGGATTACCAATACATACATGCGTTTGAAACAGCTGGCCATTGCCGATCCGAAACATTCGGAAGTGTATTTAAGCTGCGCAGACGCCTTCCTGACGTTGTCGAAGTTCCGTACCATTGAAGGTTTGCGCGACGACACCAACGGGCAATACATCAACTTACAGGAAATGTCGAAAAACGATAAGGAAAAATTAAAAAACGCGCTTGAGCCGATGAAAGATCTTGAAGAACTTATAAAAGATAACTTCAGGCTTACCCAATTTTCATAATCATGCTTGACTGGATAAAAAACATCAATAAAGAGTACCCTGAATTCTGGAAAAATTATCTGCAGAAATTCGAATCCCGGCCCAATAGGTTTGTGATTTTGAGCACCGACAGTTCCGGTACGAACCCCGAAAAAGACGTAATATTCTGTTTTGGAGCAATCGGTGTAAGCAACAACCAAGTCGTAATAAATGATCATTTTGAGGTTGTATTGCTGCAGTATAAATACCTCCACGATAACGAACTCTCGAACGAATTCCTGATAGAAAGCAAGCTTCCGAAGATGGCCGAACCTCAAGCCGTTGAAAAGTTTATTGATTATATCGGAAATGCTGTGCTAGTTGGCCATCGGATACATCTTGAAGTAGACATGATCAATGAGGCACTCGATAGGTTAAACTGCGGCCGCCTAAAAAATGAAGCACTAGATATCGAAATTATGCACCGCAAACTAAACGATGCTTCAGATAAGGCGGTTTCATTAGATGAACTCAGTAAATTCTACAAGCTTCCCGAAACTGGACGGACATCGGCTATCGATGATGCCTATACGATATCGTTATTGTTCCTTAAGCTCAAGTCAAAGCTCGGAATTAAGTAATTATTGCAGTGTAACAATGCGGTGGAATCTTCCGTGGTGGCTGACCGATACCGGTTTAAGTCTATCTAAGACATCTTTAATAAAAGGAAGCGAGCCGACTTTCAAGATTTCGGTCGTTGCAGGAATTTCTATGACTCGTGTGATATCAGCGGCAATTGCAACCGCTGTGGAATGAATAAAATCTTCGGTGGCTTCGGTTTGCGTGTAAAAAATAGTATCGCTACATCGTACTTCACCATAATCATCCAACGTCTGGCACTCCAACTGAAGTGGGATAAAGCGCCTGATATTCTTTTGCCGCGCAAGTACTTTGTAGGCTGCTTCCTTTTTGCTCCAAAGGTTCCAAACAGCAAGCTCGGGGTTTGCTGCAGTTGTAATCAGCTGCTGTTCGTGAAGGGTGTAAATCTTTGGAAGAAATCCCGGCCGTTCCCAATTGCTGTCTTTTCTCGCCAGTGCGATATCGACGACATCGTTACCAATCACTTTTCGTTTCTTTTGGTTTCGATAATGATCAGGGCTGAACGGATGTCAAGCATTTTCTCCATCGATTCATTGTCGATTACAATGTCGAATGCTTCTTCAATATCAAGTATTACATCTACAAGATTAGCAGAATTGATTTTTAGATCGTTGATAAAATCGGTGTCTTCCGATAAAGTATCGAACGCCGCCTGATCCTTCACATACGGTTTTACAATATCCTTCAGTTCTTTTATAACCTGTTCCTTTTCCATCAGTTTAATTTACAATTGGTGGTTTTCCTCATCGCGCTTCATCAATACTTCTTAAAGATAACACATCCGTTTACATCTCCAAAGCCAAAACTTGCTTTTGCAACAATGCGAAGTTCTTTTTTAATGAGTTTCTGCGGAATCCTTTCTTCGTCTATCAGCGCAGTAATTTCAGGATGCAGGTCGGCGCAATTTATATTTGGGAACACAAAACCATGGTACAATTGCATGACGGCGGCTATTGACTCAATACTTCCTGCAGCCGACAAACAGTGACCCACGCTAGATTTCAACGAATTAATGTACGGAAAATCCATCCCTTTGCGATGCAGCGCATTGCTCCAATTTTGGATTTCAAGGCTGTCCTTACTGGTTGCCGTGAGATGACCGTTGATTGCATCGATATCGTCAGCAGAAATTCCTGCGTTAACAACGGCTTCGCGGATACAGCGTTGAACAGCAACAGAATTGGGTGCCGTCATTGATCCTTCGCCTCGCTGTCCGCCCGAATTGAAGTTGCCCCCTAACACTTCTGCGTATATAGTCGCGCCACGTTCGAGTGCTGTCTCCAGATCTTCCAACAATAACGCGCCCGCGCCGCTTCCGGGAACAAATCCCGACGCTGTTGCGCTCATCGGCCTCGAACCTTGTTCGGGAGCATCGTTGTGCTTGAAGGTACAGACTTTCATCGCGTCAAATCCGCCCCAGATATACGGCCCGGAATCGCTGGTACTTCCTGCGAGCATTCTTTTCGCCTTTCCGGATTTTACCCTTTCGTACGCCATTATAATACTTTCTGTTCCTGTGGTACATGCCGAAGAGTTCGTTGTGACCTGATTCCCAAGCCCGAGTTTCCCTGCCAAATAAGCGCTAACGCCGCTGTTCATTGTTTGAGCAACCGCTGTAGATCCTAGCCGCCGCGTTTGCCCCTGATCGATTTTGTATATGCTTTCGCGAAATTTTTCTATTCCAGAAGTTCCCGTTCCGAAAATTGTTCCGCTATGCCAATCGGGTTCATCGGCACCAGCGAACGGAAGTCCGGCATCAAGCCAGGCATCAGTTCCTGCAATTACGCCATATAAAATTCCGGTAGAATTGAAATTTCGAAGCTCAAGCTCAGAAAAATAGTTCGCTATGAGTTCTGGTGAAAGTTCCGGCTTGGCCGAAATCTGACAAGAAAATTGAAGATCGGCAAGTTGCTGGTCGAAGTTTACGCCGGATTTGCCAGATCGGATTGCAGCAAGAAACGCCTCGGCCCCTACTCCATTTGGGGCGACAATTCCGATTCCCGTTATTACGACACGCTTTTCCATATTACTTAATTATACCGGCGATTGTGCCGCGGCAGACTTCAATTCCGTTGGAGTTGAACATAGTTATTTCGCACTTTAACTTGCCAAACCGAAAGTAAATCTTGCTTGATTTAACAACGACTTTCTCATTCGGATAAACCGGATTTAAAAACTCAATATCGGCTGATGTTAAGGCCATTGCGGTAACTTTGTTTACGTCATCGTTTAATAGAAATAACCCAAGGCAAACAACACCAATCTGAGCCATAGTCTCCGTTAATATGACGCCTGGAGTAACCGGATTCCCTTTAAAATGCCCGCGGTAGAAATCGGCATCCGGACGAAATACATACGTTCCTACTACACCATTCTCGTTTATTTCCACAATTTCATCTACAAAAAGGAAAGGTTCTGAGTACGGCAGCCGGCTTAGTATTTCGTGTTTTTTCATCAGAATTCGAGCAATATGCGTTGTGCTGAAAATCCTGGCCCGAAGCTTAGCATCAGCCCTTTCTCACCTTTTTCCGGATGTGTCTCCATGATCCGCTCGAGAACGTACAAAACCGTGGCACTCGACATATTCCCGTACAAACGCAACACCGCTTTCGTAGCTTCGATGTTTTTCCCAAGTCCGCTGAAAAGTTCCTCGACCGTCTGGATGATTTTCTTGCCGCCGGGATGAAATATAAGATGATCTATATTTTCAATTTTCAGGTTGTTCTTTTCTAAAAACGGGTGGATAATATGCGGGAAATGTGCTGATATAGTGTTGGGGACCTCGATATCCAGCACCATCTGCAATCCGGAGTTCGTGAGCTTAAAGCCCATCATATGCTCGTTTTCGTAAAAATGATACATCTGGTCGTCGAGTATCGTCGGACCTTCATCCGATTCGTCTGATGACAATAAGACGCAAGCAGCTCCATCCCCGAAGATCGCGGCACTGACAATGTTCGCCATCGAAAAATCGTCTAGCTGGAATGTTGCTGTCGGACTCTCAACTGCGATTACCGCGGCGCGTTTGCCCGGATTCGCTTTCAAAAAGTTGCGTGCATATATAATCCCGGATATTCCAGCGGCACAACCCATTTCGGTTACCGGTAGACGAACAATATCCTGTCGGAGTTTCAGCCGGTTTACAAGATAGGCATCGAGCGATGGAATCATGATCCCGGTGCAACTAACAGTGATGATGAAGTCGAGTTCCTTCGGTTCCCATTGCGCTTTTAATAGCGCTTTTCGTAAAACCTGTTCACCCAGTTCTATTGCCTCTCTAACATAAATGTTGTTTTTCTCTTCAAACGACGAGGCCGTAAAAACTTCCATAGGCTCCATAATTGAATAACGCGTATCGACAGCCGCGCCTTCAAAGATCTTTTTTACTTTTTTGATGAACCGTTCCTCTTGGCCGGCGAGCCAAATGTCGAGTAACGGTAATATTTCAGCAGTTGTACGTGAATATTTCGGAAGCTGCTTGGCAACAGTTTTAATTTTTACACTCATATATTAGAAATGATCCACTGGTAACGAAACGCCCATTTCCATCGGATACTGTATTTTTTTAAGTTAAGCTGTTTCGAAAATGCTGTAAGCTCCTCTTTCTTGAATCCGCGTAAGATCGATACCAGGCCATCTTCACGCGACATATCGTTCAAGCCAAACACCGAGCATACCAACTGGAACAAACGGTATGCGAGCTTCGAACGATGCAGATCATTAATAACAACGCCGATTGCAGCATATTCTTTGAACTTGCGCGTGAGTGTTAAAATTTCATCATCCCTAAAATGATGCAGCGTCAGCGTGCATAAGACAATATCGGGATTTAAATTGGCAAAGTCAAGGTCGAACACATTCTTGCAGCGATAGCTGATGTTTGGATAGGCTTCCGACAAGCTTTCGGCGTGGTTCACGGTAAATTGGTTGGCGTCAATTCCGATTAAATTGAACAGCCGGTCGTTACTCTTGCCAAATTCCGCCAGCTCCCGAAGCATATCACCATTGCCACAGCCAACATCCACAATTGTAACTACCTGGGATTTAGGGACGCCGTGCAACAACTTTTTCACACCACGAACGGTAAGCGCATTTCCGCCAAGAAGCTGGTTTATCTTCGCTATTTTATCAAGAGCATCCCGCAGAATTTCGCCTTCCATCGAAAAGTCGTCCATCGTTTCGGTTGCTGTCGTACGCTGTTTCGTATCAATCGTTGTCATACTGAGCAGTTATTGGTTTTCCGTGCGTTCGTTTGATGATCTGCGGAAGTATCATCGGAAAAGCGATCAGGGCGCGCATCATTATCGCAGATACGGATTTTGTTTGCAGCAGTTTCGCAAGGACTCGGCCAGCATGCATGCGACGGTTAAATTGACGGTTCCATTCGATCGTGTAACCGGCTTCCAAAGTGGATCGCGAAGTTTTTAAGTCTAGAAAATTGATTACCATTTCAGAAGCCACTTTTGCACTGTGGATCGCCATTGCCATACCGTTGCCGCAAAGCGGATGAATCAGTCCGGCCGAGTCGCCAATCATCAGTACATGATTTTCAACCGGGAGCTTGGGACGGAACGAAACCTGGCTTATCGTCAGGGGTTTATCTAAAAGAAGCGTGCTTTCGCTGAATATCTTCTTGAGGTTGGCGTTTTTACAAACCACTTCATGTTGATAATCGCTAATATTTCTATATCTCTTAAACGTGTTGTAATTCGCCAGGTAACAGATGTTGGTTGTATCTTTTTCAACCTTTGAAACGCCGCAGTAGCCACCATTAAAATTATGTAAGGCCACGACATTACTGGGAAAATTACCTTTGTAATGCGCTTTAACGGCAAGCCAAGCCGATTTTTGTTCGAAGAACCGGCGGTTCATCTTCTGGTCGATGTTGGATCTTTTTCCGAATGCCCCGAGGACAACGCCTGTATAAATTTGTGATGTATCAGACAACGTGACGGTGAACTTTTCATCCGCGAAAGCAATCCCTGTCACCGTCTCGAATACAAACCTACAGCCGCAAGCCAACGCTTTTTGATACAGATGATGATCAAAGGTGAAACGGCTGATCCCAAATCCGCCCAACGGTAACGTGCTCGAGATCGTCTTTCCGTCTATTGTTGAAATTTCGGTTTGGTTGATCTGGGATGCGCCAAGTGAGGCAACATCAATATCGAGTGACTCAAGATAAGGAAGCACTTCGTTGGAAATGTACTCGCCGCAGACTTTGTGTCGGGGATACGAATGTTTTTCAACAACCGTGACGGCGATTCCGCTATGTGCCAGATGTATGGCCGCAGTTAGCCCTGCAATACCGCCACCAACAATTAAAACCTCGTTTCTGTCCATCGTAGGCTAAAATAGCAAAATTGGAAACAGCAGGATTGTACGATAAACACTATGTCTTATACAATTCGCATGGCTATGGCTCCATTTCCCCAAGGGCCATATCCCAAGTAATTTTACTTTTATCACCGAAAAGTTTTGGGCGCAGCTGCAGATAAACGCGCTGGCGAACCGGAAGAGCGGTTACTTTTTCGTTGTTTTTAACTTCAACACTGTACTGCGACAGCCAATAATTTTGAAACACCGGATAGTGCAGCGGCGACGCCTTCACGGAGAAACGTAGCGCAGTGTTTCGGAGTTTCTGCAGCAGCGACTTTACCGGAATTAAGGTGGGCGTTGCAGAGGTAAAATCCAGGACTTGTTCGGTTTCATCCACAAACATTGTCATAATATTCTGTTCCAGCTGTTGCGCGAGTTCGGCAGACGTTTCAGGCATAGCAAGAATTTCAAGGTAGCTATAAAAGTCATTTACCTTAGAAATCGAACTTTCCTGATATGCCGCTAATGCAACTGCAGAGAATGATTTTTGTATGGACGCGCCTGAACCGTTTGCCTGTTGTGAAAGCCCATCGTGAGAAAACATCAACAGTCCGGCGAGAATCAGCACGCTACTCCTGCACAATACGGATAAACTCGATTTCATTATTGTTGTTGTTTTTGATTTCTACTATTTTCATCGCTTTCACTGACGGTGTCGGAATGATGAGCATCTGCGAAAACTCCGTCTTGTTATAATATCCGGCGCCAAGATTATCCTTCAGCATGATAATCACCTCAAGGTCGGCGGCGAGGATCTGTTCAAGTTGCCGCTTCCTTACCTGCCAGTGGCGAAGGTCCGGATTCATAAAGGCCTTCAGCATCATTGCCCGATCGTCGGGAGTGACTAAAACGATTTCCTGCGACGACTTTACCGCTACCTCTCTTTTTTTGTAAAACGGACTTACAATGCTGATTCTCCTTGGCTTATCGTCTTCAACAACTACCGATACTTTATCATCTTTTACCGTGACGGGAAGTTCATCCCCGGTAGCTACTTCATACACTTTTACCTGGGACGAGTCGATTGCTTTGCTGGTATAGGCGTCTTTTATCTCAATTGTTCTAGCTGTTTCAGAAGGCCAAAGTATCGCAATCGCGGCAACAACGACAAGAACTGAGGCAACAGCAAAATAAACAGCGCGCCATCGATTGGGCGGAACAGGAACAGCCTGCTCCTGTTTCTTCTCATGCCTGAACACCAACTCATCCCAGCCAGAATATCCGCAAAAACGGGAAAAGATATCAAGCATATCCTTTCGCGGAAGCTTCTGGTTGACTTCCGGTTTCAGATGCGTATAAATCCACTTTTCGCTGACGGTAGCTTTTTGGCTTTCTTCGAGCAGTACAATCAGGTTTTGGATGTCCTGCGAACTGAAGTTCTTCCAGCTTCCCTGAAAATATTGAAAATGCTTCTGATACTCCAAAAGCACTTCAAGTTTCAACTGCTGAAAAATTTCGATTCCGTTCATGCTGGTAGGCAAATGTGCGAATTGAAGTTGTTTTTGCCGCTGTAAAAGTACTGTAAAACTTTGGAAAACACTTTTCCGGCAGTTCACGGCAGCTTTACAGCACGCAAAAAAGAAGGGGCCACTATCATTGCAGTAACTTTAAACATTTATTATGAAAGCAATTTATTTAGCCGCCGCCTTATTTTCGATCAGCGCAGGCGCACAAGTGTCAGGAAATGCGAATTATGGTGAAAATCATTATTCCGTTGGCCAAGTCGGTACTTTTCAAACTACATCAACGACTAACGACGAGATGGTAATCACGATCAGGGGAATCTACAACGAACGGGCAACCGCAAAAGTGGCCGTTTTCAATTTGTTGCAGCTCGGCAAAACAGCCGAGGAAGCGACAATGGTGGTCGATGAGCGAATTAACAAAGTCACTGCCGAGATCCAAATGCTCAACAAGGACATTGAAGTGGTAACCGACATGATCTCATTTGTGCCGATGTACGAATATGTAGTTGAAAAGAAGATATTCAACCCGAAGACCTACAACGAACGCCCTTCAGGATTTGAATTGAAGAAGAATATCATCATCAGATATAACAATCCGTCAGATTTCGATAAAATAGTAACCGCATGTTCACGGCAGGAAATATATGATCTGGCTAAAGTAGATTATATTACAACGAATTTTGACCTGATTCATGATCAACTGCAAACACGTGCATTTGAAGAATTTAAACAGACGCTTTCAAACTATTCGCTGATCATGAACACGGATCTTACAAAAAAAGAAAAATTCATCCAGGAAGGGTACAATGTTAACTATCCGATGGAAAGCTACAAGCGCTACGAAGCCTATTCCAGCGCGAATGCAAATTTTGGCGAAAAAGAGGTGGTAAACAACATTCGCAAAAACGCCACCCAATATTATAATGGCGTTCCGGTAAAGGCACATACATTCGTGGTCAATGCCGATATTACGGAACCCACCATTCAGGTATTTTACGATATGACGGTGCGGATAAGACTTAAAGAAGACCAGCTGCCAAAGAACACGATTATCAAGAACAACAAGTATTATCTCATTACTGCTACCGGCGAGATCAAGCCCCTAAACCTGTAACAAAATAAAAGCGGCTCTCGAAGCCGCTTTTATTAAACTTTCTGATTCTTAATTTCCTCTACAATCTCCGGGTTCAGCAACGTTGATGTATCGCCGAAATTGGAAAAGTCACCTTCGGCTATCTTTCTGAGAATGCGCCGCATGATCTTGCCAGATCTTGTTTTTGGTAATCCCGGAACGAACTGCATTTTATCGAGCTTGGCGATCGGCCCTATCTGATCCGACACAAGCTGGTTAATCTCCTTCGATAAATTGTCGCGATCCCGACTCTCACCTGTGTCTTTCAAAATTATAAATCCGTACAAGGCGTTTCCTTTGATATCATGCGGAAAACCGACTATCGCGCTTTCAGCAACGGCCGGATGTTCATTGATCGCGTCTTCGATTGGCGCGGTTCCAAGATTATGTCCCGAGACGATTACAACGTCGTCAACACGACCCGTGATCCGGTAATAGCCGACTTCATCCCGCAACGCGCCATCACCTGTAAAATATTTCCCGGGAAAAGCCGAAAAATAAGTTTCCTTATACCGCTGATGATCGCGCCAGATCGTTCTGGCCATTCCCGGCCATGGCGCTTTGATACAAAGATTTCCCACTACTTGGTTTCCCTCGATCTCATTTCGCTTTTCATCCATCAGCACCGGCTGAATTCCCGGCAGTGGCAATGTAGCATACGTTGGCTTAGTTGGCGTTACGAACGGAATTGGCGATATCATAACGCCGCCGGTTTCTGTCTGCCACCATGTGTCAACAAGCGGACAACGTTTTCCCCCGACATGGTCGTTATACCAATGCCATGCTTCGTCGTTTATAGGCTCGCCCACAGAACCAATGACTTTAAGCGATTTCAGCGGATATGGCTGAACGAAATCGATATTCTCTTTTGCGAGCGACCGGATTGCCGTTGGCGCTGTATAAAATTGTGTCACTTTATGTTTTTCGATGACTTCCCAAAACCGGCTGAAATCAGGATAAGACGGAACGCCTTCAAAAATTACCGTTGTTGCGCCATTCAGCAGTGGCCCGTATACGATGTATGAATGCCCCGTGATCCAGCCAATATCTGCTGTACACCAATAAATATCGTCTTCCTCGTAAGCAAACACATTCTTAAACGTATACGCCGTAAAAACCATATAGCCGGCCGTTGTGTGCACCATTCCTTTGGGTTTTCCGGTTGAACCCGAAGTATATAAGATAAACAATGGATCTTCGGCATCCATAATTTCCGCAACATTGTTGTCTGATGCGGCATCAAGCAGCGGCTGGAGCCAATGATCGCGACCTTCAATCATCGGAACATCCGCATTCGTGCGTTTGGCTACGAGTACGCTGGTAACGGTGGGGCATGTTTTTAAAGCCTCATCAACAATACCTTTTAATCCGACTGTCTTGTTGCCGCGATAGCCGCCGTCGGAGGTGATCACAACTTTACAGTCAGAATCGTTTATCCGCGCTGCAATAGCCGAAGCGGAAAATCCGGCAAACACAACGGAATGAATCGCCCCGATCCGTGCACAAGCCAATACCGCAACAGCCAATTCCGGAATCATTGGCAGGTAAATACACACGCGATCGCCTTTTTCTATCCCCAGGTCCTTCAGCACGTTTGCCATCCTGTTTACACGAACATACAGTTCGTTGTACGTAATGTGAAGCGATTGCTCGTTCGGATCATTGGGTTCGAAAATAATAGCGGTTTTATTGCCGCGTTTTGCCAAGTGCCTGTCGATACAGTTTTTTACGATATTTACTTTCGCGTCAGTAAACCACTTTACTTTGGCTTCGGCCATGTTCGATTCGACGACTTTGTCCCACATTTGGTACCAGGTAAAGTTTTCCTCGGCGATTTTCCCCCAGAACTTGTCCGGATTCCGCAATGATTTCCTATAGTGTTTGAAGTACTGCTCTAGATTCTTGATTTGGTATAAACTCATTCCAACAGACTTTTGGGTTTCTAACAAAGTTAACGCCCAATCGCTAAAGTTTCATCGTATTAGCAAAAAAATCTGCTAGAAAACCTGAAAAATAACCCGCAAATTCCCTTTAATTTCATTTAATTTGTGGAAACCAAACAAATGCAATTCGATCCTGCCGAACTTGAACAATCCGCTGTTTATAAGCTGCTGACAGGCGTTGTAATCCCGCGGCCGATTGGATGGGTATCAAGCATAAGCGAAGACGGGATCAACAATCTGGCGCCTTTCTCATACTTTAATGCTATCGGAGAAGATCCGCCGCATGTGATGTTCTCAACAACGCGTGGCGGCGATAAGAATAAAGACACATTGAACAACGTTCTGGCCAATAAACAGTTCGTGGTCAATATGGTGACCGAAGACACCGTTGAACGAATGAACATGACTTCGCAGGTTTTTGCGGCTGATGTCGACGAATTTGAAGTAGCGGGCCTCACTCCCATTCCATCAGTAAAAATAAAACCGATGCGTGTCGCCGAAAGTCCGGTTACCTTCGAATGCGAGCTTGTACATCATTATTCTCTCGAAGGCCACAAAAACGGCGGTGCAACTATGCTTATCGGTAAAATAATCATGATGCATATCGAGGAGCGAATTTTGCTCGACAATTATAAGATCAACCTTGAAACGTATCGGCCGGTCGCACGACTTTCAGGTTCAAACTATTCGACGTTGGGAAATATATTTTCAATAAAAAGAAATTAATTTAGGGCAGTCCCGGTGAAAAACCGGTCGGGCTATCCGTTGCAACCTTTTTTATCGAACCCTTCTTCTCAAGAGGCAGGAATCAAAAAGGGTTTCCACTTTTATCCCTGCTGCAAAGCACACTACAATGAAAATAACAGTTATAGGCGGCGGTCCGGGCGGACTCTACTTTTCGATCCTGCTAAAGAAAGCGGTTCCAAATTCTCAAATCGATCTCTACGAGCGCAATAAATCCGACGACGCTTTCGGATTTGGAGTTGTGTTCTCAGATGAAACACTAAGTGAATTCCTGACGCGCGACCCGAAATCCTACGAATTGATCCGAAGCGAGTTCGCGTATTGGGACGATCTTGATGTAGCGCGTGATGGTGACATTGTGCGTATTACAGGAAACGGTTTCTGTGGCTGCTCCCGAAAAACATTACTGCAACTGCTCCAGCAACGTTGCACAGAGGAAGGCGTAAAACTGCATTTTGAATCCGATGTTGACGACCTATCCCAGTTTTCCGGCTCCGACTATATCATCGCGTGCGACGGTATCAACAGCCAGGTCAGGGAGAAATATTCAGCTGAATTCGGTACGAAGATCAAGCTACAGCGCAACAAGTTCGTTTGGCTCGGAACTACAAAACCGCTTGACGCCTTTACCTATTTCTTCCGTTCAACACCACACGGGGCTTTTGTGGCCCATTCGTATCAATACCAACAGGGAATGAGTACGATGATCTTCGAATGTACGCCTGAAACATGGAAAAGTGCGGGATTTGAGACCACCAATGAACAGACTACGATCCACAAGATCCAACAGATATTTAAAGAAGAACTCGGCGGACATCAACTGATCTCAAACAAGTCACACTGGCGCCAATTTCCGACTGTCACTAACGGGAAATGGCATCATGATAACATCGTACTGCTCGGCGATGCAAAAGCTACCGCACACTACTCGATCGGATCGGGAACAAAACTCGCAATGGAATGCGCAATTGCTTTAGCCGATAGTATAGCCGAATTCGGAACAGATCGCGAAAAAGCATTCGCAAATTACGAGCAATTGCGCCGCAACCGTGTTGAAACCATTCAGCACGCAGCAAACGTTTCACTTGACTGGTTTGAAAACATGGACCGGCATATGAAGCACGACTTCATGCAGTTTGCATTTGGTGTAATGACACGCGCGAAAAAAGTAACGTTCGAGAACCTCGCGCTCCGTGATAAGTCTTTTATCCAAAAAGTGCTAACTGAGTTCAATTGCAGCATTGGAAATTTTAAGGTTAATGTTCCTGCGGCTTTCACGCCGTTCAGGCTTCGTGAAATGGTTGTCAGAAATAGGATCGTAATGTCGCCAATGGGTCAGTATTCAGCCGAAGACGGTGTCGTATCCGATTGGCACCTGGTACATTACGGATCTCGTGCAACTGCGGGCGTCGGTTTGATAATCGCGGAAATGACGAGTGTATCCGAAACAGGACGGATCACTTTAGGCGATGCATCCATATATACTGAAGAACAAACTGTTGCTTGGAAAAAAATAACCGAATTTGTTCATAAAAACACAAAGTCAAAAATGGGCATTCAGCTTGGCCATTCAGGACGAAAAGGCGCTATTAACGTTCCTTCTGCCGGAAGTAATATTCCGCTTGAGGAAAACGGTTGGGATTTAATTTCTGCTTCCGCATTGCCTTTTGCGGCGCATAATCCGGTGCCGCGTGAAATGACGGAAGCCGACATGGATGAAATTGTCGCGCAATTTATACTAGCAACTAAAAATGCAGATGCAGCCGGCTTTGATATGATCGAACTTCAGGCGCATCACGGTTATTTGCTGGCTTCCTTCCTTTCGCCTCTAACGAATGTCCGTACAGATGAATTTGGCGGCGGTATCGATAACCGGATAAAATTTCCGTTACGTGTATTTACGGCAATGCGCTCGGTTTTTAATCTGTATAAACCAATGTCGGTTCGCATTTCGGCGTCGGATTGGGCAGAAAACGGGATATCTGATGAAGACGTACTTAAGATTAGCAAAGCATTTCACGAAGCCGGAGCCGATATAATCAATGTTTCAACTGGAAACACGGTCAGTGACCAAACGATGCAAGTTGGCCGAATGTGGCAAACCCCATTTTCAGATATCGTACGTAATACGCTCGATATTCCCACGATCACAACCGGTGCAATATCAGACGTCGATCAAATCAACACCATATTATTGAATGGTCGCGCAGATCTTGTTGGGGTTGGTAAACCATTTCTGCTCGATCCCGGATTTGTTCGGCATGCGCAGGCTCACGAACAATATGAGCCGGATGATATTCCGAACCAGTATATCCAGGGAAAAGCGCATTTATATCCGCGTTATGCGGCGGAACGAAAAGAGAAGCAAGCGATGAAAAAAGCGCTAAAACCTGAAACCCATAAAAAGCGATGACGTACAACGGTGGAAATCATGCGCTATCCATAAATTTTTAAACGCTGCATAATGCTTTGCTACGACGATAATTTTGTACACGATCATCTGCCGGACGAATCGCTTCAGCCGGATTACATCTTTGATCATCCCGATTTTAACTTTCCGGAAGATATAAATTGCGTCGACGCGCTGCTTGACCGGCATATACGCGAAGGCAACGGAAGCCGGGTCGCCATCCGCACATTCGATTCGACCTGGACTTACGATGATCTTTTTGAAAAATCAAGTCAAATTGCACATGTATTAGTCCACGAAATGGAATTGGTGTCAGGCAATCGTGTCTTAATTCGTGGCGCCAACAACCCCATGTTTGTAGCATGTTGGTTCGCCGTAGTCAAGGCAGGCGGAATCGTAGTGGCTACTATGCCGCTGCTACGTGAAAAAGAGCTGTCGACAATGGTTGAATGTGCCGAAATTTCACATGCACTTTGCGACTACCGGCTTGAAGAAGCACTGGCAGCAGTCGAATCGCCATTCCTGAAGCACGTTATTACATACGACGGATCAGCGGAATCCATTTCGAAGCTGGAGGTTTTGATGCACAACAAGCCAAAGACCTTCGAAAATTTTAAATCGACTGCCGATTGCGTTTGCCTGGTCGGATTTACATCGGGAACTACAGGAAAACCAAAAATGACTTCTCATTTTCATCGTGATATTCTGCTGATCTGCGAAGCGTTCCCTAAATTCGCGTTACGCCCAACACCAGAAGATATTTTCACCGGAAGTCCGCCGCTCGGCTTCACTTTCGGGCTCGGCGGATTAGTACTGTTTCCACTTTATTTTGGGGCGTCGACATTCTTGATAGAGAAACCCTCGCCCGAACTACTTCTGAAAGCTATTGACGAACACAAAATTTCTATCTGTTTTACCGCGCCAACAGCATGGCGGATCATTACCACATTGGTCAGTGACTTTAATTTCTCTTCACTGCGCAAGTGTGTTTCAGCCGGTGAAACATTGCCGTTGAAAGTCTGGGAAGATTTCAATGAAGCAACCGGATTAAAAATTATCGACGGCATCGGTTCGACAGAGATCCTGCACATTTTTATCTCATCTAACGAAGAAAATATGCGTAAAGGCGCAACAGGATTACCGGTTCGAGGTTATGAGGCAAAGATCGTCGATAAAAGGGGAAATGAAGTTTCGCGTAATATTCCAGGCCGGCTTGCGGTTCGCGGCGTTACCGGTTGCAAATACCTAAAGGCGCCCGACAAACAAAAGGAATATGTCGAGAACAACTGGAACATTACGGGTGATATCTTCCGTCAGGATGAAGATGGCTACTTTTGGTTTGTTGCCCGTGGCGATGATATGATTATTTCTTCAGGTTACAATATTGCTGCGATCGAGGTCGAAAATACATTGCTGATGCATGATGAGATAGCAGAGTGCGCGGTTGTCGGACTTCCGAATGAACAGCGCGGAATGTTGGTTTGTGCCAACATCGTCCTTAAAGATCATTCTTCGGCTTGTAGCGAAAAAGCACGAGAAATACAGGAATGGTTTAAGCAGAACGCCGCTCCGTATAAGTACCCGCGGGAAATCCGGTTCATGGAAACACTGCCAAAGACGGAAACGGGCAAAATTCAGCGATTCAAATTAAAAGCAACATAATGGGAGAAATATTTGTAAGAACGGAAACCGTTCGGTTTAAGCATGTCGACTATGCCGGCATCGTCTTTTATCCACGCTTCCTGGAAATGCTGAACGACCTTGTCGAAGACTGGTTTGAAGCCGCACTGGATCGGCCGTTCTCGAAAATTCACGAGACAAATGGAATTCCGACTGTCGATCTAAAAGTGCAATTTAAAAATCCTGCGCGCATTGGTGATGAACTAACAAAAATGCTTTGGGTGATCAATCTCGGCGGCGCATCGGTTACCTGCGGATTTACCTTCGAAAGCCAGGGAAAAATTTGCCTCCAGGGTGAAGTGACTTTAGTAAACGTTGCGTTAAACAAAGGCTCGGATATTAAAGCGGAGGCTTTTTCCGACGAGACGCGAACAAGAATCGCAAAATACAAAATCGGCTAATTCAAATGTTTATCTTTGATAACTTACACAAATATTGATGGAGTTTCCAAAATTTAAAGCTGCTGCCGTGCAAACGTCGCCAGTTTTTCTAAATGCGGGTAAAACCGCCGACAAAGCGGTTTCATTTATCGCTGAGGCCGCTTCGAATGGGGCTTCACTTGTAGCGTTTCCTGAAGTTTTTATTGCGGGTTATCCGTATTGGAATTGGATAATGACACCGGTTCAGGGGAGCAAATGGTATGAAAAGCTGTATCGTTGTTCAGTGTTGACAAACGGACCCGAAATTGCAAAAGTATGTGAAGCTGCGAAACAGTACCATTGCCATGTTGTGATCGGCATCAATGAGCGCGGCGACAGCTATGGCGAGATTTACAATACCAACCTGATTATAGACCACACGGGGACCATTGTGGGAAAGCACCGCAAATTGGTTCCGACCTGGGCTGAGAAGCTTACCTGGACATCCGGCGACGGCTCGTCATTAAAAGTATACAAAACAGAAATCGGACCGATTGGCACTTTGGCATGTGGAGAAAATACAAACACGCTCGCAAGGTTTTCACTGCTGGCACAAGGGGAGTTAATTCATATTGCGAATTATATTTCACTTCCCGTTGCTCCGCCGGATTATAATATGGCCGAAGCAATTAAGATCCGCGCTGCCGCACATTCATTTGAAGGAAAATTGTTTACCGTTGTATCGTGCTCAACGATTTCCGCCGAAATTATGGATGCATTAAAAGAGGATGTTCCGAATGTCGAAGAACTTTTAACGCGAAAAAATTCGGCTTTTTCCGGCGTTATCGGTCCGAATGGCGCCATTGCAGGCGAACCATTAATTGACGACGAAGGTATTGTTTACGCTGATATCGATCTGGCAAAATGTATCCAACCAAAACAGATGCATGATATACTGGGACATTATAACCGGTTCGACATTTTCGATTTGCGGGTGAACGTTGCACCAACGCGTAAGATTACATTTGTCGATAACCATGACGATTTCAATGCTGGCACTAACCATTAGACCCTTAAGAATTAGGCATTTTTTTAGCAATTTGATGCTCTTAACGGTCAAAAAAAAATTAACTGATGGAAACAAAACACAACGATGATGTAATAGGCCGCGCCCGGGTTCAGGATACGCCGGAGCTTGAAGCCTATTATCGCGAGCTTGAAGCGCTTGGCGCCGGCGCGCTTTGGACCGTTGCCAACGATATCGAGCCGTGGGAACCGCGAAGCTCATCGGTACCGATGCTTTGGAGGTATGACGATCTTCGGGAGCTAGTACTCAAGTCGTCCGAACTGGTTACGCCGGAACAAGCAGGCCGACGCGTAGTTTATCTCGTAAACGACAAACGCAAGGAGGTCAGTGCTGCCGTAGGTTGGTTGTACACCGGGATCCAGGTCACGCGTCCCGGAGAAAGCACGTCGGCACACCGGCATAAAGCGTCCGCACTGCGGTTTATTATGGAAGGCGAAGGTGGCTACACGGTTGTTGATGGAAACAAACTCACTTTTGAAGTCAACGATTTTGTAATTACCCCAAATTCGGCGTGGCACGAGCATGGCGTCGCAGAAAACGGCCAGACATGCATTTGGCAGGACGGACTCGACATTCCGCTCGTGAATGCGCTTGAAGCGAACGATTATGCCGTATTCGATGGAAAGCAGCCGTTAATCAATCCGGTTAACTACTCTCCACTAACTTATTCTGCGACAGGGATTATCTCTGCTGATGTTATATGGAACAAGCCGTATTCGCCGTTGTTTAAATATTCGTGGAAGCACGTTTACCCGGCGTTGCTCGAAGCGTCGAAAGTCAATGAAGGTTCGCCTTTCGACGGTATCCTCATGCAATACTCCAACCCGCTTACGGGAGGCCACGTGATGCAAACAATGGGTGCTTCGATCCAGCTGTTGCGAAATTCAGAACATACAAAAGCACACAAACATACGGGTTCATTTGTGTATCAATGCGCAAAAGGCAAAGGTTACTCGGTCATTAATGGAATACGCTTCGATTGGAAAGAACGCGACATTTTTTGCGTTCCGAGTTGGGCGTGGCACGAACATGTGAATCTTTCTGACTCTGAAGATGCGGTTTTGTTTTCGTTCAACGATCTGCCGGTGATTGAGAAACTCGGGCTCTATCAGGAGAAACAGTACGAGGATAATAACGGTTTTCAAATACCATGATCCTAAGCGTTGAAGATCCAGACCAAAATCGTTATTGCCTTTTTGAGCGTCAGCTTCTGCGTACTTTCACAGGAAACGGAAAGAGCGGGATATAAAACAAGGACCAATTGAATAGCCAACTAAATGAGTATTTAATTTTAATAGCATAATCCTGCCATTCGCTGTATCTTTTAGGCGCTAAAGAAGCGCAAAAAAGGATGCCGCTGCTGTCAGGGCTAGGCGATATCGAAACATCAAAAATGAAACTAGTTACCTACACGATCAACAATTCGGCAGCCAAACTCGGTATTCTACAAAATGATAGAATCATCGATGTTGAAAAACTTGGGCAAAACACCAACCAGACACTTCCTGTGACCATGCTCGACCTTATCGACGCAGGGGAGGAAATGTTAGAAAAGCTTTCCCAACTTATTAAAGAACATGATGCCGCTTCGGCAATGGTCCCACTCTCCGATGCAAAGTTGCTCGCTCCTATCCCACGGCCACGAAAAAATATAATAGGCATCGGACTCAATTATACCGAGCACGTTGCAGAAAGCGCGCGAACTCTGGACACATCAAACGAGCTTCCGCAGAAACCCGTAATTTTCTCTAAACCACCAACAGCCGTTATCGGAACAAACGAAACGATCGTACACAACCCAAACCTGACGCAGCAACTCGACTGGGAAGTTGAGCTTGCGGTTGTAATCGGCAAAAAAGGAAAGTACGTCAAAAAAGAAGAAGCGCTGGATTATGTGTTCGGGTATACTGTAATTAATGATATCTCTGCCCGCGATTGCCGCCGCGCCGGACAATGGATCGTTTCAAAAGGTCAGGACACGTTTGCTCCAATGGGCCCCATTCTCGTAACCAGGGACGAAATTAAAAACCCGCATAACCTGAACTTGTCTTTAAAAGTGAACAAAGTTGAAAAGCAAAGCTCCAATACGAAATTCATGTTGTTCAATATCAACGACCTGATTGAAGATTTAAGCACCGTTTTCACGCTTGAGCCCGGCGATATCATCGCAACGGGAACTCCAGCCGGTGTTGGCGCCGGACGAAACCCACAGGAATTTATGTGGGATGGCGACGTTGTTGAAGCGACAGTTGAAGGCATCGGTACGTTGACCAACACGGTGAGAGAATTGAGAGTCGGCAATTAATAATTGAACATCGGGTGTGTCAAGATAACAGTTCCCTTATCGTTCAACCCTTATCCTTATCCCTGAACCTTATCTCCTTGAAAATGAAAACATATAGAATTGGCCAGATAGTTCCTTCGTCCAACGTTACAATGGAAACAGAGATTCCGGCAATTTTCCGGGCGCGTGAAACCGTCTTACCTGAAAAATTTACGTTCCATTCAAGCCGGATGCGGATGAAGAAAGTCACAAAAGAAGAACTCGAAGCCATGGATGCGATGAGCCTGAAGTGTGCACTTGAACTTTCGGATGCGCATGTGGATGTAATGGGTTACGCCTGTCTTGTGGCTATCATGAGCATGGGCCGCGGTTATCATTGCGTGTCGGAAGTCAACCTCCATCAACAAACAATCACCAACGACTTCCCTACTCCTATCGTTACAAGCGCGGGCGCATTGGTAAACGGACTCAGGGTGATGGGCGCCAAGAAAGTGGCATTGATCACTCCGTATATGCGTCCGCTGACTGATCTTGTTGTGGATTATATCCAAGATCAGGGCTTTGAAGTTGTTGATTCTATTGCGCTTGAGATTCCGGATAATCTTGAAGTTGCCGCACAGGATCCAATGAACCTACTCGAAATATACAAACGGCTCAATCTTGAAGGTGTTGATGTTTTGGTAGCATCGGCATGCGTTCAGATGCCATCGTTGGCGGCAATTGACCTCCTTGAAGAGGTCACCGGATTGCCTGTAACTTCTGCTGCCGTGTGCACGACATACGAGATGATGAAGAAACTTGGTATTGAGGCCAAAGCGCCAATTGGCGGTAAACTCTTATCAGGCAATTATTAAGGCGGTGATTGGAATTATATAACATTCCGGAAAAACCGTGTAAAGAAGTACGCCAACGTTTTCGTGAAATTTGTAAAATAACAAATCAAAACACGCTAACTATGGAACCACACTTTACTTCTCAAGACGATTTTCAACATGCAGACAGCGATTTCGATAACATCATCAGAATAAACAATGCCGATGATGAGGATCTTCAGGATTTCGATTTTGATTATGATCCTAATGAGATGTACTATGCATTGGCAAACGAAAAAAATTAAGCTGAGATTTCAGCTTTTTTTTATTGAGCTAGTTTCAACTGAACAATTGCCTGCTATCTATTAACGTAAACCAATTTAATATGGGAACTCTAAACAACGGCGGCAGCCAGCAACATAATGACAATCGGAAAAATTATCCTCATTCCAATGAGAAACGTCGGGACAACAGAGCGGATACCCGTGATCATGAATATAAAGAACACGATGAGACGCTAACCAACGACGAAAACTACAGCCTATACAGCGATAAGATCAAGGGTGACCCCGATTTCAGGGATAAAAACCAGAATGCGAGTGACGAACATTCGAGCGATCAAGCTAAATAATTTGAACTAAAACCACCAATAATGAACGGATTTATAAAAGCGATTCTCGCAGGTTGGGGAGCAAAGAAATTAGGCGGCGGCTGTATAGGAACCATTTTGGTGTTCATCATCCTTTGGTGGATTTTGAGCCAATTCTAATCTACAACTAACATTTTGAAGCTGCTCTCGGGCGGCTTTTTTTTTACTTGGAAATTCTGTAAAAGTTCAGCATGATGCTGTAACGCCCTGTGGTACTGTAATCTTGATATTTGTTATACCAACATAAAAGAAGAAACAACTATGGAAACGCATTTTGAAGGCTCACGAGGATCAGAACATATGACGAGTCCGCACCAACGCCAATACGACGAACAGAATCCGGATAACGTGAATCATATGGAAACAGACAACACCGATAATCTGGAGAATCCGCAAAAAGATGTAGACCTTGCATCACAGGTGGTCGACCATCCGGAAGATGTAGATTCCGGTATCAACACTCAATTCGGCGATAATTCCGACAGCACAAAGTCGCTTACACCCGATGAAAAGGCCAACACAAATCCGAATGATGTCGATAACAAGCCGTCGTTCAACCGAAACGAAACCCTTTAAACCCAAAGCTATGCACCACCACCGATATACCGACGAAGAGTACCAGCGAATATTTCTATTTTCCGATACAAATGAGAATGATCCACGCGGCATTGATAATCCCGGACTAAACCAGGATGATGACCTTAACAGCAAAGACGAAGACTTCGAGGAATCCGACGACTTTCACAAATATGACGACGTCGATAAAGCGAACGTCGACATCGATGACGAGATCTCTCGTAGCAATGAGAACCTAAACGCTAACAGTGAAAACGAACGTCCGACGTTTATCAGGACCTACGATAAGAATGCGACAAATATTGTTGATGATATCGGAAAATACGATGGAAACATTAACATTTAGAAAGAAGCCTTACAATTGTAAGGCTTTTTTTATCCACCGTTTCGCAGGCGATCCAATAAGAGTTCGAGGTTGACACTGGCAAAACCGGAGCTGTGATCCGACAGTCCATACGGGATGATTAGCTCACCGTTGTGAATGATTGATCCGCAGGAATACACCACGTTTGGAACGTAGCCTTCCCGTTCGTCGGGATTCGGCATAATCAAAGGTTCTTTGAGTCGGCCGATTTCCTTCTCGGGATGATCAATGTCAAGCAGCGAGGCGCCAATACAATATCTGCGCATCGGCCCAACGGCGTGTGTCATCACCAGCCAGCCATGTTCAGTTTCTATTGGTGATCCACAGTTTCCTATTTGTACCAATTCCCACGCATATTCCGGCGTCTGTATTTTGATGGGATCGTCCCAAATGCTGATGTTGTCCGAATACATTAAGTAATTGTTCCAACCATCAATACGCGACATCATCACATATTTTCCGTCTATCTTTCGCGGAAAAAGTGCCAGATTCTTGTTCTTTGCACCTTCGCCGTTTAGCGGTGTCGTCTTAAAATCATAGAAGTCGGTTGTTTGTAGCAACTTCGGCATGATATGCGAACCATCATAGGCCGTATACGTTGCGAAATATATGATTGAGCCGTCGTCATGAGTGAATTTCACAAAACGTGCGTCTTCAATTCCTTTTCGCTCGAAGTCGGATATAGGAAAAATCACGCGATCGCTAATATCCGTGTCGCGCGAGAAACTAATTTTTCGATAACTATCGGATAGCGCTAAAAGCTTATAGTATTCAGCATTTTTAAATTCACCCGTATCCTTGTCACGCGCCTGAGAAACGGCCGTTTTCAAAGCTTCATAATCAAACCGGTCTTCCAGGATTCCATCAACCTCCAACAGAAACGTCGGATCAATATCTGCTTCTTCGGCTTTCTTTAGAAAAAGTTCCTTCTGGTAGATAGTGTTGTGCATTTTCTCAGCTTCGTCTACGTAATTACCCGCCGGAATAATGGTAATGTTATTGTCTTTGTCGATCGTAGCCCGCCGGAAAACGACCGACGAAATGTGTCCTTCGCCTACTGCGCGAAAACTGATCAACAAACGTGTCTGACCTTCTTCCAGGCTTGTTTGGTCCGGATCGGCGATAATAGAAGGATTAAAAAACGCAGCCGATTCAATTGAGTATTCGTGTGTAAAGTACGCGCCGATAAGATACTTCCGGTCGTCACTCAGCTGGTTAAAATCGACTCCGGCAGTTTCGATATAGCTCCGGACCCGTTCACAGTGCTTCAGCAGCTTTTTTGTAATGTTTCGGTGACGTTTCGAAAAATCCTGAAGCAGCGGCGAAATTATTCCAAACACCTGATTCTCGTCCATTGCAAGGACGTTTCGGATCAGGAAAAGTGCGCGTTCTTCGCCATTAAAAAAATAACGTGCAATAACACGTTTTGGATCGGGATAAACTTTAACTGCCTTGCGCTCTATCGATAGCCTCATGTTTCAAACTTAAAAATATTGGTATTCCTAAAGTACGATATAATTTACAAAAACAGAAAAGCGATCCTCTATATTTTATGTAGGATAAAATACAAACTTCTTCATATCCGGAACAGCCACAGCACAAAAAAGCTGTATCTTCGAACGTATAAATTTTGAAAAATGGAAGATAGATTAGCGGCTCTTGAAGAGCAACACAAGGAACTGGCAAATGCTATTATTGAAATAAACTCAAACCTGAGTAGCATCGGATTATCGACAACCGAAAGCATAAAGGCAATAATGGAAGGATTTCAAAGCGTAAATACTGCAATGCACGGTATTATTCAGAATTTCTCCCAAATGGAAGCACGAATTGAAGAACTGGAACGCAAAACCGTCAATTTCCCGTTTACGAGTAATTAACTAATACGCCATTAATTCTTTTAGCGCGGTTTCAAAGCGCCCTTTTGGCAGATACTGATCTTCGAGAGCTTTTGTGAAGGGAATTGGCGTATCCAAACTCGCAACACGTTTTACCGGGCCGTCAAGATATTCAAAGCAGTCTTCCATAATCATTGCAGAAAGGTCACTTGCGATTCCGCCAAACATACTGTCCTCCTGTAGGATAATTACTTTGCTTGTTTTCCTGACCGAGCTATATATTGTCTTTTTGTCCAGAGGCTGTAAGGTCCGCAGATCGATCAGATCAGCAGAAATTTGCGGGTTCTTTTCAAGCGTTTCCAAAGCCCAGTGCACGGCTGCTCCAAAGGCGATGATTGTAATATCTTTACCTTCTTTTAATACAGCTGCCTGACCTAAAGGCAACGTGTAATAATCTGCCGGAACATCCTGATAAATACTTCGGTAGAGCATCTTATGTTCGAAAAACATTACGGGATTCGGATCATTAATGGACGAATTTAAAAGTCCCTTTGCATCATATGGAAATGCGGGATAAACGACTTTCAATCCCGGAGTTTTGGTGAACCACGCTTCATTGGTCTGTGAATGGAAAGGGCCGGCCTGTGTTCCTCCGCCGCAGGGCATCCTGACAACAACATCAGCATGCTCGTTCCACCGATAATGTACCTTTGCGAGATAATTAACAATCGGATTAAAGCCTGTTGAAACGAAATCGGCAAACTGCATTTCGACGATTGCTTTGTAACCGTTTATTGAAAGTCCCATTCCGGCAGAGACCACAGCGCTCTCGCAGATGGGCGTATTGATAACGCGTTCTTTTCCGAATTTTTCTACAAAGCCGTCTGTAATTTTAAATGCGCCGCCATATTCCGCTATATCCTGGCCCATGATCACCAGGTTTTCATGCTTTTCCATCGATTGGCGAAGTCCTGCTGATATAGCGTCGATATACCGAATGTTTTCTTTAGTCCCCGACGGGGTAACTTCTACGGCTGCATAAGGCTTATAAACATCGTTGATTTCTGTATCCCGATCCGCTTTAATTTCGGGTTCGGCATTCGCTATAGCTAGATTTTCATCAATTTCCTTACGAATTTCCTCGCGCCATTGATCATCTTTATCTTGACGCAGGATATTCTGCTTTAGCAGGTAACGCCTGAAATTGTCAACCGGATCTTTTTCGGCCCACAGGTCCATCAGCTCTTTCGGAACATATTTCGTTCCGCTGGCTTCCTCATGTCCACGCATCCTGAAGGTCTTAAATTCAATCAGCACCGGACGCGGATTTGTTCGCATCGACGCGACTATTTCAGCAAGCTCATTATACACTTCGAGAATATTATTGCCGTCCAGGATATGCGATTCCATTCCGTAGCCAACACCTTTATCTGCCAGGTTTTCGCAGCGATACTGTTCGTTTGTCGGAGTCGAAAGTCCGTACCCATTGTTCTCGATAACAAATAACACCGGCAAATCCCAAACAGCCGCAATGTTCAGTGCTTCATGGAAATCGCCTTCGCTTGTTGCGCCTTCGCCTGTAAAAACTGCTGTAACTTTTCCGTTCTTCTTCAGTTTGTTGGCGAGTGCGATTCCGTCAGCAACGCCTAACTGCGGACCAAGATGCGAAATCATCCCAACGATCTTGAACTCTTGTGTGCCGAAGTGAAAGGAGCGGTCACGGCCTTTCGTAAATCCGCTTGCTTTGCCCTGCCACTGCGAGAAAAGTCGGTGTAACGGAATATCACGTCCGGTGAAGACACCAAGGTTTCGATGCATCGGAAGGATATATTCGTCAGTTTCAAGAGCTGCGGTAACACCAACCGATATTGCCTCCTGTCCTATTCCCGAAAACCATTTTGAAACTTTTCCCTGACGAATCAGGATCAGCATTTTCTCTTCTATCAGTCGCGGCTTTATCAGCCTTTTATACAAATCAAGTAACTGCTCATCCGATAGATTTCTTCTTTCAAAATTCATTTGTAGAGAATAAGTTTGGTATTTTTTTTACCGATCAAAAGTATAAAAAATTAACTGGATGAAATTTATTTGTTCCGTTTTTTTGGAATGTTCATAACTTTTGAAATTTGCAATAAAATTTATTCTTTACATTTGTTTTCATAAGGGTTTTACACCCTGATTAGTTATTAACAAAAATCATATAGTATGCAGAACATTCCCAGTGTTGACTTGCGCGATTTCCTTTCGGGTGAACCGGAACGTAAACAAAAATTTGTAAATGAAATCGGAAAAGCTTTTGAAGACATTGGCTTTGTTGCCTTAAAAGGTCATTTTTTGGATGACCAGTTGGTTGATGAGTTGTACACTGAGGTAAAGAACTTCTTCGCCTTGCCGCTGGAGACTAAATATAAATATGAGATTCCCGGCATCGGCGGGCAGCGCGGCTATGTTTCTTTTGGGAAGGAACATGCCAAAGGACGAAAGGAAGGAGATCTGAAAGAATTTTGGCACTTCGGACAATATGTTTCTGCGGATTCAAAATATGCCTCGGAATATCCCGAAAACGTCGAGGTGACGGAACTTCCGAAATTCAACGTAGTCGGAAAAGAAGCGTACCAGATGCTTGAAAAAACGGGTATCTATGTTTTGCGCGCTTTGGCGCTGCATTTGGGGCTCGACGAGTTTTATTTTGATAAATATGCCGAGGAAGGAAATTCTATCCTTCGTCCTATCCATTATCCGCCCATCACTTCAGAACCAGAAAACGCGATACGCGCTGCTGCCCATGGCGATATCAACTTAATTACGCTGTTAATGGGTGCTCAGGGGCGCGGATTGCAAGTGCAGAACCACGATGGCGATTGGATCGACGCTATTGCGGAACCAGACGAACTTGTGATAAATGTTGGCGATATGTTGTCACGACATACTAACAACCGTTTAAAGTCGACTATACACCAAGTTGTGAATCCGCCTCGTGAATTATGGGGAACATCACGTTTCTCAATCCCATTTTTTATGCATCCTGTGAGTGACATGAAGCTCGATGTTCTTGAAAACTGCATCGACGAAGACCATCCAAAGTTATACGAAGACATTACAGCCGGTGAATTCCTGCACGAACGTCTTGTAGATTTAGGTTTGATTAAAAAATAAAATACATAAATATCACAAAAAGACGTTGAGAGTACCTGACGTCTTTTTGTTCTTTCAATAGCAGGCTGATTTATGGCAAAAAAACTCTCAAGCTTAAATGATTTGGGCGCATTCGTATTTTCTACGAATAAAGATTTTCAATTCGACGCAGACCACGATTCTGCAGAGACGGCTCCGCCCGGTAAACAACGGCTGGAAGCGCATCTTGACAAAAAGAATCGCGGTGGAAAAGTCGCCACAGTCATCAAAGGTTTTGAAGGCAGTGAAGACGATCTGAAATCGTTAGGAAAAATGCTTAAAACAAAATGCGGTGTTGGGGGCGCAGTGAAAGAAAAGGAGATAATCATCCAAGGAAATTTTCGCGATAAAGTGATAGAAATATTAAAAGCTGAAGGATACAACGTAAAGCGTGTTGGCGGATGATCAGCTAAAGCAGGATACAGATAACAGATAAGACAACAGACTTAAGACACCGGGCTTAAGTGAAAACATAACCGTAGTTAAACAGAGGAAGCTGGGGATAGAAGACAAATTTAAACGTTTTGTCCCTAAACCCTACGCCCTGAATTCTGCACCATGAACAAATCTTTATGATTAAAAATTCAGAACTCATACTCAACCCCGACGGCAGTGTTTATCATTTGAACCTGCGCCCCGAGCATATCGCAAATGACATTATTTTTGTAGGCGACCAAAACCGTGTCGAAAAGATCACTATGTTTTTCGACCACATCGAATATTCAGCGCAAAAGCGGGAGTTTAAGACACAAACCGGATCGTATCGTGGAAAACGGATTACGGTTATGTCAACCGGCATCGGCCCAGATAATATAGATATTGTGATGAACGAACTCGACGCTTTGGTCAACATCGATTTCGAAACTCGCCAACCAAAGGAGCAGTTGACCTCGCTAAACATCATCCGGATTGGAACCTCGGGTTCGCTACATCAGGATATTCCGGTTGACAGTTTTGTAATGTCGGCTCACGCATTGGGGCTCGATAATATGTTGCGCTCGTACAAAATAGATGAAATTTCCAATCCGCAGTTTGAAGAAGCCTTCATTTCGCATACAAACTGGGATGTGAAAAAGGGACGGCCCTATTTGATTTCATGCTCAGAGGATCTGGCCGCGTTAATGAGAAGCACAGAAATGCATGAAGGAATTACGGCTACTGCAGGTGGCTTCTATGGTCCGCAGGGTCGCGTGTTAAGGCTTCCGATCCAGGATCAGGAGCTAAATTCAAAAATGGATAATTTTCAGCATGACGGACTGCGGATTACGAACCTCGAAATGGAAACTGCAGCTATCTACGGACTTTCAGCGTTGCTCAGGCATAATGCGCTTTCTCTGAATGCAATAGTGGCTAATCGCGCAGCCGGAACATTTAGCGCCGATCCCTATAAAGCTGTTGACGAACTGATTTCGTACACGCTGAAGAAGTTGACGGAAACAAGAACTATTGAGACAATTGCAGCTCTTTCGCCGCAGGAATAAATATTTGACCATTAAAATACGATGAGATGAATACACTGAAGATCGCCGGGGTGCCCGAACATTTCAACCTGCCATGGCAAATGTGCATCGAGAACCGCAACTTTCAAATGGAAGAAATTGACCTAAAGTGGACAAGCGTTCCTGAAGGAACAGGAAGACTTTGTCAGATGTTGCGAACTGGCGAAACTGATATAGCAGTGATTCTGACGGAAGGCATTGTGAAGGATCTGATAGCAGGAAATCCAAGTAAAATAGTCCAGGTCTACGTCGAATCTCCGCTGATATGGGGAATTCACGTAGCCGCCGACTCGTCGTACACGCAATTATCGGATCTCGAAGATAAAGTGGTGGCAATTAGCAGGCCTGGCTCAGGTTCCCAACTGATGGCGTATGTAAATGCCGCAAACCAGGGTTGGGCATTGCCGGATTACGAGGTAGTAGACACTCTCGACGGAGCTGTCACGGCGTTGACCGAACAAAAAGCTGATTATTTCATGTGGGAGCGCTTTATGACCAAGCCACTTGTAGACCGCGGAATCTTCCGGCGTATTGCCGACTGTCCCACTCCATGGCCATGCTTTGTGATCGCTGTGCGGAATGAAGTCCTCGAAAATCAACCCGAAACCATTGCAACAGTGTTGGATGTTATCAACAAAAAAACAGCCAAATTCAAAGAAATATCAAACATAGACCTGATTCTGGCCACACGTTTCAACCAAAAACCCGAAGATATCCGGGAATGGCTTTCGTTGACGCAATGGTCGCAGAATCCGCTTGATGAAACTATGTTAAACAAAATTCAAAATCAATTAGTTGAATTATCTGTTATAGATAAAAAAGGTACTTTTGCTGGAATGGTTCACAGCTAAACCCGCTGCTGCCTCTCAGGTTGTATGATAAAAAGAAGTGAAATCACGTTTGCAAAAATAAGAGCCGCGCTTCAGGTAAAGAAACCTTGGGATTCTGTGATTATATTTATCCTGAACCTGCTCATTGCGGTACCTGTTTTTATCATACTTCACCACAACCTGATCGATCCGCAGTGGTATTACCAAGTAGACCGGATTATCCTTTTCATAGTACTTGTTGTCACCATTCAGCTTCTGCTGCGGCTGCTTCGCAAAATTATTATTGCGGCTATTTTCTTGTATTTGTTGGTCCTTGCTTATGGAAGCCTGTTCGGAAGTTATGGCTTTAACGCTGTATATGAAGATTACCGATATATGATTTATGCGATGTATGAGAGTCCGAATCCACAGGATCTGATTATATCGAAGTTGCTTCCTTTTCCAAATAAATCCCGCATTCTGAAAGCCGTTCAGTACGACAGCCCGAAAGTCCGAAACTTCGCAGTCTGGACAACCACCGAGCATTTTCAGGACGTAAAAGGCTACAGCGATTATCGAACCTTAATTCAGTGTTTTGCCGTATTCAAAGAGATTAATGAACGATGGAATTATGTGAGTGATCCTAAAGGCCGCGAATACATTGCGAGTGCGAGCGAAACGCTTCCGAACTTTTCCGGTGATTGTGATGATCACTCTATTTTAATGGTGGCTTGCGTAAAGTCGATCGGCGGAATCCCGAGGCTGATCCACACGGGCGGTCATATATATCCCGAAGTGCTTGTCGGAACCAAAGCCGATCTTGAACGTATCAACTACCTCATAAAAAAAGTTTTATTTGTTGATGAGACTAAAGGAAAAAGCCTGCATTATCATATAGACGAACGCGGACAAGTTTGGTTGAATCTTGATTACACCGCGAAATATCCCGGCGGACCATTCATGCATGAGGAAATTCTGGGCGCGCTGACGTTAAACTGATTTTTCTGCTGAAGGCGCGATTTGCTGCGGCTTTTTTATATATTAGCCTTTACAAACACTACAGTTATGAGGCGGATACTTTTCCTTTTCCTGATCTTTTCGCAATTCGTCCAGGCACAGGACACTAGTTCGAATGAACGGAAAAATGAATTGCGTGTAGACGCGCTTTCATTAATTGCCTCGGGAAAATGGAACCTGTCGTATGAACGGTTTCTGAACAACGATTTTTCTGTCGGTGTCACCGGCTCCTTTTCGAACAGCGACAAGATCAACGAGGACTACGACCGCGGTTTCCGAAACAATTCTCCTAAATATGAAGTCATTCCGTTTGTCAGGTATGCATTGTCAAAAAGTCCGATGAGCTTTTATTTTGCAGAAGTGTTTGTCGCCGCAAACGGCGGGAACTCTCGCGAGATCGTACGTGTGGAAGATGGCGCAGCAGGTTTTTATGATATTCAGGAAAGTGAGTATACTGATGTTGCCATTGGCGGCGGATTGGGATACAAGTTTTACTTTAAAGAAAAATTCGGAATCGAGTTTCTTGTAGGGTTCGGAAGCAACCTGATTGATAAAAGCAAAAGCCCGGACGTGGTTCCGCGTGTTGGATTAAGTTTTGGTTACCGTTTTTAATTTAATAAGATGAAAAAGATCAGATATATTTTACTTGCATTGGCTATTGTCGGATTGGCAGGTGGCTGTGATACCAACGATGACGCGTTTTACAACGAGACTTACGTCGAAATTCCAAATCTTGTAGAAATCGAAGTGCAGCCCTCCTACAACGTCGGCGATCATCTTTATGTTGATGCCAGTTTTTCCCGATATTTAAATGAGCCCGGCGAGGATCTGCCCCTGGATATCTTTAAAACTACCGACGGTGCAGACACTTTCGATTTTTCGTACGTGCTTGAAAAAAGATCGGGCGATGAATGGCAGACGGTAAACATAACTAACAGTATGCTCGAGATCAATGAAGGAGGATTGGATAACTTCCTGCCGATACTTTACGCACATGCTTATTATGATCCTGCAACAGAGACGTATTCATCTAACGTTGGCATCCCATTGGAAACTGCGGGTGATTATCGGCTGAGTTTCAACAGCGATCACTCTGGCAGGGCCGAACTCCGTTCACAATCTGAAGGAAATAACCTCACACTCAACATAAGTTCTGTGGTCGATCAGCTTAGTAACGGATATTATAGCTTTACGGTGAACTAGTTACCATTCGATTGGGTTCATGCTTTTAGATCGAAGGAATTCATTTGTTGCAGTAAAATGTCCATTATCAAACCAATGCCCCTTATTAGCGCTTAACGGCGATGGATGTCCCGCTTCCAGAACGAGATGTTTGTTAGTGTCTATCTTGGCTCCCTTTTTCTTGGCATAGCCGCCCCAAAGCAGGAAAACGATATTTTCCCGCTGCTCAGACAGTCTCTGAATCACCGCATCGGTGAAGGTTTCCCACCCTTTCCCCTGATGGCTTCCTGCCAGGCCTTCGCGAACTGTAAGGGTTGCATTGAGCAAGAGCACACCCTGGGCTGCCCATCTTGAGAGATTTCCACTTAAGGGATTCGGTTTTCCCGTTTCACGCCGCAGCTCTTCGAAAATGTTGCGTAACGACGGTGGAAATGGGATACCATCATTAACAGAAAAGCAAAGCCCGTGTGCCTGATTTGGGCCGTGGTATGGGTCCTGTCCGAGGATTACAACCTTCACATCAAAAAATGGGCAGTTGTCAAATGCAGCAAAAATCTGGTTCCCTGGCGGATAGCATTTGTGGCTGCTGTACTCACTCTTTACGAATGCTGTAAGGCCGGCAAAATAGGGTTTGTCGAATTCAGCCGACAAAACATGTTTCCATGATGAGTGAAGTTTGATTTCCATTATATGATTTAGGTCAAATATAACATTTCCACGACGTGCTTCCAAAGGCGTACCTCGGCTTTTTTAGCTAAATTTGCAAATTAAATTGCTAAAATATAAATGATCAGCATAACCGATAAAACCCTGCAGGACTTACAGTTTCCGACTGTCTTGGAAACTATTTCTGAAATCTGCAACACCGACATAGGAAAAGAGAAAGCACTACGGATAACGCCATTCCGGGAGAAAGAGGTCCTGATGGATGCATTGACGATGACTTCTGAATATCTTTCTTCGTTCCAAAACAATAATGCCATACCCAATCACGGCTTTGATCCGATAAGCCATGAAATAAAATATCTTGCAATCGAAGGGAGTTTTCTTGAAACCGGCAGTTTCCGAAAGATCGCTTCTATTTCTGAAACGACGAATGTTTTGCTGCAGTACTTTAAGAAGTTCCACGATTATTACCCTCGGCTTCATGTAAAGGCGTTGGCGGTCGAAATGACAAAAGAGATCACAAAGCTAATAGACGAGGTAGTCGATAAATATGGCGAGATAAAAGACAACGCGTCGCCGGAACTTTCTGAAATCCGCCGTAACATAAACGTCGTTCGCGGCAAAGTCAATCAAAGCTTCGGCATGGCAATGACGCAGTATCACGGACTCGGTTATCTTGATGACATCAAGGAAAGCTTCGTCCAGAACCGACGCGTTTTGGCTGTTCTCTCGATGTATCGCCGAAAAGTCAAAGGTTCTATCCTCGGAAGCTCCAAAACGGGAAGTATCGCCTACATCGAACCTGAAGCAACACTCAGATTTTCGCGTGAACTCAGCAATCTTGAGTATGAGGAAACCGAAGAAATTACGCGAATATTGAAAATGCTGACCGAGAGGATTCGTCCGTTCCTGCCGCTACTCGTGCAGTATCAGGATTTTTTAAGTGATATAGATGTAATTGCTGCAAAAGCGAAGTACGCCGTGCAGATCAACGGAGTTATGCCCAATATTACTGAAGATCGCCGGATGTATTTTCGCGATGCCTTCCACCCGATCCTGTATCTGACCAACAAGGCAAAAAAGGAAGTCACATATCCTCAGACGATTGAGCTACACCAGCAGAACCGGATTATTGTTATCTCGGGACCAAATGCCGGCGGAAAAACAATATCGTTAAAGACAGTCGGGTTGCTTCAGTTGATGCTGCAAAGCGGAATGCTTATTCCCGTGCACGAACGGAGTGAAACCTTTCTGTTTGACCGGATTCTTACGGATATTGGCGATAACCAGTCTATTGAGAATCACTTAAGTACGTACAGTTACCGACTAAAGAACATGAACTACTTCCTGAAGAAGTGCAATGCGCGTACGCTGTTTTTGATCGACGAGTTTGGAACCGGTTCAGATCCCGAATTGGGGGGCGCGTTGGCCGAAATTTTTCTCGAGGAATTTTACCATCGGGAGGCATTTGGCATTATAACGACACATTATTCGAACCTGAAGATTCTCGCCAATGAACTTCCTTACGCAACAAATGCTAATATGCTATTTGATGAAAAGTCGTTGGAGCCATTGTACAAGCTGATCCTCGGCCAGGCCGGAAGCTCCTTTACGTTTGAAGTTGCACTCAAGAACGGAATTCCGTTTGGACTCATCAACCGCGCGAAAAAGAAGATTGAGGTTGGCAAGGTGCGATTCGACAAAACAATCGCGACGCTCCAGAAAGAACGCTCGAAGCTTGAAAAGACATCTGCGACACTGAAAGAAGAAGAAACGAAAGCACGTGAAGAAAGCCGAAAGATGGAAGACATTAACGTCAGGATCAGGCAGAAGCTCGAGAGTTATCAGGAGCTATACGATAGCAACCAAAAAACGATTTACATCGGACAGAAAGTCGAAGATCTTGCCGGAAAATATTTCAACAACAAGAATAAAAAGGAACTCGTTGGCGAGTTGCTGAAACTCGTTGAAATCGAGAATTCAAAGCGAAAAAAAGCAACCGCTAAAGAAGTTAAGGCCGTCGAAGAAAAGAAAAAGGAAGTCAAACAGGAAGTTATTGCAAAGGTTGAAGAAATTCGCCAGGAGAAGAAAGAAAAGAAACTTAAAGCGGCGCAGGTGGTAGAAAAGCCAAAGCCGGTCCTGAAAGTGGGCGACCGTGTACGGATGAACGACGGAAAAGCAGTCGGAAGTATCGACAACATAGAAAAGAACAAAGCCGTGGTAAATTATGGTATTTTTACATCAAAGGTCAGCCTCGACGCACTTGAACTTGTAGAAGCAAAGAAATAATGGATATTGAAAGCCTTCCCAAAGACAAAAAGATTATCCTGTTTGATGGCGTCTGCAATTTATGCGACAGCTCGGTTCAGTATATTATCAGACATGACAAACGCGACCTGTTTCGTTTTGCGGCACTTCAGTCAGAAACAGGCCAACACATATTAAAGCATATCGGCATCGACCCAAAACACATCGACAGCGTAATACTGTACGAGCCCGGCGTAGCCTATTACTATAAATCGACGGCTGTAATTGAAATTGCAAAAAATATTGGCGGCTTTCTGACGATCGCGACGCTGTTGCGTATTTTACCAAAAGCATTGCTCGATCCGCTTTACGATATTACTGCGCGAAACCGCTACAAATGGTACGGAAAAAAAGAAAGTTGCATGCTTCCAACACCTGAACTACAAGTAAAGTTTCTTTAAATTTCGACAGGTTCGTCGTCATCTTTTTCCCATTTACCCACCACCGATGTCGCCAAGGCATTTCCCAGGACATTGGTTGCACTTCTAAACATATCGCAAAAATGGTCGATTGGCAGAATTAAAGCAATTCCTTCAATAGGGATGTTGAACATTCCGCAGGTTGCTGCCACAACCACTAGGCTGGCCCTTGGAACTCCGGCAATACCCTTGCTCGTTAGCATCAAAACCAAGAGCATCGTCATTTGGGTTGCAGTGTCAAGCTCGATATTATATGCCTGCGCGATAAAAATACTTGCAAATGTCATGTACATCATGCTTCCATCGAGGTTGAACGAGTAACCCAACGGTAACATAAATGACACGATCCTGTTTTTGATGCCGAAACGCTCCAGTTCTTCGGTGAGTTTTGGAAACACTGCTTCGCTACTTGTTGTGCTGAATGCGATGATCAGCGGACTCATAATCCGCTTTAACAGGATTGTCATTCGTGCCCGCAGAAACATATAGCCAACGAGCAGCAATACGATCCACAGCGTGCTGATGCCCACCATAAATGATCCGAAGAACTTGGCGTATGTAAACATCAGCTCAGTAAAATCCCGAATCGAGAACACGCCTGCAATTGCTCCGAATACCCCGATTGGGGCGAACTTCATTACGTAGTTCACCATCTTTAAGACGATATGGGATGTTTTGTCCAAAGCATTTACGACTGGTTTTGCGTAGTCTCCGATTGATGCCGCGGCAAGGCCAAAAAATATTGAAAAAATAACGATCTGAAGGATTTCGTTGGTCGCCATTGCCTCGACAATACTTTTCGGGATTATATGCTCAACGAAATTTTGGGCCGAGAATACCTGCGTTTTAGACGTTACTTCGGATGCCGCATCCATGTCGGCGCCCGCAAGCTCAAGGCCGCTTCCAGGCTGCAACAAGTTTACCCAGAACAGGCCTATTAATAGAGAAATAAACGAAGCCGTGAAGAACCAGCCTAGTGCCTTTCCTCCTATTCGGCCCACGGTTTTGATATCGCCAAGTTTTGCAATTCCAACTACCAATGTTGTGAATACTAACGGTGAAATGATCATTTGTACCAGCCGAATAAATATCGTTGCCAGCAATTTCAGGTAGTCGCTGAACGCTTTTGCATCTTCAGGCGTATAATTGTTATGCACAAAAATCCCGAGCAGGGCGCCGAGAACCATTGCGATCAAGATCTGTCCGGTGAGGCTTTTTACAAATGATGTTTTAGGTGTTTCGGTTGTAATCATATACGTTTTTGGTTGTGTTGGCGAAAAGCCCAGCCCGGCTAAATTGAATCCAAAATGAGGATAGCCGTTTTTTTACCAGGCATTCGAATTATTTAGGAAATGCTCCTAATATCATTTATATATTTTGTTTAACAGATAGAAATCGGCCAATACAATTGCCGCCATTGCTTCGACAATCGGGACTGCGCGGGGAACGACACACGGATCATGCCTTCCCTTGCCTTTCATTTCCACGATGTCACCTTTATTGTTGATCGTTTGCTGCGGCTGCATAATCGTTGCGACCGGCTTGAACGCGACACGGAAATAAATGTCCATTCCATTCGAAATTCCGCCTTGAATTCCGCCCGACAAATTGCTTTGAGTGGTTCCATCAGCATTATAAAGATCGTTATGGTCGCTCCCGCGCATTCTGGCACCACAAAAACCGCTTCCGTACTCGAAGCCTTTTACTGCGTTGATAGAAAGCATCGCTTTGCCCAGATCTGCGTGGAGCTTATCGAATACCGGCTCGCCAAGACCCATCGGAACGTTTTGGATAACGCACGTGACAGTTCCGCCCACGGTATCGCCATCCTTGCGCACAACCCGGATGAGTTCTTCCATTCTTTGGGCAGTTGCTTCATCGGGACATCGCACATTGTTAGAGTCAATCTTACCGAAATCAAGCTGCTGATAAGGCTTGTCGATAAAAATGTCACCGACAGACGAGACAAACGCATTGATCTTAATCTCAGGCAGCATTTGGCGCGCTATTGCTCCCGCTACTACACGAGCCGCCGTTTCGCGCGCTGAACTGCGACCGCCACCGCGATAATCCCGAATACCATATTTCTTTTCATAGACGAAATCGGCGTGACTCGGGCGATAGGTATCTCTTATGTGGTCGTAATCTTCAGGTTTTTGGTTTGCGTTTGTGATAATAAAACCGACCGGAGTTCCGGTTGTTTTACCTTCAAACACGCCTGACAATATTTGAACTTCGTCGGATTCCTTTCGTTGGGAGGTTATTGCTGATTGTCCCGGCCGGCGACGCTGCATCTGTATCCGGATTGCATCGAGGTCGAGGCGAATTCCGGGCGGGCACCCATCGATTATTCCTCCAAGCGCCTCGCCATGCGATTCTCCGAAAGTTGTAACCCTGAACAGCGTACCGAAAGTGTTGCCTGCCATTTATCGCGTTTTGAACAAAAATAGCTTTAAAGTTTAAAAATAGGAAGATATTGCACTAAAAGTTGTGCGGGCCGCATGGACGGATTAGGGTTTGTCGCAGGTTTTTAATATATTAGTATCCGAAAAATCCTTAAACGAATAAAATGAAAAAAACACTTTTTGCTATTTGTACCGCTTTGTTAATCATCGGATGCTCAAGCGATGATAATAATGATGACAACAACGGACCTGTAACCGGCGCAGTTTACCTTCCGCTTTCGACGGGTAATTATTGGACATACGATGTGGATGCAACCAGCAATTCCGGAAGAGATTCGTTATATGTTGAGAACGATACGGTAATCAATAACGAAACGTTTAAAAGAATGGAGACTGAGAATCTTGCGTTTGGATTTTATTCAGGCTCATTGCGGAACAATGGTGCCCGATATTCCGACGGAGCTGTACTTGTTAGTGGAAATTCAGGTCTGAACCTTGGTTTTGGCGAGGCGTTCAACATCAATCTGGCGTTAAACAACTTTGTATTGTTGCGCGAAAATGCGTCGGTAAACCAGCAACTGTCATCTGTATCGGGTGAGATCGAGCAGGACTACGAAGGGTACCCTTTAGTAATTGGGTATACGCTGAAGTCGACCGCAAAAGAGTCATTGGCATCCTATACCGCGCCAAACGGTGAAACCTATTCGGATGTAAAATCGGTACAGCTAACACTTAACATGTCGATTTCGACTACGATGGATGTCTTCGGCGTTCCGTTCACTGTCGATATCCTTGCCCCACAGGATGTAGTGGTTTCCACAAGTTACTTCGCCCGTGATATCGGGATGGTTCACGCAAATACCCTTATAAGCTACGAGCTCGAAGATTTCTCAGATCTAGGTTTCGAACTGCCCATACCTTCAACAGGAACGGAAGTACAGGTTGAAACGCTGGACACGTTCAGCGTCGAATAGCCGGAGAAGGTTAAAATTAGTGCTAATTTTTTTGTTAATTTTTGCATAACAGCAAAGTTGATTGGAATTCAATAGCCGTAAATTTGTCTGATACTAAAACAAAATTTTTATGAAAAGACTTATTTTAACAGCGGTGATGCTACTCGGATTAGCTTTCTCTGCACAGGCACAGGAGATTCGTAAAAACGCTTTAGGTTTAAGAATTGGTGACAACGAAGGTTTTGGTGGTGAAATTTCCTACCAGCGTGCGCTAGGCGATAACAACCGACTGGAACTCGATCTGGGCTGGAGAGACAGCAAGTACTACGACGCAACTAAAATCGTCGGACTCTACCAATGGGTTTGGAATATCGATGGCGGGTTCAACTGGTACGCGGGAGTTGGTGGAGGTTTGGGTTCGTATAGCTTCCACGATGATTACGACTTTCCAGGTGACGACGACGGTGGAACTTTTGCGCTATTGGCAGGAGACATTGGTATAGAATACGTTTTTGATATTCCGTTACAGGTATCGCTCGATTTGCGGCCGGAGCTGTATTTCGGCGATGAGTTTCGAGACGATAACTTCGGTCCGGATGTTGCGCTAGGCGTGCGGTTTACATTCTAACACTTTAGATTACCAGATAAAAAGAATCCCGGACGTTCCGGGATTTTTTATTTGATGACGATCTGCTTCTTTGAGTTTACTTTTACTATCGTATAAGGATGTGTTATGACTTGCGCTGACATTGTGCCTTCATCGGGCGCTTTCTCTTTTACTTTAAAAATAACCTCGTCGGCAGTCTCTTCCACGCTGTCTATAGTGATGGAGTAACCTGAAGTCGGCTTCTCGCCCATATTCAGAATTATAAAATTGGCCGTAGCAGTGTCTTCCGATTTTATTTTTCTTTTCAGATGCTCGTCGTTTAACAACATTTTTATTTCCTTCGCCTCATTCAGGATTTCATAAAATTGGATATTCGCACCGCCGTCGTTCTGTACGGTCAGGATTTCGTATAAGGGTTTTACGGCCGTTTTATTGGTCTTAGGCCCGCAAGACAACGCCAGGACAATTACGGCAATTGCAAAGAGTTTTCTCATTTCAATCTATTTAATGCTTTGTGGTATAACGCCTCGTAAAGCGGCAATATTGCTTTAATATCGAAACGCTTCGCTACCTCAAATGCATTTTCCTTGAACTGCGCGAGTATAGCATCATCTTTTAGTATCCTAACCGCGTTTGATGCCATTTCGCCGGTTTCACCTACGTCGCTGAGATAACCCGAAACCCCGTCAATATTAACTTCCGGCAGTCCACCCGAGTTGCTGGATATTACCGGTACACTCCATACCATTGCTTCAAGCGCAGCAAGACCGAAGCTTTCGGTTTCAGACGGCAGTAGAAACAGGTCGGTGTTGCTTAGGATACGGTCGATTTCGTTACTGTTCCCAAAGAAAATAACCTTATCGGTAATGCCATATTTCCTGCAGAGACGTTCCGCTTTTTCCTTTTCGGGTCCATCGCCTACCATCATCAGTTTGGCCGGAATTTCCTGCTGGATTTTATAGAATATTTTGATAACATCAGGAATTCGTTTTACTTTTCGGAAGTTACTGATGTGCGTAATGATGCGTTCATTTTCATTTGCCATTACCGAACGGCGGCACACGGCCGGCATATCGCTCTTATTCTTGTCAAGCTCGATAAAATTCGGAATGACATGGATATCATTCGTGATATTGAAGAGCTTGTGGGTATCGTCTTTCAAGCTTTGGGAAACAGAAGTTACAATATCAGATTTATTGATACTAAAGCTAACTGCCGGCTTATAAAACGGATGATTGCCTACAAGGGTAATGTCAGTTCCGTGCAATGTCGTGACCATCGGAATCTCAATTCCTTCGTCTTTCAGCATCTGTTTTGCCATATATCCTGCATACGCATGCGGAATGGCATAATGCACGTGCAACAACTCGATATCATACAATTTTACCATATCGACCAGTTTGCTTGAAAGTGCCAGTTCGTACGGCTGGTAATGGAACAACGGATATTCAGGAACGTTGACTTCATGATAATGAACGTTTGGGCTCAGCAATGCCAGACGAACGGGTTGGCTATAGGTGATGAAGTGAATTTCGTGTCCGCGGCGAGCAAGTTCGAGTCCGAGTTCGGTCGCTACAACACCGCTTCCGCCAAAGGTTGGGTAGCAAACAATAGCTATTTTCATTGTCAGTTTTTAACCCTACGAATTTAAGAAATTCACACCGTTATTCGCGGAAATACTCCAAAGAAAAAGCCAGCATTAGAGAATACCGGCTTTCTGTAAATCCGCTTGGAAAATTAGTTTTCTTGCGTAACTGCAAATGTTCCTTCGAAGTGGCCTGTTATAGTTTTCGTACCCGAAGTGAAAATGTCGGTTGCTACAACCGAGTTAAATTCGATACGGAATTTGTTGCCTCCAAGATCATCAAACGTAATTGTTCCACCGGTAAATGAATAAAAAGTTCCTCCCAACATGTACATCCCTTGGGCCATAAGGTTTGGATCGATTGTTCCCTCTGAATCTAAATTATAGGTGCCATCGATACTTGATTGAGCGACCGGATAAATAAGGGAAAATTGGAGGGCTTCCATTGTGGAAAGATCGGTTGTGGTTTTATTCAAATGGAATGTGCGCACGTTAGCCTCACCATTGTTTACTCCCTCAGTCAATGAAGTGACTACATTTTGCGTGACGTCGTTATTCGCAGAAGGCGTAAATTCAATCCCGTTAACCAAAATGTTTGAGTCGAATCCTGTAGATGCTGACCCTTCGTCGTCTGAACACCCGGTTGAGAACAGTACTAATGCGGCAATTCCAAAAATAAATTTTTTCATGTTTAGATTTTTTTAGGCGGCAAATATGATAAAAATTTTCCAGTTGCGCTTTACATAACTTATTTATCCAGTATTGCCCCTTGAATGATCTTTTGAATGTCTTCGCGAATATTCTCTTTTGACAGCGTATTCACATCACCTTCAGGAAAAGTACGGTTTGCAAGAAACACGTATACAATTTCCGTCTCCGGATCGGCCCACGCCATCGTTCCGGTAAATCCTGTATGTCCGAAACTAGCAGGTGAAACGCATCCGCATGTTGGTCCGGCTTGTCCGCGCAGTTGGGGCTTGTCGAACCCGAGCCCACGCCGATTGCCTTCTTTACAGAAATAACATGTGTTGAAGTCATCGAAGGTTTTTGAGGCAAAATATTGACGTCCGCCGAAGTTGCCACGCTGAAGAAATAACTGCATCATCTTGGCAATATCGATTGAGTTCGAAAACAGTCCGGCATGGCCTCCAACGCCACCTTCCATTGCAGCCTCCATGTCATGCACGTAACCCTGTATTTTCTGATGACGGAAATAATCGTCTATTTCAGTTGGTGGAATCCGGCTTACATCAAATTTGTGTAGCGGATTGTAAAGCGTGTTGCTCATTCCCATCGGACGGTAAAAATTGGTATAGGCAAGGCTGTCAAGCGATTTGCCGGTTGCATTTTCAAGATATTCCTTCAGCAAAATAAACGTGAAGTCGCTGTACTTGTACTCCTTCTTTGGCAGTAACTTGCTGTGCGCGATCTGGTTGATGATCGTATCGCGGTAGTCATCACGCAGGTATAAATTCTCGGCAACCTGAACTGTAAAGCCGGGCTCAAAGGTCTTCCGATAATATTTCTGACTAGGTTGCTGGGCACTATCGAGCGTTGCTTTATAAAACGGAATCCACGGTTGCAGTCGTGCATAATGCGACATAAAATCTTTAAACAGGATTTGCTTTTTATCGGTGTTCTGCAAAACAGGCAGCATTGATCCTAAAGTTGTTCCCAGTTCTATCTTGTTCTGATCGTATAGTTGCATAACATTCGGTAGCGTTGCAACCATTTTAGTGAGTGAGGCCACGTCATACATATCTGAATTCACGACTTTAATATTATTGTCATAGGTGTGAAATCCAAACGATTTTTGATAGATAACCTTTCCTTTTCTCGCCACTAGCACCTGTATCCCGGGCGTCATTTTTTCGTTGATAGCCTTCATCGCCAGCTGATCGATATTAGACAGAACAGCAGAGCTCATCCCAACGTTTTCAGGCGCGGTAAACCCGAGAACGTTAACCTTTTCGGTCCAAAGCCCGTCGCCAACGTTAAAAGGCCCAACCGAGACGGGAAGCTTTCCTTTCGCTTCGATAGCACCAAATATGAGCCCAGCCGACAATACTTGCGAAACATCGGTATTTTGGTACGACATTACGATGCCTTCTATTCCAGAATAATCTACAACAGGAAGCAGTGAATAGGGCTTTGCAAAGATATCGAGGATTACGTTGTTGTATTTCGCTATTGAATCCAGCGCCGCAAGTTCGCGCTGTTGAAATTCATGATTTTTCCAAGCGCCGTCTGCTTTGTGAAAACCGACGATAACGGTTGTAAACGGTTTCAGGAGCACTTGGAGCGTATCAATATTTTCCACTGTGAATTCAGTCACTTCGGTATATTTCTGAAGCGTATTTAAAAACGGCGTGCGATTATCATCACCAAGTTTCACGTAGGCAATTTTCTGCGTGTCAAGGTTCTTTATCGGAAGTAGGTTACCGGTGTTCTTAAGGACTGTTATCGCATCTTCATAGAGTTTATATTGAAACGCGGAATTTGCAGTCGTGTTCAGATCATTGTATAAATTCGTCAGCTTTATCGGCATGTACATGTCAAGTTTTGCCTTGTATTTGTACGCGAGGACTTTTTTGACCGAATGCGCAAGCCGTGCTTCACTAACAACCGAATCCTGGTAAGCAAGACATATCTTTTCGAGTGCTAACGGCACGTTTTCTGGAAACAGCAGAATGTCGTTTCCGGCTAGAAAAGCTTCAAGGTCGATTTCGCCCGGCTGCTTAAAATTACTTGCACCCTTCATGTTCAGCGCATCGGTAAATATGAGTCCGTTGAAACCAAGCTGATTCTGCAGCACATTGGTTACGACATTGTACGAGATTGACGAAGGATAATTATCGCGTGGTTCAATACTTGGGACATTCAGGTGTGCGACCATAACGGATGCAAGGCCTTCGCTGAACAACTTTTTATACGGGTAGAATTCGACATCGTCGAGCCGCTCGCGCGAAAATGCAACCGTTGGCAACATGTGATGTGAATCGGTTTCTGTGTCGCCATGACCGGGGAAATGTTTTCCTGTTGCAAAAACGCCTTCACGCTGGATGCCTTTCATCAGCGCAAGCGCACGATCAGTCACATTCATTTTATCTTCGCCAAAAGAGCGGTTTCCGATAATCGGATTGCGTGGATTTGTATTGATATCTAAAACTGGCGCAAAATTGAAGTGTACACCGATCCTGCGGCTTTGTTTACCGTATTCTTCCCCCACTTTCTCTATTTGCTTCAGATCCTGAATTGCGCCAAGGGTCATATTCCACGGAAACCGGTTGACAGAGTCGAGTCGCATGGCAAGTCCCCATTCGGCATCAATCCCAATAAACAGCGGTGTTTTGGCTGCGGCCTGATACCTGTTGGTCAGTTTCGCCTGACGCATTGGCCCACCCTGAAGAAAAAGGAGTCCGCCTACATGATAATCCCGGACCAGGCGTTCCACATTATTGAAATGTACGGAGTCCTTGTTTGAGTATGCGGCAACCATGAACAACTGCCCGATACGCTGTTCAAGCGACATCGAATTGTAAACACTGTCAACCCAAGTACTCTCGGTCTTACGCTCTAAAACAGGGGTGAATTTCCGGAACTGTGCGGTAGCCAGCTGACTTACCAGAAGAAAGGCCAAAAACAGATATCGCATAACAGTGGATTAAAAGAAGCGGCTGTGCCAGCTTTCGTTTGCGGGAACTTCCCAATATTCATTCCACTCTCCAACGGTATTGACCAGATTGTTGAAAACAATGGTATTTTCGGAAACGGCCTTGTCTTTGGCCATCTTCTTAAATTCGGCCAAAGGTTTATGTGCGATGTGTTCGCCAAGCCTGAACGTTACATTCATCTTGTCGAGCAGGTCTACACTATATTTTTTCTCAAGGTCCTGTATGAACTGAACCGATGCGTCTATTGAACATCCTGTTGCAGGTTGTCCTTCAGGATTGACCGCGATGATGATAAAGCGATTGTATTTCAGCTGGTAGGAAGCTTCCAGTGAAGTTCCGTGTGCGGCCCAATTTTCGACGAATGTGCGCAACGACATTTCTATTTCGGCGATTTCAGAGTCTGAGAACTTTCTGTTGGATTGGTAAATCCAAACGCGGGATTCTTCCGGCAAATTTTCGAAGGGAACGTACATTTTGTATCGTAATGTGCTTATAAAGCAATTAAAGTTTGGTAAGGAACGGCAGCATGAGGTATATATTATAAGTCTTCAGCATTTGCGATTAGTTCAGCGACATCCATTACTTTGGCGTCACTTTCCTGATGCTTCACACCGTCGGTCAGCATCGTATTGCAGAAAGGGCATCCGGCCGCGATGATTTGCGGCTGCAGACTTAATGCTTCCTCTGTCCTTTCCACATTTATTTCTTTGAAACCTGGCTCAGCATCTTTAAACATCTGCGCACCTCCGGCTCCACAACAAAGGCCGTTTTGGCGTGAGCGTTTCATCTCTACCAGTTCGGCATCAAGCTTTCGGATCAAATCACGCGGAGCTTCGTAAATACTGTTGGCACGGCCAAGATAACAGGGATCGTGGAACGTAATACGCTTGCCTTTGAACTGGCCGCCCTCGATGGTGAGCCGGCCTTCATCAAGCAACGATTTCAGGAACTGTGTGTGGTGGATCACCTCGTAGGATCCGCCCAACTCCGGATACTCGTTTTTTAACGTATTGAAACAGTGCGGACAAGCAGTAACAATTTTTTTTGCTTCATACGCATTGAGAACCTCGATGTTCATCATCGCCTGCATCTGAAAAGTCAGCTCGTTGCCCGCTCTTTTTGCCGGATCGCCTGTACAACTTTCCTCAGTGCCAAGCACAGCAAAAGAGACATTTGCACGGTTTAATATCCGTACGAACGCCTTGGTTATTTTTTTTGCCCTGTCGTCGAAGCTGCCTGAACAGCCCACCCAGAACAAGACCTCTGGCTGTTTGCCCTGTGCCATCATTTCTGCCATTGTAGGCACTGTAATACTTTCTGCCATTTTCATATTTGTTACCGGCTATTCATGATTGCCGTCGTCGAACACCTGTATGGTGACTTCCTTTTCGACAAGGTCGGTAAACTTCCCGCGATAACGCGTTGCTTTTACCAGGTGATTGTCGATCCAGTGATAGTTTCCGCCTCGCGGTTTTCCCATCAGCATGCCGTGATATTTAAAACCGTGCTTTTCAAGCCATTGTTCCGTTACTTCCCTGTGGGCTTCGGTCCGTGAGGTAAAAAAGAAGATAATATGACCTTCATCGTACCATTTGTTCAGCGTCAGAAGCGCATCGGGGTAAACTTCGGCAGTTCCCATACGTTCCGGCTCCTCATTCGGAATGTCATCGCAAATCGTTCCGTCGATATCGATCAGGTAATTCTTGATTCCCGGAGCAAGCACCGGACTTATACTTTGCCCGTTTTCTATCGCCGGACGCAGATTATCCTCAATTTCCTCAGCTTTCATCTCTTTTTGTTTTTAATTAGTCCGTTTTACAGTTATTAAAAACACCCTTAACCTCACCTATAAGAGAATTTCTATATCAATTTTCATTTGCCCAGTTTAACCGGTCTTGCTGACTGTATTGCCATGGCGCGCCATTGTTGTCAACGTTCGACATCATCGCATTTAATGACATCGGCGCCGCGCTTTGTTCCATCACCAGGTAACGCCTCATGTCCATGATAATCGATAACGGACTGATACTAACCGGACATTCCTCAACACACGCATTGCAGGTTGTGCACGCCCAAATTTCCTCAGCAGTGATATAATCGTGAAGCAGCATTTTATTGTCGGGAACGAAAACACCTTTATTTGCGTCGATGTTGCGCCCTACTTCTTCCATTCGGTCACGCGTATCCATCATGATTTTACGCGGGGACAGCTTTTTGCCTGTGATGTTCGCCGGACATGCAGCAGTACATCGGCCGCATTCGGTACACGTGTAGGCATTCAGCAATTGCACCCAATTCAGGTCCTGAACATCGCTTGCCCCAAACTTTACCGGAGCCGCATTTTCATCGGCGGGAGCTGCAAACGGATCTGCATTTGGATCCATCATCAGTTTTACCTCGTTTGTAACCGACTCGAGATTAGCAAATTTTCCTTTCGGGTCGAGATCTGCAAAGTATGTATTTGGAAACGCCAGCAGAATGTGCAGGTGCTTTGAAAAGTATAAATAGTTTAGGAATATCAGGATTCCAGTAATGTGGATCCACCAGAAAGCACGCTCGAGTATCATAACGGTCTGAGGTTGCATCGAATCAAATAAAGGCGCTAATAAACCGCTTACGGGAAAAGCTGCGGCAGACACATGTGCGTCGCCATTGACTTGCATCAGATGAAAATCCGCCGCGTTCATTAGCAAAAACAATGTCATCAGCACGACTTCGAAATACAAAATCGTATTTGCATCATTTTTCGGCCATCCGCTCAGGTCGGAGTGAATCAATCGCTTGACACGGATAATGTTGCGTCTGGTCCAGAACGATATCACCGCGATCAATACCAATAGCGCAAGGACTTCGAAAGATCCGATCAGGAAACTGTAAGATCCGCCCATGAAGGCAAAAGCACGGTGCGATCCTGAAATTCCATCGATAATAATTTCTAAGACTTCAATATTGATAATGATGAATCCGGCATAGACGATAATATGCAAAAATGCAGAAACCGGTCTTTTGACCATTTTAGACTGGCCCAGAGCGACTCGTGCCATGTTGCCCCATCGTTCGGCTGAACGGTCATACCGATTAACGTTGGTACCGAGCTTGATGTTTCGTATGATCTTTTTGATATTGCGTGCAAAGAAAAAGATGCCGCACGCCAGCAGCAGTAAAAACAGAATATTGTCCAAGTAATCCATCGTAATTATTTCGCAATCGTATCGCTGGCTTTCGGCGCAACGTACGGTTTATTTTTCTTTCCGAACACTGAGATGTTGATATATCGGGTTGGGTGAAGCCTTAAATCCTGCAATAACAACTCGAGTTCACGTGAAGATTTTGTGAGGTTGTTATATAGAGCTTCATCTTTCATCAATTTGCCGAGAGTGCCTTTGCCCGACTCCATCTGAGCAACGATGTTGTTGACTTTTGCAAGCGTATTTTCAAGCGATCGAATCGTTTTACCGATGTTTGCTTTTGCAATAGTGTCAGAAACTTTAGAAAAATTTGCAGACGCATGATCGATACTGGTCATGGTGCGGTCGATTTTCGACCTGTTCTCGGCAAGCATTCCATTTACATTTTTTGAAGCCTCACTAAACTCTGCCAGTGTTGCGTTCAAATTGGCGATGCTGCTACGAAGATTTGCCCGCGTTCTAGCGTCCAAAACCTTGTTCATATTATTTAATAATGAATCGGCGCTGACAATTGTGCGTTCTACTTTGTCCTGAAGTGGCGTCAGCTTTTCGCCGACAAGTGCCGTGAGTCCCGGAACAATTCGTCCTGTTAAAGTATCGCCGGACTCTGCAAGGTTCTTATCTTCCAGATTAGGAATGATTTGAATCTGCTTTCCTCCTATTAATCCCGGTTCATAAATATTTACGACACTGGTTTTGGAGATGGGGAAATCGTTTTTCAACTGCAGTTCGACTAATAACTTTGCGTCGCTTTCGCGCAGTGTGATGCTCGTGATCTTACCCACTACGAGTCCACTTATCGTTACCGGCGCCGAGGCTGCGAGGCCTTCAACGTTGTCATAAACTACATAAAAAGTTTTGTAATTATTAAGTAAGTCCCTGCCTTTCAGAAAACTGTAACCCCAGATAAATAAAAGGATCGAAGCAATTACAAGTATGGCAGTCTTAATTTCTCTAGATATTTTCAATGGTGCGTGTTTTTATCAAATTTAAAGTAAAATATCTTAAATCGATGTTATTATTTCAGTGCTTCCTGAACACTCACTTTCTTGCCGTCTTTAAATGCGACGAGGTATGCCGACTCGAATCCTTTCGCCTTTGCTTCGGCTACATTTTGCTTGGCTTCATTGTAATCTGATGTTGCACCATACATGTATTTATAGAAAGTCCCGTTGTCGCTCATCATCGAAACGTTGCTAAGCCCCTTGAAGTTTGAAGGAACAAGCGCCAGTTTGGTTCCGCTTGCGGCGATCTGAACTTTGAAGATTACGCCTTTCGAGTCGGATGACGCCACAGTTTCAGGCTCGCGTACGGGTTCTCTAGGGGTCGCAACGGCAGGTGTGTTTGCTGCCGGCGTTCTTTCACTTGGAGCTAACTTTTCAGACGGGCGCTCATCGGCAACGTCTACAGCACCGTTCCCGTAATATTCTTTTTTATAACTGATAATCGCATCGGCAATAGCTTTGGCCATGTCGTTCTGACCGTCATCAGAATCCAGCAACGCACCGTCTTTAGGGTTTGAGATGAAACCCATTTCGATTAGTACGCGCGGCATATATGCTTTGTGCAAGACCATGAAGGGCGCTTGTTTTACGCCTCGGCTGTTGCGACGCAGCGCCGTCGTGAAATTATCTTCGAGCTTACTGGCCAGTGTGATGCTGTTGTCGAGGTATTCCTCCTGCATTAGGGTAACGCCAATAAGGCTTTCAGGAGAGTTAGGATTGTATCCCTGATACTTTTCTTTATAGTCTTTTTCGAGTATAATTACGTCGTTTTCTTTCTTTGCCGCTTCAAGATTCGAAGCGTTTTTTGACATACCCATTACATAGGTTTCGGTGCCGGATGCCGTTGTATTTGCATTGGCGTTGCAGTGTATTGAAACGAAGATGTGGGAATCCGCACGATTCGCAATGTTGGCACGTTCAATCAAGTCGATAAACACATCCGTTTTACGGGTATAATTCACTTCAAATCCGGGGGTACTTTCTAAAATTTTGCCCACTTTCAGCACCACAGAAAGCGCAATATTTTTTTCAACGTGGCCTGTGTAGACTGCTCCCCAATCTTTACCTCCGTGGCCTGCGTCAAGTGTGACTTTGAACTTTCCGGATTGGCTATAGCCTGCTAAAGAAATTGCGCAAAATGTTAGTGCAAAAAACGCTCTGATTTTACCTGAAATTCCCATAAAATTTAAAAGTTAATTTTAATTAAAAGCATAATGCTACGTGTATTAATTGATTATTTTTGACGCAACAAAATGTGTAAGTTTGCGCAGTCAATAACCAAGCCATATTTTTACAAAAATAGTATTTAAACCTTTGCGTACAAACTTATTTCATATCGTTTTATCAGCAATCTTCCTAACAATTGGATGCTCAAAAACATACTCTCAGGAACTTCAAAATAAGGCTACGCAAACCCCTGTTGAACCCCGAAAAGATAGCCTCGATTTAATAGATCCTGTCGTGGCCGACACGATAAAACTTGATACGGTAAAGCCCAAACCGATGCTCGCCGGAAAGATCCGCCGAAAGGCTGTTGATTACGAGCGGATCGACCAGAAGAAAAAGCAAATTACGTTATATAACCAGGCCGAACTGTATTACCTTGATATCGAGCTCAAAGCCGGTATCATTGTGATGGATTACGAAAAGCAGGAAATTTATGCGGGCAGGATAAAAGATTCTACCGGCGCATACACGCAATACCCGGTCTTTAAACAAGGTGAGAACGTTGTCGAGCCTGATTCTATCCGCTTCAACTACAAGACCAAAAAAGCACTCGTCTGGAATTCACGAACCGAGCAGCAGGATTTCAGGATTCGTGCTGCGCTGACCAAAAAGGAAAACGATTCGGTTTATTTCATGAAGGGCGCGCGTTTTACCACTGCTGCCAGCATTGAAGATCCGGAATATTACTTCTTTACCAATAAGGTCAAATTTGTTCCGGGAGAAAAAGTTGTTGTGGGTTTTACACATATGGTCATTGCCGATGTGCCTACCCCTATTGCATTGCCGTTTGCTTTTTTCCCAATGAGCGAAAAGAGTCGATCAGGGATCATTCTTCCTTCTTATAACGATTCGAACTTACGCGGATTTTCGCTTCAGAACGGTGGTTATTATTTCGCATTATCCGACAATTATGATCTTGCGGTCTTAGGCGACTATTATACAAACGGAAGCTATGCAATGCGCTTTGAGTCGCGTTATGCGAAGCGGTATAAATTTGGCGGAGCAATTCAGGTACGGTTCGAAAACCTGATCAGCAGTGAGCGCGGCTATCCCGATTATTCCAAAACCCGTATTTACAACATCCAGTGGTCGCACAGCAAAGACCCGAAGTCGAATCCGAATTCCCGCTTCTCAGCCTCGGTAAACCTTGGAAGCAGTAAGTACTTCAGACAGTCCGTCAACCAGGCTAATATTGGTTCGCAACTGAATAATCAGTTAAGTTCTACAATATCGTATTCCAAAACTTTTCAGACGGTGCCACAGGTCAACTTCACCATTGCGGCCACGCACCAGCAAAATTCAAATACTGAAGCCATTAACATGACTTTGCCGACAATGCAGGTGAGTGTAGATCGTATCTACCCATTTGCACCCAGAGACGGGATCAAAAAAGGGTTCTTCAAAAACATTAATTTTCAGTATAGCAACCGGCTTGAGAACAGGATACAAACAACCGACTCATTGTTTTTCAAACCACAGATGTTCCGTGATGCGCGGGCAGGAATGCAGCACTCAATCCCTTTGAGCACGAACTTTAAGATTTTTAAGTACTTCAGCGCCACCACATCGGTAAATTATAATGAGGTCTGGTACCTGAAGACGATCCGCAAGGAATATGATCAGCTTCGAAACAAGGATACTACACTCAATGTTAGCGGTTTTGAAGCATTTCGCACCTATTCATTTTCCTCGAGTATAGGTACCACAATATACGGCACGTTCAATCGTGGAGAAAACAGAAAGATCCAGGCGATTCGCCATGTAATGCGGCCGAACATCAGTTATAGCTACACGCCGAGTTTTGAGCGTTATTACGACACTTATGCTTCAAACGGCAGCGGTGAAATGGCGATTCGGGAATATACCAGATTCGAAGGCGGAATTTTTGGTGCACCCGGAAAAAACTATGCGAATAGTATCGGAATCAGCCTCAGTAATACCCTTGAGGCAAAAGTCGTAGACCGCGATACTACTAAAACAGAGCCGAAGAAAATTATGCTGTTGAACAATTTGAACTTTTCTACGAGCTACAATTTTGCTGCCGATTCGCTGCCATGGTCGCCGGTGCGTGTTAGCGGCGGAACGCAATTGTTTAAGGAAAAAATGAATATCAATTTTGCTGCAACCCTTGATCCGTATTCGATTGACAATGCCGGGCGCCGGATCCGAAAATTCAATATCGACAATGGCGGAAGCCTTTTCAGGATGACAAGTGCCAACATGACGATCGGGTACTCCTTATCGAGCAGCGATAATGACGGGGGAAACAAGCGCAGCGAAAACTCGCAGGGCGTACGGAACGGAGGCCGCGAAGATGATCTGTTTGGAACAAATACCGACTTCAGCGACCGGCGCGAGAGCCAGTTTGAAGATACCGAAGAACCCGAAAGACCAACTCAATTTTTTCGGGCAGAACTTCCATGGGACTTAACGTTTGCCTATTCGCTTACCTACGGAAACGCATCACGGGAAAATGAGATTACCGGCAATTCCCTGATGGTCTCGGCAAACACTGATCTGACACCGAAATGGAAAATTGGTATTTCGACTGGATACGATTTTGTACAAAACGGAATTACGTTTACCCAACTCAGGTTTGAACGCGATTTGCTGAGCTGGCGAATGGACTTCAACTGGATGCCAATGGGCAACAATCCGTATTGGGGATTCTTCATCGGAATCAAATCGGGTGTTTTGAGTGACATCAAATATGATAAACGAAACCAGGCGGACCGGGTATTGAGATAGGTTTCTAAAACCGCTTCGCCGGAAGACTGTTTTCGATTTTAAACAAAAAGCTGGAGAAAGCCGGATTAAACAAACCGCTACAAATTAGACAATCACGACATGAAAAAAATAATCAATACGTCATCTGCTCCTGCTCCAATCGGACCCTACAGCCAAGCGGTGATGACTGGAAGTACTTTATATACGTCAGGTCAAATCGCTTTGGATCCTGCCACAATGGAACTGGTTTTGGGTAACGTCGAAACGGAGACGCGGCAGGTTATGGAGAATCTGAAAGCAGTTCTTGCAGCCGCCGATATGACGTTTGAGAACGTTGTAAAGACTACGATCTTTATAATGGACATGAACGACTTTGGCAAAATCAACGGCGTTTATGGCAGTTATTTTGACGAAGAAACCGCTCCTGCAAGAGAAACGGTTCAGGTTGCCGGTTTACCGAAAGGCGTTACGGTTGAGATCTCAATGATTGCTGTAAAGTAGCTATTTGTTTAGTACGTGGTACTGAATCAATCCGTCGATTGGCCGGCGGAGGACATTGCCAAGCTGAATTTTGTGCTTTTGCAAAACTTCCGATAACTCGTCTTTCAGATAAAATGCTATTGAGCCGATAAAATGTACCGGCACGTCTCGATAATTTTCGTACTGCTTGATGTAAAAATCAACGAAATCTTCCATTCCCTGTAAAATAATGTTTCTGCAGAATTCGTGTTCTTTGTGCTGGATCAGAAACTTGGCAAAGGTCGCGAGGTACGCGTTTGGATTCGGTTCTTTGTATAGGTTGTGCTTTATAACGTCGGCGTCAAGATTATAAGCCAACTCAAATTCTGTAGCAAGATCTTTTGGCATTTTATTGAAATAATACCCACGAATCAATTGCCTCCCAAACTGGTTTCCGCTACAATCGTCCATTGCAATATACCCCAGCGACTGGACTTTCTGGTGCAATATCAACCCGTCGAAAAAACTACAATTTGAGCCTGTTCCGAGAATAGCTACAATGGCTTTTTCGTTTTTTGGTGTAGTTGCATAAACAGCTGCATATGTATCTTCGTGAACCGACACGGCGGCGTTTGGAAAATACTCCTGAAATACTTTAGCCAGGAAATCCTTCATTCGGTCGGTGCCGCAGCCGGCGCCGTAAAAGAACAGGTGCGAGACATTTTTCTTGTTGTGTGAGATGTCGAACTTATCTTCCAGCCTTGTAATGACTTCTTCTTTTCCGAGCACTTCCGGGTTTAATCCGAGGGTTTGTGTGGTGAACAAGACTCTTGCGTTGTCGTCAATGGCAATCCAGTCTGCTTTTGTGGAACCGCTGTCTACTAATAATTTCATTTGGTTTTAAGAAGTTAGTTTGGTTGGAGGAAGCCCTAGCCCTGATAGAGCCGATATCCTTTTGTGGTTGCGGAGCCTGCGAAGGAACTGCAAAAGATAAAGGTGAAAGCAGGAATAGCTTCAAATGTAAAAATAAATCCCGCTACGCAACATAACGGGATTTAAATTTCTATTTCAAGCCTGCAGCATGAACTGACAGGTCGATCAGTTTGCTGGAGTAGCCGTACTCATTGTCGTACCACGATACAATTTTGAAGAAAGTGCTTGTGAGCCCGATTCCGGCTTTTGCGTCTACAATTGATGTTCGTGGATCGGAGATAAAATCCTGTGAAACTACATCGTCTTCCGTATAACCCAAAATTCCTTTGTAGTCGGTTTCAGAAGCGTTTTTCAGCACCTCCATGATCGCTTCATACGATGTTTCTTTTGCAAGTTTCACCGTAAGATCGACCACAGAAACATCGGCAGTTGGTACCCGCATCGACATTCCGGTGAGCTTTCCGTTTAGTTCGGGAATTACTTTTCCGACCGCTTTGGCAGCTCCGGTTGAAGCGGGAATGATATTTAGCAGCGCAGCGCGGCCACCGCGAAAATCTTTACGTGAAGGACCGTCTACAGTAAGTTGCGTTGCAGTTGTTGCGTGGATCGTTGTCATCAACCCTTCTACAATTCCGAAATTGTCGTTAATCACCTTTGCAAGTGGCGCAAGACAGTTCGTAGTACAGGATGCGTTGGATACAATTGTATCGGCAGCAGTCATTTTTTCGTGATTTACACCCATTACAAACATGGGCGCGTCGGCTGATGGCGCCGAAATAACAACTTTTTTTGCCCCGCCAGTAATGTGGGATTGTGCTTTTTCGAGCGTTGTGAAAATCCCGGTACATTCGGCAACAACGTCTACTCCTACTTCATCCCATTTTAAAGTTGCAGGATCTTTTTCAGAAGTTGTACGGATATGGCGCTCGTTTACATATAGTTTTCCGTCGCGGACTTCAACACTCGCATTGAATCGTCCATGAACAGAATCATATTTTAACAGATATGCGAGGTGTTCAACATCAAGCAGGTCGTTGATTGCAGTGACTTCTACGTTGTCGCGGTTGTACGTTTCGCGGAAGACAATCCTTCCAATACGTCCAAATCCGTTTATTCCCAGTTTAATTTTTGACATTTTAGTTGCTTTTGGGCAGAAAGCCTTCGCTTGTGCCGGTTACTATTTAGTTCGATTATGTCGACATGATGTCGGAAACGCGCAGCAGTTCCTTATCAATTTCCGAGCGTCCTTTAATAGCCTGGAGTAATGGCGTAAGTGTGATCTTGTCGCCAAGTATTCCAACCATATAGTTGCTTTTTCCTTCAAGCAGCGATTCGACCGCTTTAACCCCAAGCCGGCTGGCAAGCACCCTATCAAAGCATGTTGGCGATCCGCCGCGCTGCATATGTCCGAGTACGGAAACCCGAACATCGTATTCAGGAAGGTTAGTCTCTACGTAATCTTTTAATTCGAAAACATTCTTACCGATTTTATCTCCTTCAGCAATGACAACAATGCTCGACGATTTTCCGGATGCTTTACTTTTCTGAAGCGATTCGAGTAGCCTTTCTAAACCAAGATCTTCCTCGGGTATCAAAATTTCCTCGGCACCAGCGCCAATTCCCGCGTTCAAGGCTATATGTCCGGCATCGCGGCCCATGACTTCCACAAAAAACAAACGGTTATGCGAACTTGCTGTATCCCGAATTTTGTCAATCGCTTCCACAACAGTGTTCAGCGCCGTGTCGTAACCCAATGTATGGCTTGTTCCGAAGATGTCGTTGTCGATCGTGCCGGGGATTCCCATTACCGAAAAGCCAAATTCCTGGTTAAAGATGTCGGCTCCGGTAAAAGTTCCGTCACCACCAATAACGACCAAAGAATCAATCCCGGCTTTCAAAAGGTTGTTATGTGCTTTTTCGCGACCTTCGGGCGTCATGAATTCTTTCGAACGCGCTGATTTCAAGATTGTTCCGCCTTTGTTGACGATGTTGTTCACGCTACGCGCACCCATTTCTTTAAAGTCGCCTTCGATCATTCCCTGGTAACCGCGGTAGATTCCGACACATTCTATACTGTGGTAGGCACATGTTCGCACAACAGCCCGGATTGCCGCGTTCATTCCCGGAGAATCTCCACCGGAAGTCAGCACGCCAATCTTTTTTATCGCTTTCGACATTAATTATTGAATTAAAATGTAAATTTAGGAAACGCCGGTCAGTATCATAACTACGTTATTAATAAATTAGTAATTACTTACTTTTTCAATCGTTTTCGTTGATAAGTTTGTAAGACGGGAATCTGTTTGTTGAAAGAAATGAGGGAAACAGCTCGACTATTCCTCAACAGGAACGGCTTCCTGATTCACTTTTGGAGCAGTAGCTTTTTTCTTCTCCTTTTTAGGTTTGAATTCGATGTAGTCAGGCGGCAGTTCTGAATCCTGAATTTGGTTTGCCGAATTTGCGCGCTCAAGTTTTTGGTTCTTGAAGATTTTGTTTACGAGCTCGGCAAACGTATCAAAATCCACTTCGTAGGAAATCCCCAGGCCTTGCGTATAACCGATTCCCTCTCCTATATAGGTAATGTCGTTCTCGCGGTTAAACACGCGAAGATTGAGCGTTCCGTCTTCGTTGACGCGATACTGTACTTCGACATCGCCAACAATAGCCGACTCGTTGATGCCGCCGATCGGTACACCAACCTTTCCGTTAATTGTAATACGCTCGTTGATCTGCGTCGACACAGAAAACCCTACACGGCCATCGGTTTCCGTTCCCGGACGTCGATCTGCGGCTACATAATCAACATTGACATTAAAAACACCATCATCGTCCTGAAACAAATCGCTGAAAAGGCCGCTGGCGCGTTCGAATAAGTTTCCTGCAAAATCCGACTGGCTCACACCTTCCGGACTCAAAAATCCGCCCGACGATAACAGGTATAAAGCCTGGGTTTGACGTGTATCTTTGTCGTCAAGCTTGTATTGTATTTCCGATTTAAGCACCGAACTTACTGTTGGAAAATTAATATTAAAGTCGGGTTCAGGGTTTGTAAGGCTTCCGCGGACACCAATTACGACCTCGACCGGAACTTTTTTGTTTACCGACGGGTTTTCCAGTAAAACGGCCGGATTCGCTGTTGTTTTGTAAATCGCTTCCAGATTTAATACCGCTCTCGAAGGGTCGCCTTCCCAAACAATGGAACTAAATTTCTTAACGGCAAAGCGCTTATCTATGAGTCCGCCGTAACGAAAATTATAAATTCCTTCGTATATCTGGAAATCGCCCCACATGTTGAATTTACCAAGGGTATTGATCTCGAAAAGCAATGTTCCCTTACCTCTGCCCTGCATTCCGTGGCCAGTGCTTGGATCGAGAATTACTTCAATATCGGCATCTTCAGTGATATCAAATTCAAATTTAAGTTCCAATCCGCCGAAGTTCCTGATTGTTTCCACGATGCCACGATCCTGGTTGTATTTTTCCTTTGGGCTTAAAAAATGGATGTAGCTGTTGCTGCCCACAGATTCGTCATTATTAATCGGGATCTTAATTGACGTTCCTTTCTCCGATTTCGCGTCCACGTTAATGAACAAGCCGCTTGTGGGGCCGGAAATTGTGGCTACGCCATCAATAAATGCCGTTCCATAATACGCTGCATCTTCAGTAAACCCGGTGTCGAGTGCCAACAGCCTGTCGGAACTGATTGTAAGATCAAGTCGCCAATCGCCAAACTTTTCATGTCGGATCTGACCTTCGAGTGTTCCTTGCGAATTGTATTTAGAATCTGTTATTGTTGTGGGGCGAATGATAAACTGATTTTCCGTTACATCTACAATCGACCTGCGCTCAAGCTCATAATCAACGTTAAGGTACGGAACTGTCAGTGCCGCATCATCAACAAAGAGACGGCCGTCAATGCTTGGATCGGAAACGTTTCCACGGATTCCCGCCGCACCTGAAACAAATCCGCGAATATTTGAAATTGCTTCACCGCCCAGCAATCCGTCAAGGGTTCCGAGGTTGAACCTGTCGAATCGCAAATCCACGTCCAGTCGTGTTTCTTTACCTTCGATACTTATCTCACCGTCGGCTTTAAACGATTCCACACTTTGGTTCTCCAGAACAGAATTCACGTAAAACTTCGAGAAATTCTCATTGCCGTCGATGTCAACATTCAGGTCGCCAAGCGGAATATCGTTTACATTTAAATCATCTACCGTCAGCGAGGACGTTGGCTGGTAGATGTTGTTGTTTTGCCGCAGACTGATCTCGCCGTTTAGGGCACCTTCTATTTTAAAACGGTTGATAGCTGGGGTAATTTTACTTAGATCGATATTGTCGAATGTCAGCTTCAGGTCTTTGTTGGCGGTTCCTTTAAGGACACCATCGAGCTGCATCTTCTGGTCTTCATGCGACATTATTAAATTCTCAATGGAAAAATTTTTAAATGTTTTGTCGAAGACGATCTTGCTGTCTTTATTTTCTTGCTCGTTCAGATACCATAGATACTCTTTAAACTTAAGTTCGGACTTGTCGACACCTACAATAATGTTGTTCTTCTGGTCGATCGTGTGGTACAGGTTAAGATTGTAATAATCGCTTGCCGTTTTCCCGCCTTTGAACTCAGACCGGATAAACAGCGTGTCGTTGCTTGTCACATTCAATACGCTAAAATCGGACACTTTATAATACTTCGTCCGGATGCTGTCTATTTCGATGTAGGCGTTATAAAGCGGATTCTTATTGTCGATGTCGATTCGAACTTTGTCAAAGTAATTCTCAAATGCAGTGATCTGCGGCGAGCTGAAGTTGAACTTGAATTCGCCTTCATCAGAATTGATGTTGCCTCTGACAACGGTGTTGCTTCCGACTGAAATTCCCGGATAAAATATCTCTATGATCTTGTTATAAATTGAAAAATTAAATTTAAGGAACTGTCCTTTCTTAATTTTATTCGGACGATAGTTCGCATACAGGCTCCCGATCGAGTTTTCGATCATCTTCCGCACTTGGTTAAATTCAAATTTTCCAGCGACCTGGCCTTCAATTATGTCCGGCGAATTGATTGAAATCGTTCTGACACGATCGGCATCGAAGCTTGATTTTACCGTGAAATCATCGAAGAAGTAGGTGTCGTTTTTGTTCTGGTAGGAAGTCTCTGTGATATGGATGTCGCCTTGCAGATTGTCAAGCGAGTTGCCCGAAACGTTCATTCGCAAATCACCTTTAAACACCGAGATGGAGTCGTTTTTCACGAGTTTCATCTTTCCAAGATTGGCATAATCGATGTTTGCATGGAAATCGTAAACGATGTCTTTCTTTCCGAGATTGATCCTGCCATCAAAATCCATAAACAGGTTCGGGTCGTTGATCCCAACCTGCCCTTCAAAAACCGGGTTCGTATAATTTCCGTTTACCGTAATATTGGTATACGTGTAATCCATCAGGCGGACTTTGTAGATCTTGCCCGAAAATCGGGTGTCCAGAAGCTTTTGCGTAAAGCCTTTTCCGTCTACATCAAGGTCGAGACTAACAATACCCACATCTTTCCGGCCTAGAAATTCACCGACGTTAAAATTCTCCAAGACGATATTTCCTTCATATGCTGCGTTATCGATATTGTTAATGTTTGTCATTGCAAGTTTGGAGCGAATATTACCAAGAGCAGTTGTCATGTAGAAATCGGCATCGATATCGGTAGTTGAAATTTCGGCATCGCCTTTCAGGTTAAACTGTCCTATTTTTTGCAGTGAAGACGGGAGTTTTTTTCCGAGTACATTCGGCAAGAGCGAAACAAGATCATTATAATTCGACGAAACTTTATCAAAGCTTCCTTTCATGTAAAACCCTTGCCCTGTTTTGCTGAACAGGTTGCGAAACACAGCGTCGCCAATAATTTGAGAGTTTGTATTATCGGTCAGTCGCAAGTCTTTAGCCGAGAGGTTGTTGAGTGTACCCGTGAGATGTGAACTCAGGCGCAGCAATCGGTCGCGGCCCATTTCTTTATAGAAATAATAAATATCGTTTGTGGAGATACTCGACTTTTCGATTTTAATATCAAATCGGACTTTATTATTGAAGTCTTTGAAGTCGCCTTTAATATAGGAAAGCACGACGTCGCCTTTTAGCGAAGAGTTAGCCGTTTCCAGATCAAGGCTATTCAGCTTAATGTTGGTCTTTGTATACACAAAACCGGCGCTCATGTTCTTTACAAAAAGCCCGCGGTGATCCTGGAGCGACATTTCATTGATAGTAGCGGAAATATCCGGACCGTAGATTTTAAAATCACTTAGCTGTGCGTTCAATTTTGTAAAATCGAGGGTTTTAGGCTTTGAGAGGTTTTCATCGGAAACAAGGAAGTGGCCGTTTGTAACGTAGATATTATCGGCTTTCATCAGGAACTTCTTCGTTGATGCCTTGCCTGTGTCGAACTTGCGGATGAAGATATCGAAGTTAGAGACTTTTTCGCCTTTGTAATGCTTCATGTTGAAAAGCATTTTCTCGGCACGGATATCACCGAAGAGCAGATCGCCATTGTAAAGCTGGCGGAAACTTAAGATGTTGGTTTTGATACGATTTGCGAAAATCAGTGTGTCTTTCTTATGATCCAGGATCAGGACGTTTTGGAATTTTACACCCCCGAAGATCGATAAGGCAACGCGTTCCACACGGATATCAGTGCCGTAATCTTTGTTGATCCTCTCGGTTGCGAAAGCGCCAAGCCTGGTTTGGACGGCGGGCATTGAAAGTGCAATTCCCAATAACAGCAAAAACAATATGAGTCCGATGATCGAACGCAATAGTATTCTTATACCCTTTCTGAAACGGCCTGTTGTTTTAATTGTACTTAACTTTTATTGCAGCGCATAATAAAGAACCTGCTGAAAAAATACCTAATTTTGACACTGTAAAAATAGGATTTTTTACTGAAGATTTAGTCAATTAACCAAATATCCTGCCGCTAATGCCACACAAGCCGGTTTATATTCTTGCCATAGAAAGTTCTTGCGACGACACTGCGGCTGCCGTGTTACATAACGATAAGGTACTTTCAAATGTTGTGGCAAATCAACAGATACACAACCAGTACGGCGGGGTTGTTCCCGAGCTTGCATCGCGTGCGCACCAGCAAAACATTGTTCCCGTTGTTACGGCTGCTTTGCAAAAGTCGGGCGTTACAAAAGAGCAACTTTCGGCTATAGCGTTTACGCAAGGTCCGGGATTGATGGGATCGCTACTTGTTGCGAGTTCCTTTGCAAAATCGTTTTCAATCGCGCTTAACATTCCGCTGATTTCAGTAAACCACATGCAAGCGCACATCCTCGCACATTTCATAGATGAAGAAGGTTTTGAGAAACCTGAATTCCCATTTCTCGCGCTAACCATTAGTGGCGGCCACACCCAGATTGTACGTGTGGACGATTTCTTCAAGATGGAAATTATTGGTGAAACTACAGATGATGCTGTTGGAGAAGCGTTTGATAAAAGTGCCAAGATTCTCGGACTTCCTTATCCGGGCGGACCGTTGGTAGACAAATTTGCAAAAGACGGAAATCCGCTTGCGTTTGCGTTTACAAAGCCAAAAGTTCCCGGACTGAATTTCAGCTTCAGCGGACTAAAAACGGCAATATTATATTTTGTTCAGAAACAAACAGCTGAAAATCCCGGTTTTATCGCACAGAACATGAACGATATTTGTGCCTCGATCCAGTACACAATTATAGCGATCCTGATGGAGAAACTTCGTGCAGCCGTAGCCCAAACCGGGGTTAGCCGCATTGCGATCGGTGGCGGGGTTTCGGCAAATTCAGGAATCCGGCAAACGTTGAAAGATACCGAATCAAGGTACGGCTGGAAAACATACATCCCGAAATTTGAATATACAACCGACAATGCGGCAATGATCGGAATTGTGGGCTATTATAAATATCTGGCGGAGAATTTTGAAGACAGCTCCGTTGTCTCAAAAGCCAGGACCACGTTTTAACTGTTATGCAATTATTCTACAACCCTACGATAAATTCGGCTACTGAAACCTTTGCTTTTGATAAGGAAGAAAGTCGGCATATTATTAAAGTACTTCGAAAACAAGGCGGCGACAAAGTTTTTGTAACCAATGGTTTAGGCCAATTGTTTACTACTGAGATTGAAGTCGGCTCCGACACGAAATGCATCGTAAAGATTGTTTCTGTGCAGGACGCTGCCACACCAAATTACGATCTGCATCTGGCTGTTGCACCAACCAAGATGAACGATCGTTTCGAATGGTTTCTGGAGAAAGCGACCGAGATCGGAATTTCAGAAATTACGCCAATCATCTGCGATCGTTCAGAACGTAAGACTATCAAGACAGAGCGTTTCGAAAAAATTCTGCAATCGGCAATGAAGCAGTCGTTGCAACACTTTTTGCCAAAGTTAAACCAACCCATGGCTTACGCCGATTTCGTAAAACAACAACAAAAAGGAACACTTTTAATCGCGCACTGCGACGACACGCAGAAACGCTTACTGAAAGATATACTGCAGCCGCGCGAAGATCTCACAATGCTGATCGGCCCTGAAGGGGATTTTTCCCAAAAAGAAATTAAAATGGCGCTTGAATACAACTACATTCCTGTATCTTTAGGTAACACAAGGCTTCGTACTGAAACGGCGGCGATTGTAGCCTGTCACAGCGCGGCTTTTGTAAACGAATAACGATGAAGAAAATACTCTTTCCACTATTGCTTCTGCTTGTCCAACTTGGATCGGCACAGGAAATCGCACTTCTGAAATATAGCGGAGGTGGCGACTGGTATGCGAATCCGACTTCGCTTCCCAACCTGATAAAATTCTGCAACCAAAACATCAACACCCGGATCAAGGCCAAACCCGCAACTGTTGAACCTTCTAGTCCCGAACTTTTTTCCTATCCAATGGTACATATGACAGGGCATGGAAATGTTGTGTTCAGCGACTCCGACGTTATGAATCTTCGGGATTACATGAATGGCGGCGGTTTTCTGCATATTGACGACAATTACGGAATGGATCAGTACATCCGAAAGGAGATTAAGAAGATGTTTCCAAACAACGATCTTGTCGAGCTTCCGGCGACACATGCCATTTTTCAGAAACCGTATGCTTTTGCCGGCGGCATTCCGAAAATCCACGAACACGACGGAAAGCGTCCTCAGGCATTTGGAATTTTTATTGAAGGCCGACTTGCGCTTTTATACACCTATGAAACGGATTTGGGCGACGGATGGGAAGATGCGGAGGTCAATAATGACCCGTTGCCTGTTCGAGAAAAAGCGTTAAAGATGGGCGCCAACATCCTGAATTATATATTTAATAACTAATCCTGCTAATATGGTAACATCAAAGACAATTGCAAACGGAATTTTGAGGGCTGTTGGTGTCATCGTACTGGTTTACGTACTTTTTCAGTTATTGCTCAAAATCCAGTCGGTATTGATCTACCTTCTTGTTGCAATGATACTGACCATGATAGGCATACCGCTAATGCGGTTTATGAAACGCCGGCTGAAGTTCAACAACATCTTCGCAACAATTACAACGATGCTCGTATTCGTGTTGGTCATTTTCGGGTTCATTATGATGTTCGTGCCTTTGATATTGTCGCAGGGAGAAAACCTGTCGGTTTTAAATACAACGCAGATTGAAAAGAACGCTTTGCATCTGGCCGATCAGCTGACGGCATTTCTCGAAAGCCACAACATCGATGGTGCGAAGATGCTGCGTGAGTCAAATTTTGCTTCAAAAATCAACTTCAACTTTATTCCGAATTTGCTGAATGCCATTCTGGGTACAATTAGTAGTTTCGGAATGGGCCTGGCGTCGGTTCTTTTTATTACGTTCTTCTTTTTGAAAGACCGTGCAATGTTCACCAATGGTATTAAAAAAGTACTGCCGGCCGCGCATGAAGACAAGATACTGCATTCTATCGAAAAGATCAACCACCTGCTATCCAGGTATTTCATTGGACTGCTGATCCAGCTTTTTATCGTGTTTATACTATATGTGATCGTATTGCTGATCTTCGGTGTCGACAATGCCGTTGTAATCGCGTTTATATGTGCGCTGCTAAATATCATTCCGTACGTGGGGCCGCTGATTGCGTCTGTTTTTGCAGCCTTGCTAACGATGATCAGCAATCTTGGAAGCGATTTTCAGAGCGAAATCCTGCCCACGACAATTTATGTAATGATTGGTTTTTGGATTGTCCAGGTTATAGATAACAACGTTTCCCAGCCATTGATTTTCTCAAGCAGTGTCAATTCGCATCCTCTCGAAATTTTTCTCGTGATATTGATAGCAGGTTTCCTATCGGGCATTATGGGGATGATCATCGCAGTTCCACTATATACTATTTTGAAAGTTGTTGCGAAGGAATTCTTCCCGCAGAATAAGGTCATACGCGTGTTAACCAAGAATATTTGATGGACTTTGATGTTCTGAAACCGCAGGTTCAACAATTTATTATAAACAATACGGGAGCCGATGTTTCGAAGTTGGCCCTCACTAAAAATCCGTTTCCGGAACTCGACTGGCAAATTATCTTAGGCCAAATATCAGCCCGGGGGAAAGCAAAAGAAAAACTTCCAAGCTGGTTTTTGAAAGCGGGCATACTCTACCCTTCCAGAATTTCTGTGGAACAAACATCATCCGAAACAACCGCTAAATATAAGTCGGGGCTCGTTTCCGGAAAATCTTTAATCGACCTTACCGGCGGCTTCGGCGTGGATGCCTATTACTTTTCGAAGAAGATCGGCCTGGTGGCACATTGCGAGCAGGATGAACTATTATCGCGCATAGCGCATCACAATTCAATTATTCTCGGAGCTCAAAATATTCAGTTTTTCTCAGGTGACGGGACTGAAACGCTCCGGCAGATTGGTAAGAAATGGGATTGGATATACCTGGATCCGTCGCGGCGAAACGATGCAAAAGGCAAAGTATTTATGCTGAACGATTGTCTGCCAAACGTTCCGGCGCTACTTTCAGAGTATTTCCATCACGCAGACCACCTATTGGTTAAAACTGCGCCTATTTTAGATATATCAGCCGGTTTATCCGAGCTACGGAATGTAAAGGAAATTCACGTGCTGGCGGTGGACAATGAGGTTAAGGAACTACTGTGGACCATTGAATACGGTTACAATGGCGCGGCAAAGATCACCGCCGTCAATATCACCAAAGGTCGAACCAGCATCCTTACTATTGCTGATGAATCATCTGCAGAAGCGTTTCTCGAAGTTCCGCTTCAATACCTGTATGAACCAAATGCTGCAATCATGAAAGCCGGTGGGTTCAATACGGTTTCGCAATGGTTTACCCTGGCAAAACTACACGCTCATTCGCATCTTTACACGGCGGAGGAAATAATCCCCGACTTCCCTGGAAGGATTTTCCGGATCGAAAACAGCTTTGCATACAATAAAGCTCGGATGAAACAGTTTCTGCAGGGTAAGAAAGCAAATATTACCACCCGGAACTTTCCTGAAAAGGTAGACGAAATTCGAAAGAAGTGGAAGATGGCCGAGGGCGGCAATACCTATTGTTTTTTCACAACCGATTTAAATGACGATAAAATAGTTTTAATTTGCACCAAAATTCTGCAATGATGAAATCGCTCTTTTTATTTGCCGCTTTGCTTGTACAATGTTATGGGTTTGCCCAAGAACCGTGTGAATTCGATGTAGATGTTAGCGACAGCTTGGGAACTCTAAAAGAGACGAAGGAATATCTGGTGTATGAACGGAATTTTGCCGGAACGTCATCTTACGTGTATTTTTCTTTGGCACTTGTAAATAAAGTTCCGATGCTGAAGGTGCAAATGATTTCCCGAAGCAAAGATTTTATCCCGTCCAATTGTCTCGATAAAAATGCCCGGCTTTATCTTCAACTGGATAACGGAAAAATCGTTACGTTGCGTCATGTTGACGAACTTACTTGCGGCACTAGTGTCCGGAACAACCAAGGCTTTAACAACAACATCATAACAGGGACTTTCATGTTTGTAAACTCCAATGTTGAAGAACTGATGAATTCGCCCGTTACGCTGATGCGGATAAAATACACTACCGAAACAGCCGATTATATTTTTCCAAGTCAATTAAAATCTGAGCTTCACCAGCAGACTTACGATCCGCAGCATTATTTTCTGGCTACGTTGCGCTGCCTCGCAAATCAATAACAATCCCATTTGAAATTCGAAATCGGATCTTTGGCTGAGCCTACCAGATTATAATGCCACCATTCGCTTTCAAAAATTGTAAATCCGGACGCGGTCATTATTTCTGATAGCGTTTTCCGGTTATTTAGCTGTTGTTCTGAAAGCTTTATGTAGGAATGTGCAGCTTCTGGCCCAAAATGGTCAAAGTCGGTTCCCATGTCAATCGCTTTTCCCGTCGCATCTACCAGGGTAATATCTACTGCGCCTCCTCTGTTATGGATGGATCCTTTAGCGGGATCGGCAACATAAATCGGATTTGGAACAATTTTCCACATCTTCTTCTGAATATCGGTCGGACGGTAGCAATCAAACAGTGCAATCTGATACCCTTTAGCCACTGCTTTTTTGCTCGCGGCCAACAAAGCTTTTACCGTCTTGTAACGCAGGTAGCACTCGGCGCATTCGTATACTTGCGCATTCAGGAAATTATCGGTTCTCGCATACCGCATGTCGTATATGAAGTCGGTGCTGAAATCGCGAAGGTTTACAAAGGTGGTATCGCTGACAGGTATTTTATCTGCCGGCGCTTCGTCGTTTACCGGAAGCGTCTGCGCATTACCACATGCAACTAAAACCGACAAAAAAAGAAGGACTACAGCTTTCATATAACCTATTTGTTGCAATATCCGAAATAATTGTGATTTGATCAAGCATCCGATTATTAAACCTCGCGGAAGGTGCTATAACATTGAAACCGGAAGTCGGATTTGTAGCTATTAATTTGTCAAAGTATTTGCTATGAAGGCAAGGAGAACTTTAGTCAAAACTTTTGGAAAGAAAAAACCACTGGTAATACAGTGGTTTTAGGTCGTGAGCGCAGAAGGATTCGAACCTTCGACCGCCTGCTTAGAAGGCAGGTGCTCTATCCAGCTGAGCTATGCACCCATTTGTGTTTTAAAACTTAATGGAAAAGTTTTTATGTCGGGGTGGCAGGATTCGAACCTGCGACCTCCTGGTCCCAAACCAGGCGCGATGACCGGGCTACGCTACACCCCGAAAAAAATCTGCGGAGAGTAAGGGATTCGAACCCTTGGTACAGTTTCCCATACGCATGTTTAGCAAACATGTCCTTTCGGCCTCTCAGGCAACTCTCCATGCTTAAGAACGTAGAACTTTTAAGCGGTTGCAAATGTAACGGTTCAAGTTAAATTCCGCAACAAATCAACAAGTTTTTTTGTGCAAAATTTTATCACTCATTGCTTCATCCTCATTCTCAAGCGCATACTCACACTTTACAACAAGTTCACTTTTGCTTTTGCGCACCGACTTCCTCGTTCATTTCCTTCTTCATCCTACCAATCGTATTTTCAACATAATTTGCTTAAATTCGCATCATCAAACACAAATCATTATCATGAGCAAAAAAGTTGTTATCGTTTCTGCAGCACGTACACCTATTGGAAGTTTCCTTGGCGCACTGTCAACCGTGACCGCACCGCAACTTGGTGCTGCTGCTATTAAAGGCGCATTAGATAAAATCAATCTGGATTATAACCTTGTTGAGGAAGTTTATATGGGAAATGTCGTCCAGGCTGGCGTAGGACAAGCACCTGCCCGTCAGGCTTCCCGTTTGGCTGGATTACCTGACTCCGTTGTAGCAACAACCGTTAACAAGGTATGCGCATCCGGAATGAAAGCCGTGATGCTGGCTGCCCAGGCAATTCAGGCTGGCGACGCAGAAATTGTCGTAGCAGGCGGAATGGAGAACATGAGCATGATCCCGCATTATCTACATCTGCGTAACGGGAACAAGTTTGGCCCGGCAACGATGATAGACGGATTGCAAAAAGATGGACTCACCGATGCTTACGATAACAATGCTATGGGAGTTTGCGCTGATGACTGTGCTCGCGAATACAACATATCGCGTGAGGATCAGGACAAATATGCGATTCAATCTTACGAACGATCTTCGAAAGCATGGGAATCCGGAAAATTTGCTAACGAAGTCGTACCTGTAGCTGTTCCGCAACGTAAAGGAGATCCAATTATGGTGACCAAAGATGAGGAGTATACCAACGTTAAGTTGGACAAGATTGCATCACTTAACGCGGCTTTCACAAAGGAAGGTACTGTTACAGCGGCAAACGCATCTACAATAAACGATGGCGCCGGAGCTGTAGTGGTAATGAGCGAAGAAAAAGCTGCCTCGTTAGGATTAAAGCCTTTGGCTTATATCAGAAGCTACGCCGACGCCGAACAGGAACCGAAATGGTTTACAACGTCACCGTCTAAAGCGTTACCTAAGGCATTGGCAAAAGCAGGAATGTCTATTGAAGACGTTGACTTTTTTGAATTTAATGAGGCATTTTCAGTTGTGGGACTGGCTAATATGAAGATTCTTAATTTGAACCCGGACAAAGTAAACGTAAATGGTGGCGCGGTTTCACTCGGCCATCCGCTGGGATGTTCCGGTGTACGCATCATTGTAACACTTCTGAATGTACTTGAGCAAAACAATGCAAAAATTGGCGCCGCAGCAATTTGTAACGGCGGCGGCGGCGCATCGGCGATCGTGATTGAAAGGGCTTAACCCCAACTGAAAACCAAAAACATCTGAATGTTCGGAATCTGTAACCTCGCCATCATCCCTTTGCGAATTGAACCAAACGATCGTAGCGAAATTGTATCGCAGGTTTTGTTCGGTGAGCATTTCGAAATAATTGAACAGCAAAAGCAATGGGCAAAAATTCGGCTGGATTATGATACATACGAAGGTTGGGTCGATGTAAAGCAGTTTCAGCCCATCGCCGGATCTGATTTTAAAATACTATCGGAAGAGCGCCCAGTGCTAAATTCAGATCTTGTCGAATACGTAACGGCTCCGGGCAACGTACTAATGCCCGTTCCATTAGGAGCGTCTCTTAATTTTCTTTTCCATCAAAACATTAACGTGACGCACTTTGATTTTGAAGGATTAAAAGTTTCCGGAACCAAAGCCAAGGTCGAAATTGTACCCACGTCCTTTATGTACCTGAACGCACCCTATCTTTGGGGAGGAAAAACACCGTTCGGAATTGACTGTTCGGGATTTACGCAAATGGTTTACAAACTTAACGGCTACAAGTTGCTCCGGGACGCGTCGCAGCAAGCGCTTCAAGGTGAAGCGTTAAGTTTTATCGAAGAAAGCGAACCGGGTGATCTCGCTTTTTTTGACAATGAAGAAGGCCGGATCACTCACGTTGGCATTATAATGGAAAACAACTATATTATCCACGCCAGCGGAAAGGTGCGCATTGACCGTTTGGACCATCTCGGGATTTATAACGCCGATGTCAACCGCCACACCCACAAATTGCGTGTAATTAAAAAGTATATATAAAAAAAGGCCGAACTAATAATTCGGCCTCTGTTTTCTAAAGATATTCTTATTTTCTGGTTGCCTTTAGCGCATTGTACTTATCCTTCATTTCAAGATAATTATAAACACTTATGAGGTTGTCCGTTACCGTCGCGTTTTCAGGCTGAAGTTCGTGTGCTTTTTCAAGATATGGCAACGTACCCTGAAACAGCCTGGTGCGCTCGGCCTTCAAAAGGTCATAACGTTTATTTTCGGCTGCCGAAGTTCCGAGTTTGTTCATTTGCTCAACCAGCTTCTCATCAGCCTGGAGTTTTATTGCTGCGAGGTTAATATAGGCGTTAGCCGATGTAGGATCAAGTTCAACGGCGCGAAGAAAATGCTTTTCTGCTTCAGCCGGCTGTCCGCCATTTAGTGCCACAACTCCTAAATTATAGGTGAGTACCGCGTTGTTTGGATCTTTTGCCAGCACTTCACCTATTAAACGCTTATAATTATCCATTTCGTTCAGCTTCAGGTACAAATCGGCCTCAGAAAGCATTAGCGACGTGTCATTAGGATTTTCGGCACGGGCTTTTGTGAATGCTGCTTTTGCCTCATCTGTCTTGTTCTGCGACAGCAATAGGACGGCGATGCTTTTGTATATTTCACCTCTTTTTGACGGAACTGCCTCTTTACGAGGTTTAGTATGCGTCTTTAATCCGACAAATTTCATCATTTCTGCCTCAGACGCAAACGATTCTTCTCTGTCGCTGGCAAGTGAAGTTGCAAAATATAACGTTCCTTCACCTGAATAATTGATGTCGGCCAGTTCCCTGTAATAGCGCAATGCAGCTTCGGTGTCTTTAGCATCGACAGCGTAATTTGCCGCGTAATACAGGTTGTCTGCATCGCTTTTATCAAGCTGATAAACCGCATATAGAATATCTGCTGCTTCGCGAAACTTTTTTTTATCACCAAGTTGAACTGCATAGCTTAACAATTGGGGCTTTATCCTTGCAATTGTTTTTGTGACCCCTTCGGTCAACACCTTTTTCCCGGCATTCTTCTCGAGTTCAATTACAGCGGCAGATGCAGCTGAGAAACGTGATACATCGGACCCTGTAATCTTGCTTAAAGCAATTTGCGGATTGGTTTTGTTTACTCCTGTAGACAACTCAACCCAAGGTGCGGATGCCTGATAATAATCGAAATATGCGCGGTCAGATGCAGATGCAGCGCCCATTAACGGAGTCGCCTGATCTAATGCAGCACGATAATCGGTTATGTCTTTTGCTGTAGGGGTGTCCTTATCGTAGATCTTTTTGAGCGCCTTCAACTCCTCTTTCTGGGCATGACCTGCCAAGGAGATGAACAGCGCCGCAGCTATTGTAAATTGTTGTTTATTCATAATACGTAAAATTAATTATTCTTCAGTATCAGTATCCGCATCTTTTTGTTCCTCGCCATCGCTTAAAATGTCTGAGATATCCGGCTTGTCGGTACCTTCCATTTCTTCAATTGCAGCTTCGAGTGCAACTTCCTCTTCCTCTTTCATTACTTTGGTCACGGCGGCAATCGAGTCATTTCCTTTGATGTTGATCAGCTTCACGCCTTGTGTTGCACGTCCCATGACACGTAGATCTTCGACGGCCATTCGGATGGTAAGCCCTGATTTATTAATGATCATCAAATCATCGGCGTCGGTTACATTGTTAATGGATACGAGTTTCCCCGTTTTCTCAGTAATGTTAAGGGTCTTTACACCTTTACCTCCACGGTTCGTAACACGATATTCGTCGAGGCTTGAGCGTTTACCGTAACCGTTCTCCGCTACGACGAGAATCTCGCTACTCATGTCGTTAACAGAAACCATACCAATCACTTCATCATTATCGTCGGCAAGCGTTATCCCGCGCACACCGGAAGCAGTACGTCCCATGGGCCTTGTTTTGCTTTCTTCAAAGCGAACCAGTTTACCGGATTTTACCGCTACTAGTATCTGGCTTTCGCCATTGGTAAGTTTTGCTTCCAGTAGTTCGTCGTCTTCACGGATCGTAATTGCAGCAACACCATTGACACGCGGTCGCGAATACTGCTCAAGCGATGTTTTTTTGACGATCCCTTGCTTGGTTACCATGATGACGTAATGCGAATTGATGTAGTCCTGATTTTTCAGATCCTGCGTACAGATAAATGCTTTGACTTTGTCGTCGCTTTCAATGTTGATAAGGTTTTGTATCGCGCGGCCTTTGCTGGTTTTGCTTCCTTCCGGAATTTCGTAGACCCGCATCCAGAAACATTTTCCTTTTTGCGTGAAGAACATCATATATTGATGGTTCGTCGCCACATACATGTGCTCAAGGAAATCCTGGTCGCGTGTACCGGCGCTCTTTTGCCCTACGCCTCCTCTGTTCTGGGTTTTATATTCAGATAGTGGTGTACGTTTGATATAGCCTGCGTGCGAAATGGTAATAATTACATGTTCATCGGCGATAAGATCCTCTATGCTGACATCGCCACCCGAATATTCGATTACAGAGCGACGTTCGTCACCATACTTATCGCGAATTTCCCTTAGCTCTTCTTTTATAAGTTCCATACGAAGCTCCTTGCTGGCAAGCAAATCTTTCAAACGTTGGATCAACTTCATGATTTCTTCATACTCAGCGCGAAGCTTGTCCTGCTCAAGGCCGGTTAGCTGACGCAAACGCATTTCTACAATGGCACGCGACTGAATGTCCGACAGGCTGAACCGCGTCATCAACTTTTCACGGGCTTCATCAGTGTTTTTGGAACCCCGAATGATCGCAATTACTTCATCAATGTTATCTGAAGCAATGATCAGACCTTCGAGAATGTGCGCTCTTTCTTCTGCTTTGCGAAGGTCGAACTGTGTACGGCGAACCACAACATCATGACGATGCTCTACAAAATGATGGATCAGGTCTTTCAGGTTAAGCATCTGTGGACGCCCGTTTACAAGCGCAATATTGTTTACGCTGAACGACGATTGCAGTTGTGTGAACTTATACAAAGTATTCAACACCACGTTCGGCACTGCATCACGCTTCAGGATGTAAACGATACGCATACCATTTCGATCCGATTCGTCGCGGATGTTGGCAATACCTTCAATTTTCTTTTCGTTTACCAGGTCGGCCGTACGTTTAATCATATCGGCCTTGTTGACCTGATACGGAATTTCCGTTACGATAATCGATTCGCGTCCTTCCACTTCTTCAAACATGACTTTAGCACGCATGACGATTCGGCCACGGCCCGTCTTGAACGCTTCCCGGACACCTTCATAACCGTAGATCACGCCTCCTGTAGGAAAATCGGGCGCTTTGATATGATTCATCAGCTCATCTACTTCGATATCGGTATTGTCGATATATGCAAGAGTTCCGTCGATCACTTCTGTAAGATTATGCGGCGGCATATTGGTTGCCATACCCACTGCAATACCCGAGGCTCCGTTGATCAGGAGGTTCGGCACCTTGGTAGGCATAACTTTGGGTTCGTATAGTGTGTCGTCGAAGTTTAGCTGGAAGTCGACGGTTTCCTTATCAATATCAGCCATGATCTCCTCAGAAATCTTTTTCATCCTGGCCTCTGTATATCGCATTGCCGCTGGGCTGTCACCATCGACTGATCCGAAGTTTCCTTGTCCGTCCACGAGCAAATAGCGCAGGCTCCATTCCTGAGCCATACGTACCATTGCGTCATAAACCGATGTATCGCCATGCGGGTGGTACTTACCTAAGACTTCCCCTACGATTCTCGCTGACTTCTTATGTGCCCTGTTAGAGAGCACGCCAAGTTCGTACATTCCGTAAAGAACTCTTCTGTGAACAGGCTTTAAACCATCCCTGACATCGGGAAGCGCACGTGACACAATAACCGACATCGAGTAATCGATATACGCCGTTTTCATTTCATCTTCGATGTTAATCGGAATTAACTTATCTCCGTCAGACATACTTTTACTTTAATTAATTAATCGTTAAAAAAATCCTGCTAATATAACCTTTTACGAGCATTTTTCGTACATTATCGAAAGTGAAATTGACAGAATTATTAACAATATTTTGCCGCATTTTAGTTGATAAATTAGCCATTATTTAACGCCTATATTTATTTATTTTTTGTCAATTAGCTGTCAGTACTTTCCAGCAGGTACGATTATTGCGAAGGCTGTAGAGATAAAAAACACAAATTACTATACACTCAGATATTATGGATGATAATTTTTCACCAAGGGTAAAAGATGTGATTACCTACAGTAAAGAGGAAGCCCTTCGATTGGGCCACGACTTTATTGGCACGGAGCATCTTATGCTGGGCATCCTTAGAGACGGAAACGGGAAGGCTATAAATATACTCAACAACCTGTCGGTCGACCTCGATCATTTGCGACGAAAAGTAGAAATACTAAGCCCTGCAAACCCGAGCATCGACATCAGCAATGAGAAGAAGAACCTACACCTGACACGCCAGGCGGAACGGGCTCTGAAAACTACATTTTTAGAAGCCAAGGTATTCCAGAGCACGTCAATAAGCACTGCGCACCTGTTGTTATGCATTCTGCGAAATGAAAACGACCCCACGACCAAGTTGCTCAACAAATTGAAAATTGATTACGACAACGCTAAAGAACAATATTTAAATATGACGCCAAACGAAGACGAATACTTAGAGAACCTTCCGCGTAATGAATCGTATAACGACGATTCAGGACAAGATGACAGTCTGAAAGAAGGGAATTTTAACAATCCTGCAAATAAGTCCAATAAAAAATCAAAAACGCCTGTTCTTGATAATTTTGGGCGCGATCTGACCGAAATGGCAGAAGAAGGGAAACTGGATCCTGTTGTAGGCCGTGAAAAGGAAATTGAGCGCGTTTCTCAAATACTTAGCCGCCGCAAGAAAAATAATCCGCTGCTTATCGGTGAGCCAGGTGTTGGTAAATCGGCAATTGCCGAAGGACTTGCACTTCGAATCATTCAAAAGAAGGTTTCACGGATCCTTTTTAACAAACGTGTCGTAACCCTGGATCTGGCAAGCCTCGTCGCCGGTACAAAATACCGCGGCCAGTTCGAGGAACGTATGAAAGCCGTGATGAACGAACTCGAAAAGAACGATGATATTATTTTGTTCATTGATGAGATCCACACTATTGTTGGCGCAGGCGGCGCTACCGGATCACTCGACGCTTCAAATATGTTCAAGCCTGCTCTGGCAAGAGGCGAAATACAGTGCATCGGTGCTACGACACTTGACGAATATCGTCAGTATATCGAAAAAGATGGTGCTTTGGAGCGGCGTTTCCAGAAGGTTATTGTTGAACCGACTTCTGTCGAAGAGACAATCACGATCCTGAACAACATTAAGAATAAATACGAAGACCACCATAACGTGACGTATACGCCTGAGGCAATTGAAGCGTGTGTTAAGCTGACAAACAGGTATATGTCTGAGCGCTTCCTGCCGGACAAGGCCATTGATGCCTTAGACGAAGCGGGATCACGCGTCCACATTACGAATATCGATGTTCCAAAGCAAATTCTTGACCTGGAACGCCAGCTTGAAGAAGTTCGGGAACTTAAAAACTCGGTTGTAAAGAAACAGAAATACGAAGAAGCGGCCAAACTTCGAGATGACGAAAAACGTCTTGAAAAAGACCTTGCTATTGCACAGGAGCAATGGGAAGAAGAGTCGAAGAGCAACCGCATCCAGGTAACTGAAGACAACGTTGCAGATGTTGTTTCGATGATGACCGGAATTCCTGTCAACCGTATCGCACAGACAGAAAGCAACAAGTTAGCTAAACTACCTGAACTAATTCAGAACAAGGTAATTGGACAAGCAGACGCGGTCACTAAAATTGCTCGTTCCATTCAACGTAACCGTGCAGGATTGAAAGATCCGAACCGTCCGATCGGATCGTTCATATTCCTTGGGCAAACTGGTGTTGGTAAGACACAACTTGCAAAAGTCCTAGCAAAAGAACTGTTTGATTCTGAAGACGCGCTGGTTCGTATAGACATGAGCGAGTACATGGAAAAATTTGCGATCTCACGTTTGGTTGGAGCGCCTCCGGGATACGTAGGATATGAAGAAGGCGGACAACTGACAGAGAAAGTTAGAAGAAAACCGTACTGTGTTGTGCTTCTTGACGAGATCGAGAAAGCACATCCTGATGTATTCAACATGATGCTACAGGTGCTCGACGACGGTTATTTAACCGATAGCCTCGGGCGAAAAATCGATTTTAAGAACACAATCATTATTATGACCTCGAATATCGGTGCACGCCAGTTGAAGGATTTCGGACAAGGTGTCGGATTCGGAACTGCCGCAAGAGTAGCACAGTCTGATGAAAACTCACGAAGTATCATTGAAAATGCACTTAAAAAAGCGTTTGCTCCGGAATTCCTGAACCGAATTGACGATGTAATTGTATTTAATCCTCTTGAAAAAGAGCATATCGATCTTATTATCGAAATTGAACTTAAGAAACTATATGCCAGAATCTCTGAGTTAGGTTACAACTTAAAACTTTCCGATGCTGCAAAAGCGTTTATAGCCGACAAAGGATTCGATAAGCAATTTGGTGCCAGACCGCTAAAACGAGCTATACAACGTTATGTGGAAGATGCCCTGGCCGAAGAAATTATCACTTCAAAAATTTCTAGTGGCGACGAGATCATCATGGATCTGGATGAAGCTTCACAGGAACTTACCGTGACTGTACAAAAAGCGGAAGAGCCAACAAATTAAGGATAAACGGCTTGTTTTGATTTATTTTGAAACCCGTTCTGTTAATATAACAGGACGGGTTTAATGTTTTACTAAATCACATTGCAATCCGAAAACAATTTCTACTTTTGATACGGTCAACGATGTTACAATACGATAATATGCTACAAGAAAAAGTTATAGTCGGGAGCGAAGAATGGTGTTCGTTTCCAACCCTCGGAATACCAACGATCAAAGCACGGGTCGACTCAGGCGCAAAGACTTCTGCGTTGCACGCGATCAATATCGCCCCTTTTATTAAAGATGGGCAGAATTGGGTGAAGTTCGATATCAACCCCATACAAAACAACGCCAAGACCGTGATTCATTGCGAGTCGGCGTTGGTTGACAAACGAATTGTCAAAAGTTCAAGCGGCTTTCGCGAGCAACGTTATGTTATTGGTGTTGAGCTTGAAATTGGCGGTCAACATTGGCCAATTGAGGTAACGCTGACAAACCGTGATTCAATGGGTTTTCGCATGCTTTTAGGACGCGAAGCGATGAGCGGACGCGTGCTTGTAGATCCGTCACAGAAGTATTTGCTGGGCCAGCCATCGAGCGACGTTCTGAAGGAGCTGTATAAATCTGCTGACAAAGCCAAAACCGGACTCCGAATTGGTGTGTTGGCAAGCAATCCCGATTTGTATAGCAACAAGCGGATTATGGAAGCTGGTGAAGTCAGAGGTCATGAAATGCATTTCCTGAACATCAAGGAATGTTACATGAAACTTGACGCGACAACCCCCGAAATCCATTATCGTGGCGGGAAAATTCTAAGTGAGTTTGATGCCATAATTCCGCGTATCCGACCGAGCATCACATTCTACGGCTGCGCCTTGACGCGACAATTTGAAGCCTTAAAAGTTTACACGTTGAACTCCGCTTCTGCAATAACACAATCGCGGGACAAATTATATTCGCTTCAATTACTGCTGAACCATGGTGTCGATATTCCGACGACAGGGTTTGCAAACTCACCTCTCGATACTAATGATCTGATTAAGATGGTTGGAGGTACGCCTCTAATTGTCAAGCTATTAGAAGGAACACAAGGAAAAGGTGTTGTATTGGCCGAGACCAAAAAAGCGGCGGAAAGTGTGATCAATGCATTTAAAAGCCTGAACGCAAATATTTTGGTTCAGGAGTTTATTAAAGAAGCAAATGGAAAAGATATCCGATGTTTTGTAATCGACGGAAAAGTAGTTGCTGCAATTCAGCGTGAGGCGCTTCCAGGGGAGTTTCGGGCAAACATCCATCTAGGTGGAACAGCCTCAGTTATTAAAATCACGTCTGAGGAAAAACGCATCGCCATTAAAGCGGCCAAAGCAATGGATTTAAAAGTTGCCGGTGTGGATATTATAAGGTCGTCGAAAGGACCGCTTTTGCTTGAAGTCAATTCTTCACCCGGACTTGAAGGCATTGAAGGCGCTACAAACAAAGACATTGCCGGCGAAATGATCTCTGCTATCGAAAAGAACATTAAGATGAAATAAGCAGCGATATCTACTAGTTCAGCAAATCATCTTCGATCTGAAACGATCGTAAAAATTGCACTGACTTCTTAATATCATAATGCAGAATCCTATCTTGTTTGACGTACGGTACTTCACTCCGGTACGATTTCAGGAACATCTCGATAAAATCGCTCGACTGCAGTGGTCGTCTAAATTCGATTGCCTGGGCGGCATTCATTAGTTCGATTCCGAGGATTGTTTCAAGATTATCCATCACACGTAGTGCTTTTGTAGCTGCGTTTGCTCCCATACTGACATGATCTTCCTGTCCGTTTGACGACACTATACTGTCAACGCTGGCCGGAGTCGCCAATTGCTTGTTCTGGCTGACGATACTGGCGGCTGTGTACTGCGGAATCATAAAGCCGGAATTCAACCCGGGATTCTCTACCAAGAAAGCGGGAAGCCCGCGTAACCCTGAGATCAGTTGATAGGTTCGTCGTTCGGATATACTGCCTAGTTCTGCTAGCGCAATTACTAGAAAATCGAGCGCCAACGCCAGCGGCTGTCCGTGGAAATTACCGCCTGAAATGATCTGGTCGCTGTCGATAAATATGTTTGGATTGTCGGTAACCGAGTTGATCTCGGTCTTAAAAACGCGCTTCACATAATCTATTGCGTCTTTTGATGCGCCGTGAACCTGCGGAATACATCTGAAAGAATACGGGTCCTGAACATGCTGCTTGGGTTGGGCGAGGATTTCGCTTCCTTCCAGAAATTGATTCATCCTTGATGCCGTGACGATTTGTCCTTTATGAGGTCGGATAAGATGAATCAGTTCGTTAAATGGCTCTTTCCTTCCGTCAAAAGCTTCAAGTGAAATGGCACCAATAAGATCTGCTAAATACGAGTATTTGCACGCCCGGATCAGCACATGCGCGCCGTAAGCAGCCATGAACTGTGTACCGTTCAATAGCGCCAAACCCTCTTTGGACTGCAACACGATGGGCTGCCAGCCAAATTTCGAAAGCACCTCTTTTGAATCTACTTTCCTGTTATCGTGATATACTTCTCCTTCACCAAGTAGCGGCAGTGACAAATGCGCAAGTGGCGCAAGATCGCCCGAGGCGCCTAGTGAACCTTGTGTATAGACGACCGGAAAAACGTCGTTATTATAGAAATCAACCAGCCGCTCAACCGTGTCTAACTGCACACCTGAGTTTCCATAAGCAAGCGATTGGATTTTTAGCAGTAGCATGATTTTTACTATTTCCTGCGGAACCTCCTCGCCTGTTCCGCATGCGTGCGACATTACCAGGTTTTCTTGCAGTTTAGTAAGATTTTCGTTGGAAATTTTAATATTGTAGAGTGAGCCAAACCCCGTATTGATCCCATAAATCGGCTCGGCATGCGACTGCATTTTGCTGTCGAGATATTCGCGGCATTTTTGAATATTAATTGTTGCCTCGTCAGATAGGGAAAGTTTTTGTTGTTCGGAGATAATGCGGTTCAGCGTCTCCAGCGTCAGCAAGTCGGTGCTGATATAATGGGTATTGTCCATGTTGTTTGGTTTGGACTTCAAAATTCCGCAAATACGCGGTAATACGCAAGCAATGGCCGTACAAATATCAGCATGTGACGATCACCCCGTCCGAAGGAGTCTGTCTTAGTGCAACGACAGGTATGCCTTTCCGATGTTCCGGATGATATCAGAAGCGATAAACGACTGAGTGCCTGTTTCGGGAAGCGCAATATCAGCTGTGAGTCCGTGTAGATAAACACCCAGCATAGCAGCCTCAAGCGGATCATAACTTTGAGCGATTAGGCTGGTGATCATTCCGGTAAGCACATCGCCGCTTCCGGCAGTTGCAAGTGCTGCATTTCCTGTTGTATTTTCGTAAACTTCATCTTTGTAAACGATAAACGTAGGCGCGTCTTTCAGCACCAGTACAATACCTGATTTTGCCGCAAATCTTAATGCTTTTTCAAATCTGTCGGCTTTACTTAAAAAGGGTCCTGCCAGCCTTTCAAACTCTTTCGGGTGCGGGGTAAGTACCGAATTTTCTGGAACCAGATTCAGCCAGCTTTTGTTTGCAGAAAGCATATTCAAAGCGTCGGCATCCATCACCAACGGCACTGAAACTCGCTGTAGAAACTCATGAAAAGCATTTTGCGTTTGTGGCTCCTGCCCCATTCCCGGTCCGATTCCGATTGCCTGCGGAGATAGATCAAATTCCACTTTTGAAATGTGCTTCCGCTGAATATCGGTCAGCGTCATTGCCTCGGGAAATGTGCTTTGCAATATTTCGTAGCCGCACTCCGGGATAAAAGCCGTTACGAGTCCGCAGCCAGTATGCAACGCAGCTTTCGCAGCCAAAACCACAGCGCCAATTTTTCCATAGCTGCCGCCGATGATCAAGGCGTGGCCTTGCGTGCCTTTGTGCGCGGTGGGTATAACCTGTTTATACAACTTCAGGATTGTGTTTCGGTTAACTGTTGATGTTTTCATTTCCGGGTGTTTCGGCCACAGATGCAGGGATTATAAGCTACTAAAAAAATTACATCTTCGTTTCCGTGGATTTAGAACGGTGACTCCTGCATGTTATTTAGCAACTACTACTACTATTACAAAATGGAATCCGATTTTAATCTATAAATACTCTTTTTCCGGAACGTCCTAGCCCTGATTGCTTCGCCAGTTCGCTCCGCTCGTGTGAAGCGGCATCCCCGGCTGAAAAGGGCGCCGTTGCGGTGCTTTGCAGACGGGATATAGCGTAAAGCAGGAACAGCTTCAAGTTAGACGAATTATAAAGACGATTCAACTTTAAATTTAGGAAATTTTGATACATTAGCCACTTAAAATTTATATCTGCCACCAATGAAAAACACTGCGTTGACGCACATCCACGAACAACTTGGCGCCAAGATGCTGCCATTTGCGGGTTACAATATGCCAATTACTTATGAAGGCGTGAATGCCGAACATGAAACCGTACGAAACAGTGTGGGCGTTTTCGACGTATCACACATGGGTGAATTTATCTTATCCGGCGCGAATGCACTTGCACTGATCCAAAAAGTAACTTCGAACGATGCCTCGGTTTTGACTCCCGGCCGCGCACAATATTCTTGCCTGCCTAACAATGATGGCGGGATCGTTGATGATCTGATCGTGTACATGATGGCTGATGAGAAGTATCTGCTGGTTGTAAACGCGTCAAATATCGAAAAAGACTGGAACTGGATCTCACAATATAACGATCTTGGAGTCGACATGCGTAACGTATCGGATGACTATTCGTTGCTTGCCATACAAGGTCCGAAAGCCGTTGAAGCAATGCAACCATTATCTAATTTGGACTTAGCTTCAATACAATATTATCATTTTGAAGTTGGTGATTTTGCCGGATTTGAGGATGTAATCGTATCTGCAACCGGTTATACAGGTTCAGGCGGATTTGAAATTTATTGCAAAAATGAGCAAGCCGAGGCGATTTGGAATAAAGTGTTCGAGGCCGGTGCGGCATTTGGCATAAAGCCAATTGGGCTTGCTGCACGCGACACCTTGCGACTGGAAATGGGATTTTGCCTTTATGGAAATGACATAAATGACACGACCTCGCCCATTGAAGCCGGGTTGGGATGGATCACGAAATTCAACAAACAGTTCACCAATTCTGACAACCTGAAGCAGCAAAAAGAGAGCGGGGTTTTGAGGAAGTTGATCGGATTTGAACTTACTGAACGCGGCGTTCCGCGTCAGGACTATGAAATCGTTGATAAGGAGGGCAATATCATTGGCGTTGTAACTTCGGGAACAATGGCGCCTTCATTGAACAAAGGAATTGGATTGGGTTATGTTGCAACTGGGTTTGCCGCACCCGATACGGAAATTTTCATCCGCATCCGTAAAAACGATGTTGCCGCTAAAGTGGTAAAGCCGCCATTTTACAAAAAACCATAGATTGTGAGGTTTTTTTCACTGCTTTTATTGCTTCCTGCAGCGACGATGCTAGCCCAGGGCAATACTGCGTGTGAAACCTTGGAGAAAATAAACGTTCTTATACAGCGCAATCATTATGAACCAAAACCGGTAGATGACAATCTGTCGGTTTTTGTGTTTGATGCCGTAATTGAGAAACTGGATCCTTATCACAATACACTTCTAGATAGCGAGTACCAAAAATTACTATCGGAACACCGACTTAAAATAGATGATTATATAGCGGAAAACAACTGCGCCTTCCTCACCGATTTGGTCCGAATTTATTCGGATGCGCTAAAACGAAAAAAAAGTGTCATTGAAAGGATTGGCGCCGCGCCGTTAAATTATAACAGGACCGACAGCATGCGTTACAGCCGTACATCGTTCCCGTTTCCGACCTCTGAAGGCACTCTTGAGCAGAATATCCGGAAACGGATCACCTTTGAAGTGCTGGAGAATGTGGCTAAGATAAGTAGGAACAAAGATTCGCTGCTGGCGCACTTGCCGAAACTGACAAAAAAAGCCTCCGATCAGATTTTTGACTCCAATATTTGCAAGATCAACACGCTTATCCATTCTGATATAACGAATGAAGTTTCGAACGACCTGTTCAACATCTTCTGCCGCTATTTCGATCCGCACACCGACTATTTTTCAGCCGACGCCAAGACAAGTTATTTATCGGGCTTGGCAACCAGCAATTTGTCGCTGGGCCTCGACGTGAGATTAAACAATGAACAGGAAATCGTAGTTTTGGATGTTATTCCGGGCGGACCTGCGGCAAGAAGCGAGAAGATCGACAAGGATGATGTGATTGTAAAAGTCGCAAATCACAAACAGGCCTTATCCGTTACCTGTACCTCTTTGGAAACGATTGGCAACATGATATTTTCTGATGCTAATACTGAATTGAAACTTACTGTGCGAAAAGCAAACGGCCAGTTGCTTGATGTTCCGCTAGTGAAACAGGTTATGAAGGCAACAGATAACACTGCCTACAGTTTTATTGCTGAAAAAGATGGCACACGTATCGGCTATATCAGGCTTCCAAACTTTTACTCCGACTTCGAAGCCGGAACGGTTTCAGGATGTGCCGACGATGTTGCCGCCGAAATCGTAAAACTGCAACAGGATAAAATTGACGGTCTGGTGATCGATTTGTTCGACAATGGCGGAGGTTCTATGGAAGAGGCAGCAAAACTTGTGGGAATGTTCATCGACTACGGGCCTGTTGCTGTCTTGGAGGATAACGCTGGAATGCAGACGATCATGAAGGACATGAATCGTGGAATGTCGTATCGCGGGCCACTTGTGGTGCTCATCAACGGCAGTTCGGCTTCAGCCAGTGAATTTTTTGCCGGAGCCATGCAAGACTATAATCGTGCGATAATCATTGGCGCAACCTCGTTAGGTAAGGCAACCATGCAGGCGATTCTTCCGCTGGAAGACGATGAACAGCAGTTCGTAAAGCTGACAATGCAGAAATTCTATCGCGTCACCGGCGACAGCAGCCAGGCTACAGGCGTACTTCCGGATGTGGTCATGCCGGTTCTTTTTGATAATCTTGTGGAACGGGAATCCGATTTTGAAACGGCACTGGCCTATAAAAAGATCATGACCAAAGCGCGGTTCACACCGTTCACGGCAGGTCTCCAAAAAGCCGCGGATTTAAGTAAAACGCGTGTAACAACCAACGCCAAGCTCAATAGTATCAAGAGGTTAAACGTCCAAATTGATGCCGTTTTCAATGGAGATAAAGCCTCTGTTCGGGTGGCCTTTCAGGATGTTTTTAATCAAATCCATAAAGACAATGAGCTCTGGGATCGCGTTACCTCGGCAGCAGAACAGCAGAATGCGTCCATCATCAGCAATACAACGTACGATATGGAGAAAATGCAATACGATACTTTTTTGACTGAAAGCAATAAATACAAAATGATTAACGCAAAGCAGAATCCCTACCTTGAGGAAGCTATTGCGATCATCACCGATCTGAGACTAACCAATCCTTAATATGAAATTAAAAATTACACTTTTGCTTATTATCGCTTCTGTTTCTGCCACGGCACAACAGTTCAAATCGCCCGGGGAATATCTAACCTACATTAATGCTGCCACCGACAATATTTCAAAAGCAACGTGGAGCTACACCTCGGCTGTCGCACATAGCAAAAGCGCACGTAAGATCGATACCACGCGCGAAGCACTGATTAAAAGCATCCAGGCCGCCTATAAAAAAGTAGAAGCCATAAAAGACGGATACAAAGGGGATACCGAATACCGTGACCAAATGCTCTCGTATCTTTCGATATCGGAGAAATACATCAACAACGAGTACGACAAAATTATCGATATGCAGGAAGTTGCTGACCAGTCCTACGATTATATGGAGGCCTACATCCTGGCGCGTGACTTGGTCAACCAGAAGATCAACGACGAAATCGATAAGTTGAATGCGAATCAACGGAACTTCGGAAAAAAATATGGCATTACGATTACCGAGGACAAAAGTGAACTTGCAAAGAAAATGCAGATATCGAACGAGGTTTTTAAGAACCACACTGATATTTATCTCATCTTCTTTAAAGCAAGTATTACCGAAGAAAACTTAATGGCTGCAATTGAAGCGAACGATCTGAATGCTATTCAGCAAAACGCTAACGCCCTTGAACAGCATTCACGTGAAGGTCTTGAAAAGCTAAAGACGTTCGCCCCGTTCAAAAATGATCCGAGCATGGTTAAAGCGACCACACAGGCACTTGAATTTTATATCAGGGAAGCGGCTGAACTCACTGCCGAGACAATCTCCTTCCTGATGAAAAAACAAAAAATCGAAGATACGCACCAAGCAATCGCAAGCAAGAAAGAAAGCGACAGGACAAACGCTGAAATCGACAGCTATAATAAGTTAGCGGCCGATATGAATAAATCGGTTGCCCAGTTCAACAAGAAGAACACCGACTTCAACAACGAACGTGAAAACGTGGTTGGAAACTGGAATTTTACCGGCGACAGCTTTATCTCGCGACATGTGCCTAAAAGCTAAGAAAGATTTGATAAAAGAAGCAGAAACCTTATTTTTGCACACCTAAAGATAACTATACTAGCAATGGGAAGAGCGTTTGAGTTCAGGAAAGGAAGAAAAATGAAACGTTGGTCGGCTATGGCCAAAGCGTTTACACGAATAGGAAAAGACATTGTAATGGCCGTAAAAGAAGGCGGCCCGAATCCTGAGGCAAACTCAAGGCTTCGTGCTGTCATCCAGAATGCAAAGGCCGCCAACATGCCAAAAGAGAACGTTGAGCGTGCAATTAAAAAAGCGACCGATAAAGATACAGCCAACTACAAGGAAGTATTATTCGAAGGTTACGCGCCGCACGGAATCGCTTTGCTTATTGAAACGGCAACCGACAACAATAACCGAACGGTTGCAAATATCCGTAGCTATTTTAACAAATGTAACGGAACTTTGGGAACACAAGGCTCTGTAGAGTTTATGTTCGATCATACCTGTAACTTCCGTATTCCCGCTGAGGGTATTGATGTCGAGGAAATGGAACTGGAATTCATCGACTTTGGTGCTGAAGAAATTTTCGCTGATGAAGACGGAATCCTGATCTACGCACCATTTGAAAGCTTTGGCGCAATCCAGAAAGAACTTGAGAACCGGAAAATCGAAATCCTGTCGTCGGGATTTGAGCGCATTCCGCAGGTCACCAAAAAATTGAGTCCTGAACAAGTTGCTGACGTGGAAAAATTACTTGATAAAATTGAGGAAGACGATGATGTACAGAACGTTTATCATACAATGGAAGAGGAATCAATGAACAGTTGATAATTGATAATCGAGAACGGTAGGAAACTGTTCTGCAGTTTCGTTTAAAAGCCTCGGCAATAGCACAAAAAAATCCCGAAGTAATTCGGGATTTTTTTTTAATTATTAATTTTTAATTATCAATCGCCAATTATTTAATGAATTCGATCTTCTGCGCTTCCTCAGCATTAATGCTGTCAAAGAAACCTTGCTCATTCATCCAGTCGTCACTGAAGACTTTGCTCATGTATCGTGAACCGTGATCAGGGAAAATAGCTACAACGTTGCTTTCAGGGTTAAACTCGCCTTCTTCAGCATATTGTTTAATTGCCTGCATCACCGCGCCTGACGTGTATCCTACAAATAAACCTTCTTTCTTAGCAATTTCACGAGTAGCGTGGGCGCTTTCTTCGTCTGTGACTTTTATGAACTTGTCAATTAGATCAAAATCGGTTGCCGACGGAATCAAATTTTTACCCAATCCTTCGATCCGGTACGGATAAATTTCCTTATTATCGAACTCTTTTGTCTCGTGGTATTTCTTCAGGACCGATCCAAAGGCATCAACGCCTAATATTCGGATATTCGGGTTTTTTTCTTTCAGGTATTTGGCTGCACCTGAAATGGTTCCGCCTGTTCCGCTGCATGCCACAAGATGTGTGATCTTGCCGTTCGTCTGTTCCCAAATTTCGGGACCGGTTGACTTATAATGCGCGTCTATGTTAAGTTGGTTGAAGTACTGATTGATGTAAACGGATCCTTTGGTCTCCTCATGTAGCCTTTTCGCTACGTTGTAATACGACCTCTCATCATCCGCAGAAACGTGTGCCGGGCAAACATACACTTTGGCGCCCATGCTTCGCAACATATCGATTTTATCCCGTGAAGATTTGGAGCTTACGGCAAGAATGCAATTGTACCCTTTGATGATGCTAACCATTGCAAGACTAAAACCTGTGTTTCCCGAAGTGGTTTCAATAATAGTGTCTCCCGGAGTAAGGATACCTCTTCGCTCAGCTTCTTCAATTATGTATAATGCGATTCTATCTTTTGTAGAGTGTCCCGGATTGAAGGCTTCTACTTTGGCGTAGAAATTACCGTCTAAATTCCCGGTAACCTTGTTAAGCTTGATAAGAGGAGTGTTTCCAATCAGCTCCAGAACATTATTGTAAGCTTTTATTTCTTCTTTCATAAAAAAATAGTTAATCAAGGCGAATCACGAAAATTGACCGACCTCAAATCCTTGCAAATTTAACAAAAAAAATCTAATTACTTTTCAATTTTCTCTAAATGTAATAAAAAACTAAATTCCTTCGCTAATTCCCTAAGTGCTTCAAACCTTCCCGACGCGCCGCCATGCCCGGCTTCCATATTGGTGTACAGAAACAGCAGGTTTTGGTCGGTTTTTAATGCCCTCAGCTTGGCTACCCATTTAGCCGGCTCCCAGTATTGCACCTGTGAATCATGTAACCCTGTTGTGATCAGCATGTTCGGATAATCCTGAGCCGTCACGTTATCATACGGTGAGTACGATTTCATGTAATCGTAATACTTTTTAAAGTTCGGATTTCCCCATTCGTCATACTCGCCCGTTGTTAGCGGAATTGAATCATCCAACATCGTTGTAATTACATCCACAAACGGCACCTGTGCTATAACGCCGTTAAACAACTGTGGTGCCATGTTTACGGCAGCGCCAATCAGGAGTCCGCCTGCCGAGCCACCTTCGCCGTACAAATGCTCCGGTGAGGTGTATTTTTCATCAATTAAAAACTTGCCGCAGTCGATGAAATCAGTGAACGTATTTTTCTTCTTCAGCAACTTTCCGTCTTCATACCATTGTCTTCCCATGTCTTCTCCGCCACGGATGTGCGCAATCGCAAATGCAAAGCCGCGGTCTAGCAGCGATAGCCTGGTCGAGGTAAAATACGGGTCCATCGACATCCCGTATGAGCCATACGCGTAAAGCAACAATGGTCGTGTTCCGTCTTTTACAAAGTCTTTTCGGTATACAACGGATATCGGAATTTTAGTCCCGTCGCCGGCGGTTGCCCATAACCGTTCTTCGATATAGTTGTTCTTGTCGAACTTTCCGCCGAGCACAGCCTGCTCCTTCTTTATCTCTTTTGTACGGGTTTTCATGTTGAAGTCGATTACCGACGAAGGTGTTGCCAGCGATTCGTACACAAACCGGACCGTGTGGGTATCAAATTCAAGATTAGCGCTCGTAGTAGCAGTGTAGGTTTCACTTTCGAACGGCAGGTAATAATCCGGTTCTCCATTCCAAGGCATGATCCGAATTTTGTTGAGTCCGTTCGACCGCTCTTCCACCACAAGATAATCTTTGAAAATTTCGATATCCTCAAGCAGTACGTCTTCGCGATGCGGAATCAGTTCTTTCCAGTTTTCTTTCGCTGTCGCATTCTCAACGGTCTTCATCAGCTTAAAGTTTGTAGCCTTATCCTTGTTAGTCAGTATGTACCAACTGTCACCATAGTGTGAAATACCATATTCGAGTCCGCGTACACGTTTCTGAAATATCTCAAATTCCCCTTCAGGCCTGTCTGCTGGCAAAATTCGATATTCTGATGTAAGTGTACTCGAAGAATTTATTACAATGTACTTTTGGGATTTTTCCTTTCCGACCGACACATCAAAAGTGTCGTCTTTTTCATAATAAACTACAACATCCGATGCCGGGTCGGTTCCAAGAATATGCTTATAAACTGTATCCGAGCGCAACGTCACTTTATCCTGTCTTGTATAAAAGATCGTTTTGTTATCATTTGCCCATACCGAGCTTCCGGTAACGTTTTCAATTACATCAGGAAGAATCTCCCCTGTTTTCAGATCCTTGAAACGGATTGTAAAGATTCTGCGTCCTACTATGTCGGTGGAATACGTTGCGTATTGGTTATCGCGACTAACACTGAGCCCGCCCAGCTGAAAAAAAGCATGTCCTTCAGCGAGTTTGTTGCAGTCGAAGAGCAACTCTTCCGTTGCTTCAAGACTGCCTTTTTTGCGAAGATAGACCGGATAATCTTTTCCTGTTTCGTAGCGCCTGACATAGAAATAGCCATTGTAGAAGTACGGAACCATCTCATCATCTTCCTTAACCCTTCCGCGCATTTCCTCGTACAAACTTTCGCGGAAACCAGCAGTTTGCGCCATCATCTTTTCATAATACGTATTCTCTTGCTTCAAATAGTCGATGACCTCAGGATTCCCGCGGTCTTTCAGCCAGAAGTAGTTGTCAATCCGGACGTCGCCATGTTTTTCAAGTTTAACGGGCTTAATTGCGGCAACCGGCGCAGTAATGGAGTTTGGCATAGTTAACTGGATATGATTTTGCGAATGCGAAGCAGCAAAAATAAGACAAACACCAGTAACTAAAAATCTATTTTTCATTGAAGCTGATATTGTTTCGTCGCGCAATTTAGTAATTTAGCTATCGCAAACTTTAAATAATACGACCATGTTTGGAGATCTAATGGGAATGATGGGAAAACTGCAGGAAACCCAACAAAAAATAGAAGAAACAAAAAAACGCCTTGCTACGGTTTTGATCGACGAGCAAAGTAATGACGGACTTTTGAAGGTTACCGTTACGGCAAACCGCCAGGTAAAAAGTATAACTGTATCTGACGAATTGTTATCCGATAAAGAAATGCTTGAGGACTATCTCGTTCTGGTATTGAACAAAGCCATTGAAAAAGCCGGAAAGATCAACGAAGATGAAGTAGCTGCCGCAACGAGGTTGAATATGCCGGACCTTCCGGGGATGGATATGTTTAAATAAGTGCAGGATTCAGGGTACAGGGTGGTATACGGGTAAAGTCTGAGGATTTTAAATTTCATAGTAAAGCTGCGTTCTATGAGTGCTCCGGATACTTGTCCCTTCTCTTATGCCTTATGCCTTCTACCGTGTACCTTGAATCCTGTATCTTGTACTTAAACCTCCAATTTATTCAACGTCTCTAAAACATAGGTGTGCATTACTTCCCGGTAATCCAGATGCGTCACAATGCGTAGTTTTCCATGACCCATCGAGCTGATCGAGATGCCTTTCTGCTTAAGCTTCTCAAGCAGCCCGTTCTCATCTATTCCCGGAATAACCGAGAAAATCAGAATATTCGTTTCAACAGGTTCTACCGATGAAATCCACGGCTTCGACTGCAATATCTTTCCTAGTTCCTTCGCACGTCGATGATCTTCAGAAAGCCTGCTTACATGGTTTTCAAGAGCGTAAATTGCGGCAGCAGCCAGATAACCAACCTGACGCATTCCCCCGCCAAGTATTTTCCTGATCCTCAATGCTCTGTCTATTGTCGCTTTATCGGATACTAAAACTGAACCTATTGGTGCGCCAAGTCCCTTTGAAAAGCAAACCGAAATAGTATGGAATATTTTCCCATACTCACGCGGATTCTCGTTTTTGGCTACAAGCGCATTCCATATCCGCGCCCCATCAAGGTGAAACTTTAAGTTGTGCGCGTCACAAACCATCCTGATCTTGCGTAATTCGCCCAAATCATAACAAGCGCCACCACCTTTGTTCGTCGTATTTTCGACACATACAAGGGTCGTCAGGGGATTGTGATAAAACTCAGGCGGATTAATCGCACCCAGCACCTGCTCCGCCGTAATCATTCCGCGATCGCCATCAAGCAAACTGCAAGAAACGCCGCTGTTAAACGACACGCCGCCGCCTTCATAATTAAAAACATGCGCCCACTTGTCGGCAATCAGTTGTTCGCCCGGCTGTGTATGAAGCTTGATCGCTGCCTGATTTGCCATCGTCCCCGACGGAAAGAACATGGCCGCTTCCATTCCGAAGATCGCCGCAACCTTTTCCTGTAGCAGGTTTACGGTTGGATCCTGCTTATAAACATCGTCACCAACCTCTGCCTGGAACATATACCGAAGCATCTCCGGCGTGGGTTTGGTAACGGTATCACTTACTAAATTTATTTCCATATAATCAAAAGGATGTCTTATTTTTGTGTTCCGTATGGAAGCTTCTTCCTGCTTTCCGTTGCAATCTTTTTTGTTGACATCGCGAGCGAAACGAGGGATATCATCACAAACAAAAAAGGATTTCCTCTGCAATCAGGGCTAGGCATGCACCAAATGGGACCATCACGCAAAATTAAAAACTATTTATGACAAATACCGAACAAATCAAAGGTATTGTAGAGCGCCTTGGTGCGTTGAGGAGGTATCTTTGACGTCGATAAGAAACAAATCGAAATCACAAACGAGGAAGAGAGAACCCTTGCGCCTGATTTTTGGAACAATCCGCGTGAAGCCGAACTTTACGTAAAGAACCTGCGTTCCAAAAAACGGTGGATTGAGGATTACGACAAAGCCGTAAACCTCGCCGACGAGCTTCAATTGGCCTACGATTTCTACAAAGAAGGCGAAGTGTCTGAACAGGAACTCGAGGAGATCTACAACGCCGCAAACACGCATATCGAAAATATCGAATTCCGAAACATGCTCTCTGATGAAGGAGACAGCATGAGCGCTGTCCTGCAAATAACGGCAGGGGCCGGCGGAACTGAATCGTGCGATTGGGCGTCGATGCTGATGCGGATGTACATGATGTGGGGCGAGAAAAACGGCTACAAGATCAAGGAATTGAATTTTCAGGAAGGCGAAGTTGCCGGAATCAAAACCGTCACACTCGAATTTGAAGGAGATTATTCGTTCGGTTATCTAAAAGGCGAAAATGGCGTCCATCGTTTGGTTCGGATTTCACCATTCGACAGCAACGCAAAACGACACACATCGTTTGTTTCAGTCTATGTTTACCCGTTAGTAGATGACAGCATCGAAATTCAGATTAATCCTGCCGATATCGAGATTACAACCTCGCGCTCGAGTGGCGCAGGAGGTCAAAATGTAAACAAAGTCGAAACTAAAGTCCAACTCGTACACAAACCGACGGGAATCCACGTTCAATGTTCTGAAACGCGCTCGCAACAAGACAACCGTCAGCGCGCCATGCAGATGCTACGTTCGCAACTTTATGAGATCGAACTTAAAAAGCAACAGGCCCAGCGGGCAGATATTGAAGCTGGAAAGATGAAAATTGAATGGGGGTCACAAATCCGGAACTACGTGATGCATCCTTACAAATTAGTTAAGGATGTTCGCACACAATACGAAACCAGCGATGTCGACGGTGTTATGAACGGAGAAATTGATGATTTCTTAAAAGCCTACCTGATGATGATGGGCCAACAGGAAGAAACGAGCGGATGAAATATATAGCACTATTGCGCGGCATCAACGTTAGCGGCCAGAAACTAATAAAAATGGAAGCGCTCCGAAAAGCTTTGGAGCAGCTTCCGTTTACCAACGTCTCGACCTATATTCAGAGTGGCAATATTCTTTTCGAGAGCGAGGAGCAGAATATCGGGGCATTACAGCAACTAATAAGTACCAGTATTAAAGATAACTTCAACTTTGATGTAGCGACCATAGTAATTACACCACGATGTCTTCAGTCCATTATCGAAAACCGTCCAATCGATTCTACCGCCGATCCGGCACAGCCTTATGTCGCCTTTTTATCAGATATTCCCGCACAATCGGATAGCCTCGCTTTTATGAATGCGGATTTTGGAGGCGATACGTTTTTAATGCAAGGTCGGCATATGTATATTTACTACGCCAATTCGGCCGGAAAAACAAAGTTGACCAACGCCGTAATCGAAAAAAAGCTTAAAGCACGATCTACTGCGCGCAATTGGAAAACGGTTAAGGCACTTTTTGAGCTTGCACAACAATAATTACAACCACTTATTTGCTTTATCAGTAACTATTTTATTTATTTGACTTTAAACCTAAATCAAATAGATGAAACATTTTACGATAGCCCAAATTAATGATGTCTTGAACGGCACTGTTGTTGGCAATACCGATAAATCAATTTCTTCGCCAGAGCAAATTGAACTCGCAACCGAAGACCAGATCACGTTCATCGGACATAAAAAGTACGAGCGCTTATGGAACTCTTCAAAAGCCGGAGCAGCAGTGGTAAATCTGGACGTTTCAATTGAGCCCGGCGATAATCGCACATTTATAAAAGTGGCAAACGCCGATCTCGCAATGTCGCAGGTACTTGAAATGTTTGCTCCGCCTCCACCGGCTTTTGATCATGATATTCATCCGTCGGCAGTCGTTCATCCGTCTGCAAATATTGGTAACGGAACTAGAATTGGCGCTGGATGTTATGTCGGCCCGAATGTTACATTAGGCGCAAGCGTCACATTATATCCAAATGTCACTATTCTTGACCAAAGTACCGTTGGCGACCATTCTGTCCTATGGTCGGGGGCTGTGGTGCGTGAGCGATGCAAAATTGGATCACATTGCATTCTTCATCCGAATGCCACGGTTGGCGCGGATGGATTTGGATTCCGTCCGGACCCACAACGCGGACTCGTGAAAATCCCGCAAATCGGGAACGTTGTTTTAGGAAATAATGTCGAGATCGGTGCTAATTCGAGCGTTGACCGTGGGAAATTCAGCTCTACTATTCTTGGTGACGGCTGTAAGATCGATAACCTCGTGCAAATCGGACACAATAGCGTGCTGGGAAAATTCTGCATCATGGCCGGCAACAGTGGACTTGCCGGATCAGTTACACTTGGTAACGGCGTCATTATCGGCGGAAGCGCATCAATTAAAGATCACCTAACTATTGGCGATGGTGCGATAGTTGGAGCCGGATCCGGAGTAGCAGCCGACGTTCCGGCAGGAAAAACCGTCCTTGGTTATCCGGCAGTCGAGGCACGGACCGCATTGAAACAATGGGCTATCCTGAAACGAATGGCCGAATCATAAAAAAAATCCGCCCATGGCGGATTTTCTTCTATAGAAATAAATTGAACAGATAATATAATAACGCAGCGAGGATACCCGTAACCGGAATGGTAAGCACCCATGCCCAAATCAGGCTGACCGTTACGCCCCATCTCACAGCCGACACTCGCTTTGTGAGTCCGACACCAATGATAGAACCTGTAATAGTATGTGTTGTACTAACGGGAACTTTCATGTGTTCCGTGAAATAAAGTGTTAGCGCTCCGGCTGTTTCGGCAGCAACGCCTTCGAAAGAAGTTACTTTTGTAATCTTTGATCCCATTGTTTTTACGATCTTCCAACCGCCACTCAAGGTTCCGAGTGCTATAGCCGAATAACAGGCAAGCGGGATCCATTCCGGCATAGACCCGGCCTGATCGTCGTTAGGCAACACTACCTGTAGCCATTCCGGCATGGAGGTTACCAATGATCCTGTAGTGTGAATATAAACAGCAACTGCAGCGGCAATAATTCCCATTACTTTTTGCGAGTCGTTACCACCATGTCCGAGGCTAAATGCCGCAGATGACAACAATTGCATCTTACGCAGCCAGAAATCCGAACGGTTGTGATTCAAAGAGCTAAACAAGAGGCTGAATATACTGATAGACAAGATGATAAACGCCACCAAAAACCATTTGATATTATGAGATTCAAACACCACACTCCAAAAGTGTGAATCGAACCGTGGCTTCTCAATGTCGGTGTAGGAAATCATTTGCGACCATACGAACCAAATCGTACCAGTCATCAGCAACACAGTAAAGATCTTAGTGTAGATATTCTTTCGTGATGCGTTGAGCAACCAGATCGAAATCAGGTACGATGCGAGCGCGCCAAGCAACGGTGCTAGAACGATAAAAACAATGATAATCAATACGCCAGACGGCAATTGGCCTGCTTTTTCCGAATACCAATTTACTACATCGAAACCTGCATGGGCAATGGCTGCGCCTGCAAATCCGCCTATAAGCGTGTGCGAAGAACTCGATGGAATTCCCTGCCACCAAGTAAATAAATTCCATATAATGGCGGCAATGACGCCGGTGAGGATCACCGTTAAATCAATCTCAAGCGTTTTTGCAGTCTTTGCGACAGTATCGGCAACGCCAAAGCCGAAGACCCAATACGCCAGAAAATTAAAGAAAGCCGCCCAAAGCACGGCCTGAAATGGCGAAAGTACTTTTGTAGCCACAACAGTAGCAATAGCATTTGCCGCGTCGTGAAATCCATTGATGTAGTCAAAAATCAATGCAAGTACGATGATGACAATAAGTAACGTAAATTCCATATAAGATAATTTTTACTTAATGCCTTACGAGTGTTTCACAACGATTTGTTCAAGCACATTCGAAACACTTTTACATTTGTCGGATGCAGACTCAAGTGCCGAAAGAACTTCTTTATATTTAATAATGTTTTTCGCGTCTTTCTCATTTTCAAAAATGTCGGCTACAGCCTTATCGTGTACATTGTCTGCTTTACTTTCAAGTTTGTTGATTTTCTTGCAGGCATCCGTGATCTTCTTCAGGTTTTTCATGTCCTTCAGCTCCTGGATCGCAGCGCAAATCAATTGGCACGCCTCAAGATTGATTTCGGTAAGTTTTCGTATCGACTTTGTAATTTTCTCAACCTGATACAAACGCATTTTACTCGCTGCGCCATGCATGTAATCGGCAACGTTGTCGATAGATTTAATTAGGGAATGAATGTCTTCCCTATCAAACGGAGTGATAAAATTCCGGCTTAATTCCAAGTGCGTCTTGTGCGTGATCTCTTCAATCTTGGCTTCAAGTTCCTCAATCTTACGGAAATAATTCTCCCGCTCATCCTTTGGTGCGTGGATCGCTTCATGCAGGGTCTCCGCAAGAAGTATCAGGTTAGCGGCCGCCTGCTCGAAAAGCGGAAAGAATTTTTTGTCCTTCGGAACCAGAAACTGGAAAATGTTGTTTAAAGTCATTGCTTAGGTTTTAACAGCGCAAAGGTAACTTTCCAATGTTAACACAACATTAAGTTTCTGCAAAGTAAAACCTCGGCACGTAACACGAGGATTAATTTTCGCGTACTAATTTTTCAATCGTTTTCGTACTTTAGCGGTTCAAATTTACGCAAACTTAACAACGGCAGAAGCCACCGACTAACTTTAATTCATGGATTTAAACTTCAACAAAAACGAAGATCATAACAAGCTCTTACTTTCTGATTTAAAACAACGTTTAGCCAAAGTGAAATTAGGCGGCGGCCAGAAACGGATAGACAAACTTCACGGCGAGGGTAAAATGACCGCTCGCGAAAGAATTGATTATCTATTGGACAGCAAAGCCAAAAGCATTGAAATCGGAGCATTTGCAGGCGATGGAATGTATGCCGAACATGGCGGATGCCCCTCAGGCGGAGTGGTCGTCAAAATTGGCTACATAAAAGGAAAGCAATGTATTGTTGTTGCCAACGACGCAACGGTAAAGGCTGGCGCATGGTTTCCAATAACCGGAAAAAAAAATCTTCGCGCGCAGGAAATTGCAATGGAAAACCGCCTTCCAATCATTTACCTGGTTGACAGTGCAGGCGTTTATCTTCCGATGCAGGATGAAATTTTTCCGGATAAGGAACATTTTGGGCGCATCTTCCGCAATAACGCTATTATGAGCAGCCTCGGTATCACTCAAATTGCCGCCGTCATGGGAAGTTGTGTCGCAGGTGGCGCTTATCTTCCTATTATGAGCGACGAGGCGCTAATTGTTGATAAAACGGGCAGCATCTTCCTTGCGGGCAGCTATCTTGTAAAAGCAGCAATTGGCGAGAACATCGACAACGAAACCCTGGGTGGAGCGACTACGCACTGCGAAATTTCCGGCGTTACCGACTATAAAGCGAAAGACGACAGAGATGCACTTGATAAAATCAAAAACATCGTTGACAAAATCGGGGACTTTGACAAAGCAGGCTTTAGCCGAATCAAAGCTGAAAAACCAGCGTTAGACGACCAGGAAATATACGGTATTCTGCCAAAAGCACGAAATGAACAATACGACATGATGGAGATCATCAAGCGCCTTGTCGACAATTCGGAGTTCGAGCAATATAAAGAAGGTTACGGACAAACCATCCTTACAGGCTATGCGCGGATTGACGGTTGGGCAGTCGGCATTGTTGCCAACCAGCGAAAGGTTGTTAAATCAAAAAAAGGCGAAATGCAATTCGGCGGCGTGATCTACTCTGATTCGGCCGACAAAGCCACACGGTTCATCGCAAATTGCAACCAAAAGAAAATCCCGCTTGTATTTATCCAGGACGTTACCGGTTTTATGGTCGGTTCCCATTCCGAACATGGCGGAATTATTAAAGACGGGGCGAAAATGGTCAACGCCGTGAGTAATTCGGTTGTTCCTAAATTTACTGTAATTGTTGGGAACTCTTATGGCGCGGGCAATTACGCTATGTGCGGAAAAGCTTATGATCCCCGACTGATATTTGCATGGCCAAGTGCAGAACTCGCAGTCATGGGCGGAACACAGGCGGCTAAGGTTCTGGCACAAATCGAAGCGTCTTCGCTGAAGGCAAAAGGCGAAGTGGTCGATGAAGTGAAGGAAAAGGAACTGTTCGATAAAATTAAGGCGAGATACGATTCTCAGGTTTCACCATACTATGCTGCGTCCCGGATCTGGACTGATGCCATTATTGACCCACTCGAAACCCGAACCTGGATTTCTATGGGAATCGAGGCAGCAAACCACGCTCCTATCGAAAAGAAATTTAATCTTGGGGTAATCCAGGTATAGCCGATGAAGTATCTTATAGTCGTTATAGCCGTCTTTTACTCCCTTTCGGCGTTCCCCCAACAGCGATTCACCCGAAAGGATTCGTTGCACGGAAGTCTGCGGCCCGAAAGAACCTCAATTGATGTTCAGCGATACGATTTAAATGTGAAAATAGATCCCGACAAAAGGTTTGTTTCGGGTTATAACGACATTACATTTAAAGTCATCGAGAACACAAGCCGGATCCAGATCGATCTGTTTGAAAACATGAACGTCGACAGTATTTTGTATAACGGCCGCAAATGTAATTATTCGCGCGAGTTTAATGCTGTATTCGTCCGTTTTAACCCGGAACTCGCTTCAAATACAGACCAGCAAATCAGGTTTTATTACTCGGGCACTCCAGTTGTTGCCAAAAATGCGCCTTGGGATGGTGGCTTTGACTGGCGGAAAGATCCTAACGGAAAGCATTGGGTTGGCGTTGCCGTACAAGGCATCGGCGCAAGCCTGTGGTATCCGGTAAAAGATACGCAGACCGACGAGCCGGATCTTGGTGCGACGATAAAAATTGCTGTCCCAAACGGACTCATGAATGTTTCAAACGGGCGGTTCATCGGCAGCAAGGATCTCGGCAACGGCTACACCCGTTGGGATTGGCAAGTCAGGAATCCGATAAATACGTACAGCATCACGACCAATATCGGGGATTATGTGGCAATACAAGATTCACATGATGGCTTAGATTTATCTTATTACGTTTTGCGTGGAAGCGAGGAAAAAGCCCGGATACATTTTGCAGAAGTAAAACCGATGATGGATTGCTTCAAATTACGATTTGGCGAATACCCTTTTAAAGAAGATGGCTATAAGCTTGTAGAGACGCCGTATCTGGGAATGGAACACCAAAGTGCTGTCGCCTACGGGAACAAGTTCCAAAAAGGATATATGGGGCGCGATTTATCGGGAACCGGAATCGGACTATCATTCGACTTTATAACGGTCCACGAAAGCGGCCACGAATGGTTTGGAAACAGCATAACTTCGGCAGATGTAGCCGATATGTGGATTCACGAAGCGTTCACGACGTATTCAGAATCTGTTTTTGTCGAGTGCCAACACGGATACGAAAAAGCGCTGCAATATATAAACGGCCAACGTCAAAACATCGCCAACGACATCCCGATTATCGGGGTCTACGGCGTGCAGAAAGAGGGCTCGGGCGACATGTACTTCAAAGGAGCGCTGATGCTGAATACCATTCGCCACATCATCGGCGACGACGCCAAGTGGTGGAATATGCTATACAAATTTTCAACCGGGTACCGCCATTCTATAATTGATACGCCAACTGTAATTACATTCTTCAACGCCGAATCGGGAATCAATCTCACTCCTGTTTTCGATCAATATCTTCGCACGACCGAAATTCCGCAGCTCGAATTTAAAACCGATTCAGAAAGCATTACGTACCGATGGACCAATGTAAATGCTGATTTCGATATGCCGGTTGATATTACGATAGGCAAAAGGAAAGTCCGCCTCCATCCTACTCTGGTATCCCAGATCCTTGCTCACGAAAAAGGTGAAACACTGAAAGACGTTACTGCTTTGGTGCAGCATTTTCTGATCGACGTTAAATTGGGGTCCAAATAAAGCTCATTCGTTTATTATTAGTAATTTTAAGCTACTAATGCAGCTTCCGATCCTAATCGGGGCAGTGATCATCAACTTCATCGGCGCGTTTCGGTCTTAAGAATCTTCTGTTTCCAGTTGTGACACTTTTGGTGTGTGTTTTCTTTTTGATCTACGGAAGGAAAACATTCAGCCGACTATTACTTCAAACTTCAGAGTAATATCAAAATCATAATGCACTTCAATTTTCAAAATCCATTTCATATTGCTAACTTTAGGTAAAAGCAAAATGAAATCGCGATGAGCAGAGGATTTGTAAAAGAAAGCGACCAGGAAGAATTACCGATTGTGCCGCCAAGAGCCGATTTGCCAGCGGGCGTTATGAATTACGTAACGGAAAACGGCTATGACGAACTTATTGCCGAACGTAACCAGATGCTTGAGGAACGTGAAAATCTTTCAACAGCTGATGAGAATGAGCGCCGAATTGCTGCAAATTACCTGACTGCAAAATTGCAATTGCTTAACGACCGGATAGCAAGTGCCAAAATTATCAAAGTAGCTGAACAACCACAGCATGAAGTTCGCTTCGGCGCGGTCGTTTCCCTGAAAATTGATAATGATTCAAAGGTGCAAACTTACCAGATAGTTGGTGTTGATGAAGCAAATATCGCCCAGCGTAAAATTGCATTTATTTCGCCAATAGCCAAAATCCTGATCAACAAAAAGGTGGGCGAGGTCGCTTTTCTCCAACTTGGAAAAAATCAGAAGAAATTTGAAATTGTGGCGATCGCTTACTAAGCTAGTCTCCACCGTGTATGGCGATGCTTTTTATGACCTCTTTGCGCATGACTTTTCCGTTTCCGACTTCAGTGAATTCTGGTACAAACACAATATCTTTCGGTTTTTCGTACTTTCCAAGATTTGAGAACACTGCACTATCAATTTCATAAGGCGTTCCTTCAACAACGAGCACCAATTTCTCGCCCAACACAGGATCAGCCATCCCTGTAATAAAATAGCGACGATCGATTTTGCCTGAAAGTTTTGCTTCAATTTGTTCCGGTAAGTGCTTGATCCCGCCGCTATTGACTATGTTGTCGGCACGACCAAGAAAAACAAACTGGTTCTCGTTTACCAATTCAACCATGTCGTTTGTTACAATTACTTCTTCTGAAATTCGTGGTGCGTGTATAACCAGACAATTAGTATCGTCATATGAGATGGTCACGTGTGGCAAAACAGTAAAAGCCGATTCGCCTACAGGTTTCGCTGCGATATGCGTAATTGTTTCGGTCATCCCATATGTTTCATATACTTTGGTCGGAAGTTTCAGCAGCTCTTCTTCAAGTGTCTTATCAATCCTTACCCCGCCAATAATAAGCTTTTTGACGTTATGCAACGCATCAAGCGAATGCTGTGCCTGAAGCGGAACCATTGCAGCAAAATCATAAACGGTACTGTTGTTCTGCAGCGGATGGGAATCAGGAGCCACAAAGTCCATATCGAGTCCGAGGATAAATCCACGAACGAACATCATTTTTCCCGCAATATATTTCGCCGGAAGGCAATGCAGTGCTTTGTCGCCGGGTTCAAGATCGAAAAAATCACCTGTAGCCAACGCCGAATTTACCATGGCCTGCTTCTCTACCCTGATCAGCTTTGGCTTTCCGGTTGTTCCCGAGGTGTTCATCTCAATGTAGCTTTTGCCATCGAACCAGTCCAGAAGAAAATCGCCAACTGCTTGTTCGAAGTCGGCTCCTTCCTTTATAAAGCTATACGCTACGCGGCATAGGTCATCGCGATCGAGATGATATCCGTTGAGCCTAAACTTGTGGTGAACCTTGTTGTATGCCGGTGTTGCTATCGCTGTTTCCATATTCAGTTTGTAATAATGGCGGTTGTATTTTTCCTGTCAATTTAGAAACCCAGTCCGTCCATTTATATTTCTTTGCTAAAATTAGTAAAATAACAGGATATGTGATCGCTATCGAGACGAGCATTTCTGTCAGCATATTCCCTGTATCTTCTGCACCTGTGTACCGAAACAACGCGTCTGTTTGAAGCGCTGAATAGTCGGATGTGATTAATAGGGCAGCCATCAGATTATTACCGAAATGGAAGCCGAGCGCAAGTTCCATCCCCTCATCCATTAAGGTCATTATACCAAGCAAAAGCCCGGTTCCGATGTAAAATCCCATTACACCGAAGCCCATTTCTGCGACTTCAGGATTTGCAACATGAAACAGTCCGAAAACAATCGAAGTCAGGATCAGCGGAAACCACCGGTTTTTCACCGCGATCCCCACCTGCTGCATCAGGAAGCCACGAAACAGATATTCTTCAAATCCGATTTGTATCGGAAACAAAAGCAGGCTCAATACCAAAAGAACGGCAAAAGGGCCGGGCTTAAAGTTCCACTCGATCGTACTGCTGTCCATCGAATATGAAATAGCGAAGGTTACCACTGTTAACACCACGATAAGCATAAAGGAGAAAAAGAATCTGCCAAAGTCTACTTTTGGGCGCGAGGTCGTTAAGGTCAGGATGCTGCGCCGGTGCAATAGAGCAACCATCAGAAACAGAACTCCCAGCAACGGGATGAATATCGAAAGGTTTAACGCCAGCGAAAGGTTGTTCGGAATTTCTTTCATTGTCTCGTAGGCCTGCGCGAGCTGAACATCTGACATAAAAAACAAAACGATAAAGTTGAGAATAAAGATCCCATTTGCCAGCAATGTAGTCAATAGTACCCGCCAAGTCTCGTTATTCCCTTTGTAAGCCTGCTCGATGAACATATTTCCGATTTAAGATTAGTTTGCCTAAAGTAGCGTTTTTCTTAAAATTTTATTCAATTACTTTGTATAAAATTTTTATAAATGATCCAAATATTCCACAACGCGCGCTGCAGCAAATCACGAGAATGCCTGCTGCATCTGCGTCAATCGAACAAACAATTTGAGGTTATCAATTACCTCGAAACGAAGCCTTCGTATGCCGAAATCGTAGCGTTGCTAAAAAAACTGGCTATTCCGCCAATCGACCTTATCAGAAAAAAGGAGCCGGTTTGGGTAACAAATTACAAAGGCAAGGCACTAACAGACTCGGAAGTCATACAGGCTATGGCCGATCATCCAATACTAATTGAGCGCCCAATAGTGGTTAATGGCGACAAAGCAGTGATTGCAAGGCCTCTCGAAAAGGCAGCTTCCATAATTTAAACCTTAACAAACCTTTGTGAAGTGCAGCGTAAACCAAAAACTACTTTTGCACTCTAAATTGCAAAACCTACTACATGAAAAGATTTAAACTTGCGATGCTGCTGCTTACACTCTTCAACTCATTCCTGGCATTATCACAACAACCCGGCGGTCGGAAAGTCAAAGTCACCGGAACGGTCATCGAGAAAACAACACGGCAACCGCTTGAATACGCTACTATCACGTTTTTTAGCCCCAATGAAACCAAACCTTTGGCCGGCGGATTAACCGATGTAGCAGGAAATTTTGAAATTGACGTAACCCCGGGAACATACGACATCAGGATCGAGTTCATTTCCTTTAGTGCAATAGATCTGAAACAACGCATTGTTACCGGCGATACAAGTTTGGGAAACATCGAGCTTGCCGAAGACGCAACTCAGTTGGAAGAAGTGGTTGTCCGCGCCGAAGCCACAACAGTTGAGATCAAGCTTGATAAAAAAGTATACAATGTAGGCCAGGATCTAATGGTGAAAGGTGGAACTGTCAGCGATGTGCTTGACAATATTCCGTCGGTTTCAGTCGATGCCGAAGGAACGGTAAGCCTTCGCGGAAACGAAAATGTGCGCATACTGATCGACGGCCGTCCATCAAACGCAATCAATATCACTGAAGCACTGCGAAACATTCCTGCCGACGCGATCGATAAGGTCGAAGTTGTCACCAACCCATCGGCACGATATGATGCTGAAGGTGGTGGCGGATTGCTGAACATCATCCTTAAAAAAGGAAAAAATCAAGGGGTAAACGGCACTTTGATAGCGAACGTTTCCGATCCTGAGAGTTACGGTATTTCAGGAAATATCAACTACAAAACCGAGCAGTTCAACCTGTTCACTACTACAGGTTATAACTATCGCACCAATCCTGGTAACTCGCTAACCGAAACGGAGTACCTGACTTTTGATGGTACGACGCGTAACTTCATTAACGAGATCCGCGAAAACAACCGTCTGAACAAAGGCTACAACTCAAATTTTGGGATGGAATGGTATCTCGATAAAACACTAACGTGGACCAATACATTTAACCTCAGGAAGTATTCGGGCGATAACCCAGAGTCGGTTGTCTACCGAAACTACGATGCCGACCACAATTTTCTTTTCACGAACACGCGTCTGAATGATCAACGCAGCGACAGTGAGAATTACGAATACGCGACCAACTTCCTGAAGAACTTCAACGACAAAGGCCATAAACTCACTGTTGACGGCGCGTTTTCTGTCAACCGTGATGACGATTCCTCAAACATCAACAACGGCCTTGAAACTACCGCGAACAAACAAGAGCAAAACCGGAATGTGATCCAGGCTGATTATGTGCGCCCGTTCGGTAAAGACAGCCAGTTCGAATTGGGCTATAAAGGAGAGTTCAACACGTTGCTGACCGACTTCCGTGTCGACACACTCGATGTGGAAACGAACAGTTACCTTTCCGATCTGCGTTACACAAACACGCTTGAGTACAAAGAGAAAATCAACGCGTTGTATACCCAATACGGCACGAAATTTAACAAGTTCTCGGTGTTACTCGGACTCCGTTGGGAAGATTCGAACATAGATATCAACCAATTTACCTCGGGCGATTTCAACAACAAACGTTACAACAGCTTTATGCCAAGCGCCTTCTTCACCTACGAAATCAATGATAAAAGCAGCGTTTCATTAAGCTATAGCCGAAGGATCTCGCGTCCGCGCGGGCGAATGATCAACCCGTTTTCAAACTATTCAAGCAACATCAACCTTTTTCAGGGAAATCCTGATCTGGATCCGTCGTTTACAAACGCAGTCGATCTGGGTTATCTGCACCGATGGAAAAAACTTACCTTCAGCACTTCTATGTATTTGAACCGCAGTACCGATGCATTCCAGTTCATCCGCAGGGAATCAGGAGATTTTGTGACGACAGTTGTTGACGGACAAGACACAACCGATCAAGCCGGAAACCCGGTAATCATTGGCGGTGAAGACATTCGTACGCCCGTAATCCTGACCACACCGATCAACCTCGGCGTCGAATATCGTTTTGGGTTCGAGTTTACTTTGAACTATTCCCCATATAAGTGGTGGCGACTCAACAGTAATTTCAACTTCTTCCGAAACCAGACGGAAGGCGACTATGAATATTTAAATTCTGACAACGAAGCTGTGGTGCAGAACTTTGACAATACTGCTTATTCATGGTTTACGCGACTGACATCAAAAGTGACGCTTCCGTATAAAATTGAATGGCAAACGAACTTTACCTATAACGGTCCGCAGAACAACGCCCAAGGAAGAGTTCGTGGAATCGCCTCTGCTAACCTCGCGTTCAGTAAGGACTTGTTTAAGGAAAAAGCAACAGTCTCGTTGAACGTGAACGATGTTTTCAACTCAAGGAAAAGAATCTATGATACGTATCTTCCAGGTGTCCTGAACTCGTATAGCGAACAGCAATGGCGCGTGCGACAAGTGAATTTGTCATTCACCTACCGATTCAACAAGAAAAAAGGGGAAAAAGAGACCATGCCACGGCGTGAGAACGAAAATGGCGGTGAGGAATTTCCGCAGTAACGAATGAAAGGAAGCCAAACGGTTTCCTTTTTGTTTTGCACCTTTTAGTTTAAGTGCGTTAAGCGCGGTGAGTTAATGTTCTAACGGTCTTAAGTGGCAAAATTTTTCTTCCGCTGAGTTACGGTATTTCATAAAAAAAGGAAGCCAGTTGACTTCCTTTTTTTTTAGCAAAGAACTTAAATAGCGCTTTGCTCTTTCTCGTGTTTTTTCTTCGCCTTTCTTTCTTTATAAAGTTCGATGCTGGCGCCTCCTACCCAATACGATACGAAACTGATCAGGAAGAACATTAACCAGAAACCCATGGTAAGGATCGTAAGGAAAAGTAAAAACCCTAAGTACTGCTGAAATTCAAACATGTTTTCCGGAATTTTTTGAATTATAAGCAAATGTAAGTCTATTATTTTTTCTCGCCAATTAAAACGAATTCATTTTTTCTGAAATTGTATTTATCCGTAAATTTGGACAGCGTTGCCAGGAGCTATTTCCCGCTATCCGTTGCAATCTTTTTAGTCGCTGTCATCCCACACGTAGTGAGGAAACCCATCCAAAGCGACGAAAAAGGATTTTCACTTCTATCGGGGCTAAAGTGACTGAGTAGTGAAAAATAAGAGCTTACCATAAATAATAAACTGTAAACTGTAAATCTAAACCAAAACATCATGTCATACAGAATCGAAAAAGATACCATGGGCGAGGTTCAAGTGCCGGCCGATAAGTATTGGGGCGCGCAGACAGAAAGATCACGCAACAATTTTAAGATCGGACCTTCGGCATCAATGCCAAGAGAAATTATCGAAGGGTTTGCTTACCTGAAAAAAGCTGCTGCCTACGCAAATCATGATCTTGGCGCACTTTCAAAAGATAAGCGCGATGCTATTGCAGCTGTTTGCGATGAGATCCTCGATGGCCAACTTGCCGATCAGTTTCCGCTCGTAATCTGGCAAACAGGATCGGGAACGCAAAGCAATATGAACGTTAACGAAGTAATTGCAAATCGCGCGCAGGTGCTTGCCGGCTTTAAAATTGGTGAAGGCGAACCTGTACTTAAAGCAAATGACGACGTAAACAAATCGCAATCCTCTAATGATACATTTCCAACCGGTATGCACATCGCTGCATACAAAGCTGTTGTAAAAACTACCATTCCGGCCGTTGAGAAACTACGCAACACTTTAAAAGCGAAATCCACTGAGTTCATGAACGTGGTCAAAATCGGGCGCACACACTTAATGGATGCGACTCCGCTTACACTCGGCCAAGAACTTTCGGGTTACGTTGCCCAGCTTGACTATGGTTTGATGGCGCTTAAAAATACGCTGGCGCATTTGTCGGAACTTGCACTCGGCGGAACTGCTGTGGGAACCGGATTGAACACACCCGAAGGGTACGATACGCTTGTAGCAGAATACATCGCGCAATTTACCGGACTTCCGTTTGTAACGGCTCCGAACAAGTTTGAAGCCCTCGCTTCGCACGACGCAATTGTTGAAGCTCATGGTGCGCTTAAGCAACTTGCCGTTTCATTAAATAAGATTGCTAACGATATCCGAATGCTGGCTTCTGGTCCGCGTTCAGGAATTGGAGAAATAATAATTCCCGAAAATGAGCCCGGATCGTCCATTATGCCCGGGAAAGTCAACCCGACCCAAAGCGAAGCACTTACAATGGTGTGCGCACAGGTGCTTGGTAATGATGTCGCAATATCTGTGGGCGGAATGCAAGGCCATTACGAATTAAACGTCTTCAAGCCCGTGATGGCGGCCAACTTCCTGCAGTCGGCACGGCTTATCGGCGACGCATGTCTGTCGTTTGAAGAACACTGCGCAGCAGGAATTGAACCAAATTACAAACGTATCAAAGAGCTTGTCGACAATTCTTTAATGCTGGTTACAGCGCTGAACACGAAAATCGGTTACTACAAAGCAGCCGAAATTGCTCAGACTGCGCACAAAAACGGAACGACGCTGAAAGACGAAGCAGTTCGGCTTGGATACGTTTCTGCTGATGACTTTGATGCGTGGGTCAAGCCAGAGGAAATGGTAGGAAAAATAACGCATTAATCATTGTATATCCGTTTTAGCTGTTGATTCCTTCAAAAATAAGGTAATGCTCATTAAATGGCCTACCTTTAAGAAAAACAGCAGTTATGGAAATTACCTTAGAGACAAAAAGAATTGAAAACCTCGAAAAATATGAAGTTCTGGACACACCGCCAGACGGGTATTTCGACGAAATCACGTCGTTAGCAGCAAAAATCTTTGATGTTCCCATTTCGATTATCTCATTGGTAGATGTTGACAGGATCTGGTTCAAATCTTCATTCGGACTTGAAGCTGAAGAGATACCGCGTAGCCCGGGTTTGTGTAGTTCAGCGATAATGTCGGATGCTATTTATATAGTTGAAGACGCACGGAAGGATCCGCGCACAATGTCTAATCCGTTAGTAGCAGGTGCGATGGGATTACAGTTCTACGCAGCAGCACCGTTGAAGACCATCGACGGATACAATCTTGGAACGTTGTGCATCATCGACAAGAATCCGCGGTCTCTCAATGCAAGAGAGTCTTCGATGCTGATGCAATTAGCAAGAATAGTAACCGGCCAGTTTGAAGTTAAGCTCCAGTCGCGATTAATGTTTAAAGAACTTCAGCAAAATTTGTCGCACAACTAAGTTGTCATCCCTACTATAAAAGCCATACAGTTTAATTTGTGTGGCTTTTTTTTTAGCGTTTGCTGCAATTTAAACAGAGAAAGTCAGCAGTTGCTGTACATTGGGACCAAGACATTTTTGTTTGGCAATTGCTTCAGAAGACGATTTGTCTTCTTCTAACAAGGCGTCAAGACGTAGTCAGGCACTAATAAAAACAATAATAAACATTGCACATTTTAGGAGGTAAAGGCAAGGAATCGCAAGCACCGTATATAAGAGATGAAATAGTGTACGCTCTTCCTTCTTGTATATTAGTAAAGCCGCCAAAACTGGTATTTGCACGTAGTCTATGTATAATGAAATATAGTAAACCCAACCCGAGAAGTTCACAAGGTCGCTTATCTTATATGCCAGCTCAGTATCTATAAACGGAGGCGCAGTGAGGCAGAAAATACTTAAGAGCGAATAGAAACTTATAATGTAGCTGGCTGTCCATATCCATTTTACAGAAGGATATACAATTAAAGGAATTTCCGCCATCTGGTAATGCATTTTATTTGTGTTCTTACCTATTAATAACTATCGATCCGCTTCTCCTCCACCTTCTTCGCCTCTTTTGCAACGATCGGATCTGCGATGAGCTGCCCTCCTTTGGAAACCACGCCAAGCACGATCGCAGCCGAAATCAGTACGCAGTTCTTGATGATATACTGTCCGAGTAACGTTGGTACAAAAGGGGCATTCCAGGTTTCGTCCAGAAAGATAAATAAAGGCAGCACGGTTCCTGCCATTTGAAAATACAGCACCAGGATAATATACTTCATATACATTTTCGTCAGAAGCCCAATACCTATTACACATTCGAGCACAGCTAGAAAGGGCATCGATATTTGAGGCTGCATCAAATCGAAAGTAATAGTTGCTATTGTGCGCGATGCGATTTCCTCTGCAGGGCTGGTGCTTCCGAAGAACTTCAGGAAACCAAACCATAAGAACACTATACCAACGGAAATCCGAAGAACATCCATTCCTTTTCTTTCAATAAACGTAGGTGTTGTTTTAGCTGTTTCCATACAATTCAATTGATAATTGGTAAGGACTCTAGCGAGGCATCCTCATTTATTAAAGATACGGGAATCCGGGTTAAAAACAGTGAAAAAAGCCTGTCTTGATCCCTACGAAAGCAGCTTCTTAATTACACCGGTACCGATAGAAACCGACCCTTGGATTAATTCGAAATCCATTCCCTCGTAAATCGATTCGACAACGGCATCCGCATTGAGCAACGTAATTTCGGCCGAAACGGTATCGCCGGGAAAAACAAGTTCCACATCAACAAAATTCAGGCTGCTCATTACGAGTGTTTGCGCAAATGAGAATTTTAGCTCCGCGCGATGGCCTGATGACGCAGGAGTCCTGCTTCCTTGATCATCGGGCGCAAAGGTTAAGAGGGCCAGAAAATGAGGCCGGGTCGTCATCATTGTTTGATAAATTTTGCAACCGCCGACCCATGATCAGAAGTTATCTTCAAGAAGTAAGTTCCACCGCCCAGACTTGAAACATCGACATTTGTAAGAGAATCCGCATTCGGAATAACAATTAACTGCTGACCTAGCATGTTAAAGATGGCCACGGTCGAAATAGTGATCTGTGCTGTCTTGGAAATAGTCAGATTGCCATTTACAGGATTGGGATAAATCGTAAAAAAACTATTAAAGTCGAAATTGGTACTGGCAAGCGTCGCGATGGTGGTAGTCTCGGTATTCGTAATAATCGGGAAATTATAATCGAAATAAATCGAAGCAGTATTGCTGAAGGTATCGTTTAATGCCAACGTCGGTTTGGTTTTAATTTTGAAGGCCACGTAGCCGTCGTTATTCGCATCATCAATTGGGAGGTTAATGCCTTCGAAGATGAATTCGACTTTATTAGTTTCAGTGATCCGTGTTGTAAAACTGTGGCTTGAAGAAACAGGTACCAAAGTAGAGAGATCGTATTTCGCCGTGTCTATTAAGTCTTTCACCACAATATTGGTCGCGGGGAAAGTTCCGACGTTTTCAAACTGAACCACATAATGGACGTACTCTCCTACCATTGACGGCGATATCGTTGCACCTTCAACACAAGTCTTATGGTTGGGGTCGAACGAATTCATAATCATCTGTCTGGTCGTGTGTGAGTTATTTCCGGGCGTTGCGTCTGGCATGTCTGTTGTCGCTGATGCGGTATATGTGAGCATGTCGCCCCCATTGAGCGCCGGTGTTTCCATCGGAGAATTTAAATTGAACGTAACCGAATAATTGCGCGCCTCGAACGGCTGTAAGTTCGTAAACGCAATCGAAACCGCGTTAGGCAAAGCAGTTCCTTCAGAGGAAGAAACAAAGTCGAGCACCATATCGTCAAAAGCCAGACTGACAGTTCCTGATTCTATTTGATTGCCCTCGTTTTTCAATATAACCAGATAATTGGCATCAAAGCCCGGAACGGCCGAACCAATTGGCAACAGCGCAACCGAAACATCATTGTGTATTCCGTTCGGCGCGACGCAGAAACTTTGCAGCGACGGACTAACATCAGCAGGAAACGAAACGCTTACCGAAGCAGGTGAAACGACAAACATTGCTGTATTTTCCATTACCGGCGTTATCGTATGTGTGCCGTCCTGTAACGCATAAGCAAATACACCCGCAACATCCGAGAAAATCGTAGTGGCGCTCGTACCGTCGCTCAGCGTGAACTTCTGGTAGGCTATGGGCAAATCGCCAGCATCACATCCATTTCCGGCTGCATCGTATTTTGTGGCGCCCTCAACAACATAAAAGGTTCCGCCGGGCGTGAATGTACAGTACGAATTGACAACGACAGTATCAGGTATATCGGCATCGTCAAGTTCGTTGTCATCAACACAAATGTATTGTAGGTTCGGACAACTTGCCACGCCATCGATAAAGTTGTCGAAACCATTTTTGATGTTAATGTTTGTCAGCAATTGATTATTCGCAACGTATACCCCGCCAAAGTTGAAACTGCCAAGATCTAGCGAAGTAAAGGCGTTGTTTTCAAGCTGCACATAAAAATAGTCGCCTGTTATATTAATATCGGTCAGCTGATTGTTATTGGCAAACAGGTATCCGTGGTTTCCATTGGGACGCAAGACCTCCAAAGTTGTGAGATTGTTGTTGGAACAGTCAAGCACAAACAGCGATTCGAAGGACGCCGCCAAGTCAATACTGGTTAGCTGGTTGTTGTCGCATTCCACCTGATAAAAGGTAATTTGTCCCCCGTCAAAAGTGGTTATATTGTTATGGCTGCAGTCAAAGTACTCAATGTTTAGGAAGTATTCCAAGCCGGTGAGATCCGAAATTCCTGCGTCTGAAATGTATAGCGAGTAGACTTGCAGCGCCTCACTGACTTCGATCTCGCCGTTGTTGTTTGCGTCTACTTTAAAGTTGGTATACGTTGCATCCTGCGTAATATAAACAGACTCGTCAGCCGCCAGCAATTTTGCTTTAAAATTGGCATCGGGTATGTTAATGACTTGAGAATTGGCAGCTTGTACAAATACCGCTGCAATGACCAGGAAGTAGAAAGTTTTCAATTTTTTGCCCAAAGATAACCTATTCAGGCTGATACCCAATATTACGGTATCATTTTGCTCAAAATAAAAAAGCCCCGTAATAGCGAGGCTTGCCTATTTACTGTTTAATGAATTTGATCGACGAACTTCCTTTATCGGATACAACTTTTAAGAAGTAGGTTCCCAATTGCAGACTTGACACATCGACCGCGCTTATATCGGTCGCATTAGGGATAACAATTAACTGTTGGCCGAGCGTATTATAAATGTTAACCGAAGAAACAGAGATTCCAGCTGCTTTCGAAATGTTCAGCATACCATTTGCCGGGTTCGGATAAACCGTTAAAAAGCTTCCGAAGTCAAAGTCGGAATCTGACAGCGTAGTGACCGTTGTTGTCGCCGTATTGGTGACAATGGGAAAATTGTAATCGAAATAAATCGAAGCAGTATTGCTAAAGGAATCGTTTAGCACCAACGTCGGCTTAGTCTTAATCTTAAACGCGATATATCCGTCGTTGTTGGCGTTGTCAAAAGGCAGGTTGATGTTTTCAAAGATAAACTCCACGCGACTTCCTTCAGAGATACGGGTGCTGAACGCGTGGCTTCCACTTACCGGCATAAGCGACGCCACATCATACTTGTTTGCATCAATCACATCTTTCACAACAATGTTCTGTGCATTGGCAGTTCCGTTGTTTTCGAACCGGATCAGATAATGAACAAATTGCCCGACCGACGACGGACTAATAGTAGCTCCCTCAAGACATGTTTTGTCATTTGGATCATATGAGTTAACCACTGTCTGATTCAGATTAAACACATTGTCACTCGGCGTTTCATCGGTTGCAGAAGACGAAATAGCGGCTGTGAAATACAGTATGTCGTCGTTGTTTAAAGGCGGCGTATCCATTGGAGTGTTGGCGTGAAGCTGCACCGTGATTTCACCATTACTAAACGGGTGAAGATTTGTGAAATTCCAGACGAGGTTTCCTGTTGTTTGTGTAGCAGTGGCCGGCGAGGCTTCCTGAAAATCTAAAACCGCATCTTCAAATGAAAAGTTTATTGTGCCAGACTGTGTCGTAGTTCCTTTGTTTTTATACACGACTTTGAACTCCGACACAAACCCGGGTATAGTAGATCCCATTGGGAGAATCGTAATGTCTAAATCGGGATGGATGCCATTTGGAGCAATACAAAAACTGTTGTTAGACGGACTTGGCGTTGCGGGAAAGCTTACAGATGAACTAGCTGGTGAAACGGAAAACCATGCGCTATTCTCAATAACCGGGCTAAGGGTATAACTTCCTGCCTGTAGGTCAAGATGGTAGTCGCCCGATTCGTCGCAAATAAGGGTTCCTGACGCTGTTCCGTTTGAATGGAGCAACTTTAAATTTGCAAACGGCATATCGGATGCATCGCAACCATTGCTATTTTCGTCGTACCGGTTTACGCCGGAGATTGTGTAAAAAGTTCCGCCAGGGACAAAAGTACAATACGAATTGACATGGCAGTTGTCATACCCATATCCGGCAATCAGATTCTGAACCTGGACCACTTCTGAATCGTCGACACAAAGATATTCCAGGTTAGGATTTCCAGAAAAGGACATGTTCGTTGGAGTACCGTTTTTAGCAAGAATTGCAGTTAGGTCGTTGTTGTCGCAATACAACTGCGATACTCCCGGAAAGTTCGAAACATCAAGCGTTCCCGATAAATTATTATTGTTAAACCTAAGATTATACAGACCGGGTGAACCGTCAAAATCGATCTGCGTAAGCATATTGTAAGTACAGTTGACATAACCGATAGTAGCCATATTACTAATATCCAACGTTGTCAGTGAATTTGACCTGCAGTCCAGTGTTTGTAAATCCTGCAGACTTGTTACGTCGAGCGATGTCATCCCGTTCGATGCGCAATTCAGGTCATTCAATAAGTGCAAGCCTTCAAAATCAATGTTATTGATTTGGTTTGCTTCAAAGTTTAGTATGTACAGTGTAGACAATGCGTTCACGCTAAGCGACGTCAACAGGTTATTATCACATTGCAAAACGCGAAGAACCGGAAGATTGGTGAGTTCCAGTGAGGTCAGTTGGTTATTGGAACAATACAAATATTTAAAATTCGGCAAGTTTGTTACACTTAGTGTCGCAATGGGATTATATGAGCAAATCAACGTCATCAAACTTGTGAGTCCGCTTACATCAATTGATGTAAGTTGGTTAGTTGAACATCGTAGCTCAATCAGATTGGTAAGACCGGAAACATTTAATGCAGGCAAGTTGTTGGCCTCACACTTTAGATACTGGAGATTCGTGGATCCGGTTACATTAAGCGCAGTCATTTGGTTGTCGTGGCACTCCAGGGTCTCAAGTGAACTTAAATTTCCTGCGTTAAGTGATGCAATATTGTTGATTGAACAGATAACAGTCTGCAGGTTCGAGAGTCCGGAAATGTTTAGAGAGGTCAGTTGATTATTGTCACAACGCAACGTCTGAAGCGCCGGAACACCGGTAAGGTCAAGCGTTACAAGATCGTTATAACCGCACACGAGCTCAGTTAGGTGTGTAAGCCCGTTCAGATTCAGTTCCGTAAGATCGTTGACGCCACACCATAACACTTCGATGTTCGTAAAACTCAAAATTCCTTCAAGCGAGCTTATGTAAGGGAAGGACGGCACGAACAGATAACTTACATTAGCCGCCTCGGTGACCTGGATTTCGCCGTCGTTGTTGGCATCGATCTTAAAATAGTTTCCGCTGAGATCTTTCGCAGTCTGATTTGACGGACTCGCCGCTAAAAGCCTCGATTTAAAATTTGCGTCAGGAATGTTGACATTTTGAGCGTTAAGAGCCGCAGACGCTAGCGCAAGAAGAAGGTAGAATTTTTTCATAGGTTGAACTAAAAGTGTTGGCATTTCTTATTCCGTGGTTTGATTTCCCCTCCAAACTACAGCAAATTCACCGCTTGTTATTGTGATTGGTATAGAAATAGTATTAAAATACATATTGCTGTTGCTATATTGGAGCATCAAGCCGATTGTAAAAGTAAGATTCCTTTGCGCTTATTTAATGGCAAGCGAGAATTTAATGGGTTTCATCGAGAATTTGCAATTTCGTACTGCGAGAAACAAAAGGCGCCATGTGGTGGAACGTTCTTAGATTTCAACCCCGAATTAGCCACATAGGGTGCGCCCACAAATGCTTGATTTTAATGAAATAGTAAATCTTCACGCAACCCCGCGGAACTTTCGACTTCGTTTATTGCTTTATGAACTTTATCGCAGAATTCCCTTTATCAGAGTAAATTTTCAGGAAGTACGTCCCCGACTGAAGCATAGATACATCAACTACGTTAATATTCTCTGCGTTTGGAATTACAATCAGTTGCTGCCCGAGCATGTTATAAATGCTCATTGACGATACAGAAATCTCAGCTATTGTCGAAATATTCAGCCTTTCGTTAACCGGATTCGGATGAACGGTAAAGAAACTTTCGAAATCAAAACCAGGATTTGAAAGCGCTGAAATGGTGGTAGTTTCCGTATTGGTGACGATCGGGAAATTATAATCGAAATAAATCGAAGCAGTATTGCTAAAGGTATCGTTTAATGCCAACGTCGGTTTTGTTTTAATTTTGAAGGCCACATAGCCGTCGTTATTCGCGTCATCAAATGGGAGGTTAATGCCTTCGAAGATGAATTCGACTTTATTAGTTTGCGTGATCCGTGTGGTAAAACTATGGCTGGACGACACAGGCACCAATGTTGAAACGTCAAACTTCGCTGTATCGATCATATCTTTTACCACAACATTTGAAGCTGGAAATGTTCCCACGTTTTCGAACTCGATCATGTAATGAACATACTCCCCTACCATTGATGGTGGTATTGTTGCGCCTTCTACACACGTTTTGTGATTTGGGTCCATTGAGTTGACAACGGTTTGGTCTATCGTGGCGGCGTTATTAACTAACGATTCATCTGTTGCTGATGTTACCGCAGAAGCCGTAAGCTGCAAAATATCACCCTGGTTCAATGCCGGGGATTCCATCGGCGAGTTTAAATTTAACTTCACCATGAAAGGTTGGCTCGAAAAAGGTGCCAATGCGTTAAAATCCATAGTTACTTGACCTACAGTTGTGTTTATTGCGCCCCCTGTTGCAGAAATAAAATCAAGGGTTCCATCGTCATATGAAAAAGTAACAGTGCCTGATGCGAGTTGATTCCCTACGTTTTGAACTATAATTTTATAATTCGCATCAAATCCGGGAACCGCTTGCCCAATTGGCATTGCAGTAACTAAAATATCATTGTGGATACCGTTTGGAGTGATGCAGAAATTTTGCACTGCCGGACTTGTTGTCGCCGGAAATGCAACTGTTGCCGACGCTGGTGAGATCGTGAAAAACGATGGGTTTTCAAGAACCGGGGTTAACGTATGGGTGCCCTGCAGCACCGGAATGCTATAGTTGCCGGACGAATTTGAATATAAGCTTCCCATTGTGGAACCGTTAGATATATTGAATTTCAGTTGCGGCAGTGCGACATCAGCAGCATCGCACCCGTTTCCGTTGCCGTCAAAGGAATTGGTTCCGGTAATCGTGTAGAAAGTACCTCCGGGTGTAAAAGTACAGTACGAGTTTACCTGCACGTAGTCAGGAACATAAAGTCCCATTTCTCCTTCATCGGTACATACATACTGTAAATTCGGTGCGCTTGGTGCGTATAATCCGTTAAAGGAACTCGAGTAAGGGACACCGTCTTTAATGTTTATATAAATTAAATTTGGACTGTTATTCAGATAAATATCAGGCTCACTGACTACCTGGCTGAGATCCAGTTCGGTAAGTAAATTATTTTCTATTCGTATATTAAAGAACTTTCCCATTACAGTCATTTGCACCAGCGGATTGTTATTTAAGTTCAAATCCGTGTGGTGTGTTCCTGTATTGATATATTCAAATGTTGAAATGTCATTGCCATTAAGGCTCAGAAAGTGCAAAGAAACGCCTGGCGCCAGATCCCCAACATCGAAACTCGTAAGGTTATTATTGAAAGCCTCTAAATAATTCAGGTTGACGAAATGCTCCAGTCCCCCCAAATCCGAAATTCCCGATGTTCCGATGCTCAGCGCCGTTATATTCGCCGCTTCGCTAAGTTCTATTTCACCGTTCTCGTTTAAATCCACAAGTGTTGGGATTCCCATGAGATCATAAGCCATATAATTTTCAAGTGTTACAGATAAGAGCGCTGTCTTAAAGGCGGGATCCACAAAATTGATGATCTGTGCATTAACATGCTGAAAAAATAAGCCGACTGTGACGATAATGCAAAGCTTTTTCATGTTTAATTTCTGATGTAAATAAATAGGTTTTTTTGAAAGCCCGAAACTTTGTATGATTTGAAAAAAATTCGTGCTTGACCAGCCTTCATCTGATTCAATCTTAATAAAATACGTTCCTGTTTCCAATAATGAAACGGCAACCGTATAGATTCATTCGCAGTCGGAACTACAATTAAGTGCTGCCCGATATTGCTTCATTCCAGAATAACCGGCTAACCTTAAAACAACCTAACTCTTTCCCTACAGTCAAGGCAATAAAGACGTGACAAGCGCCTTGAACAGCTGCTACAAAAGCCCCACATTTTTGCGAGGCTTCTTGGTTATTGTTTAATAAACTTCATAGAGGAACTTCCCTTGTCGGATGTTATCCTAATAAAATATGTACCCGACTGGAGTGTTGCCACGTCGATTGTATGAATGTGGGCTGCATTCGGGATCCGAACGAGCTGCTGTCCGAGCATGTTGTAAATACTCAACGACGACACCGTTATTTCGGCGGTCTTCACTATGTTGAGCTTGTCGTTGGCAGGATTGGGATAAAGCGTAAAGAACCGGCCAAAATCAAAATCAGGATTTGCAAGCGCTGAAATAGTTGTAGTTTCCGTATTGGTAATAATTGGAAAATTGTAGTCGAAGTAAATGGCTGCCGTATTGCTAAAAGTGTCACCAAGAACCAGCGTCGGTTTTGTCTTGATTTTATAGCTTACGAATCCGTCGTTATTTGCATCATCAAAAGGTAAACTAATGTTTTCGAAAATGAATTCTACTTTGTTGCCCTGGCTGATTCGTGTTCTGAAGTTGTGGCTTCCCGAGAGCGGCACCAGCGTGGAAAGGTCAAATTTTGCTGGATCGATCGGATTCATTACGACCACGTTTTCGGCCGCAAATGTTCCTGTATTTTCAAATCGCACCAGATAATGAACATAATCCCCTACCATCGCGGGCGCGATCGTGTTGCCTTCCAGACATGTGATATCGTTAGGATCATATGAGCCAACCACGGTTTGCTGCAGTACCGAGGAATTATCGTCCATCATTTCGTCTTCCGGATTAAATAACTGTGCCTCAAACGCAAGTACATCGCCATTGTTCACAGGTATTTCAGAAACCGGCGAATTGATGTGTACGTTTACCAAAATCGTGCGCGACTCGAACGGCTGAAGGTTATTTACATAGCAGAATATTTCACCTTCAGCACTTTCCTCAGCGGGTAAGCTTGCCGATAAAAAGCTCACGCGTTCAGCGTCAAAAGTAAAATAAAGCGGCAGCGTGAGACCGACTGTCCCTTTGTTGCGGACAATGATGCCGTAACTGGCATCAAATCCGGGCCGCGCCGGAACGAGTGGCATCAGTACAACCTCGCCATCCGCGTGATTGCCGTTGCGATCGAGGCAAAAATCCTGTGTTGCCGCGTTACCTGTTGTTGGAAAATCTACTGTTGCCGACGTTGGGGAAACCGTAAAATAATCAGGCATTTCCAATGTCGGTGTTATTGTATGGATTCCTGCTGCAACTGAGATCGAATATCCAGAACCGGCGGAGATAAAACTTCCCGAAGTTGTACCGTTAGTCATATCGAACCGCATGGCTTCCAAGTACGGATCAAACGAATCACATCCGTCCCCGTTTGAATCGAACCGCGCATTTCCCGAAATTTCGTAAACGACACCGCCGGGTACAAACGAACAGTACGAATTAATTTCGACATCATTCCCGTCAAATCCCAAATATTGGTTAACAGTACTGTATTCAAACTCATCGGCACATATATATTCCAATTGCGGACAAGACGCCAAATTTGCGTGGTCGGTGCCTCCGTTTTTAAGGTAAACCGTTCGCAGTTGGCTGCTGCTACTGCAATTCACTGTCTGGATGTTTTTAAAAGAGAGATCAAGAACTTCGATTAAAGTTCCCCTGCAATTGAGATTCGTCAGGTTGGTTTGTCCCGACAATTCCAAACTGGTAATCGGATTTTCGCCGCATTTCAGAATCGTCAGGTTTTGATCGGAAATATCAAGAGCTGTAAGCTGATTGGTGTTGCAAATCAGTGACGTTAATGACGACAGCCCTGCTACTGTAAGCGATGCCAGGTTATTGGAAGAGCAATCGATCGTAGTAAGCAACGGATTGCTCTCAAAGCTTAGTGTTGAGATTTGGTTGTAGCTGCAGTTGACAGAAGTTAGCAACGGGTTCAAAGACGTATCCAGTGCGCTGATTGCATTAAAGCGGCAATTCAATGTTTGCAACTGCGGCATATTTGACAGATCTATATTTACCAGATTATCATTATTGTTACAGTGAAGTGCGTGCAGCAGCGGCAAATCAGGAAGAGACAAGCTGGTTAAAACCTCATTGCTGTCTATCATTACCGATTCCACGTTGATAAAATATTGTAAATCGGAATAGTCGGAGATATTGCCGGCATGGAGTGTAAGTCCTGTTGCCACGGACGCTTCCTGTATGGAAATTTCACCGTCGAAATTCGCATCTAGATATAAGGGTGCATAATCCCCAAGGAAATTGATATAGCTGGCACTACCATAAAACATCAAAACTTCTTTTAAGTTAGGATCTGAAAATTCGATTATTTGGGAATTGCAATGAACTGAAGCAACAAGTGCTGTAAGAGAAAGTAAAAATTTACGCATAGTACTTTGTTTGAGGTGTTTGGCAAACGTTGCTAAAATAACATAAATATTCCGGCATCCAAGAAATTATAATTTTTAGATTTAAGTTATATCAACATGCGATCATCACGTGTGCGCGTGAAGGATGGGAACGGCATCCTTTTGCATTTGAAATTAAAAGGGGCACAGCCGGTGGCTGCGAGGTACATTCGCTTTAGCGACCATTCGGTTAAGATGCAAAAGATATAGTGCACAGCCTGACCCACCGGGGCACGCCAAACAAAAAAAGCGCCGTATTTCTACGAGGCCTTGGTCAGATTACTGTTTAATGAACTTTGCGGAGGAACTTCCGCTGTCGGAATTGATTTTCAAGAAGTAGGTGCCCGTTTGCAGTGTCGAAACGTCAACAGCATCTATATCTCGCCCATTTGGAATCACAATCAGCTGCTGACCCAACAGGTTATAAACACATATTGATGTGACAGCAATCTCGGCAGTCTTTGAGATATTCAAACGGTCACTCGCGGGGTTGGGATAAATTGAAAAGAAATTTCGAAAGTCAAAATCCGGATTAGCTAGTGCCGCGATCGTGGTCGTCGCCGTATTGGTAACGATCGGAAAATTGTAATCGAAATAAATCGAAGATGTATTGCTGAAAGCGTTACCAACAATTAAAGTTGGTTTTGTTTTGATTTTGAAAGCGATAAAGCCGTCATTGTTTGCATCATCAAAAGGAAGATTGATTCCTTCGAAGATAAACTCGACTTTATTTGTTTCTGTAATCCGTGTTGTATACGAATGACTTGAAGCTACCGGAACAAGTGTCGAAACATCAAACTTATTTGTATCGATCATATCCTTCACAACCACATTGGTCGCCGGAAAAGTCCCAACATTTTCAAATTCAATAATATAATGAACGTACTCGCCTACCATTGATGGTGGGATTGTCGCGCCTTCCACACAGGTTTTGTGGTTCGGGTCCATCGAGTTGACAACGGTTTGCGAAAACGCCATCGTATTATTCAGTGGAGTTTCTTCCGCCGCCGAATTAATAGCCGTCACCGAGAATTGCAAAATATCATCCTGATTCAGCGCAGGCGACTCCATGGGCGAATTCAGATTCAGTGTTGTATAAAAAATCTGGCTTGCTAAAGGCTGGATGTTACTGTACGGGATCGAAACCTGGCCGGGCGAGAGGGTTGCTGCGCCACCGGTTGCCGAGACGAAGTCCAAAACAGATTCATCATAATTAAAATTCACTGCCCCTGAAGCAATTTGGTTCCCTGTGTTTGTGATCTTATACCAATAGTGTGCATCAAATCCTGGAACTGCAGGACCTGAAGGCATAGCTACAACCGATACATCATGATGAATTCCATTAGGTGCTATGCAGAAATTTTGCGTAAACGGACTTGCAGTCGCGGGAAACGAGATACTTACGGACGCAGGCGAAATCGTAAAGTAAGATGGATTTTGAATTATCGGGGTAATTGTATGTGTTCCTTGTTGCACGGGCATGTCAAAAGTGCCTGTATCATTTGCGATAAATGTTCCTGTTGCAGACCCGTTGGAGATGTTGAATTTTATATGCGGCGTTGCAGTATCTGCAGCATCACAGCCATCGGTGTTTCCGTCAAAGCGCACAATTCCGGAAATCGTATAATATGTTCCGCCGGGCGCAAAGGAACAGTAGGAATTAACGACGCAATTTGTCATTCCATGATAATCAATTGTATTCTGAATCCATGGAATATCAGCTTCATTCGCGCAAAGATAGGTTAGTTGGTCATTGCCGGAAATCATCATTGTTCCAACAGGGCTACCATTTTTTAATATCAGGGACGTTAAACTATTATTTTCTAATTCCAACCAATTCAAACTTTGATTTTGGGAAAAGTCAAGAAAGACAAAATCATTATAGGATGCCCGAAACTGAATGATATTCGGAATTTGCGAGATATCAAGAGCAGTGAGATAATTATCTTCACAATTCAAGTACCACATCGATGAACAACCGTTTAAGTTTAATGAAATCAGTTGATTTTGCTGACAGTATACTCGCTCTAAATTACTTAGCCCTTCGCAATTCAGTTCTGTTAGCGCATTGTCGTCACAGTTTAGGTATTGAAGCTCCGTGCAGCCAACCATTGATAAAGCGGTCAACAAATTGCCTTTGGTATAAAGGTTTTTTAAATGTAAAAGCCCATTTAAATTTAGGCTCGAAACATAATTATATTCATTGTAAAGATGCACGAGATTAGTAAACGCACTGATTCCATTCAAATCGGAAATGCTTGAAAAGGAGATGTTCAAATAGCTCACTTGTTCTGCCTCTGAAATTTCAATTTCTGAGTTGTTGTTAACATCGATCTTGAAATAATTTCCATTCAGATCTTTCGCAATACCGTTGGTCGGCGCGGCCTGTATCAATTTTGCCTTAAAGTTTGCATTGGGGATGGTAATTACTTGACTGTAACTGTTTTCTGCAACTAAAACGAGTATAAAAAGTAGGTAAAGATCTTTCATCGGGGAATTCGTGATTTTTGGCAAATATAGGTTATCTGAACCGTTAGCCCTTATAAATTTTCAGTTTAGCCATTGGTGTAACTTGTGGTTCGCGTGAGGGATGGAAGCGGCATCCTTTTTAGCGGCGAAGCAAGCTAAAAAGATATAGCATACAGCCCGGCGGCTTGAAGAAATTTGGATATGCCTTTACAGCAAAATTGCCGGCACGCCAAAAAGAAAACAGCATCTTAGGTGACAATTTCGGTGACAGCTTTTTTAAACCCTGCCACAGTACCGATAACAAAAAAAGCCCCGTATTTCTACGAGGCTTCTTATTTTCAGGAATGAGAAAATTATTTCTTCTCGTTCTTCTCCATTTTGGCTTTCAAACCGGCAAGAATATCATTGTTGTCACCTAGTGTCGCAGCCGGAGCGTTGGTATTAGATGATGTATTGTTATCATTGCTGTTGTTATTGTTGTTTCCGCCTCTTGCGTTCTTCTCTTCTTCCTCACGGAAAATAGCAGTATGCGAAGCTACAACACGTTTGAATTCCTTATTGAATTCGATAACTTTGAAATCGGCTGTTTCGCCTTTTTTCAATTTTTTACCGTCTTCTTTCTCTAAGTGGCGTGTTGGAATGAAAGCAACGATATCGTCACCAAATTCAACTGTCGCACCTTTGTCAACGATCTCAGCAATCGTTCCGTTGTGAACGGTTCCCACTGCGAAAGAATCCTCATATTTATCCCATGGGTTAGCAGTAGTCTGCTTATGTCCAAGTGACAACTTACGGCCTTCAACATCAAGCTCAAGAACGACAACGTCAAGTTTTTCCCCAACGTTTACGAATTCAGACGGATGCTTGATTTTCTTAGTCCAGGATAAGTCAGAGATATAGATCAATCCATCGATACCTTCTTCAAGCTCTACGAAAATTCCGAAGTTCGTGAAGTTTCTAACGATACCGGTGTGGCGTGAACCTACAGGATATTTAGAGGTGATATCTGTCCAAGGATCTTGAGTAAGTTGTTTGATGCCCAAAGACATTTTACGGTCTTCGCGGTCAAGTGTAAGGATTACTGCTTCAACAACGTCACCCACTTTTACGAAGTCCTGAGCTGAACGCAAGTGCGTAGACCATGACATTTCAGAAACGTGGATAAGTCCTTCAACACCTTCAGCAACTTCGATAAACGCACCGTAATCAGCGATTACAACTACTTTACCTTTTACTTTGTCACCAACTTTTAAGTTTTGGTCCAAAGCGTCCCAAGGGTGAGCGTTCAATTGTTTAAGACCAAGTTGGATTCTTGTTTTCTCATCATCGAAATCAAGGATTACAACATTTAATTTCTGGTCTAATTCAAGTACTTCACTTGGGTGGTTGATACGTGACCAGGAAAGGTCAGTGATGTGGATCAATCCGTCAACACCTCCAAGGTCGATAAATACTCCGTAAGAAGTGATGTTTTTCACCACACCTTCAAGTACCTGCCCTTTTTGCAATTGTCCGATGATCTCTTTTTTCTGTACTTCGATATCCGCTTCAATAAGCGCTTTGTGCGAAACAACAACGTTTTTAAATTCGTGGTTGATTTTCACAACTTTGAACTCCATCATTTTGTTTACGTACACATCGTAGTCACGGATCGGTTTCACGTCGATTTGTGATCCCGGAAGGAACGCTTCGATTCCGAAAACGTCAACGATCATACCGCCTTTAGTCCTGCATTTTACGAAACCGTTAACGATCTCTCCTGTTTCATTTGCAGCTATAACACGATCCCATGATTTAATAGTACGTGCTTTTCTGTGAGAAAGTACAAGTTGGCCGGTTTTGTCCTCACGAACGTCGATCAATACTTCTACTTTGTCACCAACCTTAAGGTTTGGGTTGTAACGGAATTCGTTCAAAGAAATAACACCTTCGGATTTAGCGTTGATGTCAACGATAACGTCACGGTCTGTCATTCTGACAACAGTTCCTTCTACAACTTCTTCCTGATCGGTTGCGATGAAGGTTTTTGAAACTAAGTCCTCAAATTCCTTAAGGTTGTTTTCGTCAACAGCATCAATTCCTTCCTCGAAATTGTGCCAGTTAAAATTGTTCAAAAACTCTTCTTGTGATTTTTGTAATTCAGACATGCTGATAAAAAATTTGTATTCTGCTTTCCATGTGTTTCTTTCTGCAGTTGCAAAACAGAAGTTGTTTTACGTTATATTTAAGCCCTTATGGAAACACTAACTGCCAAAAGGTCTGCAAAAGTACGGCTATTTTACTAAACCACAAAATTTTCTAATTGTTTATATGTCAGCATTTAAACGCTTGACTTGTAGCGCAATTTTCGTTAACTTCGCTATCTTAAAGGCCAATATGCCCCGTGTATACTAACCGTAAAATAAATACCGTATCATTTAAAGCCTTGGTTCTAAAGTCATTCAAGGCCTGTTTATCTGTGCTGTTTATTTTACTTGTTTCCGCGGAAGCCCACGCACAACTGCCACCGTTTGCGCTCAATGCAGTTCCGGCACACGAAACCTGCCTCGGAAACGGTAGCTTAAACTTCTCCGTAAGTGGTACCGTCCCTGGTGCCACAGTCAGCTACGCCGTTTATCTCCTGCCAAACCTTACTACGCCGGTTGGCACCGTTACCGGAAGTTCTTTAGGCGGCCTGGTCAGTGGCAACTATACGGTTATAGCTACAGAAACGTTGGCCGGTGAAACCATTTCTGTTCAAGTCGACGTGACTATTGAAGACCACATCATATTGCTTGACTATACAATATCAAGTGTTAATGCATTTTGCGGGCCTGATGGCAGCATGACGGTCAATGTCCTTTCCGGAAACCCTGCTTTGTATGAAATCTTATCCGGACCTCTTATTCTGCCCGCTCAGCCATCTCCTGTTTTTACCGGAATCCCCGCAGGAGTTTATGTAATTCGCGTGTACGACAATTGCGGCGAGGCTGTAGTTGTGACCCATACGGTACAATCAGATGCAACGCAGGTAACAGCCGAAGACGCCACTTTTCCTGACGAACAGCTTCCTTCGTGCACTACCATATCCGCTGTAAATATTCTGAACGCATCGGAAGACGATATATTAATCTACCCGCTGATTCTTGATTATACGATTTTCCCTCCGGATGGAAGCACGCCGATTGAACTGACACAGACCTTGACCAATGGTGCTTTGGACGGACAGGAAGCGACAATGATCATCCCGTTTTACCACGGACAACAGTACAGTTATAACCTTGTTATTACAGATGCATGTGGCAATACGTTTCCGTCAACGCATATTGTTGATGTCGAATTGCAGGTTTTCCTTTCACCAATGCTTGCCGAGTGCGGCCAGTTTTATCTTTCGGCGCTACCGATGAAGTACGTTGAACCATACAATCTGACTTTTATCTCGATGCCGGCCGGGTTTGATCCGTTGGCGTTCAATGCCGGTTATCCTGGTCCGTATACTACTTCTCCTGTTGATTTTGGAAGCTCAACTAATCCGGTTCCGTTTGGCGATTATCTTATTGAGATTACCGATGCGTGCGGCAGGACGGCACAAGCAACAGCCACGCTTATTCCGCCTGATCTGGATCCGGTTGTATCTCCAACGGCGAACCAGGGCTGCAATGGCAACTTCAGCGAAGTGGAAATCACATTGCCGGGCTTTGAGTTCGTTTCAGCAATAATAACTGCGGCGCCATCCAGCTACCCGAATCCGCTCGATGATGATGTATCTGAGTTTATCACGGCTGAAGGTGCAGTGTTGATACCTGATATGCCCTACGGAAACTATACAATTGTTTTAATTGATGACTGTGGAAACGAGTATGTGAAAGATTTCGAGATTTTACCGGCCGACCCGATTGTTTCAACGAGCATTCGAGCCGACTGCGATCCAGGTATAGGGTCGATCAGGATGCGAGGCATGAATACGCAACTCCTATCGGTAATAATGACCGCGGCCCCGGCAGGATTTCCTCAGTCGATGCCGTATGACGTTACTTTCAATATCGGCGATGGCGTGGGCAACACCACGCTGGGTACCTTTTCAATGGCAGGATTGCCCGCAGGTCAGTACGTGTTTGAAGTTGTCGACAGTTGTAATTTCACCCACACGAAAACCATTAATGTTCCGATTTATTCTGTGACCGCGAGTAATTTTGTGGTCACTCCGCATTGCGGCTCCTTTGATCTAAGCATTGAATACACGGCGAACGGATTTTCAACAATCGGTTTCTGGTTACAAAAATTTAATCCGGTTACCGGCACTTGGGGCCATCCGTCGACTGGAGCGGTTTATACCGATGAAACCTTTCCAACTTCTGTTAATTCTTTGGAACTCGTCAACAACAGCAACAACTTAAATCTGCAGTTTTTGGGACAATTTCGCTTGGTTCGTACTTACGAAGGTTTCGGGAACGGGAGTGAAAGCGACTTTAACATGTGTTTTGATGTGGTGCATGAATTTACATTTACAGGATTCATTGAGCTCACAGGGTTTCAAAAGGTAACCTGTGATGGGTTCTACTCCGATGTTGAAGTGTTTACCAATGGAGTACCTCCTATCCATTATACAATTATAGCAAAGGATGGTGTTCCGTTCTTTGTGGATAACGGAACCAACAGCGTTTTTAACGATCTTGAACCCGCAGTGTACACTTTTGCTGTTTCCCACGCTTGCGGTGATACCCGTACGGGATTTTCCGACGTCGCACTATTGCCTTCGCTCGCAAATGCGACACAGCCGGGCGATTTAGTTACCTGTGACGACGCAACAAACGACGGCGCGGCAACGTTTGACTTGTCGGCTCAAACTGCAACAATTCTCGGAACGCAGAACCCATCGGATTACACGGTAACCTATCATGCAACTCCTGACGATACTGATAACAACATGAACGCGCTTCCCCTGAACTATACCACGACAGCCACCACCATTTACGCCAGGGTTAGTTATAATAATGGCGATTGTTATGCAGCAACAAGCTTTAACCTGATCATTAAGCCGTCACCTGTAGTTACGCTTGAAAGTACATACGGATTATGCGAAGGCCAAACACGCACGCTCGCAGCCAACTTCGGTTTTGATTCCTATAGTTGGTCAAACGGCGCCACGACGCGAGTGATCACGGTATCAACACCAGGTGTCTACACAGTAGACGTGACTAAGGACTATGGTTCGCTTACTTGTTCAGGTTCAGCCAGCACGACTGTGGTAGTATCAAACGCACCGGAAATTGAGGAGATTACTTTTACCGACTGGACAGAATCCGACAACACGATAACCGTCACGTTATCCCAAAATAGCATCGGCACGTATTTATATTCTATCGACAACGCCAACTGGCAGTCGTCGCCAGTCTTCACCGGGCTAACTCCCGGACCTTACACCGTTTACGTGAAGGACGACCAGGAATGCGGGGCTGATCAGGCGGAAGTATATTTGCTGAACTATCCAAACTTTTTCACCCCGAACGAAGATGGGTTCAATGATTTCTGGCGGGTTCCGTTTTCGGAGGTTGAGCCGCATCTTGAGACATTCATCTACGACCGGTATGGAAAACTGATTACCGGGTTTGGTGTTGACAGCCAGGGTTGGGACGGTACGCTGAACGGCAGAAGACTTCCTTCAACAGACTACTGGTTTGTCGTTATCAGGGAAAATGGAAAACAGCATCGTGGACATTTTTCGATGAAGAGATAAAAAAAGCTGTCGGTTAGACAGCTTCTTGTTTTAGTGGGTATAATTTTCGACTACTTCGGGATCGTGTTTATGCTTAAACAATAACGCAAATGCAATTGCTATAACCAGTGCGTACGCCGCAAATGACAGCCAGATGTTGTGCCAGTCTTTCATGAAGATAGTTTGGCTCAAGGTACCGTTTGCTCCTACAGTAACTTTGGAATTTTCAATGAATTTTGCAAGATGGCTATTATCTGTATCGGTCTGAAGGTGTGCTGCCAAGCCGGAGATGTTCGTGTAGGCAATGGTGAAAAAACGCTCGATTACCCAACCTGCAATCACACTTCCCAACACCGCGCCAACACCATTTGTCATCATCATAAATAAACCCTGCGCCGAAGATCTGGTTTCAGCATCGGTATTGGTATCGACGAAAAGAGAACCGGATATATTGAAAAAATCGAATGCCATCCCGTATACAATGCACGAAAAAATAATCATCCACAGTCCATCTACCGGATCGCCAATAGCAAACAACCCGAAACGCAATACCCAGGCGAACATGCTTATAAGCATAACTTGTTTAATACCGAAACGCTTCAGAAAGAATGGAATGGCAAGAATAAATAATGTTTCAGAAATTTGCGAAATGGACATTACGATCGTAGATCTTTCGACTACAAACGACTTGGCGTATTTTGGAAAATGCTCAAATTCGCTTAGAAACAAGTCGCCATACGCATTCGTTAGCTGTAGTGCACCACCGAGGAACATCGCAAATATGAAGAAAAGTGCCATCTTATAATTCATAAACAGTTTAAAAGCTCCTAAGCCCAAAGTTTCAGCAATTGATGCATTTTCTTTTGTGGTGCGCTGAGGCGGGCATTTTGGCAATGTCAGTGCGTAAATTGCCAAGATAATAGCGACAATGCCTGCAATATAAAATTGATTCGCCGTTGCTTTGCTGTCGGTGAGGTTTGTGATCCACATTGCGACGATAAAACCTATTGTTCCCCAAACCCGGATTGGGGGAAAATCTTTAACAACATCACCGTTGCTCTGTTTTAATACGATATATGAAATAGAATTGCTCAATGAAATTGTAGGCATGTAGAAACACATCGCAAGAAACATGACATAAATAAATGTCGTCGGGTTATCTACCATCGGTAGGCAGAATAGCACCACTGCATACAGAATATGCATAGCAGCATAAAGCTTTTCTGCACTAATCCAGCGATCGGCTATAATTCCGGTTATTGTGGGCATGAAAATAGAGGCAAATCCCATGGTTCCGAAGACAAGGCCAAATTGTGTATTGTCCCAATGCTTGGTTCCAAACCAGTAGTTTGCAATAGTCAGCAGCCATGCTCCCCAGACGAAAAACTGAAGGAAGCTCATTAAAATCAATCGTAGTTTTATGCTCATAATAGTCTTTTGGTTGGTTGTATTAATTGCTGCAGATCTTCATTACCAGATCAAGGACGATGTCAAACTGCTGGTTACGATCGAGTTCTGAATTGTCGATTTCGATTGCATCTGCGGCTTTAAGTAAAGGCGAATCTTCGCGATGCGTGTCGATACGGTCCCGTTCCTCAACATTCTTTAACACTTCGTCATACGATACCGGCTGACCTTTCTGCTGCAGCTCTTCATACCGCCGCTGCGCACGGGTTTGCGGGCTGGCAGTCATAAAAATCTTTAGTTCTGCATCTGGAAAAACAACAGTCCCGATATCGCGACCGTCCATCACTACCCCTTTTTCTTTCCCCATTTGCTGTTGCTGTTGTACAAGCATCTTGCGGACTTTGGAGATCTCGGCAACACGACTTACAAGATTCGAAACCGCTATGGTACGGATTTCGTCTTCGACATTTGTGCCGTTCAGATACATGTCCGCCGAACCGGTTTCTTCGTTTAGCTGAAACTCAAGCTTCACCGACGGAAGCGCATTTATCAATGAGTCTTTATCAAAATGTTCGCGCGAAATGTAACCATGCTCCATCGCAAAATACGTGACCGCGCGGTACATTGCGCCACTGTCTACGTAAAGGTAACCTAGTCGCTGGGCAAGCTGTTTGGCAAGGGTGCTTTTTCCTGTCGAGGAAAACCCGTCGATTGCAATTGTAATTTTTCTTTTCACTATTCTGCGAAATTTATGGTTAACCCGAACAGGCTTGTGTTTGCAGCCAATGTGTAGCGGGAATATGAATAATTAAACTTCATTTTGTTCAGTCGTAGCCCGAAACCGGCGGATATTCCAGAGAAATGACGCTGTTCCAGAACCCTCAGTTCTTCTGCCCTTCTAAAATTATACCCGATACGGATGTTGAACCCTTTTCGGGGAAACAGTTCAGCGCCAAGTACCACATGTCGCAATGCATTATTAAAAAAAGAAACTTTTTCAGGTGTCGAGCCTCCGTCAATATTTCCTTCGGCTCGCGCTGGGTTTGAGAAAGCAATATTCCACTGCTGAAGGTTCTCGAGTGTCAGGTGCCAGCGAACCGGTACGTTTTCAACTTCCTGAGATACGCCAACCAAGATCTCCATGGGTAGCGTCTCACGCGTTTCTGCGTAGGTCGTGAACTGCATGCCAACATTGCGTACGACTAGCGCCCAGTTCACGTCATTTCGTGTGTCAATGAACAGCGCTCCAATATCTAAAGCGCCGCCAAACGAATTGTAGCTCTCCAGAGTAGATGAAATAAGCTTGGCGTTGGCTCCGATATAAAAATCGGAGTGTGGAATGTTATACGCGTAACCAACCGACAGTGCGATTTCGCTTCCCGTAAAATCAGACGTTTCTTGTCCGTTTTCATCCCGGCCTTCAAACTTCCCATAATTCACATAATTTACACCAGCCTGGATAGTCTGCGTACGACGATCATATGTGTAGGCATAGGAACCCGTACCGTAAGTGACCTCGCCAAAGTAACTTCCGTAGTTCAGTGCAAGATGGTTGTCCATTTCGGCATTTATAGTAGCCGGATTAAAGTGTGCCTGATTGACGTCTTCGTCGTAAATAGTAATGGTTTTTCCGCCCAGGGCAGCTTGTCGCGGAGAAGTCACGAGATTTAAGAACTGGTACACATGCTTACCTCCTATTTGCCCGTACGAAACCGAACCGATTAACATGACAGTAAAATAGAAAATTTTTTTATGCATAGCAGGGCGCCTGTTTGCGTAACAGTATAACGCAGATGCGAAGATATTATTTTTCGCAAAAAACTCGCCACGGATTCGCAGATTAATTAGCTCTATCTAAGTTGCGCAAATTTATCAACAGTTAGGCGCTCGTTAATCGGGAGTTAACGCAATATTCGGGAGTTTGCCCGCACATGAAATCGTTAAACATCCTATCAAGTATAATTTATCGCTCCGGCTCGACCACAGCTTAGCAGAATGCTGCCGAACATACCTGTTCACGTGTGCATGACAAAGAAAAACCCCTGCTTTCACAGAGGTTTAATATTTATAGCGTTTTTGCGTTCCTTACCTTTTCATCCATCAGCGCGTACTTTATCACTTCGCTCATTTCCTTCACATAATGGAATTTTAGTCCTTCAACATACTCAGACTTAATCTCATCGATATCCTGCTTATTCTCATGGCAGATGATAATTTCCTTTATGTTTGCACGCTTCGCCGCAAGAATTTTCTCTTTTATTCCGCCTACAGGTAGGACTTTGCCCCGTAAGGTTATTTCCCCCGTCATTGCCATATCCTTCCGCACTTTACGCTGAGTAAACAGAGACACCAAAGAAGTAAGCATCGCGATTCCTGCACTAGGCCCGTCTTTCGGTGTTGCGCCTTCAGGAATATGGATGTGAATGTTGTATTTTGAAAGCAGTTCAGGATCAACTCCAAGTAATTCGGCATTTGCTTTAATGTATTCGAGGGCAATTGTGGCCGACTCTTTCATCACCGTTCCCAGGTTACCTGTCATTGTCATCGACCCCTTACCTTTGGATATCAACGATTCGATAAACAAAATATCACCACCAACGGTTGTCCATGCTAACCCGGTCACAACACCAGCAACATCGTTGCCTTCTGATTTGTCCCGTTCCATACGTGGTACGCCCAGGACTTTTACGATATCCTCGTCGGTGACCTTCTTGTTGTATTCCTCTTCCATTGCAACCGATTTGGCTGCATTACGAATTACCTGCGCAATTTTAGACTCGAGTCCGCGTACTCCCGATTCACGCGTATAACCCACTACAATTTTCTCAAGTTGTTTTCGGCCTATTGTTAGATCTTTTGACGTTAGTCCGTGTTCTTTCAGTTGTTTTGGAAACAAATGCTGACGCGCGATTTCAACTTTCTCTTCGATTGTATAACCCGACATTTTAATTACTTCCATACGGTCTTTCAGCGCAGGCTGTATGGCCGACATGTTGTTGGACGTCGCAATGAACATCACCTTCGACAAATCGAAACCCATTTCAAGGAAGTTGTCGTAGAACGCGTTGTTTTGCTCTGGATCAAGAACTTCAAGTAATGCCGACGACGGATCGCCCTGATTGCTGCTTGACAGTTTGTCAATTTCATCAAGCACAAACACCGGGTTCGATGTTCCCGCTTTTTTTAAGCTTTGGATGATTCGGCCGGGCATTGCACCGATATAGGTTTTCCTGTGACCACGGATTTCGGCTTCATCACGAAGTCCGCCAAGGGAGATGCGGACATATTCCCGTCCGAGCGCTTCGGCAACAGATCTTCCAATTGAGGTTTTTCCGACACCCGGAGGTCCCGTCAGGCATATAATCGGCGATTTCATATCAGCACGAAGCTTCAGCACCGCGAGATGTTCGATCATTCTTTTCTTTACATCTTCGAGTCCGAAATGGTCGCGATCCAAAATTTTCTGCGCACGCTTTAAATCGAAGTTATCTTTCGAGTATTCGCCCCACGGCAAGTCGAGGAATAGCTCAAGATAATTGCGCTGAATCCCGAAATCGGGGGCCTGAGGATTCATCCGTTGCATCTTGGTCAGTTCTTTTTCAAAATGCGCTTGCGTCTTGGCGTCCCACTTTTTGTTTTTTGCCTTTTGGCGCATTTCGTCCAGCTCTTCTTCGTGTGAAACTCCGCCAAGTTCTTCCTGGATCGTTTTCATCTGCTGGTGCAGAAAATACTCACGCTGCTGCTGATCGAGATCGAACCGTACTTTCGACTGGATGTCGTTCTTTAGCTCAAGTTTCTGAAGTTCCACATTCATGAAACGCAAGGTTTCCAGAGCGCGTTCTTTAAGCGTATTCATAGCGAGCAGATCCTGCTTTTCCTTCACCGACAAGTTCATGTTCGATGAAACAAAATTGATCAGGAACGAATGGCTTTCAATATTTTTAATTGCAAAAGTTGCCTCAGTCGGAATATTTGGGCTCTCCTTTATGATTTGTATCGCAAGCTCTTTGATGGAATCCACAATGGCCAGGAACTCAGTATCGTGCTTTCCAGGCCGGCGTTCTTCAACATCCTTAACAGTCGCAGTGATATATGGTTTTTCAGATGTGACCGCGTCAATTTCAAAACGCTTTTTGCCCTGAAGAATAACTGTAATATTTCCATCGGGCATTTTCAGCACACGAAGGATCCGCGCGACGGTTCCGATGCGGTGAATATCGTTTTTCGTTGGATCTTCGTCGTCTTCATTCTTTTGTGCAACCACCCCAATAATCTTACCGGCAGCGTTTGCGTCGTTAATGAGTTTTATCGATTTATCCCGTCCGGCTGAAATCGGAATGACAACGCCAGGAAATAAAACGGTGTTTCGAAGCGGCAAGATTGCCAGAGAGCCAGGAAGCTCTTCTTTATTCATTTCCTCCTCGTCTTCGGGAGTAAGTAACGGTATTAAATCTGCTTCAGAATCAAATTCCTGTAATGACAGACTGTCAAAGGTTAAAATCTTATGGTGTGACATGAGTGGTATTCGGTCATTATGACATTAAAAATAAACACGTGGCTAACAAATATACTATATCATCACGATACTCTCATACAAAATCGATGTATGACACAATTTATTCGGCAGCCACGTTTTAGTCAAGCATTATGCCATAAAAAAATCCGCCGAAGCGGATTTTTTGATTTGGTTGTTTTGGGATGCCGTTCTAAAAAGTCACGGCAAATGATCCGTTTGTGACGGTGTAAATTGTGACACCTTCTTCATCCAATACGGTAAAACTGAAAGTTCCTACCATTGCATGTGGCGTCCTTTGCGTAATGGTCACTGTTGACGGAGTAACAGCGTTAGCGGTAAATACCTCGCCTTCTACGTCGGTAAACGTACAAATTACATCCGGAGGCGCATTGTATGTCCCAACACCCAGGTCTTTATCCACCAATACGCTGATGCTTTCGCCTTCCTCGTTAAGCGCCATCACTTCGATATATTCGACGTCTTCAAAAGTTGTGGTCGCGGCCGTTACTTCTGTTGAAACAAACGGAACCGCGTTGACATTCGCCGATAGTGCGTTAATTGCTTCAACAGTGATCGGTCCAGCCCAGAAACTCGTACCCTCATCGCCGCAAAGCGATCGGACCCAAATATGATAATCCTGATTCTGCGAAAGTCCGGTCAATGTTTTTGAAGGCGTGTTTGAAATTACAGAAGTTCCGCTGCCGGGCGTAAAGCCCACGAAGCCATATTCTATTTGCCATTGTGAGGCACTCTCTGACGGCGTCCAGGAGACAACAACCTGTGTCAGATTTGTTTCGACACGCGTCGCAGTAACTGCTGTTGGCATGGCACACGCACTAAATGAAATCGGTCCAGCCCAATCGCTTGCTTGCGACTCCGAACATAACGCACGTACATAAAACTCGTAGTCGGCTGCAGCCGGAAGATCCGGAATGGTCAGAGTAGTCGTTTCTGATGTTATTGATGTTCCGCTACCAGGGCTAAATCCCGCCGGTCCATACTCTACTTCCCATTCCGATGCTCCGCCGTTGTCTGTCCATGTCAGATTGACGCTAGACCCTACAAGTGGGCTGATTTGAAAACCTACGGGCGTTGCGCAGCTATCGGGAACCAATTCGCCAATAGGCTCTGTATCACCGCAAGATGTTGCCATAAACGCCGCAGCGAACATTAATATAGAAGTAAGAATTTTGATTTTTTTCATTGCAACTGGTTGATTTAAGTTGCCAAATATAATTAAATAAAACAACGCACGAAATATGTCGTCGTTAAAGTTCGGTGGATCAGCATGCCACGATTAAGACGCTTCGGTTGCATTTCGTGGAACCCTCATCAGCAGGATAATTCCGGTTACGAAAAACGCGCCCAGGAAAATAATTGCCAGTCTCGGACTTTCGGTAATCTGGTCTATTGCGCCGTAAACGCACATCCCGATCACGATCCCAATTTTTTCAGCAACATCGTAAAAGCTAAAGAAGGATGCCGTATCATTTGACTCGGGTAGCAGCTTTGAATACGTTGAGCGCGACAACGACTGGATCCCGCCCATTACCAAACCGACCATAGCGGCCATTACGTAGAATTCAGTAGGTTGATCAATAAAGTATGCCCCGCCGCAAAGCAACACCCAAAAGCTATTGATTGCAATCAGAACGCGAATGTTACCAAATTTTGCTGAAGCCCTCGATGTCAGCATTGCCCCGGCAACGGCTACCAATTGAATCAGCAGAATACAGATTATTAAACCGGTTCGTTTTTGGGAAGCTGTTTCCCACGCAATCTCCTGCGCCCCAAAATACGTTGCAACCAACATCACTGTTTGTACGGCCATGCTGTAAACAAAGAAACTTGTCAGGTATCTCTTCAGCGGCGCATTGTCGGACAATATTGCCCATACCTTTTTCAGTTCGCGAAAGCCGTTAAAAAATACGCCTGACGTGACGACGCGGCCGGACGTTCGGTTGCCTTTCGGCAGATGTATATAGGAGTACTGGCTGAAGACAATCCACCAGATTCCAACCATCACAAAAGAATACTGCATGGCAAGCATTGCTGCAGCACCTTCGGTTTCGGCTGTAATATTAAATGTTGCCGGCGACATTACCATCGCAAGATTTATCACCAGCAACATCACGCTGCCGATGTATCCCAGCGAGTAGCCACGAGCACTGACTTTATCCTGCTGTTCGGGAAAAGCAATATCGGGCAAATACGAATTGTAGAAGACAAGGCTGCCCCAGAATCCGATCAGTCCGAAGAAATAAAACGCGACGCCGAGGTAAATGTAATCAAGGCTGAACCAGTTTAGACCAATACATGACAATGCGCCGAGGTAGCAAAAAAAACGCATAAACGATTTTTTGTTCCCCACATAATCAGCAATGCCGGAAAGCAATGGAGAAATAAACGCCACCACCAGAAACGCGGCCGCAGTCACGAAGCTTATCAAGGCGGTGCTTCTCAGATTCATCCCGAAAACCTCAATATGGTCGTCCCTGTCGGTAAACAGTGCTTCGTAAAAAATAGGAAAGATAGCCGATGCAATCACCAGGCTATAAACAGAATTCGCCCAATCGTAGAATGCCCAGGCGTTTAGAAGTTTGGCACTTCCCTTTGGTAAATCGGCCATATCAGGTTGTATTTAATAAAAAAGGCTGCCCAAATGAGCAGCCCGAATATAATCCATTTTTATTTAATAAGTGACCCCAAAGCTTTTTGCTTCCGCTTTCGCTTTTGGAATAAGCTTTTTGATGTTGGCAATCCTGCTAGCATCCGAAGGGTGTGTGCTCAGGATTTCCGGCGGCGCACCACCTCCCGCTTTAGCTGCCATTCGCTGCCAGAATTCTACCGCTTTATCAGGATTATAACCCGCAATGGCCATTAGCGTTAGCCCAATCATGTCGGCTTCACTTTCGTGGTTACGGCTAAATGGAAGCATTCCGCCCACTTCCGTTCCGATACCGTAATACTGTTGCCACATCTGTTGTTTTTCGGGTGTTTGGTTTCCGGTTGCAACCGCTACGCCAACAGCGCCAAGCTGCTGCAATTGTTGTGCGCTCATCCGTTGTGCACCGTGGTTTGCCAATGCGTGCGCAACCTCGTGTCCCATTACCGTTGCCAAACCGGCCTCGTCTTTAGTGATCGGAAGGATTCCGGTATAAACTGCGATCTTTCCGCCCGGCATACACCATGCATTAACTGCAGGATCGTTGATAAGTTTGTATTCCCACTGATATCCTTTTAGGTAATCCTGGTATCCTTTTGTGTTCAAATATCTTTCTGCAGCATCCTTAATTTTCGTGCCTACCAACGTTACGCGCTTCGCATCGGCGGTGCCCGTAATTACTTTACTCTCAGCCAACACTTGATTGTACTGCTGAAACGCAGATGGAAAAAGCTGTTCGTTCGAGACAAAGTTCAGGTTGTTCTTTCCGGTAAATGGATTCTTAGTTGTGCACGAGACCACCATTGCAAGGCAGGCGGCAATTAAAAAGGTGTGTTTTCTCATATTTAATAGTTTTAGTGGGATAAAATTACTTTTTTGGCTTTTGTAATCCGTTACACCCAAAAATCAAAATATTTTATAATTACTATCCCGCGGGACTATTGCCTCGGTTTTAAGTATTATTTATGACTTATAAATCTATAAAAATATTACAATATTATAACTTGCATAAAACAATAACGAAATGTCAAAGAAATCCGCAATAGCCTCACGCTCAGTACAAATTCCCAAGGCGATTACGCTGACAGCTAAATTTTTGGAACGGATTTCTCCAAAACTACTTACGCTGTTCGCCGCGAGGATCTTTACTACTCCCATACGACACAAAACGCCAAAACGTGAGCTTGAAATGCAGCGTCAAAGCGTGCAGACGATGGTAAATGTCGAAACCATAAACAAAAGAGTTTGCGTATACGAATACGGATCTGCCTCGAAAAAGATATTGCTCATACATGGATGGTCAGGACGCGGCACGCAACTCGTAAAAATTGCGGATGCTTTTTTGACCCACGGGTATTCAACCGTCAGTTTCGACGCGCCAGCACATGGAAAGTCCAGCGGAAGCACCACGCTAATGCCTGAATTCATAGCTTCGATTCAAAAAATTACCGCGCAATTCGGCCCCTTTGAGGCTGCTGTAGGCCATTCACTCGGTGGAATGTCGGTGCTGAATGCTGTCAAACGTGGGTTAAAGCTTGAGCGGCTGGTGATTATTGGCAGCGGGAATTCGGTTCAGGATATTACGGATGAGTTTGTGACGAAGCTTCAGGTTGCGCCGAGATTCAGTGCGCTTCTTCGGGAGCATTTCGAGAAGAAAATCGGGGAATCCATGGAAAGTTTTTCTGCGTACATAGCTGCAGCGGAAGTGCCAGTCAAAACGCTTGTTATCCACGACAAAGATGATGATGAAGTACCGTATTCGGCATCAGAAAGTGTTTATGAACATCTTCCTGTTGCGGAGTTGATGTTTACAAAAGGCCTTGGCCATCGCAAAATACTCGGAGATCCCGCTGTAATAAGAAAAATAATATCATTTGTAACAAATTCAGAGAATGAGAACGACATTAATCGTGTGCTTAACACTGTTATTCCTGACATCGTGCCAGGGCCAGCAGCAAAATAAAACTTCGGCAAAAACTGTCGCCGCAAAAGTACAGAAGACCGACGAGCAGTGGCGAAAGGAATTGACACCAGATCAATATGCGGTGCTGCGTGAAAAGGGAACAGAGGCACCTTTTACGGGAGAATATGTCGACAATTTCGAAGAAGGAATATACGTCTGCGCTGCATGTGGAGCCAAGCTATTTGACTCCGATTCCAAATTCAGGTCAGACTGCGGATGGCCATCGTTTGACAAGGCAATTAAAGGATCTGTGGCTTACACTACAGACAGAACCCTTGGTATGATCCGAACCGAAATTACGTGCGCGAATTGCGGCGGCCATCTGGGCCATGTCTTTGATGATGGTCCTACTGAAACTACCGGCCAGCGTTTTTGTACAAACTCGGTCTCAGTTAAATTTATTCCACAACATTAAAAGTTATGAAATATCCAGTAGAAAAAACGGAAGAACAGTGGCGAGAAGAATTAGGCCTGGAACGATACAAGATATTGCGTCAGAAGGGGACTGAATTTCCACACTCCGGGCAGTATAATCTGCACTTCGAGAAAGGTACTTACTGCTGCGGCGCTTGTGGCGAGCCATTATTTGAGAGTAGTTCGAAGTTCAACTCGAGCTGTGGGTGGCCTTCCTTCGATGAATCGATTCCGGGTAAAGTTGAATACATAAAAGATAGGTCACACGGTATGGTACGCACCGAGATCTTGTGTGCGACTTGCGGAAGCCATTTGGGACATGTATTTGACGATGGCCCGACGCAAACAGGTGTACGATATTGCGTAAATTCGTTATCGGTAGATTTTAAAAAATAACTATGGATTTATTCGATGATAAGGTTGACTGGGCGGAAGCGCTGGAACCACTAATAGAAAAATACCGGAAGCGTAAGCATCCGTTGGAGTATAAGAGTCTGTATCAAACGTTGGTGATGGTCGTCTTGTCGGCCCAGGATTCTGATGCGCATATCAACAAGTTGGCACCTGCCCTGTTCGAAGCGTTTCCTGATATGAATGCGTTATCGAAAGCAAGTACTGCCGATCTTTTGAAATATATTTCATCCGTACGCGGACACATGAAAAAAGCCGACTGGCTACAGGATATCGCGAGTACGGTGAAAGACGACAAAAACATTCCTGTCACCATGAAAGAGCTTGTAGCCTTAAAAGGTGTTGGTCGCAAATCGGCAAATGTTATCATGCGCGAAGCCGGTGTCGAAACCGAAGGAATTATGGTCGACTTGCATGTGGTGCGTGTTGCAACGCGGCTCGGAATTACTAATGCAAAGGAAGCGAATAAGATCGAGCAGCAGCTCATGGAAAAACTGCCAAGGAAAATGTGGACCGAAGTGGGCAGCGCATTGTCGTTCTTAGGCCGCGAAACCTGCAGGCCTACAAATCCCAAACATGAAGAATGTGTTGTCAGCAAGTACTGCGAATATTGTCGTCAGCACAATCCCGGTAGTTGCGGCACTTGATTTCACACCAATTATCAATTGTAAAAATTGGGCGCGTCCCTCGCCTGTTTGTTCACCGTAGCAGAATGCTTCCGCTGGCTCGGGTCGGGCTGTACGCTATATCTTTTGCAGCAGGGCCTGCAAAAGGATGCCGCTTCCATCCCTCGCGCGCTTGGTAGACCATGTTGATTTCTTGTTCTGTTAGACATTCTTAGACCCATTGACAATCGTTCTGCTTTACCATCCACTGAACTTTGTCGGAGCCGGAGGCCATTAACGATAGCGGCCTCTACGGCGTATTTGCGGCTTTGGCAAACAGAAGCCAGACAATGCGCTTCAATCTCAGGATCGTAACGGACTCCATGATACAAAACAAAAGTAGCCATCTTAAAAGGAAAAGTTTAAGATTCTGGTGCGTAGCCCAGTTGGTTAAGCTAAGGCGACATTCGATTTCGAGCACTTCAAATACTTTTCGTATATGTTTCAAAACAAAAAACCTGCCCGTTAGATCAGCGTTTTTTAAAAGACGCGAGGGCAGCCCCCGAACGAGCTAAGCTAAAAGCGACATTTGAGATTAAGAATTTGAAATTAAAAGGAATTTGAAATTAAAAGGAGGACAGCCAGTGGCTGTCAGGTATTTTCGGAACATGTATATAACAAAAGAGCCCGTTGTGTAAAATAACCGGCTTTTCACTAAGACCCGAGGCGTCAGCCGAACTGGCCAAGCAAAGGCGACGACCCGAGCGAAGCGAACTGGCGCAGCACATACTCTCCCACATAACTGCAGTACCATCTGCAGGCGGGCTTAACTTCTCTGTTCGGGATGGATTTGAGATTAAGAGGAGGAAGCCCGGTGGGCTTCAGGTATCTTGTTCAAACATGTTAATAACAAAAAACCCGTTGTTTTCACAACGGGTTTTTCTAAAGAAAGGCCACGACCCGAGCGAAGCGAACTGGCGCAGCATATACTCTCCCACGTAACTGCAGTACCATCGGCAGGCGGGCTTAACTTCTCTGTTCGGGATGGATTTGAAATTAAAAGCAGGAAGCCCGGTGGGCTTCAGGTATCTTGTTCAAACATGTTAATAACAAAAAACCCGTTGTTTTCACAACGGGTTTTTCTAAAGAAAGGCGACGACATACTCTCCCACATAACTGCAGTACCATCTGCGCAGGCGGGCTTA
>DASVUR010000005.1:0-69618 GCA_036386895.1 Flavobacterium sp.
TAAGCCCGCCTGCGCAGATGGTACTGCAGTTATGTGGGAGAGTATGTCGTCGCCTTTCTTTAGAAAAACCCGTTGTGAAAACAACGGGTTTTTTGTTATTAACATGTTTGAACAAGATACCTGAAGCCCACCGGGCTTCCTCCTTTTAATTTCAAATCCATCCCGAACAGAGAAGTTAAGCCCGCCTGCAGATGGTACTGCAGTTATGTGGGAGAGTATGTGCTGCGCCAGTTCGCTTCGCTCGGGTCGTCGCCATTGCTTCGCCAGTTCGGCTGACGCCTCGGGTCTTAGTGAAAAGCCTGTCTGAAAAGACCGGATTTTCTGTTTTCAAATAGGAACGATGTGACAAAGTACCTGAAGCCCACCGGGCTTCCTCCTTTTAATTTCAAATTCCCCTTAATCTCAAATTCCTCAAATCTCAAATTCCTTTTAATTTCAAATCTCTTTAATTTCAAATGTCGCTTTTAGCTTAGCTCGTTCGGGGGCTGCCCTCGCGTCTTTTAAAAAACGCTGATCTAACGGGCAGGATTTTTGTTTTTTTGAAACATATATGAAAAGTATTTTAAATGCACTCGAAAAATCGAATGTCGCCTTAGCTTGGCCAACTGGGCTATGCACCAGAATCTTAAACCTTTCCTTTTAAGATGGCTACTTTTGTTTTGTATCATGGAGTGCGTTACGATCCTGAGATTGAAGCGCATTGTCTGGCTTCTGTTTGCCAAAGCCGCAAATACGCCGTAGAGGCCGCTATCGTTAATGGCCTCCGGCCCGGAAAAAGTTCAGTGGATGGTAAAACAGAACGATGGTCAATGGGTCTAAGAATGTCTAACAGAATAAGAAATCAACATGGTCTACCAAGCGCGCGAGGGATGGAAGCGGCATCCTTTTGCAAGCCCTGCTGCAAAAGATATAGCGTACAGCCCGACCCGAGCCAGCGGAAGCATTCTGCCACGGTGAACAAACAGGCGAGGGACGCGCCCTAAAAAAAAGCTCGGGATTACGTTGACTCGCTATTATTTTGTTAGTATTATTACCACCTTATTGAAATCGGCGGCGGCGTTAATGACCGCGCGATAATCTTCGAAATTTGTAAGTGGATAGTTTACAACATTGTAAAATTCAGTGTTACTGATCGTGATCTCGTTTCCACTCACTTTATAATTTGTATTAAAAGCGGCTTCAGTGTTGCCTGCCAACTGTGCTTTGTGATCCATCGCCAGTTTTTCAAGGTTTTTCGCTGTCACGCCTTCAGGAAGCAAAATCCGTATCGTACGCGTGTAAGAATGTGGGTAGTCGATTTCTACAGGTAGCATACGCTTCGTTTCCTGGTAAAGCTCGGTTTGCTTGCCAATTGTTTGCCCGACCGAGAATAGATAATTTGCGCCGGCTTTTTGAACCATATCTTTACCGTCAAACGAAATATCAAGAATAAAGGGCTTCTTGCCGACGAACGCGGTGCCGTCGTTCTCGGATTTTAAGCTTTCATACTCGGCTTGGACAGAGAAATTTTCCGCGACACTTTTTAAGATCGTCTGGTATTGTTCGGCTGATACATAATCCTTTAACGGTTGGAAATTCATAGCAGAATAGCCGCCAAAAGCAATTTTGTTCCGGACTTTCGGATTATCAAGGCCTTTGGTAAAGTCGACCGTGATTTCCATGACGTCATGTGTAATATCGGCTCCGGGAATGGTAATCTGGTTAATCTCACCCACGCCCATGGCAACTCCGCCAAAGGTCTTGGATTTGATAAACAACCCATTGTTGCTCGCCAGTTCCGAGGGAAACAGCGGAATACGATATTCAACTTCCGTTGGCGTCATAAATTTTTTAATGGTTGGAAAATAAAATAACAGGCTGTTCAGGTTTTCATAACTTTCAAACTCAGAATCAAAAGGAAGAGTGTAACGGTTGGACGAAATCACAACGTTGTTCTCGATATTGAAGTGTTTGAACAACGCGAGATACACTTTTAGCATGTCGGTTTGGTTTGCCTGTTTGCTTTTAATAATGTCGGTTATCGTTTCCTTCGATTCAAAATACGGGCTGTAAGTCAGCGTTTGCTTCATCTTATTCTCGATGTTCCAGATTTGCTCCTGCAGATCGTCTGACTTAGGGATTTGCTTAACAAGATCATCGATCGTCTTTAGCTCCTTCTTTTCGAGCACCGGATGCAGCCTCTCGAATAGATTTGTTGCAAACTCTTTATAATTTGACAAGTTTCGGGCACCACTTACATTATTGGCATCCAGCTTATATCTGAATCTTTTTAAATTTTTTATCCAGTTCGAGTATTGTTCATCATCATGCAACGCGGGAATATCTTTTTCCGCAACCTTTATAAGCAGCTTTCCAGGAAACGAAGCGGTGTCGATCGCCTGTTCCTGCAGTCCGTTATATGATTTCGTTTTAAAATTAAGGTGATTTGGGTAGATAAGAGAAAAATCCAGGTTCGCTATCGGATAACTTGCCTGCATCAAAAAGGTTTTGCCCTTAAGTTCCGGATCTTCTTCAAGAACAAAAAGCCGTTCGATAATTGCGCCTTTTTCGAGTCCATTGACAGCAAAGTAGTTGTACTTTACGCCTTTCTCTTCATCTGTTTCTTCCTTGATGTCCTTTTTGTCAAGCTTGATGACCTTCCCGTTCTTCAGGATAACGCGCACTTTATTCGTCAACACGCTTTCGTTGATGTTGAAAGGGATGTACATCTTGTTATTGCGCTCAATCGCCTCATCCGAATTAATCAGGATTTTTTCGTGCAACAGATAATATTGCTTTACGACATTTCCGGCTACGGCGAGCTCAATCTTGGTATTACGGTCGAGGATTACCTCGTTTTCGTTTTTATATTTTTCAGGAACGATTACAGTCGTTGCTTTTTCATCCCAGTCATAATTTTTGAATGTGTAGTCCTGCGCATACATCCCAATTCCGCACAAGAGTGCAATAGTCACCAACAGGTTTTTCATTATTTCTTAGATAAGATTAAGAGTTCGTTATAGTTCGCTTTCAGTTTTTGTATTGTTTCGTTCCAAACCGCAAAATCAGATGTTTCAAGTAAAAGCTTTTTCAGCTTTATCTGAACCGACAATACGACTTTATCGGCCTTTTTCGTGTAGGTAGAACTGGTCGACATCACGTCATTATCGATACTGAAGTCTTTTGGCAGATATTTTACCTGATAGTCTTTCGGAATTTCAAGTTCGTAGCTGTTATTGGTGAGGGTCAGATATTCAAATTCAAATTTTGACGTACGGTCGCGCTCTATCGTCACGTTCTGAAACGCCTTATCCAAGTTGAGATTTACGTACAGTTCGTTGTCGACTGTCACAATGTAACTGTCAAGATCAAAATGGTAATTCACCACGTAAGGTTTGTCACGATCTTCAATGTTTTCTTCCGAGTAGTCGATCAGGTTAAATTTATTGCTTCCTTTTACGGTCAGGCTTTTCATTAACTCGAAGCGCGCTTTGTTGGATGCGTCACCAATCTGGTCAAGCAACCGGCTTCTTGAGTAGCCTGTAAAGGTCATTTTACCATTGCCGATTATTCTGTCGCCTGCGATCTTAAGTAGAACCGTTTCGACCGTTTCATTCAAATGTGCCGGAACAACGGGCACTTTGACGATGCGGAACGAATCGCCTACGTTTAGAAGGGCTTCCTTGCCCTGAATGAATGCCGTGGGAATCCCGAACCGGGTCGATTTGTCGGTCGCATCGAGAAAAACATACTCGCCCTTATCCTCATAAACTGCGATCATGTGATTGTCTACAGCGGGCGTCGAAAGTTCCGCATAAGAATACGGTATCTCACGGGTTCCGATCCATGAAAGGGTGACATTATCGACGCCTGCATATTTTGCCATAGCTGTTATGATACTGGCCATGTCTTTGCAGTCGCCGAATTTGCGTTCGTTTACCAACGCTGCTTCACGCGGTATAAAGCCCTCATATCCGTTTTCAAACGCGATGTATTTTATGTTGTCTTTGACCCAGTAAAAAATTCTCTTTACTTTTTCGGTATTGCTTGTCGCCGAAGCCGTCAGTTCTGTTGCGACCACTCGTAAAGCCGCATCTTCCGTTTTGTTCAGCGTGTTCACAAACCCTTTGTAATAGTTGTACAACTTGTTCACATCGTCAAGAACTTCAACATTCTTATTGTCGACTTTGTAATCTTTGATGTACACATCGATGTGCGGTACAAGATGCAGATAGCCGGGCGAATTGTCTTCGTACTTAACTGGTTTTATGTCGTTTAATGTCCAGGTATAAACCCATTTCCCTTTCTTCTCTGTCTTCTCAAATGCGATTGCGTTCGTGGGATCATTAAAAATTTTGTAGCCGATATTGATATCTTTTGAAACGACAATTTCCAACGTAGAGCTCTTAACAGGCAACGAACTTCCAAATACGAACTTGTGCAGCAGGTACGGATCCAGGAACTCGCGCTGGTAATTGTAGATTTTTTTGGCTCCGGCCTCAAGGTTCGGAAACGTAAGATGGCGCTCTTTTACATTGTCATAGAAGACCGAACTCTGCGTCGAATGTTTTTCGCTGGATTGCGTTACTTTCACCTTACGCTCTTTGCCGTTTTCGTTTAGTACCGACCATGCATCGTAGCCTTTTAGCTTTACAAGTTCTGAATAGGAGAAACTTTCGGAATTGTTCTGAATCCCGTGTTCCGACAGTATCATCGATTCAAAATGATTGTCCTGTATTATGCGAAGTTTTTTGTCGACTACCGAAAAATTGTAGGATTGGTGGTCGTTTAGTATAACTTCATTAAAGTCAGGATACGCTGTCTTGTAATCCTGCAACCCCTGCGCTCCTGACGTTATGGTTACTGCAACGACAGCAATGCATGCCAATTTAATTGACTGAAATAAGTTCGTCAGAATCATATTTTTTTGTTGTGGATAAAACTCCGTTAGTATAGATCAGGACATCGCCGTGGATTTCATCTTTGCTATAACTCGCCGTGAGCCAAGGTTTCCCATCTTCTTTGAAGTACTCCGCTTTCCCGTCGTAATCGCCATTTTTAAAGCGTTCCTTTTTGTACACCTTTCCACTTGCGTAATACTCGGTGCGATCGCCTTCAAGTAAATTTCCGATGTAGGTTGCTTCAATAGCGGGTTTTCCGTCGGCATTGCTGATGACGTATTTCCCGTCAAGGTTCCCGCCTTTTAGTTGCATTGAAATTGCCGGAGCGCCATTCGCGTAAGTCGAAACGATCGCTGCATTTTCGTCGACAATAGCTACCGGCTCGCCCAGGGTACCCGTTTTTGTAAGTGTTTTGTACGATACCGGCGCGTTGTTCTTATAGGCAATACTTAATATTACGTCACCTTTTGGGTTGTAGTAAACATAGTCGCCTTCGAGCGCCCCTTCGAACTCGGAATATTCAAACATCTTGCTTTTGTTCTGGTAGAAACGGATTGTTTTTCCCGTTTCGTCGCCAAACGCATAGTCAGAGACCAGGCGCAATGTCCCCACAAGATCATGCTGAGTGTGTTTGCCGTGAAGCTGGTTGCAATAATAGGTTCCTTCCGAGGACACTGTCCCTGTCGGACTATAGAATTTAAAAGGGCCGTGTTTGAACCCGTTCGTGAACGAGATGTCGGCCATCATGTTCCCAAGTTTGTCTTTTGTTATGTATTTTCCATTGCGATCGCCATTCATCATATCCACCGTCTCTACAAATGCGCCGTTGTTATGTTTTATGGTAAATTTCCCGGTTCGGTTAGCAAAATCAATGGTGTTTTCCAATTTGCCGTTTATGTCAAACGTCTCATACTTGGTGCTTTCATCTTCAACATATACCGTGCGCGACATCAGATTTCCGTTTCGCCGGTAATTGACCTTTTGGTACATAAGCTCGCCGTCTACATAATATCCTTCAGAAGAAAGGCTTCCATCAGGATGAAACGTTTGATACGGACCTTCTTCAGTACCTTCATTATAGTTGTAAACGCTTGACAGTTCGCCGTAGTTATAGTTTTCATAGCGTCCGTGAAGTTTGTCGGCTTTGTAATTCGCGATCATATCCAGCGCGCCGGTTCGGGTATAGAGATACGTTAGTCCTTGCTGCATTCCCGCTACGTTATTTTCCTTTTCACGGATCACCCCGGACGTGTAGCGATACGTCCATTCGCCGGTTTTCTTGCCTTTTTCGAACGCGCCGGTTGTTATGGGCTTACCCGCAAAGTTATGGATCGAAAAAACCTTTTTAGCTACACTCACTTCAACAGGTTTTGGTGACTTAGCCGAATACTGGAAGCCTGTCTTAAACTCATTGTTCTTGAACTTTTCTTCGAAGTAGTTGTTGCCGTACGTGTCAAAATATTTATAGCTTTCTACCTCTTCGTTTTCACCCAGTACGGTTTCCAGCGACTTCATTCCGTTTGGCAGATAACGTATTTTTTTTGCCGGTTTTCCACCTTCGAATAGCATTTCTTCCTCGATACTAGTGTTTGCGTAGTATTTCTTGTACAACCCGTTGAGCTTTCCGTTTAAATATTCGGCTTCCGATTTTATCATCTTGCCGTCATAATATTCTATCGTCTTGCCATTTCGCTCGCCGTCCTTGAATTCGTAGTGCCCGGTCAGGTCGCCGGCGGTATTATAGTACTTGGCCGTGCCGTTCAACTTGCCGCTTTTATAACTTGCTTCCGAAGACTTGGAGCCGTTAGAATGTTGGCAAACAACTGTTCCATTCACCTCGTCGTTTACGAAGTTTACTTCGCAGTTTTTACCGCCGTTTACATGGTACGTCGTGCTCAGTCCATGAAGTTTGTCGTCTTTGTATGTTGATGTTCCCTTGACTTGGCCGTTGGTATAATACTCTTTCCGTACGCCGTTGAGTTTCCCGTTTACAAAGGTCTTCTCATCGATCAGGGTTCCTTTATCATTAAAGTATTTCTGCACGCCGTCCAGCTCGCCGTTTTTATAGTTAAGCTCGCCGCTTACCGTTCCGATATTCGTAAGTAGTTTAAACCGTCCTTCACGTTTCCCGTCGACCACCGGACCAACGAGATAAGGGTTGCCGTCATTTAGAAAAACAACAACCTCTTTTTGTTCCCCGAACATGTCAAGCTTTCGCTTTCCGTAATTCTGCCAGAATGCCCCCAACACAAAACCATCGTAAAACGCAGTGATTTTTTTCTTTTGCGAGGTTAGCTTTTTGCCGAGTTTCTCTTCCATGCTCAACAATGAGTAGTACGAAAACCCTTCAAAATAATTATTCTCGTACATCGCTTTAATCCACGGAAAGTAGGTTGTTTCGAAAAAGCCATTTTCCATTTTGTGTGAAGCTGCATATTCTGCAACAGCCTGCATCTGTCGGATTACGATATCGTCAAACTCTGATTTGATCTTATACGAACTTTTCAAAGGCAACTGGTTACGCAGAATCTCGTCGATCTCAGCAAAATGGTCACCTGAATCAGAAAATTTTAATTTTGGTTTGTCAAGGTAGTTCTCACCATATTTCTCGTTCATTTTGAGAATTGCATTCTCGGCAAATTTCCCCGTCGGCGTAAGCATAAGATAGCTCATCAGCCCAATCGTTCCCTGAACAACCTGCCCGTCTTCAAGGGCGATTAATCCCAGGAAATAGTGTGACGAAGCATGATTTGGGTTCAGTGTAACCGCCTGTTTCAGGTAATCAACCGATTTCTGTCGCTGCTCTTTTCTAATGTTCAGGATTGCAGCATTGTAGAGAAACGACGATGAATTTGACAAATATTTAGCGCCCTCAGCATACAACTTATCGGCCGCTTCGTATTCCTTATTATCACTTAAGAACGCGCCGTATGCGATGTACAGCAAGGGAAAATCGGACATGCGTTTTTCATCATAAAGCTTCTGATAGTGGGCTCGCAACTCCTCTTTTTTCTCCAATGTTGATAAAACAAGGGCCTTTTCGTACTGTGCCTCAAGATATTTTGGATCTGTTTTTACTATGCGTTCATATTCTTTGATTGCCTCGGCGTATTTTTCAGCGCCGGAAAATCGCGCTGCGGCCGTCATTATCGAATCATTTTGGTAGACGTAGCCGTAATCTGTTTGGGAATTTAAAGCTGAGAAACACAAAAAGAGCAGAAGCGTAACGATAGTTTTCATTATTTTTTTGGAATTTTTCCAAATATATATGTTTATCGTTATGTTCCGAATTATTAGAAGTTAAATTATTAAGATACTTTTAAGAAGAAATTTCCTTTTAAGGAAGCGCTAACTCAACGGGGTGTGTTGCTTGAGCCGTTGCGGCTGGCTCGGAATAAAAATATGCAAGTTTATCCTTTTATAAAGTCACCATATTCGTAGAAGAAAAGCTCCAGCTTTATCATCTTCTCACTGAAGAAGTCGAAGATTACATCCCAATGTGCGCGGTTACTCACGCTGACGTTTGTCTTCTCTACCCAAACCCGACTGATTGTTTTGCCGTTTTCTAAATAATGGTCGCGTTCGAACACCAGTTCCGGTTCAAATTCCTCCAAGAGAATGGTTTTCAGCGATTCCAGTTTTTCGAAATACATAATCCGTTTTTCGTCGTTACGGTGTTCAATATCAATCAGCACTTGCGCTTTTTTGTTGTCGACATAGAATTTAAAAGAGAAATCTTTAATTTTTGTATCGTACAACAGCCACTTCCGTGGATATTTTTCTGCAAATGCAATCCAGAATTCGCGCTTTAACCGTTGTGTTTCTTGCCTGCTGTACATCGATTTTGTTTATGATTTTTAATTTTGACTTCAGCAATTTCCGGGTTATATTTATGAACCTGAATGAAAACTATGGACTTTGACCAATTTTTGAAGCTCATCCCAAAAATAGCAAAAGAATTGCTGCCGGGCGAGGAAGCGCACCAGAAAATGGCGCCGCCCGAACGGATGGACGTCATGAAAAAGCTGGATATCGAAAAAATGAATGTTCGGCGCGCCGCCGTATTGATGTTAGTGTATCCAAACGCATCGAGGGCCCATCTTGCGTTAATACTGCGCAACTCCTATAACGGGGTTCACTCGTCACAAATAGCATTTCCCGGTGGAAAAGTGGAAACTTTTGATGAGTCGTATAGACACACTGCGCTTCGTGAAACGCATGAGGAGATCGGAATCCCGCCCGAGCAGGTTAATGTTGTACGCGATTTTTCTCCGATATACATTCCGCCAAGCAACTTCAAGGTGTATCCGTTTTTGGCGTACAGCACAGGCGAACTCGCATTTGTTCCCGATCCTGCTGAAGTGGCCGGAATGGTTGCGCTTCCGTTAGCGCAGTTCCTTGACGAAAGTACTGTGGTCGACCGGGTCATGGCAACATCATATTCCGAATCTATAATTGTCCCGACTTTTAAAATTGGTGAACACTACATTTGGGGCGCCACCGCAATGATGCTCAACGAGTTAAAAGAAGTGCTGAAAAGAGTGCTGTAGCGGGCTGTTTTTTGTAAATTTGCTATCTTTTTGAAATCAGTTATGGGCCTATTTAAACGGAATCCTTTTGGTCATATCCTCTTTATAAAACGGTTGTTAATCCTGATTTTCGGAGCAATCAGCCACCGGCGTTACCGCGGCTTTAATGAACTTCAAATAGATGGTTCGGAAATTATTAAAGACCTGCCGCCAACAAACGTTTTGTTCATTGCAAATCATCAGACCTATTTTGCCGACGTTGCTGCAATGTACCACGTTTTTAATGCGAGCTTAAACGGACGTGTCGATACAATTAAGAATATTGGCTATCTGTGGAACCCAAAGCTTAACATCTACTATGTTGCTGCTAAAGAAACGATGACTGAAGGTTTTCTTCCAAAAGTTTTTGCGTACGTTGGCGCAATCACGGTTGAACGAACGTGGCGCGACAAAGGGCGCGATGTAAAGCGACAAGTGAACCTTCATGACACCGAGAATATTAAAGTGGCGCTCGACGACGGTTGGGTAATCACGTTTCCACAAGGCACAACGAAGTCTTTCAAGCCTGTCAGGAAAGGAACTGCACATATCATAAAGCAGCACAAACCCATTGTTGTCCCAATTGTGATCGACGGCTTCCGCAGATCATTTGACCGTAAGGGCCTTCGTTTAAAGAAGAAAGGGATTCTGCAGACATTCACAATCAAGCCGCCCATGGAAATAGACTATGAAAACGACACGATCGAAGAAATTGTAGAGAAAGTAGCCCTTGCAATTGAACAACATCCGTCGTTGCTAAAAGTTATTCCGGCAGAAGAAAAAGCGCTTCAAAAAGAGCTTAATAAAAAACGAGGCTGGGATTATTAGTGGTAGACACACAACAGAACAAAAGACATTAACTCTTCTAGACTTTGTCTAATACTGAAGCGGTCTGTCTTCCCAAGAGCGTAGCGTTGTAATCGCGCAGCGGCCCCTGATCTGTCTAATTTACTGCTTCAACCTTAAATCCTCTCTTCCTCAACAGTTCCAAAACGCCTTTTGGTCCGGCAAGATGTCCGGCGCCAACACCAAAGAAAGTCGGTTTCTGTTTAGCGATAGATTCAATCTTCGGAATCCACTTTGCATTCCGGTCGTAGAGCAACTGGTCCTGGTATTTAGCCGTTATGTCGTTATTGGAAGTTCCCATCATATTGTGCATAGCGATAATATCTTTTTCAGCATAAATCTTGTACATCTTGTCAAGTTCGGCTTTATCGCCAGCAAACTTGTCCTTCACTGACTCCACGAGCTCATCCATCTGCACCTGATACGGTATCGCATCAAAAACGGCGAGTTGGTCGTTTACAGTTTCCAACCCGAGAACTTCTTCGTTCTGCTGCTTCACCATTCTCATCAGTTCTTCTTCAACCGATTGGAGCGCGCACGGCATCAATCCGGGCAACAACATTGTGCTTACCATTGCCGGTTTTACGTTGTCAACCAGTTTCGCTGAAAGCCCGAGTTTATCCATTAGATACGCATCGACCAGAGCAAAATCTTCTGCAGATGACAAAGCCGACATCCTCTGGCCATCTTTCATCATCATTCCCATCATCATTGACGTCATCATCGTCGGATCGTCCATGTCGAGCTCAAGATACAACTGCTGTGTATTATCTAGCGCAGCTTTTGTGGGTGTATCCAGCGTTGCATCACACGTCAGGTGGATGGTCCCATAAATATAAGAAGGCTCTTTTAAGCCGTTTCCCGATATCTGCCACAACAGTGCGTTTTGAGCATTCGCGGTAAATCCGGCCAAAGCCAATATTCCGATTATAATCTTGTTCATAAATCTATCTTCTTCAATTCTTTATAATTCGACAACAGCCTTCTGAGCAAAATGCCGTACAGCAATCGGTAGAAAAGCCAGAACAGTCCCACTATTACGATCATACAAATCGCCATTCCGAACATGACGCCGGCCATAAAACCTGTGTTTTCATTAAACTTTTCCAGCATCTGGTGGATCTCCGGATTGTATTTTAGGTTTATCGCGAATCCTACAATCAGGCTCAGGGCCATCATTACCAGATTATACCAGACGTAAAATTTCACCGTTTTACGCGTTCGCAGAATGTCATGCATCAAGTCTTTTGTTGACGCGGTTGTCGAAATCCGCACATAGTTTTTGTAAAACAGGTAGATCAACACAACGATTACAATATAATGAAATACATTCAGCGTTTTAAAAAACACCGTTACCCAATCCTGGCCGATATTCGCCAGAAAATCATCCGTATTGCCCAAAAGGCCTACAACCGTCCATAGAATAAGCTCAAGTACGCTGATAATCATAATCCATTTCACTATAGACGACGACTTCTTGTGCAACATTTTATAAATCTCGGTCTCCGACAACTGGCTGAACGCATGCTCGTTCTTTTTCCAGTCTCTTTTCAATAAATCCAGCTCTTCCATAATTCCTTAAGGATTTAAAATTTTCCTAAGTTTTCCTTTTATCCTGTTCATTTTCACCCTCGCATTCACTTCACTTATTCCTAAGGTCTCCGATATCTCGGTATAATCCTTGTCTTCGAGATACATAAAAACGAGTGCCTTTTCGATGTCGTTCAGCTGATAAACCGCCTGATACATCAATTTAATCTGTTCTTCCTCTTCATAATTGTACTCTTCCTGGCCAATAAAATGGCGCGCAGCATCATATTCCGATGTCGCTATCGATCGCGTGCTTTTCCGGTAAAGGGTAATGGCAGTGTTTAGCGCAACACGATACGCCCACGTAGAGAATTTTGAGTCGCCCCTAAATTTCGGGTACGCCTTCCAAAGCTGGATCGTAATCTCCTGAAACAGATCTTTGTGGGCGTCCTCGCCAGAAGTATACAGCCTGCAGATCTTGTGGATGATATTCTGGTTCTGCCGAAGCTGTTGCACAAAAGACTGCTCTAACGTCTCACTCATAACGGCATTAGTACGGTTTGGCAAATTTTGTTACAATATAGTATTTTTTATTTCAGGAGCAGGTGTGTCGTCTTTCGCTCAGGTGCGTCCCGCTTTCGCTACGAGCTTTTTCGCTGCTCAAAGGGATTTCCGCTGCACCCGAGCGGAGCGATATGATGAAGGTAATCGCGGCTAAGCTAGAAGTGGCCTTTTCCGTCTCATTTGACAGAGTTTCAGGGTCGAGGGTACAATGCAGCTGCGCCGCTTCATATGGAAGTCCTGTAAGAAATTGATGTACGTAGTAAATTATAAAATTGTAACTTTAAAATGCCAATACCAATGCCCATAATGCCAATAGGAATTTCAATGACGGTACCGGCTGCCGCCCTGAACCCTATACCGAAGACCCTAAACCCTGAACCTGCACTTGCTATGAATGTCCCAAAGTCAATTTATCCAAGAATAGTAATAATCGGCGCCGGATTTGGCGGTGTCGCACTTGCAAAGAAACTTTGCGGAAAACGGGCACAAGTCGTACTGCTCGACAAACACAATTACCATAATTTCCAGCCGCTGCTGTATCAGGTTGCTACCGGCGGACTCGAAGCGGGTTCCATCGCCTATCCAATCCGCAAAATTATTCATGATCATAAGGATTTCTATTTCCGCATGGCGCGAGTCAGTGAAATCGACACTAAAAACAATAGGGTCATTGCCGACATCGGCGAACTCCAATACGATTACCTCGTCATTGCGACAGGTTCAAAAACGAACTTTTTTGGAAATACCGAAATTGCCAGAAACGCAATGTCAATGAAAACGGTTCGGCAGTCGCTTAATATTCGCAGCCTTATACTTGAGAACTTTGAGCAGGCTGTACTCACAAGTGATCCTGATGAACGGGATTATTTGATGAATTTTTGCCTTGTCGGTGGCGGGCCAACAGGCGTGGAGCTTGCAGGAGCTTTGGCCGAGATGAAGCGCGCTATCCTCCAAAAAGATTATCCCGATCTCGATATTACCAAAATGCAGATCAACCTGATCCAAAGCGGTGACCGAATATTAAATACGATGAGCGAGAAATCGTCACGCGAAGCCGAAAAATTCCTTCAGGATCTTGGCGTCAACATTATGAAAAACATTCGTGTAACCGGGTACGACGGAAGATATATTTCAACCAACAGCGGAATGCTGCTTCCAACGGCAACCGTAATATGGACAGCCGGCGTAATGGGCGCGATGGTAAACGGCGTCCACGCAAGGGCAATTGTAAAAAATGTAGAACGGATACGAGTCGATGCGTATAACAAAGTCATCGGATATGACAACGTATTTGCAATTGGCGACATCGCGCAGATGGAGGGCGAAGAGTATCCGCAAGGCCACCCGATGATGGCCCAGCCTGCAATGCAACAGGGAAAACATCTTGCAAAAAACTTTGAATATTTGCTGGAAGGACGCATCATGGAACCGTTTAGATACAACGACCGCGGTTCGATGGCCGTGATCGGACGAAATAAAGCAGTAGTGGATTTGCCGACGATGCACTTCAGTGGCTTTTTTGCCTGGTTCGTCTGGATATTTGTGCACCTGTTCTCGCTGATTGGGTTTAAAAACAAAGCGGTTGTGTTCCTGAACTGGGTCTACAATTACATTCAATTCGACCGCGAGGGCCGACTCATAATACGTCCGTACAAAAAGAAAAGCTTTACTTCATTCACCACCGACGAAGTTTAGAAGACCCAGAACAGACAACAGGCGGGCCGGCTAATAGTAAGCTAAGGAACAATTGTAGCCGGAACCAGGCGCTTCGAAAGCGATCCCGCCGTGTACAGGAACCAGTTGCGTGCGATTTTAAAAGGTAACGGACACCAGACTTTTGTAGTGTTTATCGGGCTAATAATTCAGGGCTATCGAGTTGGCGGCAACCCGAATGCTGCCATTTAATTTTCATCTCGGAATTCGCTTCACCTAAACCTCCTTGTCCTTATAGTAATTCACCATCAAATCCACGAATCGGCTGTAGCTTTCCATACCTTCTTCCTGACTGTTAAATTTTAGGAAATTGTCGTAGAAAAACTCGAAACCTTCTTCAATAAACGACTGGTAGCTTTCCCAAAAGTCGTTGCTGTCTTGTAGATTTTTCAAGATTCCGGGGTTAACTAACGGGAGCAGTGACTTCATCAATTTTTTGTCGCGAATTTGGATGCTGCGGAGGCAATAGCGCAATGCCAATGTGTAACCGGAATATTGAATATAAACATCGTCGTTGTTAATGCACGCTAAATACCCTACGAAGTTTGCTTCGCTTTCTGATGCGTAACCTATTTGGTGCGCCATTTCATGGTTGGCAGTCGACGGAAAGGTGTACATCGGAATCTTGCTGTTCACGTTCGCTTCGTTCGTAAACGGGTTTAGGTATCCGGCGAAGCCCATAACAGTCAGTGGCAAACTAATGATCGACTTTTTGATGCTTTGCTGTTCGTACTTAAAGATCGGATACTGCGTCGCAAGATTCTTGTACCCGTTTAGGTTTTTTTCAAAAACTTCTTCTTGCGAATACGGGAAAATGACTCTCGCGCTGTCATTGGTCTCGATCCGGTTGTGGATTTCATTTGTTTTCACAATCAATCGTTTCGTAAAAGCAAGCAACTGCGAATCATCATATTCTGTTTTGATCTGCAAGGTGTCAGCAAGTTCTTCCCGGTGGTAATTCAGCGCCCAGCATAAATTGAAAAAGAAATAAAAAACCGATACACCGCCCGCAATTCGCAGCAGATGATCTTTCCAGGCAAATTTCCACGTCTTCCGGATGCGCCACAACCATCTTATGATGATGAAAATTAGGACGAAATAGATGATGTCGCCTGCGGCAAACGGGAGAAGTCCGAATATTGACCGCAACAAGTTTGAGATGTACAAATACAATCCATTGCTGTACCACCGCTCGATAAACTCGGGCCAAAGCGCCAACAACTGGATGATTATGATCTGGAGTAATAAAAATATCGGGAGGATGTGCTTCCTTCGCATGTGCAAATTCTTTTTGTAAAGATAAGAACCGGCTGGGGCAAATCGGTTTGTAACTTTGTAACTTTACGTCCTTAAACAGCAAAATTAATGAGCAACGAAATAAGAAATCTTGAGCCCAAGGCGCTATGGAATAAGTTCGCCGACCTAAACGCCGTACCACGTCCTTCGAAAAAAGAGGATCGTGTAATCGCCTTTATGAAGGATTTCGGCAATCGCCTCGGATTGGAGACTTTCGAGGATGAGATCCGAAACGTCATCATCCGTAAGCCGGCAACTCCGGGAATGGAAAACCGTAAGAGGATTGTAATGCAAGGCCATCTCGACATGGTGCATCAAAAAAACAACGACACAATATTTGATTTTGATTCACAAGGCATAGAAATGTATGTCGACGGCGATTGGGTAAAGGCGCGCGGAACCACACTTGGTGCGGATAACGGGCTTGGCGTTGCGACGATTATGGCGATATTAGAATCGACTGATATTCCCCATCCGGCAATAGAAGCACTATTTACAATTGATGAGGAGACGGGAATGACCGGCGCGCTTAATTTGAAAGGCGGAATCCTCAATGGCGAAATACTGCTAAACCTCGATACCGAAGAAGACGATGAAATCGATATCGGATGTGCCGGAGGCGTTGATGTCACCGCAACCAGAAGCTATCGTGAGGAAGAAACTCCGGAACATTCGGTCGGTTATACAATATCTGTCAAAGGTTTGCAAGGCGGACATTCGGGCATGGATATCCATAAAGGCCTTGGCAATGCAAACAAGATAATGAACCGGCTGTTGTTTGACGGATTTACGAACTTTGGCATGCAGATAAGCGAGATCAATGGTGGAAGCCTCCGCAATGCGATCCCGCGCGAAAGTATAGCAAAAGTAATTGTTGCCCGGATGTACGACGAATCTTTTGTATTCGATATGCAGCAGGTGATAAAGGAGGTAAAATCAGAATTTAAGACCACCGAACCAAACCTGAGGATTGAAATCATTAAGTCGGATCTGCCGGAAACGGTAATGGATCTTGGCGTTCAGGAAGGAATTCTTCGCGCAATTTATGCGGCTCATAATGGCGTTTACAAAATGAGCCCTGACATGGCAGATCTTGTCGAAACGTCGAACAATATTGCGCGTGTTATTGTAAAGGAAGGCGAAATTTCTATCGGTTGCCTGACACGTTCATCGGTAGAATCCTCGAAGTTCGATCTGGCAAACGCCTTACGCTCGGCTTTTGAACTTGCCGGTTGTGATGTCGCCTTTTCAGGATCATATCCAGGTTGGACGCCCAACGTCAATTCGGAAATTCTAGATGTTCTTGTAACTATTTACGAAAAGCAGAATGGCGGGAAGCCTAAGGTTGTAGCCTGCCACGCCGGACTCGAATGTGGCATCCTCGGAAAGAACTATCCTGAGATGGATATGATTTCATTCGGCCCCACGATTCACGGTGCACATTCGCCTGATGAGCGTGCCAGCATCTCATCCGCGCAGAAATACTGGAAATTTGTACTGGAAGTACTGCAAAACATTCCGGTAAAGAAATAAAAGAAACCCGCATTATGCGGGTTTTTGCTTAGTTAGTAGGCTCTGTTCGCGAATAGCGGTAAAAGTCGCCCTGATAGCTGATCACCAGTGAATCCGGTGTAAGCTTATGTACAGGCAGCTTGAACAAACCGCCAAAGAATCCTGAAACCGGTGTAATTGCGAGTGTGTCTCCTTCGGGAACCCATTCGTAAGTTCCGATTCCCATTCCCAGGTTGTAATTGGTTTGGTCTTGCTTGTACTCACCATCTTCGCCGAAAAACCTTCCGCGATAATCGATGCCGTTTTCTTCATTCGGATACCACCATCCTGTTAGTTTCGAATGGTCTACAGCGCCTGCTGAGGACGTTCCGTTGTCGTCGGAAGAGCAAGATGCCATTGCGATGGCACAAATAGCTACAACCCCTAAAAATTGTTTTCTCATAATTATTTGTTGGTTTGGGCGCAAATGTAGCTTTTAATTTGAGCTGTGCAAAAACAACGACCAGGCTATTATCGGGCGCCACCGAAATTATCGAAAAGTAGCAATTTAAAAAGAATTTCACTGCGTAAAACCGGTCAGAAAAATATATACTTTTAACTGCATTTTCCTTTAAAACGCCAAATATCCAACCAATGAAAAACGCTGTCGGTTTAGTCTTTTTTTTCTTGATCGTTTCCTGTTCGAACAGAGTGGAAAATGTTGAAAAGGCGTTTTATTATTGGAAAAGCGATTCCAATTATTTGTCGGATAGCGAGGATTCAATTATCGATCATCTTCAAGTTAAAACGCTTTACGTCAAATTTTTTGAAGTCGAAAAGCATGACGTAATGGGTTTTGTTCCCATATCAAAGACAAACTTGCGGGCTCACGGATGGGATAGCATCCGAGTGATCCCGACGGTATATATCAGGAATGAAGTCTTTCTCAATTCATCGCGCGGAAGCCTCGATACCTTAGCTGATAATATTAATTTTTTGATAAACAAGTATGCCGATCGCTTTGGTACCCGAGATAAATTTTCGGAGTACCAGATGGATTGCGACTGGACACTGAAAACCAAGGACAATTATTTTTACTTCCTCAAAAAAATAAAGCAGATTGCGAAGATCCAGATCAGTTGTACGCTGCGTTTGTACCCGTACAAGTATGCTGAGAAAATGGGTGTGCCACCCGTAGATAAAGCGACGTTGATGTGCTATAATCTCATTAGTCCGCTGGAGAACCCGCACAAAAATTCTATTCTTGATACAGATGAACTTGCAGCGTATTTAAACAAGAAGCAAAAATATCCTTTGCATCTTGATATCGCACTGCCGGTATATTCCTGGATGCAGGTATATCAGAATAATGTGTTTACGAGAGTACTTTATTACAATTCTGAATCGCTTGCGTCGGCTATGCGGCCCATTAGGCCTTTCTGGTTTGAAATGACCCAGGACGTGGTTGTGGAAGATTTTTACCTGCGTGTGGGCGACAAAATAAAGTACGAGAAGGTTTCGACAGCCGATGTAGATCGCGCCATCGATATCATCAAGAAAAATGTAGAGTTAGACGACACCACTACTGTCACGCTGTTTCATCTTGATCAGCCACAATTAACACAATACCGAAATGAAAACCTTTCCCATTTTTTTTCTGCTTTTAGCGAGTAGCCTTTGCTGCAAGAGTTATGCTTGCGGGTTCTATCCATACGGCGAAGAAATCAGGTATTGTTTTTTCAGGCCCGATAATTTCGGCTACAATACGTTTTCAGAATTCAATTATTCCTCGGCGTTGTTTGATCCAACAGACGTTTATCGCGCCGGTGACATTGTGCCCAACGACAAGTTGTGGTTTGAATACTGCCGCGGTAAAGTGTCGTTTGATGAAATTAAAGAAGCGGTTTATAGTTTGCCTGCTGAGCAAATAAACGTAAGATCGCAGAACGAGATGATCCGATATCTGATTGGTGCAAAAGATACCGAGGCGATCTACTACTTGAAATTTGCCAAGACATGCGAATATTTCAACACGCTGATGGACGATCCATGGGAACGAAATGAATTGCTTGTGCTACCAAAACGGGCAAAAATGATAGATAACGCAGTCCGGCTTTCCGGTCAGGTATACAGCCGCCAATTGAAACTCAGATATTTGTTTTTAGCGATCCGGTTGGCGTACTACAACGGTAACGCCGCAAGAATCCGTTCCTTGTATGATAAAGTTTATAAGCTGACAAACGATGACAGCATTTTGAATTACTTCAGCCTTTATTTCCGTACGCTGGCTGAAACCGATATATCGCTTGCGAGCTTTTATGCCGCGCAAGTTTTCGCAAATGCTCCCGAAAAGCGGTTTATGATCTATAGCAAATTTGACACGGGAATTGAAATAGGGTCGGTTCTTAAATATGCCAAAAATGATGTGGAGCGTGCGAACGTCTACTTGTTGGCGGCGGTTAGAAAGCCGGATCGCGCGCTGGATTATCTCAGGCACGCGTACAAGTATGATCCGCAGTCGGAAGGCACTGCTTTCCTGCTTCTCCGGGAAATTAACAAAATTGAGGACTGGGTGCTCACCCCGTATTATTCGATGTTCAGTTCGTCGATAGCGTTATATAACCAGGATGGGCCGCGGTCAGTCACAGCAATATTGAACCGGGTTGAGCAGGATCGGGTGTATGCCTCGCAGGTACTGCAGTTTGCTAAACGTGTAAAATACACTTCTCCTAAAAATACACTTTTGCTGAAAGCCGGGATTGCGCACCTGCAATTCATAACGCGGAATTACAGTTCGAGCATTGCAGGAATAAACGAATTGGAGAGATCCGTTGATAAGGGTGACAGTATTTATAATCAACTGCAAATTATTAAAGCGCTGTCGCTCGTTGCGGGCCAAAAACGCGGTAGCGCCACGGTTCCGGATGAAATTAGGGGAATCATCCTTGCCAACAAACACGACAAGAAATTCCTGTTTGCACTTGGCCGCGAGCTGGAATTCAAGGATAATTTTACGGATGCGGCTTTACTTTATTCAAAACTTCAGGACAATGGGCAATACAGCTATGTAGCGTGGAAAACCAAAAAGAATAACGCCCATTCGTATATGGACTATTTTGACAATTATTTCAGCTACGTTGATGTTTGCTATACGGTAACCCAAATAGAGGATTTAATTGCCGATGTGCTGGCGAATAGGCCGGAGGACGACTTTTCGACCTGGATGTACAGCACGACAAAGGACGAGTTATCAAAGATTTACGATTTATTAGGCACAAAGTACATTCGCCTTGACAATCTACATAAGGCGTTGGAGAATTTTAATAAAGTAGGTAAAAAGCATTGGCTCGACAACTACTCGGTTTGGGAGAAGAGCGAATACAATGGGAACATTTTTGATGAGAATCCGTTCTTCGTGATAAAGTATACGCCGGATTTCATCACGCCAAAAGAAAATTTTATTGCGAACAAAGCAACGGTGACGCGCCGCCTGATTCATTATCTGCGGAAAGCCAATGATAAGAACGAGAATGATCGCGATTACTATTACTTCCTTGTAGCAAATTGCTACTACAACATGACTATTAACGGAAATTCGTGGATGATGCGCAGGTTCGGATATTCAAATTACGACGTTGATCCTTTTCCTGTCGATGAGTACGAATTCCGCCACGGTATTCTGGCCGAAAAGTATTACATGAAGGCCTATAAATACAGCAAAAACAAGCGTTTTGCCGCTTTGTGCCTGCGGTTAGCGAACCAGCCGTACAAATTGAAGGCCGAATTTCCTGACGATTATCACTCTTTATACAATGGCTGCACCTACTTCGCGGATTATTTTAAAGCACGCGGCGCAGCTATGAAATAGGCGGCGCGTGTTACTCCAAGAGTGGTGATTCTTGTTTATCGACTTCTGCAATTGCGTACGTCTGAACGCCTGAAATGGCCATCTCATCAAGTACATCAACCAAATTGCCGTAGTTGGATTGCTCGCCTGGTTTTATCAAGACAATAATTCCTTGTTCAGGTTTTCCCTTCGAGGTGGAATAGGCGAGTACTTCTTTTTTACGAATAGCCAATTCTTTTCGGAGTTCCGACGTCGCGAGATTGATTTCGGTTGTTTCGTCAGAGCGTTTTCCCATATAACATTTCGCTTTATTGTGCTGGCCGATTTCAATTGTTAACGTTCGGTTTTCGTCTACAGGCATCGGCTGGCCTTTAGCTTCCGGGACGGTCAGTTCCATCGAATGCGGTTTTCCGAGTGTGGTGGTAAGCATGAAAAATGTGATCAGTAAAAAAGCAAGATCAACCATCGCGGTAAGGTCTACGCGTGAAGTGAGTTTTCTACTGCGTACTTTCAGTCGTTTGGATGTTCCGTTAGAACTTCCGGTGTTTAGCTCTGCCATGTCTGTGTAATTTAGCGTTATAATTATTCTGTTAAATACTATCACTATACTTCTTCAACGAGAATACGATTAGCTATATTGCATAAATTTTAACAGATCTTCTGTAGTAGACATGCACTAGCCCTGATGGAAGCGGCAGCCTTTTCCCCTTGTGCAAATGTAATAGTATCCCGATGCATCCTGGGAAAAGCTACAGCGGACAGCAGGGAAAAGCTCCAAAAAAAAAGCCCACCAAAGTGAGCTCAAATCATGCGAGCAGGAACAGGAACAGCAGCGGAAACAGTATTCCGGCTACAGCCAGTTTCCAGCCGCGCGCCTTGAAGGTGAACTTTCCGTATTGCAACATCATTGCGCCCGTGACGGCGATGGTTATCAGGGACAGCCCGAAAATATCCGAATAGTAAATCCACCAGTTTGAAGTGTTCTTGTGCAGCTTCATCGTGTCGCCAATTATAGGTGTTTTAATGAATGCTACAATCTCGCCTTCGCCTGTTTTAAGATCGATTTCGACATCGTGCTTTTCATAAGAAATCCTGAAGGTGCCTTTTTTCACGTTCTGGCGCCGGAACTTGTCTTTGATGCCAAGTTTTTCGCCAAGTTTTTCAGCAAACTTATCGTTTATAGCATCTTCCGCCGGAGGTGCTATCTTGATTTGTTTTGATTCGATAGTATATTTCTCCGGATGCCACGACTCACGATGGTTCATCAATATCCCCGAAAAGGCGAAGGAAATAATGAGTCCGATATAGAAATAACCGAGGTCGCGGTGTAGGTTGCGGATAGTTGCCTGTTTCATATTATAGATTTAAAAGGTATATCGTAAGCTGGTCATAAGTTGTCGCGGCGCAATCGGGTTTACGCTGTAATTTTCGTGAACAGTATAATTCAAAACATTCGCAACGTTGGATAGCCGACACAAAATTGAGAATTTCTTCCAAGTATAACCAGCCGAAACGTCGATTGTTGTATAGCCGTCAAGCGGGATTTCACGATCGTTTACCGACGATTCGCCTGTGTCGGGGTCGATGACGACCTGATTGTTCCAGCCGCCTACGCGATCACCGATATAATTTCCCAGCGCACCGATGGATAACCCTTTCAACAGACCGGTTTGCAATGTGTAAAAGAAGCTCAGATTTGCAGTGTGTGCCGGCGTACGCACTACGCGGTCGCCTTCAATAAAGCTGCCATTTGTTTTTGCAGTGTCAGTATAACGCATGTCGTTGTAGCTATAGCCCGCGATGATATTGAGTCCGACGACAGGTTTTGCCAAAATATCGAGTTCGATTCCTTTGCTTGTTGTTTCGCCGCTGAGCACTTTAATTGATGTATCAGTGTTGGGCGTTCCGTCGGCTTTAAACTCAGCTGTTTGCGCAAGATTCGAGTTGACGATCTGATATAACGTAAGGTTTGTACTTAAAAGACCATTCAAATATTCTTTCTTGACTCCAATTTCAAATTGGTCAATAATTGACGGTTCCAATGCATCGCCGCTGACAGTCGTGCCACTATTCGGGGTAAATGAGGTTGCATAACTTGCGAACAACGACATCTGCTTTGTAGGTTGGTAAACCAAACCCACTTTCGGCGAAAACGCGGCGTTAATTTCTTTTGGTCCTTTGGTAAGCTCGAATACAAACTCGCCCGGATTATCCTCATCCGCAACACGATTGTTCGTATCCACTTGTGCTTCCTGCCATGACCAGCGTAATCCTGCCAGCACTTTAAACTGTCGCGAAAGCGAGATCAGGTCCTGTGCGTAGATTCCAAAACGGTCAGTTTCAGTTTTGGTGATGCGCGACTTTATTCCTGTTGGAATACCTGTGCCCTGGTCGAAATTTTCAAAATCGAAGATATTGCCGCTGCCATATGTGTTGGGGTTAAAAGTATACGCATCGGCAGTGGTTCTTGAATTTTCATAATCGACCCCGGTAAACAACTGATGTTTGATCTTTCCGGTGTGGAAGATTCCCTGAATACTTATTTGCTCGCCGAGAATCTGCTCATCGTTTTCTGATTGTCCTAGTGGGCGGCTCCAGTCACCGTTTGCTGCAGGCTGAATGCGTTCGGTACCTTTTGAGCGTCTGTTGTAGTTCTGTATCGAGGAATTGAAATTCAGCTTCCAGTTGTTATTAAACTCATGTGTAAGTAATGTCGAGATGCTGCTTTGCGTAGTGTGGCCATTAGACCATCGCGCGCCCAGATAAAGGTTTCGCGGCAGATCAACGATCTCTTTTCCGATGATTCCGGTACCAAAATCCGGCGTCCAGTCGTAGTCGAGATAATCTCCCTGCAGAATAATCTGGGTACGCGGACCGACTTTAAAAAGAAATGACGGATTAAGATAATAGCGCTCGTTCTTCACAACATCCCTGAAGCTCTCCGAGTTCTCATAACTTCCGTTAAAACGGTACGCAATTGAACTGTTCAGCGGCCCATAAACATCCACGGAAGGCTTATAAAACGAATAACTTCCAATTTGCATCGCCATCTCGCCGCCGTGTTTAAACAAAGGCGTTTTCGTTACCATATTTAATATTCCGCCCGGCGCGACATTTCCGTATAACAACGCAGCGCTTCCTTTTAAGACTTCGACTTTTTCGAGTGATGAAACTTCGGGCATCGAACCACTGCTGAACCGGAAGCCATTCTTGAACATATTGTTAGCCGACATGTCATAGCCGCGCGAAAAAAATGATTCCTGCGCGCCGCCACGTGCCGATCCTACATAAACGCCGTTTGCGTTTTTCACAACGTCGCTAAGACGAATCGACTGCTGCTGCCGAATCACCTCATTATCGATAACTTGTAAGCTTTGAGGTAAGTCCATTGGAGCAATGCCCGAACGAACTGCAGAAGCAGGCTGTTGCTGCTCGGTTCTAATGATAACTTCCTGAAGAACTTGCCCTCTCTTTTTTACTGTGTCGTTTTCCAGTAAGTAATCTTCTGAAAAAGTTAGTGGCGCAGGAGCTGACTGTTGTGAAAAGGCAGATGCCGAAATGGCAAAAAGGACGAGGGTGAAGAGCTTTTGCTTGATCATCTTTATTTAGAATAAATTAAAATAACGATGCAAAAGTAGCTATCAATTTGAGTTTCGCAAGCTTATTTAGAATAAATATTAATAATATTTTTTAACATATTGGTTTTCATTAATTTGCATTAAAAAGAAAACCGCCTGTAGTTGGCGGTTCCGTTTGTATCTATAATGCACTGGTTATTTCGTCCTGGTCATCGCAAAGACTTCCGATTTAGTTTGTCCTTTTTGGATTCCGGAGATTGTGGCAACAAGGCTGTCAGAAGTTATCAGTCGGTATACGATCTTGCTTGGATAGTCGTGATTCGGGTTCGTGAACGTTACTACATCATCTTTTATCTCGGTTGAGGTAAAGTCGACAGGTTTGGCCGGGTTTTCTGTTGGCACTGTTACACTATAAACCAGTTTGTCATTCTGCTCGAACAGTTCCACCGACTCACTGAAAACAGTATCTTTTTTAACAACGAAGAAGCTCTTGGCAATAAACGCGGAATCGTTCCCGCGCGTCCAGATTTCCGACCAATCGCCTTCAGCCGAGGTGTTTTCCCAGTTTCCGATCAGCCATTTTACTTTAGCGAGTTCGGTATATTTTTCGCTTTTTGGGACTTCCGGCAAAACCGGGCTTTCCTTCTTCTGACACGCAAAGGCTAAAAACGCAATACAAATTATCGGGAAGATGCTTTTCATATGGAACTAGTTTTGTTTTAATATTCGGGAAATTGCGGATGAAGTTCTACACTTGTACATCATGCTGAAATTCTGGATTTAAATCGATGAATCTGTGGCATTTTCTAGCCAACCCTTACCCAAAATTAACAAAATTACCACAACGCTGCGATTTTCGTCTCTAAACAATTTTTCGTAAATTTGCCGACCATTAAAGGAATACGATAAATGTTAGACAGATTACAGATAGTAAAGCAGCGTTTCGATGAGATCTCGGACCTGATCATCCAGCCGGATGTTATCTCCGACCAAAAGCGTTACGTGCAGCTGAACAAGGAATATAAAGACCTGAAGGCGCTCGCCGGAAAACGAGATGAATATGTTTCTTTGATGGCGAACATCGAGGAGGCAAACGCAATCATTTCCGACGGAAGCGATGCTGAAATGGTCGAGATGGCGAAAATGCAGCTCGACGAGGCAAAAAACCGCCTGCCGGAACTTGAGGAAGAAATTAAATTCATGCTTATCCCGAAAGATCCCGAGGATGCTAAGAACGTCATGGTCGAAATCCGCGCCGGAACAGGTGGCGACGAGGCTAGTATTTTTGCAGGCGATTTGTTTCGCATGTACACAAAATATTGCGAAAGCCGAGGCTGGAGAACTTCAGTAGTGGATATGAACGAAGGAACTTCAGGCGGATTTAAGGAAGTCATTTTTGAAGTCACCGGTGAAGATGTCTACGGAACTTTAAAATTCGAAGCGGGAGTTCACCGTGTTCAGCGTGTGCCGCAAACGGAAACCCAGGGTCGCGTACATACCTCGGCTGCGACCGTTATGGTCTTGCCTGAGGCCGAAGAATTCGACGTGCAAATCGATATGAACGATGTTCGTGTGGATTTCTTTTGTTCATCAGGTCCGGGCGGACAATCCGTGAACACCACGAAATCGGCCGTTCGTTTAACTCACATCCCAACAGGATTGGTCGCACAATGCCAGGACGAGAAATCGCAGCATAAAAATAAAGATAAAGCCTTCACGGTTTTACGCTCACGTTTATACGAGCAGGAACTTGCCAAGAAGCAGGAGGAAGACGCTTCAAAACGATCTTCCCAGGTAAGCTCAGGCGACCGTTCGGCGAAGATCCGCACCTATAATTACGCTCAGGGCCGCGTAACCGATCACCGTATCGGACTCACGCTATACGACTTGGGTAACATCATGAATGGCGATATCCAGAAGATCATCGACGAGTTGCAGCTTGTTAATAACACTGAAAAGCTAAAAGAAGCAAGCGAAGTATTTTAATAGGAGCCGGGCTCAGGGTTCACGGTGCCGGGTTTTATCAGCCGACTTAAAAATAGTAGCCTCAGTAGTGAGGCTTTTTTTATGCAGCTGATCCCACTTTCGCCTTTATCTTCTTCGCTCCGCATTACTGCGCGAAAAAGGATGCCGGCTCTATTGGGGCTGGGCATTTCGGTGTAACGATATATTGTTCTAACTTTGTGCCGTCCCAACTTTGGGGCGAAAAAAAATGAAATACGTGACAACACAACAACTCACTGAACAAATCTTTAAAAAGAAATCGTTTCTCTGCATCGGCCTCGACACCGATCTGACAAAGATCCCAAAACAGCTACTCGAAACGGAAGATCCCGTTTTTGAATTCAACAAAGAGATAATAGACGCAACACACGATCTTGCCATCGCCTATAAACCAAACACCGCTTTCTACGAAGCAAACGGGATAAAAGGCTGGCAGTCGCTTCATAAGACGATCAACTATCTGAATGAAAATCATCCTAATATCTTTACAATCGCAGATGCAAAACGTGGCGATATCGGCAACACTTCGGCCATGTATGCAAAAGCTTTTTTTGAAGATTTGCAATTTGACTCGGTTACCGTTGCGCCTTACATGGGAAAAGATTCGGTTGAGCCGTTTCTGGCATTCGAAAATAAGATCACGATTTTACTGGCATTAACGTCAAACGAAGGTGCATTCGACTTCCAGACAAAGACAATTAACGATAAAGCACTCTATAAAGAGGTCATCGAAAAATCGAAAACGTGGAAAAACTCCCAAAACCTGATGTACGTTGTTGGAGCAACAAGAGGAGACTATTTTACTGAAATCCGTAAGATTGTCCCAAACAATTTTCTACTCGTTCCCGGCGTTGGCGCACAGGGAGGAAGCCTTGCTGAGGTTTGCAAATCCGGAATGTCGGATAATATCGGGCTATTGATCAATGCATCGAGAAGTGTTTTATACGCTTCAACCGGAACCGACTTTGCAGAAAGAGCACGCGAAGAAGCCTTGGCAATCCAAAAAGACATGGAAGCAATACTCAAAAATCGTAAGCCGCAAAGTTTATAAGACACCATTAAATCGTTAGGTTCATTAAGCCGGTTAGGCCGCACTGTAAATATTATTCCTAATGTACCTATTGCCTTTAATGGCAAAACGTCCCCGATTAGAAGTTTAACTAGTGCCTCCTTTAAATTTAATTCGTAATTTGTGGCAAAGACTTTAACAGATCAAATCGGCGTCAGCCACACATTTCAGTCCTCGCCGCAGCGGATAATATCGATCGTGCCATCGCTAACCGAACTTTTATACGACCTCGGTCTTGAGTCACAAATCGTCGGCATCACCAAATTCTGCGTGCATCCATATCACTTTAAATCAACCAAAAAAATCATCGGCGGAACGAAAAAAGTGCATTTTGAAAAAATACGTTTACTGCAACCCGACATCATTATTGCAAACAAAGAGGAAAACACGCCTGAAATTGTCGAGCTACTCTCCGGGATCGCTCCTGTTTGGGTTACCGATATTGTAACACTAGCCGATAACCAGAAAATGATAACCGACTTTGGTGAACTATTCAACTGCCGCGTTAAAGCACGAAAGATTATTGATAAAATCCGCTTTTCACTATCGCAGTTCGAGAAATTAACGTCAGGTTTGCCATCGCGAAAAGCCGCCTACTTCATCTGGCGCGAACCCTACATGGCGGCGGGCGGCGACACGTTTATCAACACGATGATGGCGCTGAATAGATTTGAGAATATTTACGAAAGCCGTGGCCGCTATCCTGAAGTCATAATCCAGAAAATGCGTATTCAGGGCGATCCGGAACTGGTTCTTTTGTCGTCTGAACCGTATCCCTTTAAAGACGAACATGCATTTGAAATTGGCCGATTCACCCATCACGCGAAAACGGTCTTTGTCGATGGGGAAATGTTTTCATGGTACGGAAGCCGTGTTCTGAAAGCATTTAAGTACTTCGAACAACTCCATCAAAAGCTCCAATAAAAAATGCCGGCACCTTTTCAGGAACCGGCATTTATTAATAACTAACCCTAACCAATTGAGAAACCATCTATCTCAATACAAATATCCGACAAATACATTCCGGCTGCTGTTAAGGCTTTGTTATTTATATGTTATTGTTCTTTAATTAGTTAGCTGCTTCTTGTCCTGCATCGCAAACACCCGCTTCAAGAGATCTGAGGTGCGCGCACTAAGGTCGGTACGGATATTTTTTTCTTCAACGGCAACCATTTTAAAAACACCTTCAAGGGCTTTGTTGGTTACGTAATTCGTAAGGTCCGGATCAACATCGCTCGTTAGCGGAAGCGCATTGTACTTTGTAATTATGTTTGCCCAAACTTTGTCGGCGCCCACTTTACCAAGTGATGATTGTACAACCGGGCGAAATTTTACAGTCAGTGGGTTTGTAGTGGTACTTTGCAGGTACATTGTTGCCGAGTTCTCGGCACCCATCAATATATTTCTCGCATCGTTAAAAGTCATTTGTTTTACAGCATCAACAAAAATTGGCGTGGCTTCCTTTACTGCTTCTTCAGCTGCACGGTTGAGCACTTTCAAACCTTCATCTGCAAGGCTGCTGAGGCCAACTTTCCGAAGTGCGCTATCCACCTTTTGAAGTTCGGCCGGAAGCAATATTTTTACGGCTTCATTTCTAAAGAATCCATCTTTTGCGGTCAGTTTTGAAACCTGACGGTCTATTCCTTTATCAAGCGCTTCTTTTAATCCGGCGGCAATGTCGGCGTTGCCCATTACGTTTCCAAGTTCGGGATATTGGCTCGCGACCTGCTGTAATTCGGCACAACTAAAGAGGGTCAGACATGTACTGAGTAAGATGAGTTTTTTCATAGTTTTTAATTTTATTTTTTATCCTGCATCGCAAATACTTTCTTCAATACATCTGAATTTCTGGCACTGAGGTCGGTGCGTATCGAGAGCTCTTGAACAGCAATCATTTTGTAAACACCTTCAAGTGCCTTTTTGGTAACGTGGTCGCTTATGTCGGGGTTAACCTTAGTCACCATTGGCAACGAATTATACTTCTTTATAATGGCTGCCCAAACTTTATCGGCGCCGACTTTCCCTATCGATTCTTTCACCACAGGGCTAAATTTCAAATATAATTCGGTTGATGTGCTTTTCTCAAGATACGTCGTTGCCGCGCTATTATTTCCAAGCAAAATACTCTTTGCATCGGTGATTGTCATGTTTTTTATTGCTGATACGAAAACGGGCGTTGCCTCTTTTACGGCATCTTCTGCGGCACGGTTCAATGCACGGATCCCATCGTCAGCCAAATCTGAAAGACCCATTTTACGTAAAGTTTTGTCGACTTTTTGTAGCTCTTCGGGAAGCAGGATTTTCACCGCTTCGTTCTTATAAAATCCGTCGGTCGCAGTTAATTTTGAAACCTGTTTGTCAATCCCTTTGTTCAGTGCTTCTTTTAATCCGGACGCAATGTCCACGTTTCCGGATGACATTGAAGACGGAATTTTATCCTTTGCTTTTTTGATCAGATCTTTTAATTGGGCGTTGCCAAGAAGCGGCACGAATAACAAGAGTAGCAGTAACTTTTTCACTTTTTTTGAATTAGGTTTTCCGAAGTTAACAAATAGCTTGCCGCAAAATTGCGCCTTTAACGTAACATTTTATTTTTTGAAGCTGTTCCCGCTATCCGCTTTATCTTTTGCCGCTTAAAGAAAGCAGCAAAAGGATTCCGCTGCTATCGGGGCTAGACGCTCGACAATCAGGTGCTTACAAATCGTAGCATGGTGGCGACTTTGTGAAGGATATTGCAGTGCAGAACTTTATTAATTTCGTAAATTGCGCTCTCTAAATCCACAGTAAAATCGTAATGGAACAAGTAAAGCCCTATATTCCTGTAAATAAGGTAAGAATCGTAACGGCGGCGTCGCTGTTTGACGGCCACGATGCGGCTATAAATATCATGAGGCGGATCATTCAGTCGACTGGCGTTGAGGTAATTCACCTCGGCCACGACCGCAGCGTTGAAGAAGTGGTAAACACCGCAATCCAGGAAGATGCAAATGCGATCGCCATGACGTCTTACCAAGGCGGTCACAATGAATACTTCAAATATATGTATGACCTGCTGAAAGAAAAAGGCGCGGGGCACATCAAAATATTCGGCGGCGGTGGCGGAGTTATTTTGCCTTCTGAAATCGCCGAATTGCATGCATACGGAATCACGCGGATTTATTCGCCAGACGATGGCCGCGCACTTGGGCTACAGGGAATGATCAACGATCTTGTACAGCAATCTGACTACCCTATTGGTGATACGCTAAACGGCGAACTGAAATATCTTGATAAGAAAGATCCAACTGCAATTGCGCGAATTATTTCATCTGCAGAGAACTTTCCGGAAGTTGCCCGTGAAACACTCGACATAATCCAGCAAAAAAATAAGGAGAATAAAACGCCGGTACTCGGAATTACCGGAACAGGAGGCGCGGGAAAATCGTCCTTGGTTGATGAACTTGTGCGCCGGTTCCTGATTGATTTCCCAGAGAAGACGATAGGATTAATTTCTGTCGACCCGTCAAAACGGAAAACCGGCGGAGCATTGCTTGGCGACCGGATCCGAATGAACGCAATCAATAACCCGCGCGTTTACATGCGTTCGCTCGCAACACGGCAGTCGAATCTTGCACTTTCAAAATATGTAGCCGACGCTATCCAGGTTATCAAAGCCGCCAATTACGATTTGATCATTCTTGAAACTTCAGGAATCGGACAATCGGATACCGAAATCATGGATCATTCTGATGTCTCGCTTTACGTAATGACGCCTGAGTTTGGTGCCGCGACGCAACTTGAAAAGATCGATATGCTTGATTTTGCCGATCTCGTTGCCATTAATAAATTCGATAAACGAGGTTCGCTTGATGCGCTTCGTGATGTGAAAAAGCAATTCCAGCGTAACCATCAGCTTTGGGACGCCGATCTTGATTCGCTTCCGGTTTTCGGAACAATTGCATCGCAATTCAACGATCCGGGCATGAACACGCTGTACAAAGCAATTATGGACAAGATCCATGAGAAAACGGAATCAGGTCTTCAATCGACTTTCCAGATTACACGCGAAATGAGCGAGAAAGTGTTCGTAATTCCGCCGCACCGCACGCGCTATCTATCTGAAATTTCAGAGAACAACCGAAAATACGATGCTGTTGCGATGACGCAGCAAGGTGTCGCGCAAAAACTCTACGGGATTTATAAAACGATAGAAACAGTCTCAGGCCAAACACCTTTAATGACAAAAACCGGCCTTGATCCGGTAACAGAAACGCAAGACAACAACGTTTTCCTAAACCTCTTGACGAGCCAGTTTGAGCGCCTTAAAATGGACCTTGATCCATACAACTGGGAAATCCTGCTGAACTGGAACGAGAAGGTCAACAAATATAAAAATCCGGTATATTCGTTTATGGTGCGCGATCGGGAAATTAAGATCGCAACGCACACCGAATCGCTGTCACATACACAAATTCCGAAGGTAGCGTTACCGAAATACGAAGCCTGGGGCGACATTTTGCGCTGGTGCCTTCAGGAAAATGTTCCGGGTGAATTTCCATTTACCGCCGGTCTATATCCGTTTAAACGAGAAGGCGAAGATCCCTCGCGAATGTTTGCTGGCGAAGGCGGACCTGAAAGGACAAACAAACGTTTTCACTACGTTTCAGCTGGATTACCTGCAAAGAGACTTTCAACAGCTTTCGATAGTGTGACGTTGTATGGTAATGATCCGCACATTCGTCCGGATATCTATGGGAAAATCGGAAATGCCGGAGTTTCAATCTGCTGTCTCGACGATGCAAAGAAATTGTATTCCGGTTTTGATCTTGTACATGCCCTGACATCTGTAAGCATGACTATAAATGGCCCGGCGCCGATGTTGCTTGGCTTTTTTATGAACGCTGCTATCGATCAGCAATGCGAATATTACATAAAAGCAAACGGTCTCGAATCTGTCGTTGAACAGAAGATCAACCACATTTATACTGCAAAAGGAATTGAGCGTCCCATGTATCAAGGCGAACTTCCAGCGGGAAATAACGGTCTGGGATTAATGTTGCTCGGTGTTACCGGGGATATGGTGTTGCCGTCTGAAGTGTATAAAGAAATAAAGGCAAGAACGCTTTCACAAGTGCGCGGAACGGTTCAGGCCGATATTCTTAAAGAAGATCAGGCACAAAATACCTGTATCTTTTCAACCGAATTTGCTCTCCGACTCATGGGTGACGTTCAGGAATACTTCATCACAAACAACGTTCGGAATTTTTACTCGGTTTCGATTTCGGGTTATCATATTGCCGAAGCCGGCGCAAACCCGATTACCCAACTGGCGTTTACTCTTTCTAACGGATTTACGTATGTGGAGTATTATTTGAGCCGCGGAATGAGCATCAACGATTTCGGCCCGAACCTATCGTTCTTTTTCTCAAACGGAATTGATCCTGAATATGCAGTTATCGGTCGTGTTGCGAGAAAAATATGGGCGAAAGCGATGAAGAACAAATATGGAGCTAACGAGCGTGCGCAAATGCTTAAATATCACATTCAAACATCAGGGCGATCGCTTCACGCGCAGGAAATCGATTTTAATGACATCCGGACAACGTTGCAGGCATTGTACGCTATTTATGATAACTGTAACTCCTTACATACCAATGCGTATGACGAGGCAATTACAACTCCAACTGAAGAATCGGTACGACGTGCGATGGCAATCCAGCTGATCATCAATAAAGAGCTCGGACTCGCCAAGAACGAAAATCCTATTCAAGGTTCGTTCATTGTTGAGGAACTGACCGATCTTGTTGAAGAAGCCGTTTTATTGGAATTCGACCGAATCACCGAAAGAGGCGGCGTACTGGGCGCGATGGAAACGATGTACCAGCGATCTAAAATTCAGGAAGAAAGTTTGTATTACGAAACGTTGAAACACAACGGTGACTTTCCAATCATCGGCGTAAACACGTTCTTGAGTTCAAAAGGCTCGCCAACAGTGATTCCTGCTGAGGTTATTCGTGCAACAGAAGAAGAAAAGCAATATCAGATCAGAATGCTCGAGAACCTGCACAAAGCGAATGAAGGCAAGGAAGCGGAGCAACTTAATTCAATTCAGGAAGCCGCAATAAACAACCAAAATATTTTCGAACGCCTAATGGAAGCAACAAAAGTTTGTTCACTCGGACAAATCACCAACGCGCTCTTCGAAGTCGGTGGCCAATACAGACGAAACATGTAAAACAGAAAAATCCGGTTCAATGACCGGATTTTCTATTTAATGCTTTACGACCTTGAACTTCATCGGCTTTCCATCGATCGTCAGGTCCAAAAATATAAATTCCCTCGGCTAGATGCGAAACAGAAACAGTTTTTCCATCAAGCAGACAATTGATTTGCTGGCCCGTCACAGAATACAATGCTGGGTCGATCTTCGAAGTTCGGCATCGATTCGAACAATATCCGTTGCAGGATTTGGATAAATGCTCACATCGGTCGCCTGATGTGGATCAATGCCAGGATTGCATTCGGTGTCGATCGTTACAACTATTGGTAGTGAGGTGCTGGTCTCATTCGGGCAAAACTCCGGCCCAGCCGTTACGTAGTAGGTTCCGGCTGAGGTAATTTGATAGCCTTCTATTGGCTCGTCGTTTCTATACCATTGAATGTTTGCTGTGTACGGATTATACACTTCGTTAAGGAAGGAAGTGCCTTCACAAAGTACGAAACTCTCGTTATTCGGATCAAATGTCACGTTATCGCCCACTTCAGTAAAAGTTTTTTCATAAGTACAAATTTTTGGATTACTGCAATTTAAGAAATCATCGGGTTGAAAGCAATCCAAAATAATGGTAAAGATTTCATAGTGCGGCAGTTATATTAAAATTGCCTTAAACAGACGGCGCGCATTCATGTATTTCGTAAATTTAAGTAACCCTAAAACTATGATGATGAAAAACAAATACTTCTTTGTGATGATGTTGGTGTTGGCGGGATTGACGGGTTACGGGCAACAGGTCGGTTGTACCGATCCGCAGTCGGTAAATTATAATCCGGTTGCCACAGAAAATGACGGAAGTTGTTCGTATGCAGCAACTTCAGTGGCGGTGACAAGCTCAGTAAATCTTCCTACAGTTGTCACAGAAACATCAGGTCTGATAAAATTCAATGGCAACTATTTGACCCATAATGACAGTGGCGACACCAACTTGTACGCTATCGACAGCATTACAGGTGCAATTACTGCAACGTATCCACTGCCCGGCGTGGCAAACCAGGACTGGGAAGACATAACTCAGGATGAAGACTTCATTTACATCGGCGACTTCGGGAACAATTCGCACGGAAATAGGCAAAACCTGCGCATCTTACGGATAGCGAAAACATCATTTCCGGGTCCGGCTCCTGTAATCGACACCATTGCTTTTTCGTTCGAAGATCAAACTGACTTTACGTCCCTTCCGGCTAACACCACCGATTTTGACTGTGAGGCAATGATCGTGTCTGCCGACTTTATTTATCTTTTTACCAAACAATGGACCACACACGCTACAGCTGTCTATCGGTTGCCAAAACTTAGTGGAACACATACAGCGCTGGCAACCGGCGTGCTAGATGTTGACGGTCTTATTACCGGCGCGACGTATCTTCAAAACCGGCGGCTTGTGGCCCTTTCAGGATATGACACGTCCTTGCGACCATTTGTCTTCTTGCTGTTCGATTTCTATGGAGATAATTTCTTTGATGCTAACCGGCGTAAAATATCGATCCCGATGCAGTTTCATCAAACCGAAAGTATTACAACTATGGATGGCATGCATTATTGGCTGACGAATGAGAAACTTACCCAAGGCTTCTTAAACGTGGCGCCAAAGCTGCATCTTTTGGATCTTACGCCGCAGCTCAGTTATTATATCAACAACATCAGTCTTGATACCGATGATCCGTTGGGAGAACGCGGATTTGCCATTTATCCTAATCCCGCCGATCAGACACTAACAATTCGTATCAGGTCAAATTTGTTAGGTGCGAACTTTATTCTATTCAGCCAAACGGGGCAGAATGTATTGAACGGCGTTCTTGAAAATTTGTCTAACAGAGTTGACGTCAGTAACCTGGCAGCGGGAATTTACTATCTTCAGGTTGGTGATTTGCGGAACAACAACGTAAAGGTAGTGATTGAATAGCTACAACTTCGATAAAGGCAGATAACCAATATTTATAACGTCATCCGCAATGTTTTCAACTGGCGTAATTTTAAGCCTGAATCGTCTTTTTGTTTCATCCGGCAGCAAGTCGTCTACGTTGTAACTGTCGTCCACGTCAACTCCGTATTTGTCATCTACGTGAGATGCGGCTCCTTTAACATCATAATGTTTGTAGAATGTAGTTTGTTTCGATTTTTTTGTCGCCTCCGATAACGACGCTCCGACGGCAAGCACCTTATAATGGAATTCGTCGAACTCATTTTCCTTATAGCCGCCAAGATTGATGAAGAACAGCTTCTTTGCTTCTTCAGCCGCAGAGCCAAAATCCTCAATAATTTCAACTTTATGGTCGTCGGCAACAGTGACCTCACGCCAGGCATCAATATGCAGTTGCCCTTTCGCCTCAGGCCAAAACTGCTTCATTTCGGGCACAAGTTCTTTTAGGGTCCTACCAATTCCGAAAAAAATATCATGCTGTTCCGTTAGCCGGCCGAGCGGTTTGCAGCCCAGTAAGATCATGAACAATTTTTGTGTTTCCATTTAACAAAGATAACATAGACCATTTTTATTTTAGCATAATATTATGTTTGGTTTGGTTTTTGAAAAGTGTAAATTTATAACCTAATATTAAATACTATGAAGAAGATATTCTTGTTTTTAGCGGCGGCCGGGTTGGCGTTGCAAAGTTGCGAAGGGCCGGAAGGGCCACAAGGCGAGCCGGGATTTAGCGCAGAAGCTGAAGTTTTTGAGTTGCAGAATGTTGATTTTGATTTTGTTGATGGTGAGTACAGCATATACAGCACGCTCACGCCAAATATCCTTGATTCGGATGTAATTTTAATGTACAGAATGTCTGGAACGATCGACGCAAGTACACCCATTTGGCAGCAAATACCCCGAACATTGTTTCTTGAAGAAGGTGAACTCGATTATGACTTCGACTTCAGCAGAGAAGATTTCACGATCTACGCAGGTGGTACTTACGATTTAGCTACAACTCCTGAGTTTATTGACAATCAAACATTTCGTATCGTAATTGTTCCGGGATATTTTTCCAAAGGTACCAAAGCAGTTGATTTTAGCGATTACAACGCCGTGATCAAAGCCTACAATATTGACGACAAAAATGTTAAGCAGTTAAACTAACTTCTGTAAGCGCAAAAAAAAAGAGACCAATTGGTCTCTTTTTTTTTAATTCACTACTTGGTGGAGTGCCTTGGTTTTTCGTCGGTTGTAAATTGAATTTTCGCTTCCGAAATATTTATAGATAGTCATTCTTGCCATCAAATAGCTTACAGTCGACTCTGCGCCCTGGTTCAGGTTGACATTATTTTCTTCTAGTCCGTCGAAACATCCTCCAGTACACGGATTGTAAATTACCTGCTGCAGATGATTGTTCCCAAGGAACCAGTTGAACGCGGTTTCCATTTTGTCAAGATATTTTTTTTCCCTGAAAATGTCGTGGAATTTCTTCAGCGTGATAACCGTATATGCCACGTCGATCGGCTGTTCGCCAAAGGTTTCGCATTCAGAACCTTTATGATGCCATGAACGGTTAGAAATTACTTTAATCCGGTCGCCGGTAAAGGTTTTAGAAATCAGGAAATCAAATGACTTCTTCGCGATGTCTTTATAAACTTCATTGCCGGTGAGTGCGTACGTGCAAAGTAGCGCTTCAGGCATGATACTGTTTGCGTATGTTAAATAGCTCTCGAACCAGTTCCAGTCCTCGCTTGCTTCATGACGGTACATTTGTACGAGCCTGTTTGCCAGAAGCTCCATTGTCGAAATGGTATCTCCTGATTTAACAGCGCGATTATAATAATATAGACCTTTCGTTGCAAAAGCCATTGCCCTGGGGGAGTTGATGTTTGGCACCCAAGAAAGGTTTCGTTCAAATATAGCTTTGGCTTTGTTCGTAATTGCTACAGGCAGAATTGATGTCAGGGAAACGACGTAACCCAACGCCCACATTGCACGCCCCGACGGATCTTCAAGATTTACCTCTGTGTTTTGTGCAGTGAACTTCCGATTTATATCGACGTAATTTAGGAATAATCCGCCGCGTCGCTCGCAATAGTCGATAAAGTTAAGATAAGTAGCAATGTATTTTAATACCGTTGGATCCGATTTTGCTTTGTAATACTGACACATAGCGATCATGGCACGTGCGTTGTCGTCGATAGTGTAACCGGAACTTAGATCGGGACGATTAATTTTCGAGAATTGGATTATTCCAAAATCGGTTGTCATGCGCATGACGTGTTCCAAATTAATCTCCGGATTCCTGTAACGAAGATGAATATCTGTCGGGGCGGCTTTTTGGAGGAAGCGACCATGAGCGACAGCTGAGTTCTGCCATGCCGTTCCCGTAATTTTGTGAAGGCCGCGCAGCACTGTTTCGTGACGTAACTCTACATCGAACAGAAGCGTATTCACCGCAACTGCAAGCTGTTCCGAATTGCCGAAATCAAACAACAGCCCGGCGCCATCAGACAAAACCTCTTTTGCATGCGGAATTGGAGTAGAAACCACCGGGCAGCCACAGCTTAACGCATACGAGAATGTTCCGCTAACTGCCTGATTAGGGTCTTTGGAGCTGAATACATAAATATCAGTAAGTTGAAGATATTCCAGCAACTCATCCAGTTCAAGATATTTATTTATGAATTTAACGTTGTTCGTTAGGTTCAGCGCGCTGATCTTGTCTTGCAGAAATTCGCGGTATTTCTCACCTTCCTGCAAAGCTACTGTAGGATGGGTTTTGCCAATAATTAGAAAAAGTATGTTCGGACTAGTCCTTACTATTTCGGGAAGCGCTTCTAATGTGGTTTCGATACTTTTTCCTGAGCTTAGTAAACCGAACGTGGAAAGGATCTTTCTGTTTCCTAACTTGTATTTTTCTTTAAGTGTACGCTTGTCAAGATGCGGAACCAGATGCGTTCCATGCGGAATGACTGCCACTTTGCCGGCATCAACCACATAATCCCGTATCAAAATTTCGGATGCGATGTTAGTCATCACTATAATTCCTTCGCAATGGTCGATAATGTGCTGGACATTTTTTTTGAAGGCTTCATCGGGCCTTGGAAGCACGGTGTGGAACACAACAGTCACAGGTTTTTTTACCAATTTGAGAAAGTTATTGAAATCATCCACATTCTTTGCAAAGAATCCAAACTCATGCTGCAACAGTACACACTTAACATTATCATCCGAATTGATCTGCGTCGCAAGCGCAATATACGATTCGCTGTTTGAGGTGTTTAATGTATACTTGACTTCTTTACCTTCGTAACTATGTTTTTCATCATCAGTCTCGAGTGCGCAAACCCGCAGAGAAAATGAATTGACGAACTGCTTGTTCATTGCTTTGATCAGGTCTTGGGAGTACGTCGCAATACCACATTGGCGCGGTGGAAAAGAGGTTATAAATAGTATTTCTGGCAACACATTATCTCTCGAATCTTTGTTTTCAAGAAGAAAATCATTCGGCATATAGAATGGAAATTTGATATTTCCTGCTTTGTTGAGCATGTTCCTCGGTTCCATGATGTGGGTAAGTTATTATGATTTGTTTGGTCTTGTCGAAAAATCTATAATGTAAAGATTTAAAAAAGTAGGAATTATCTCTTTATACGATTTTATGTTATTGTTGCATAATTTAGACAATAAAAAAGCCTTCCGAAGAAGGCTCTGTTATTAGAGGTTTGCGCTACTTTTGCTAACCCACTGATTGGCTCTTTCTTTCGCCATGTTTGACACGTCACTACCGTCCGCTGATGCCACTTTGAGTTCTTTTTGTGCTTTTCGTTGCAGATGATTCAGCTTGTGCTTGAATGTGTCCGCTAACTGGCTTTCCCCATCGCTCATCTGGTTTTTTTTAGACTTATTCATCTTAGACATCAAGATTCCTGCTGCTGTAAGCGCCGCCACTCCAACTGCGACCCCAACAATAATGCTTTTATTTCTCATGGTTTTCTGTATTTGTTATTCTTAAAATTACATCTTTGAAAAGCCAAAGACAAGGGTATTATTATTTTTTTAACGCCCCTTGCGATCCGCTTTTTCGTCAGAGCGTACAATATTTGCATGACCCCCGTATTATTTATAGGGGTATGTTGTGTTTCTCTATATTTTATTTTACATTTGCGCTAGTTTTTAAGGGGTTCTATAATCTAATTATATAATATGGCGACATTGCGTTTTGAGGCATTAAGGCAGGCAGCTCAGAGAAAGCCGGTCAAATTTGAAGAATCAGATCGGAAATCTCATATTTTCGGTGCAAACGTTTTTAATGAAGCTGCAATGAAGCAGTTCCTTACCCGGGATGCTTTCAAAGCTGTTCAGGATGCTGTTCAACACGGAATAAAGATTGACCGTAAACTGGCCGATTACATTGCGATGGGAATGAAAGAATGGGCATTAGCAAAAGGTGTCACACACTATACACACTGGTTTCAGCCCTTAACAGGTACGACGGCCGAGAAACATGATGCTTTCTTTGAAACCGATTTCGAAGGCGGCTCACTGGAAAAATTTGGCGGCGGACAACTCGTTCAACAAGAACCGGATGCATCGAGCTTTCCAAACGGCGGTATCCGTAATACGTTTGAAGCACGTGGTTATACAGCATGGGATCCGACTTCTCCTGCCTTTATATACGGTACAACTTTATGTATTCCGACCGTTTTCATCGCTTATACAGGCGAAGCACTGGATTATAAGACGCCACTTTTACGCGCGCTGAATGCTATCGACGAAGCTGCGACCGACGTTTGCCGGTATTTCGACAAGAACGTAAAGAAAGTTACGGCGACTCTGGGATGGGAACAGGAATATTTCCTAATCGATTCGGCACTCGCAAATTCACGGCCTGATATCCTGATGACGGGACGCACGTTACTCGGACACACATCTGCTAAAGGACAGCAGCTCGACGACCATTATTTTGGTTCGATTCCGACGCGTGTACTTTCATATATGCGTGACCTTGAAGAAGAATGTATGTATCTCGGAATTCCTGTAAAAACCCGTCACAATGAAGTAGCGCCGAACCAGTTCGAGCTTGCGCCGATATTTGAAGAAACCAACCTTGCCGTTGATCACAACTCTTTGTTGATGGACGTTATGCAAAAAGTAGCCGAACGACATGACTTCAAAGTACTTTTCCATGAGAAGCCGTTTAAAGGTGTTAATGGCTCCGGAAAACACAATAACTGGTCGATGGCAACCGATACAGGGGTGAACTTGCTTGGCCCGGGAAAAACCCCGATGAGCAACCTCCAGTTCCTGACATTTTTCATTAACACAATCAAAGCGGTCAATACGTATGAGGCGCTGTTACGCGGCGCAATTGCTACTGCGAGCAACGACCATCGTCTTGGTGCAAACGAAGCGCCACCGGCAATTATATCCGTTTTCATCGGCCAGCAGCTTACGAAAGTGCTTGCTGAATTAGAAGGTGTTTCGTCCGGAAAACTTTCGCCTGAAGAAAAAACTGATCTTAAACTGAATGTTGTAGGGAAAATTCCAGATGTGTTGCTCGATAACACAGATCGAAACCGAACATCGCCGTTCGCTTTCACCGGAAATAAGTTTGAATTCCGCGCCGTAGGTTCGTCGGCAAACTGTGCTAACGCAATGACCACGCTAAACACGATTGTTGCGAAACAACTTCGTGACTTTAAAGCTGAGGTAGATGCGTTGATCGATGAGAAAGACATGAAGAAGGATGATGCTATTTTCAATGTTTTGCGAGAGTATATTAAACAATCCAAGAACATCCTTTTCGAAGGTGATGGCTATAGCGAAGCATGGGAAAAAGAGGCCGAAAAGCGAGGCCTCAGCAATTTTAAGACCACGCCACAAGCATTGAAAGCGCGTGTTTCACAACAGGCAATCGACTTGTTTGGCCAAATGAATGTAATGAACCACGTTGAGGTAGAAGCGCGTTACGAAATTGAAATCGAAGAATATACCAAACGCATCCAGATCGAAGGCCGCGTTTTAGGCGACATTGCTCGTAATCACGTTATCCCAACAGCAATCCGATATCAAAATACCCTTATCGAAAACGTCCGCGGACTAAAAGAAATCTTTGGGAGCGAATTCGAGACGATAGGCAAGGAACAGATTGGGCTTATTCGCGAAATTTCAGGTCATATCGCGGGAATCAACGAAAAAGTAGAGCAGATGACAGAAGCAAGGAAGACAGCCAACGCATTATCGGACGCGGCTGAAATGGCCGAAATGTATTGCGATGTCGTGAAACCCTACTTTGACATTATCCGCGAACACTGCGATAAGCTGGAATTGCTCGTTGATGATGAGGTTTGGACGCTTACAAAATATCGCGAGTTGCTGTTTACGAAGTAACGCAAGCACAACAATTACAACCCGCCTCAATCATGGCGGGTTTTTTTATACTTTTTATTCACTATTTTCGTTTGCTGATAAATTGCCCTAATGAAATTCCTACTGACTATAATCTGTGCTTATATATTTTTACCTGTTGCGGCGCAGCAACAATATTCCGTCTATTTTGAAAGCGACCAGTTTGATCTGACACCAAAACAGGTTCAGCTACTTGAAAAATGGACTACTGAAAATGACAGTGTAAAGATTGTCGGCGTCTATGGTTTCTGCGATGAAGATGGCTCAAGCGGTTATAACGATACGCTGGCTAAGAAGCGTATCGACCACGTCATAAGCCGCATTCGCGGAAAAATAAATCTTCGAGACGATTTTCGTACCCGGAGCTTTGGTGAACTGCACCAGCAATCAAAAATAAAGGCTGAAAACAGAAAGGTTACTCTATATTATCTGGAGCCCAAAGATCTATCGCGCGAAGATGAAATCCTCGGACTAAAAAAAGAACCTGTTCCCGTAGTTCGCTCGAAGAAAAATTATCCGAAGAAAATCATCTTCGACAACCCTGACGGTACAACATCCGAATATGCGCTCGATGTAGCATTCATGAATCGCATCGATATGGCTGAACCCGGTGAGAAACTGAAACTCGAAAACCTGAATTTCCACCTGAATACGTTCGCAATCGTATCGGAATCACGTGGGAAAATGTTTGAGCTGCTGCTCGTGCTGCAACGCAATCCGCAGATGAAAGTTGAAATCCACGGCCATTTGTGCTGTTCGCCAACCGATCGCACCGACTTGTCAACCCAGCGTGCAAAAGCAATCCGGAATTTCCTGACTGGAAACGGAATAGATAAAACCCGACTTTCTTACAAAGGCTTCGGAAGCACGCAGCCAATCCATCCGCTCCCCGAAAAAAATGAATCCGAACGCGCTGCAAACCGTCGCGTCGAAATCCTGATTGTCTCCAACTAATGAGAAAGTTATTGCTCCTGCTCGGCATGATGCTCTTCTCATGCTGCACTTTCGCCCAACATAAATTCGAAGTCTACTTTGGTTTCAACAGCGATCAGCCCACTATAGAAAGCCACACCGAACTACAAAAATGGATTCAGCAACACCCAGAAGTAGAAGTGAGTGCGCTTTCCGGATACGCCGATAGTGTAGATGCTAACTCCTATAACAAGCAACTTTCGCAAAAGCGAATTCAGACTGTCCGGGCGCTGCTATTACAATCAAAAATACGCATCTCAGAAGGTGTCGTGGTTAAACCGTACGGCGAAAACTTCAAGCTTTCAGCCGATCAGTCGAAGAATCGAAAGGTAACCATAGGGTATGTTTCGGGTACCGAAGGGCGTTTAGAGGCAGGACGCGACAGCATCGTCGAAAATCTGGCGGAGATGTTCAAAGGCAAAGGCCAAGGTGACATAATCCGCATCCGAAACATTCATTTTTATCGGAATAAGGAGGAAGTAATACCGGAATCCGAACCAATTCTACAGCAGCTTTATGAGGTTATGGTGGCCAATCCACGCCTGACCATCGAAATTCACGGCCACATCTGCTGTAATCCAAACATTTACGATACAAGACTTTCGTATCGCCGTGCGAAGTACATCTTTACCTATCTACTAGATAAAGGGGTTCCGCTGAACCGTCTGGCATATATGGGTTTCGGTAGTGCCGATCCAATATATCCGATTCCCGAGCAAACGCACGCCCAGCAGGTAGCCAACCGACGAGTCGAAATTCTGATTGTCCGCAATTAAATAAAAATTGTTACCTTACTCCCGTAATTGTCACGGTATGAAAATCTTAAAGCACCTGATACTGCTGTTGGTTTTATGTCCGCTTGGAAGTGTTGCTCAGCAAAAGCTCGAAATATACTTTGATTTCGACAGGCACGACCTCAATGAGTCGGCGATAAAAAAGTTAAACACCTGGGTTGCCACCGATAAGACACTTGAAGTCCTCAAAATATATGGGTTTTGCGACTGGAAAGGCAGTAACGTCTACAATGATTCGCTTTCGGTAAAGCGCGTACTTACCGTATACAATTTTCTTCTCGATAATAATATTGAGGTTCGGCCCGACTATGAAATGCGCGGATTCGGAGAAAACTTTGAGCAATCCAAAACGCAAGGCGAAAACCGAAAGGTTATGGTCGTATACGATTATAAAAACGAAGAAAAACCGGTTCAAACCGATCCTGCCAAGGAACTTTCAGCGCGAATCATGAGCTCGAAAAACGGCGATAAGATAACGCTCGACAATATTAATTTCTTCAATATGTCGCCACGAATTTTGCCTAAATCAAAAGTGGTTTTAGCCGATCTGCTTTGTGTGATGCAGGATAATCCAACACTGAAGATCGAAATCCAAGGACATATCTGCTGTCAGGAAGATGACAAAATGGATCTCTCGACGATGCGGGCCAAAGCAATCTACAACTTCCTCATTAGCCGCAAGATCAACCGTAACCGACTCTCATACAAAGGCTTCGGCGTTAGCAGGCCCATCCATCCGATTCCTGAGAAGAACGAAGTGGAGCAATATGAAAACCGCCGCGTAGAAATTATGATCGTCGAGAAGTAATCAGGTAAAGCGCTCCAGCCGTTTTCCCGCTTCACTGTCGGCTATCAATTTCGTTAACCTACTGATCCTGGTTTTCTCCTGTTTGGCGCTCATCACCAAATGGATCAGCGTTCGTTGGTAAGACGGCGCTTGCGATGTAAAGAAATCCCAGGCTTTCTTGTTAGCCTGAAAATGTTTCCTATAGTCTTCCGATAGCTCCGTTGTTTTATTCTCGTGAGCATAAATTCCCGATTTCGCTTCTGTACGCTCTTTAAATTTGGCAATCCCAGATGGATGCATCAGCCCCTGGGCAAGGAGCTTTTCAACCTTCTTGATATTGACAACGCTCCAGGTGCTGCCTTTTCGGCGAGGCGTGAAGCGCAGACAGTACTTTTCGTTATCAATGGGTCTCATTCGTCCATCGATCCAGCCAAAACAGAGCGCCTGATCAACTGAATCCGACCAGTTCATTGTTTGTTTTCCGGTGCCTTTTTTATAAAATCCGACGAATAGTTCCGATTCCTTGTCGTGGTTTTGCTCGAGCCATTTTCGAAAATCTGCAGGCGAGTCAAAGAATACTGCATCCATGATTCCTTTTTTGATAAAAGTACCAACTATTGGCAATCTAGCCAAAAATACTGCGATGGTTCAAGTGCAAATTACCATTGCCGGACCTCGATTTATTCTTACTTTTGTGCCACAACAACACAACTGCTACATGAGTTCCGATAACAGCAAACGCTACAGCCAACGCGGGGTTTCCGCATCCAAAGAGGACGTTCACAATGCAATCAAAAACATAGACAAAGGCCTGTTCCCAAAGGCATTTTGTAAAATAGTTCCCGACTACCTTACAGGCGACGAGGACTACTGCCTGATCATGCATGCCGACGGCGCCGGGACGAAATCGTCACTGGCGTATATGTATTGGAAGGAAACCGGCGACTTATCTGTGTGGAAAGGTATTGCACAGGATGCTTTAATTATGAATATCGACGACCTGCTGTGTGTGGGCGCAACCGATAATATCTTGCTCTCGTCTACGATTGGACGGAACAAGAACCTGATTTCATCAGAAGTGTTGTCTGCAATCATCAATGGAACAGAGGAACTGATCACTGAGCTGGAATCGTATGGTGTAACCATTCACTCAACAGGCGGCGAGACGGCTGACGTAGGCGATCTGGTACGCACAATTATCGTTGATTCAACGGTCACGGCAAGAATGAAACGTTCAGACGTGATCGATAACGCCAACGTAAAACCCGGAGATGTAATTGTCGGTTTAGCGTCATTCGGACAGGCCACCTATGAGAAATCGTATAATGGCGGAATGGGAAGCAACGGACTCACATCGGCGCGGCACGACGTTTTTGATAAATATCTTGCTCAAAAATATCCGGAAAGTTTTGATCCGCAGGTTCCGTCGGAGCTTGTATATTCGGGAAAGGTAAAACTTACTGACATCATTGAAGATTCCCCAATCGACGCGGGAAAACTGGTGCTATCGCCAACGCGGACATATGCTCCTGTGATCAAGAAGATTTTGTCAAAATATTCGTCGGCAGAAATACATGGAATGGTGCACTGCAGTGGCGGCGCGCAAACTAAAATTCTACATTTTGTTGATGCCGTTCATGTTATCAAAGACAATCTTTTTCCGGTTCCGCCACTGTTCAAACTGATTCAGCACCAGTCAAAAACCGACTGGAAGGAGATGTACCAAGTGTTTAACTGCGGTCACCGGATGGAACTTTATGTTCCGGAAGAAATTGCTGATGATATAATTTCAATCTCAAGTTCATTTGGTATCGACGCCCAAATTGTTGGAAGGGTAGAAGCATCCGAAACAAAAAAACTTACAATTACCGGCGAGTACGGTACATTCGAATATTAGAAGCTAATCCGGCTGTTTGTTGCAATCTTTTAAGCCGCTTAAAGACGCGCTTGCTCAAAAGGATTTCCACGTCCATCCGGGCTAAAACAGCCGTATGACAACGATATTTAATTTTAAATCCGACATAATTCTTGAAGACGAAGTGGTTTTGCTTCGTTTGCTTCAGCTATCGGATGTTGAAAACCTGCTGCAATTTTCATTGAACGAACCTGAACTCTGGAAATTTTCACTGGTCCGAGCGGGCGGAAAAGAAAACCTGATCAACTACATTAACATTGCCCTAAAAGCGCGCGAAAACCAAACCGAATATCCTTTTATCGTGTTTGACAAACGTTCGCAATCATACGCCGGAAGCACCCGGTTTTATGATATAAATCTCCCATTTCAAACGCTTCAACTCGGTTACACATGGTATGGCAGGCGATTCCACGGCAGCGGATTAAATAAACATTGCAAGTTCCTGCTGTTGCAACATGCTTTCGAACAAATGCAAATGGAGCGCGTTGAATTTCGGGCCGACCATAATAATGAGCGAAGTATTGCTGCTATGAAAAGCATTGGCTGTAAAGTCGACGGCATCCTTCGCAACAACATGCCAACAGCTGATGGCGGCAGACGCGACAGTATTGTGCTCAGCATACTAAAAGACGAATGGTTCAACGGCGTCAAGCAAAATATCCAAAATAAAATCATATGAAACTTACACCACGATTTGGAATCGATCAGTTGCTGTTCGGAATGAAGCAGCCTGACGTGACGGCTATTTATGGAAAGCCTGATAAACAATTTATCGACGAAGAAGAAAATAGTATCTGGGTTTATAACGCGCCGATGTTGCGACTGACATTCTACGAAGACGAGGATTTTAAATTAGGCTACATAATTAGTGCAAACCCCGATCTTCAGTTAGCGGATAAGCAAATAATCGGACAGACGCCTGACGCCGTTAAAGCGAAGCTGACTGAAAAAAGCTTCCAATTATGGGAAGAAGAGGATTTCGACCTTGCGGAGAATCATTTCAATGAAGCCAATTGGCTAATTCTTCAATCGGAGTTCGGGAAAATAGTAAAAGTGGAACTCGGCGCGATCATAAACGACAAAGACGAGTTTGAATGGAAATTCAGAAAATAAAAAAAAAGGGCTTAACAATGTTAAGCCCTTAATCGTTTATTTTTTTGGCGCCGGTAGCGACTCGAAGATTTCAATTTCGAAAATAATGTTGGAGTTAGGCGGAATCACATTGCCTGCTCCTTGTGCACCATATCCCAAGTTGGCGGGGATAAATGCTACAAGCTTGTCTCCAAAACTCATTGCGTCTATCGCTTCAATAAACCCAGGAATTAGTCCGTCACGTCGGCCCGCTGTAAAAGGAAATGGTTGATAACCGTTTTGGGAAGCGCGATTTTGGTCAAATTTTCCATAGGTTCTGTTAACTTCTTCGATCGAGCTGTCGAACAAGCTTCCGTCTTCAAGATATCCCGCGTAGTGGATATACATTGTTGATCCTGCTGCAGGCTTTTTACCCGATCCTTTTGTTATAATCACATATTGAAGACCGCTTGGCGTTGTGGTTGCAGTGGTTTTCAATTTGGCTAAAGATTCTGCTTTTGCCTTTATTACCGGGGCAAATTTTTCAGCGTTTGCTTTTTTCGCAGCTTCCTCGATTGCAAGTTGTTTTGCCCGGGCTTCTGCAGCAGCTGCAGCCTGTTTTTGGTCTTCACTCACTTTGTTAGCCATATAATCAGCGAAAACTTTTGCAGCATCAAACTTTTTTGCAGCGCCGCCTTTTCGAACGATTGTTACCTTGTTTATTACATCATCCTGAGCGATCTCATTAACAACGCTCATTCCGCTTACAACATGACCGAAAACAGTATGCTTACCGTCAAGCCAGGGCGTTTCTTTATGCGTGATAAAAAACTGGCTTCCGTTTGTGCCAGGTCCTGAATTCGCCATCGAAAGGATTCCGCCTCCATTGTGCTTCAGATCGGTGATTTCGTCTTTAAATTTATATCCGGGATCACCTGAACCATTTCCTAGTGGATCGCCACCCTGAATCATGAAGTCTTTAATGACGCGGTGAAACTTTAGTCCGTCGTAAAACGGCTTTCCTTTAAGTTTCTCGTTGGTCACAAATGTGTTGGTTCCTTCGGCTAAAGCAATAAAGTTTGCTACAGTTACCGGAGTTTTCTGGTATTCCAGCTGCAAAACGATCTTCCCCTTTGAAGTTTCCATTTCAGCAAAGATTCCTTCGTTTGCCGACGTTGCAGTCGCCTTTGTAGTCGTGGCTTTTTTTGCCGTTTGCGCCTGCATCGCAGTCATTCCTAAGAACAATAAAAAGATAAATTTAAATTTCATTTTTGCACTAATTAATGTTTTCCTTACTTCTTTGCCAAACGCGGGATTTTCAGGTTCATTCCCTTTATAGTTATTTTTCAAGCAGTTCAACTTCAAAAATGATATTTGTATTGGGCGGAATCACGTTTCCTGCGCCTTGCTCGCCGTAAGCCAGGTACGACGGAATAAAAAATACGGCTTTGTCACCATAAGACAGTTGTCCGATTCCTTCGATAAATCCCGGGATCATTCCGGCCCTGACTCCGTATTCAACTTGAATCGGCCGGTAACCACCTGCGTCGGCACGTGCTTGTTCATACTTACCGAAGGCTTTTGCTACAGGCTCGACGCTGCTATCAAAAAGTTCGCCATTCTCCAAAAAACCGGAATAATGAATGTTTACAACCGTTCCCGGCGTTGGTTTTTTACCAGTTCCTTTTTTAGTTATCGCGAACTGTAGTCCGGTTGAGGTTTTCTTTGCTGAGGTTTTTAGTTGGTCAAGTTCGGTTGCCTTGCCTTCCAGCACAGCTTTATACTTTTGCTCGTAAAGGCGCTTGTTTTCAGATTCGGTAGCAGCCTGATGCATCAGGCTTTCGGCCGCCTGGGCAAAGTAATTATCAAAAACTTTTACAGCATCAAATTTTTTGGCGCCTTCACCTTTGCGAACAATCTCCACAGATTTGATGATGTCGCCCTGAACAATCTTATTTACAGTTTCCATTCCGTTACCAACAACACGTCCGAAAACAGTATGGAGGCCATCGAGCCACGGAGTAGCAACGTGCGTGATAAAAAACTGGCTGCTGTTTGTATCCGGACCCGAGTTGGCCATCGACAAAACCCCGCCTGAATCATGATGAAGATTAGTGAGTTCGTCATTAAATTTATACCCTGTGTCGCCTGCGCCTGTTCCATCGGGATCGCCGCCTTGTATCATGAAATTCGGGATCACGCGGTGCCATTTCAGGCCGTCGAAAAATGGTTTTCCACGAAGTTCTTCACGAACAAACTTGTTTTTGCCTTCGGCGAGTGTAACGAAATTGGCAACAGTTACAGGCGTTTTCTCGTACTCAAGTTCTAGCAGGATTGTGCCTTTATTGGTTTCCATCTCAGCATAAAGTCCGTCCGGAAGATCGCTGTGTTCATCTTTACAAGAGAAAATGCTGACTATCGCCAGCAGGATTAAGACTTTCTTCATTATAATATTAGTTGTTGCCGCGCGGAGCAGGATCCGGATCTGGTTTAAAATCGGTTAATGTTACGGTACAAATCAAAGGTTCATTGTGGCCGATTCTTCTGTTGTCGCCATGATATCCGTAAGCCATATGTGAAGGAAACAGGAACGTTACGACTTCATTTTTCCGCATCAGTTTGATTCCATCGCGCAGGCCCATCATGATTTTCTGCTCTTTGTCGACATAATAAGTTTGCGGTCGAAGTTCAAGTTCGGAATAAATCACGTTACCATCCAAGTCTTTGACTTCGTAGTTAAAGTACGCAATATCACCTTTTTTTGGAGTAATTGTATCTTGCGTGTTGCGTCTTTCGTACGCATACCAATACCCTTTTTTAGACCCGATGAATTTCTTGGTCGAATCACTGGAAATTATCGAATCGATCTTTTCTTCTTCACCGGCTATTAGTTTTTTGTTGCGTTCTACCGATTCTTTCATGAACGTGCCCGAGGAGTGCGTAACAGGTTTCCGAGCCTGTTGCTGGCTGCATCCGATTGCTGAAAACAGCAAGCAAAACAGAATAATTTTTAATAACTTCATGCGTGTATCTTTGTCTGGATTAAGATGTTTTCGAATTTTTTTACCGTGTCCTCAAGTGACAGATACGATTTTCCTCCGGCTGCATTTATGTGTCCGCCGCCGTGAAAGTGCTCACGTGCGAATTTATTAACGTCAAAATCGCCTTGTGAACGGAACGATATTTTAATGATGTTCTCGTCACGATGCTCAATAAAAATGGCTGTAAAGACAATTCCCTTTATGGCCAAGCCGTAGTTTACAATTCCTTCCGTATCACCTTTCACATAATTGAAATTGTCGAGTTCCTGCTGCGAAAGGGTGATGTAGGTTGCCTGATATTCCGGCAGGATCCTCATGTTTTGCAAAGCTCTGCCCAAAAGCTGCAGACTTTCATAAGAATTGTTGTCGAACAGGTTGTTGTGGATTTTCCCGTTTTCGATCCCGATGTCAATTAAGTCGGCAACCACACGATGCGTAGTGCTTGTTGTCGATGGAAATCGGAACGAACCCGAGTCGGTCACAATTCCAGTATAAATACAGGTGGCTATTGTTGTATCGATCAACGCACGTTCGCCCAGGCCCACAAAAAAGTTGTACAGCATCTCGCATGTCGAACCAAATGCGGTGTTCGAATAAGTGTATTTTGCGTAACTGTCGGGCGCCTGGTGATGATCGATCATTATAAAGGTCGCAGCCGATTTTGCAAGAACATGCTCCATCTCGCCCGTACGGTGTAAAGCATTAAAATCAAGCGTAAAAATAAGGTTGGCTTCTAAAATAATTTTCGAGGTGCCTTCTTTGTCCTGTTCGTAAATAAGGACGGTTTCCGATGCAGGAAGCCAAGCCAAAAAATCCGGAAATTCATTTGGAGCAATGACAACCGGCGTTTGCCCGAGTTCTTTCAGGAAATGATACAGCGCTAACGTCGAGCCCATTGCGTCGCCGTCGGGACTTCTGTGCGGAATTATCGCTATTTTTTTAGGAGACGCTAATAAGTTCCTGATTTCCTGAAGTTCGGTACCGTTCATAGGCTGCGAAATTACATTATTTTCGGATAATTCAAGTGCTTTTAGTAATTCATTGTGAAACAAAAAGCCTCAGCCATACGGCGAATAATCCGATGATTATGCTGCTGCCGATGTACAAAAATGCGCTGGCAGAATGGTGCGATCCCAATAGTGTCATACTCTCCAGTCCGAAAGCTGAAAATGTGGTATAACCACCGCAAAAACCGGTTGCGAGCAGCCATTTCAAATCGGAGTCCGGCATTTGATTACGCTCAAGCGTTCCCATAATTAAACCTATTAAAAAGCATCCGATTATGTTGGTAAGCAAAGTAGCAACCGGAAACGCAGGCGGATTGAACCGGCCCACAAGAACTGCTGTCAGGTAGCGAAGCACGCTGCCAAGGCCGCCGCCAATTGCTACCAGGAGGATATTTTTGAGCATATTAAAGTAGTATCGTTCTGAATGTCAGGTTGATCCGAGGTTCAGTAACCTTTTTTGTTTTTGGCAGGCTATGGAGCCAGTTCGATTGCGTGGTCCCTTTCATTACAAGCAGGCTGCCGTTTTCGAGGTTTGTTGAAATAGTCTCTTTGGAAACTTTATGTCGGAATGCAAAGCGCCTTTCTGCACCAAGGCTGACCGATGCAATTGTAGTATTGCGTCCGAGCGCTTTCTCATCATCGCTGTGCCAAGCCATTCCTTCATCTCCCGAATGATACAAGTTCAGCAGGCACGAATTAAAGCTGATTCCGCATACTTCTTCAGTTTTATATTTAATTTCAAGCAATTCTTTTGTCCAGGCAAGTGCGCGCTTCGTAGTATTTGAATAGGTATATTCGAACTCGCTGTCGCCATACCAGGCCGCTTTTCGCTTTGTTATATAGTGTTTGCCGAATATTTTGGCTTCATCGTTTTTCCAGGCGATTGACGAAAGGAGGTTTTCAAAATATTTGTAAGCTTTATCGCCGTCGATCATCTTCCCGAAGTATAATGTTTCACCGTCGTATGGAAGCAGGTTCTGGGCGGAATATTGGTGTTTCATGTTTAACTGAATTTGCGCGGGATTGCGTGAGCGATGGCAGCGGTTATCCTTTTTGTTCGCAAAGGCTGATCAATCGGAAGGCAAGATAACAAAAAGATAGCAGCGTACAGCGCGGCCCGCGGGTTGGAATTGCAAAGGCGAGGGGCACGCCCCGGAATTGAAAAAAAGGCTTTTTCGATCTGAAAAATTAAAGTATTTTTGCACATGCAACACAACGTACTTATTTTAGATTTTGGCTCGCAATACACACAACTTATTGCACGCCGCGTTCGCGAACTGAACATCTTTTGCGAAATTTTCCCATACAATCATGTTCCGGCAGATTTGTCGAGTTATAAGGCGGTAATCCTCTCCGGAAGCCCGTTTTCGGTTCGTGGCGAAGATGCGCCGCATCCCGATCTGTCGCAAATACGCGGTAAACTTCCATTGCTCGCGGTTTGTTATGGCGCGCAGTATCTTGCTCATTTCAGTGGTGGTGAAGTGGCTCCGTCAAACACACGTGAATATGGCCGTGCGAACCTCTCTTATATAAAATCGGGTGAGGAATTTTTTCATGAAGTGCTTGAAAATTCGCAGGTTTGGATGTCACATTCCGATACGATCAAATTACTGCCCACAAACGCGATTAAGCTTGCCAGTACTCATGATGTTGAGAATGCGGCGTATCGTATAGAAGGTGAATGCACGTATGCGATTCAATATCATCCCGAGGTTTTTCACTCGACCGACGGCAAAAAAATGCTGGAAAACTTTCTTGTGAAGATTGCGCAAGTGCCGCAGAATTTCACTCCGAATGCGTTTGTTGAGGAGATCGTTTCTGAACTACAGGAAAAGTTACAAAATGACAAGGTGGTACTGGGGTTATCGGGCGGGGTCGACTCGACCGTTGCTGCAGTGCTTTTAAATAAAGCTATTGGCAAAAATTTGTATTGTATTTTCGTCAATAACGGATTGCTCCGAAAAAACGAATTCGAGAATGTTTTGCACCAATATAAAGATATGGGGCTTAACGTAAAAGGAGTCAACGCAACGGACCGTTTTATGGAGGCACTCAAAGGAATTTCGGAACCCGAAGCAAAACGGAAAGCTATCGGGAAAGCATTCATCGAAGTTTTTGACGACGAGGCACACCAGCTTGAAGATGTGAAATGGCTAGCGCAGGGCACAATTTATCCGGATGTAATCGAATCAGTTTCGGTAAAAGGTCCGTCGGCGACCATAAAATCACATCATAATGTGGGTGGTTTGCCCGACTTTATGAAGCTTAAAGTGGTTGAGCCGCTTCGGATGTTATTTAAAGATGAGGTCCGGCGCGTCGGAGCTTCGCTTGGTATCGATGCGGAACTGCTCGGGCGCCACCCATTTCCGGGTCCGGGATTGTCTATCAGGATATTAGGTGATATCACTTTGGAAAAAGTTCGTATATTGCAGGACGTAGACGCAGTGTTTATTGACAGTTTGAAATCTTGGGGACTATACGACAAGGTCTGGCAGGCAGGAGCGATATTGTTGCCTGTTGACAGCGTGGGTGTAATGGGCGATGAGCGCACTTACGAAAAAGTGGTTGCGCTTCGTGCGGTGGAATCTACAGACGGAATGACCGCCGACTGGGTGCATTTGCCATACGAATTCCTGATGAAAGTTTCTAACGATATTATCAATAAGGTCAAAGGTGTAAACCGCGTCGTGTACGACATCAGCTCGAAACCACCTGCGACCATTGAATGGGAGTAGTAAAACAATACGGCTAAAATGAGGAGATTGCTGTTATTTTTGTTTATGGTCCTTCTTTCAATCAACTTAGCGGCGCAGACCGAAGATGTCCAGGTTGTTACGCATGAAGTAAAGGCAGGTGAAACAATTAAGCTCATTTCCAAAAAATATCTTGTTACGCCATCCGATATCTATCAGTTTAACGAATTCGCTATCGACGGAATCAGTGCGGGTATGGTTTTGCAGATTCCGATAGGGAAGAGCGTACATAAAAAAGAACAGAAACCGGCGGCTGCGGTTGCAAAAGATCCTGTGTCCAGTCCGGCGCAGGTTGATGATGTAAACACACTTGAAGGTATTATGGATTCGCTTGAAGACGGGCAGCCAACTCAAGATACGACTCCGACATCTACAGAAACCAGAGCCGTTTCACACAAGGTACTTCCCGGTGAAACGCTTTCCGCACTTTCGCGAAAGTATGGCGTTCCGGTTGCCGTCATTCAATCGGAAAACCCAACGGTACTCGAACATGGGCTAAAAGCAGGCCAGACGATTGTAATCCGCGCGGCGGTTCTACACCAGCCTTCTGCAGAAGCCACCGCCACGGATCGGGATTCGGTTAAACACCACGAACCCGAAGGTTTTATCAGTCATACGGTTGAGCCAAAGGAAACACTATACAGCATTTCGAAAAGGTTCAATGTTTCTGTTGAAGACATTAAGATCCAAAATGAGAAAATACTGGCACACGGCTTGCAAGCCGGGCAGGTAATCAAGATAAAGCCAAATAATTAATTATATTTGGCTGAGATTAAACAAACATTTTTATGAGGCAATTCTTTCTCGCACTGATCCCGGCCCTGTTTTTTGCTTTAAATGTCTCTGCACAAGATAACTACATAAAGCATAAGGTCGCCAAAGCGGAGACCGTAACACAGATCGCCAAAAAATACAAGGTCACTCCGTTCGATATTTATCGCCTGAATCCTGATGCGCAGAGCGGAATCAAGGAAAATGAAGTCTTGCTGATCCCGTCTTCCGCTGACGCAACTCCTTCGAATACCACAGTTTCAGCAGCATTGCAAAGGCATCTTGTGAAGCCGGGTGAGACATTATTCAGTATCGCGCGCGATTTTAACGTAAGCGTAAAAGATTTGCAAAACGCAAATGTGGCGCTTCTGAAAGACGGTTTGAAAAGCGGACAAACAATTTCAATTCCTGGCGGATCCACTACTCCACGCGAACCTGTTACGCGTCCGGTTACCGTTGTCGAGATGCCGGCTCCGGCTTCGAACGCTGCTTCAACACAATATCACATTGTTGAGCCGGGACAGACAAAATTCTCAATAGCTAAAAAATACGGCATGACGGTCGCCGAACTTGACCGTAAAAATCCGAATGTGGGAGCGAATCTTCCAGCTGGGTATCGATTGGTTGTAGGCGGTACGGCAGCTACTTCAGCGCCAACGCCAACCGGATCGGTGACAAGTACCGTTTCGCCGGGTACTAAGATCGCCTATGCAAATTACGAGGTTAAGCCAAAAGAAACGCTTTATAGCCTGTCGCAGATGTTCGGAATTACTACCGAAGAACTAATAGCGCTAAACCCAAACCTTCAGGACGGCGTAAAGGTTGGGATGATATTGAAAGTTCCCGGAAAAGGTTCGATTATAATGGAAACGCCGGCAGGATACGTAGACCTGACGAAAAGCTTGAACACTACACAACGTAAGGAACTCGTGATGTTACTGCCATTCAACGCGTCGAAAATCCAGGGAGATTCGGTGCGTTCGATTACCGAAAGACTTAAAAAAGACCAATTCCTGAATTTAACGTTAGATTTTTATTCGGGTGCTTTAATGGCGATCGATTCGGCTAAAGCATTAGGATTAAACGTGAACGTGCGCATCTTTGACTCGGCCGAAAGCAAATATTCGTCAGGTGTTTCGGGCATCATCCAAAGTAATAATGTACGGAATGCCGATGCGGTGATCGGGCCGTTCTATCAGCAATATCTTGAAACAACGGCAGAAGCGCTTGCGAAAGACAGCGTTGCCGTTATCTCGCCACTTTCAAAAGACAGCGGAAAGCCTTTCCGTAACCTGTATCAGTCGATGCCGACTGAGAACTTTTTGAAATCGGCAATGTTCAATTATATGCTGTCGAAAGGCGGAAATATTATCGTAGTCAGCGATCCGAAGAAGGCGGCGAACCGCCAGTTTATAATGACCAATTATAAGCAGGCACAATTTGCGCAGCTGAGTGAGACAGGCGGATTTGTTCCTGAAAATGTGAAGAAGCTTTTGGTTAAAGACAAGACAAACTACGTTGTACTCGACTCGGAACGTACAGGAATGATCCTCGCTACGACAAACCTGCTATTGAACGAAGTCAACAACTACAAGATACAACTTGCCATTATTGAGTCTAACGCAACGTTGGATTTTGAGGAGATTTCGCTGAAGCGACTGACACTTCTTAAAATGTTGTATCCGTCGGTAACACGTGATAACAACTCAGAGCAGGCACTGGCTTTTGCAAATGCTTACCGCGAAAAAAACAAAGTGTTTCCAAGCCAATACGCCACCCGTGGGTTTGACGTCACGTTCGACACCTTGCTACGTCTTTCCCAGGACAAGACCTTCGAGGAGTGTATGGGCAAAGACAAGTCCGAGCAAATCGAAAGTCGTTTCAACTACATCCGCGACAACCAGGGCGGGTTTGTAAACAAAGGCGTTTATATCTTGCAATATAACGAGGACCTTTCCATAACCGAAGCGCAATAATGACCTCCAAAGTAACGTATCTCGGCGATCTCAGGACCTCGTCTGTCCATGTACCATCCGGAACCGAAGTGCTTTCCGATGCGCCGGTTGATAATAACGGAAAAGGCGGGGCGTTTTCTCCGACCGACTCTGTTGCGAACGCACTTGCAACCTGTATGCTGACCATTATGGGAATTAAAGCCCGTAATCTTGAGGTAGATCTTACAAATTCTACTGCCGAGGTGACCAAACACATGCAGGCAGAGCCGCGAAAAATTTCAAAAATTGAAATCCGTTTTTCAATGGCTCTATCTGCCGATGAAAAGACAAAAACGATTTTGGAGCGCGCTGCGGTGACCTGTCCGGTTTATTTGAGTCTGCATCCCGATATTGAAAAGGTCGTACACTTTGAGTGGAAATAACTCATGGACGATCAGCAAAAGCAGCTTATAAAACTTGCACATACAAAAATGCCATTTGGCAAATACGAAGGCCGGCATTTAATTGATCTCCCCGAATATTATGTTGTTTGGTACAGCAATAAAGGCTTCCCTACCGGGGAATTAGGACGGCAGCTCCAACTTGTATACGAGCTTAAACTCAACGGCCTCGAAGAAATCCTGCACAAGATACGCAAGCAATATCCCAATCCCAAGGCAATTCGGTAATTGTCGCGCAGCCCGTGCCGAGTTTCAATTTATAATTGTATTTTTGCCACGTTTTTCACAGCAACAACTACAACTACAACAACTATAATGAATCAGACGAAGTATATTTTTGTTACCGGCGGTGTAACCTCGTCCTTAGGGAAAGGAATCATTGCGGCATCGTTAGCAAAATTATTGCAGGCACGAGGTTACCGGACAACCATTCAGAAGTTCGATCCTTATATTAATGTCGATCCCGGAACCCTAAACCCTTACGAACACGGTGAATGTTTTGTAACCGATGACGGTGCCGAAACCGATCTTGACCTTGGTCATTACGAACGTTTCCTTAACGTGCCAACTTCGCAAGCCAACAACGTTACAACGGGAAGAGTATATCTTTCAGTTATTGAAAAGGAGCGTAGAGGGGAATTTCTTGGGAAAACCGTCCAGGTTGTTCCTCATATCACAAACGAAATTAAAGAAAGAATGCAGTTGCTCGGAAATTCGGGCGACTATGATATTGTTATAACCGAAATCGGGGGAACAGTCGGTGATATTGAATCCTTACCTTATATCGAGTCGGTTCGTCAACTGGTGTGGGAACTCGGCGAAAGCAACGGGATAGTGGTACATCTTACGTTAATCCCTTTTCTTGCTGCCGCGGGCGAGTTAAAAACCAAGCCTACTCAACATTCTGTAAAGACGCTGATGGAAAGCGGGATTAAAGCCGATATTCTCGTGTGCCGTACCGAACATGAACTGTCAGATGAATTGCGTTCGAAACTTGCCTTGTTCTGTAACGTGAAACGTGAAGCCGTCATCCAGTCAATCGACGCATCAACAATTTACGAAGTTCCAGTGCTGATGCTTGAAGAAGGGCTTGATGTTGTGGCGCTCAATAAACTTGCACTTCCAAAAAAGAACACGCCCGATTTAAAGAACTGGAACGTTTTCCTTCACCGATTAAAGAATCCGAAGCACGTTGTAAACGTGGGATTGATCGGGAAATATGTCGAACTTCAGGATTCTTACAAATCAATAATAGAAGCGTTTATTCATGCAGGCGCTGCAAATGAGACCAAAATTAATGTTGTTTCGGTGCATTCGGAATATATCGAGGCCCATAATATTGCTGAAAAACTACATGATCTTGACGGAATTCTGGTTGCACCCGGTTTTGGCGAGCGCGGAATAGAAGGCAAGATCGAAACCGTAAAATATGCACGCGAGAACAAAATTCCGTTTTTCGGAATCTGCCTCGGAATGCAAATGGCGGTAATCGAATATACGCGGAACATCCTGGGTTATAAAGATGCAAACTCGACGGAAATGAACGCCGGCACTTCGCACGCCGTGATCGACTTAATGGAAGAACAAAAAAGCGTTACGGAAAAAGGCGGTACAATGCGTCTTGGTGCGTGGCAATGCGATCTGAAGCCGGATACGCTTGCCGCAAAGATTTATAAACAAACCAGTATTTTTGAGCGTCACCGCCACAGATATGAATATAATGGCGATTACTCGAAGCAGCTCGAAAACGCCGGAATGATTTCATCGGGGATCAATCCTGACACCGGGCTTGTAGAAATTATTGAGCTAAAAGATCATCCATTTTTTATGGGCGTGCAGTATCATCCGGAATATAAAAGTACAGTCGACAATCCGCATCCGCTTTTCGTAAGTTTTGTACAGGCGATGGTAAAATCAAAAAAGAACAATTAATAAGAATAGCAGAGCTATCATCAAATGGAAGAAAAAAAATTAGACCTGAATACGATAATCGGGTTTGTACTGATCTTCGGGATTTTCATCTGGATCATGTACCAGAACCAACCTACCGAAGCTGAGATTGCCGCTGAAAAAGCAAAGAAGGAACAGGTTGAAAAAGCCAAAACGGTAAATGAAACTGTTGCCGATCGTTCCGCAGAAACCACCATCATACCAAATGATTCGGCTGCTGTCGCGAAACTACGCGGCACTTTAGGAAGCTTTGCCTATTCGGCAACACTGCCATCGGCAAAAAGTGATGTTACAACTTTGGAAAATGACCTTGTTCAGCTTAAAGTTTCGAACAAGGGTGGATATGTTGTAGAAGCTACTTTAAAGAAGTTCGAAAAATTCCATAAAAATTCTCGCCAGCTGGTAAAGCTTATAGAAAACAATAACGCTAACCTTAATCTTGTGCTTCAGACCCGCGACAACCGCTCGCTTGAAACAAAGGACCTTTACTTCGAGCCGACTCTGACAAAAATTGCCGGCAACCAAGTTTTGACAATGCGTCTTAAAGCAGGTCCTGATCAATATCTTGAATACCGTTATGTACTGAGGCCGGAAGATTATATGTTGGATTTCGACGTTCGTTCGCAGGGGCTTAATAATGTTCTGAACACGGCAAGACCGGTGACACTTGAATGGGAACTGAAAACAAGACCGACCGAGAAAAGTATTGCATATGAGAATCGGTATACAGAGATCATATATGAATACGAAGATGGAAAGGATACCTATTTGAGTCAGGGTGACGACGAGCGTGAGACCGCCGAGGACGTTTCTTATATCGCATACAAACAGCATTTCTTCAGCACAATCCTGTTGACAAAAACGCCGTTTAAATCAGCCGACCTTTATTCGGATAATCTTGTTGAAGATGAGGATATCGATACCACATTCACAAAGGATCTACAGGCCAAAGCGCCACTGGCATTTAATACACGCGGAGAGCTTGACTATAAGATGAACTGGTATTTTGGTCCGTCCGATTACAAGCTGTTGAACTCATACGATAGAAACCTTGATGAGATTATTCCGCTCGGATGGGGAATATTCGGCTGGATCAACAAATTTATCTTCGTACCGTTGTTCGGATTCTTAAGCTCGTTTATCGCCTATGGAATTGCGATTATCATCTTTACAATTATCATCAAGATTGCGATGTCGCCAATTACCTATAAGTCGTTCCTGTCGCAGGCAAAGATGAAAGTATTGCGTCCCGAAATTGCCGAACTAGGCGAGAAGTACAAGAAAGATCCGCTGAAAAAGCAACAGGAGACGATGAAATTGTACACCAAAGCAGGGGTAAACCCGATGGCAGGTTGTATCCCGGCGCTAATTCAGTTGCCGTTTATGTATGCTTCGTTCCAGTTTTTCCCGTCGGCGATAGAATTACGCCAGAAGGGCTTTTTATGGGCTGATGACTTGTCTTCGTTTGATGAAATTGCAAAACTTCCTTTCCGGATTCCGGTTTACGGCGACCACGTTTCGCTGTTCCCAATTCTTGCTGCGATCGCAATTTTCTTCTATATGAAAATGACAACGGGCGATCAGGCAATGGCGCAACCGCCACAGGAAGGAATGCCGGATATGGGGAAGATCATGAAAATCATGATCTATATTTCACCATTGATGATGTTGCTTTTCTTCAATAACTACGGCGCCGGACTGAGTTTATACAACTTCATCTCTAACGTAATCACCATCGGGATAATGGTGGTTATCAAAAAATATGTTGTCGACGAGCAAAAGATTCATGCGCAGATTGAAGAGAACAAGCTAAAGCCGAAAACGCAAAGCAAATTCCAGCGAAAGATGCAGGAAATGATGGAACAGGCGGAAGCCCAAAAAGCTGTAAAAGGCGGTAAAAAATAGAGTAAAGAGCTTCCTGCACCGGAAGCTTTTTTTTAGTTCGGTTCACTCTAAAGAAATAAATCAGTCGAAAAGAAGTTATACTATCAAATTCAGAACAATGAGATTCTTTGTTTTTTTAGCGGCATTGCTTTTAAACTTTAACTCGTTCGCACAAGCGCCGGTCAATCAACTTGACGACAAAGGCAATAAGCACGGACTTTGGAAAGGCACTTATACAGAATCAGGGCGACCACGCTATGAAGGAACGTTCGAACACGGAAAAGAAACCGGAACCTTTAAATATTTCGACGATACCAAGGCCGGAACAGTGATCGCTACCCGTGAGTTTAACCTGACAGACCACTCCGCTTATACGATTTTCTATAACCAAAAAGGGAAGAAGGTCAGTGAAGGCCGTGTGCTGAATAAGAAGTACGAAGGCGAGTGGAAGTATTATCATGAAAATTCGGATGTTGTGATGACACGCGAATTTTATAAAGATGGAAAACTGGACGGCGTCCGCTCAGTGTATTTTCCCGACGGTAAGATTGCCGAAGAAACGCACTACAAGAACGGCCTGAAACACGGACCTTATAAAAACTATACGACAACGGGAGTAGCGCTTGAAGAAGTGACGTATGTGAACGGTGAAATTGATGGTGTCGGGATCTACCGTGATCCGAACGGTGCAATAGCCTCGAAAGGCCCATATGTAAACGGCTTAAAAAAAGGCGTTTGGGAGTTCTATGAAAATGGGAAACTTGTACGGAAGGAAAAGCATCCGTTGGTTAAGAAATTCCAAAAAGGAACAAGGAAGTAATTTTTAGTAGTACTTTTGCGCCTTAATTCTGCAGAAAATGAAACGTGTTGTTGTCGGGCTTTCCGGAGGTGTTGATTCGAGCGTTGCGGCTTACCTGCTACAGCGGCAAGGATACGAGGTCATCGGACTTTTCATGAAAAATTGGCATGACGATTCGGTTACGATATCAAGCGAATGTCCGTGGCTCGAAGACAGCAATGACGCGCTTCTCGTTGCCGAGAAACTCGGAATCCCATTCCAGACTATTGATCTCAGCGAACAATATAAAGAGAAGATCGTCGACTATATGTTCAGCGAGTATGAAAAAGGCCGAACACCAAACCCGGATGTGCTTTGCAACCGCGAAATCAAATTCGATGTCTTCATGAAGATCGCGCTGAGCCTTGGCGCCGATTATGTTGCCACAGGCCATTATTGCCGAAGGTCGGAAATCGAGGTCGGCGGCAACACTGTCTACCGGCTTTTGGCAGGTGTTGATGATAATAAAGACCAGTCTTACTTTTTATGCCAGCTTTCACAGGAGCAATTATCAAAAGCATTGTTTCCGATTGGCGAGCTCACAAAACCTCAGGTGCGCGAGATTGCGGCGCAGATGGAACTCATTACTGCTGAAAAACGCGATTCGCAAGGATTGTGCTTTATTGGAAAAGTGAGGCTTCCCGAATTCCTGCAGCAGAAATTACAACCAAAAGAAGGCGTCATCTATCAAATTGACAAGAACAACCCGGTTTACACCGACCGAAGAAACAACTTTGAGTCGGACGTGGAGAACCTGACCTACGAGGCTGAAGGTATTTCGTATACGCCTGAAATGGGAAAAGTAGTGGGTAAACATCCTGGCGCGCATTATTTTACGAACGGCCAGCGCAAAGGTTTAAATGTTGGCGGTACAAAAGAACCGTTGTTTATCATTGCCACCGACGTAGCAACCAATTCCATCTATACCGGACTTGGAAGCGAACATCCCGGATTATTTAAAAAAGCGCTGTTTGTTGATAGGTCGGAAGTGCATTGGGTTCGTGAAGATCTCGCACTGAAAGAAGGCGGAACGATGGCAGTCATGGCGCGAATACGATATCGGCAACCTCTGCAAAAAGCCACGCTGCACCAATACGAAAGCGGCATGTATGTTTCTTTTGAAGAACCGCAATCTGCAATAACCGAAGGTCAATTTGTTGCATGGTACGCGGGGCAGGAACTTCTTGGATCGGGCGTAATCTCATAATACGGTAATTAGTAGGCAACACCGCGAAAGGGATGGCAGCAGTTTGCCGTGCGGCGAAAACAGCCCGAGGGTTTTTGAATCGTGTTCAGCGACAGTAAATTGTCCAACAAAAACCGATTCGCCATAGAATTTCGTAATTTTGACTACAACCTATTTCGGATCCTTATGAAAAATGTAGTACTCTTTATATTCTTTATCAGCGGCGCGGTCTATTCGCAGGAAGATGCGTGGGTTTACTTTACTGCAAAACCCAACGCTGCGTTCTATTTCAGCAATCCGTTGCAAATGTTGTCGCAGCGCGCTCTGGATCGGCGAGAAGCCCAGAACATTGCTTTAGACGTACTTGACGTTCCAATTCCCCCCGAATATATTGAACAGGTCGATGCTGCCGCCGGAATTACTGTAATGGCAAAATCGAAGTGGCTTAATGCCGTACATGTACGCGGTTCGGTTGCGGCTATTAACGCGCTTGAAAATTTTACGATTGTAGACCATGTTGATTTTGCAGACCATTCTCTTGATGCTGCCGGAAGAGCGGCTTCGGTTGCTGCCCCTGCAAATACTGCTCAAGTGCTGGCTGAATTTCCGTACGGACAATCGGCGAATCAGGTTGAAATGCTAAACGGACACTTACTTCATCAGCAGGATTTTACCGGAACCGGAAAAATGATTGCAGTGATGGATGCCGGATTTCCGCAAGTTGATGTGGCTCAGCCATTTCAGAGGCTCTGGGACAACAATCTTATTTTAGGCGGATATAATTTTGTAGACCGTAACACCGATATTTTTACGCGCAATTCGCATGGAACAATGGTCTTGTCGACAATGGGCGGTTATACTGCGGGCGAATTGGTAGGCACAGCGCCTGACGCTTCCTACTATTTATTTATAACAGAAGACACTAATTCTGAAAACCCGGTTGAAGAGTCTTATTGGGTTGAGGCGGCGGAAATGGCCGATAGTTTGGGCGTGGATGTAATCAATACTTCTCTTGGATATTTTTCCTATGACGACCCGGATTACAGCTATTCGTTTACCGATATGAACGGCACTACAGCATTTGTTTCGCGTGGCGCCGACATTGCGTTCAGCCGCGGCATGGTCGTGGTGATCTCTGCCGGAAACACAGGAGCAAGCGAGGATCCGAACATCACAGTTCCCGCTGATGCAATCAATGTGCTGACGGTCGGCGCAGTTAATCCAAGCGAAGTTTGTGCAAGTTTCAGTTCTGTTGGTCCAACTGCCGACGGACGAGTAAAACCTGATGTGATGGCGCAAGGGGTCGCATCGGTAATCGCTACACCTGCAGGTTCTGTAACGACAGGAAACGGAACATCCTTTGCGGGCCCGATTATGGCCGGAATGGTGGCGAGCTTCTGGCAGGCCGTTCCCAACAAGACAAATGCCGAAATCATACAACTTGTTAAGGAATCGGCCGATCGGTTTACAATGCCAACCGCACAATACGGTTATGGAATTCCGGATTTTTCACTTGCATTAAGCAGCGCGCTTTCGGTTCCAAAATTTATTCAATACCCGAACCCCGTTACAGGCATATTTTCTGTTGCGTTGCCTTCGGGTGTCACTTCGGCAGTTGTCTCGGTTTATGACATGTCTGGAAAGCGCGTTGTAAACACAACTATAAGCAACGGCAACGCGGGCGTTTCGCTTGAAAACCTGAGTGCGGGAACTTATATTTATAAAGTTACATCAGGATCAATTGTCGCCACGGGAAAACTAATTAAGCAATAATTCAGCTTCTTTTTAAATGAACAAAATCACGAATCTGTTTAAAATCCAATATCCCATTATTCAGGCAGGGATGATCTGGAACAGCGGTTACAAACTCGCGAGCGCGGTTAGCAACGCCGGTGGATTAGGAATAATAGGAGCGGGATCGATGTATCCAGATGTGCTTCGGGAACATATCCGCAAATGCAAAGCGGCAACCGCCAGGCCTTTTGCAGTCAATGTGCCGATGTTGTATCCTAACATAGACGAGATCATGCAGATTGTCGTCGAAGAAGATGTCCAAATAGTTTTTACTTCGGCAGGAAATCCGAAAACATGGACACCATTTCTAAAGCAGAACGGCATTATAGTTGTTCACGTGGTCTCCAGTTCAAAATTTGCTTTGAAAGCCCAGGAAGCTGGTGTCGATGCGGTAGTTGCCGAAGGATTTGAAGCAGGCGGGCATAACGGCCGGGAAGAAACAACGACATTTACACTGATTCCGATGGTTCGTGAAAAAGTGGCTATACCGTTGATCGCTGCAGGCGGAATTGCAACAGGAAGAGGTATGCTGGCTGCAATGATACTTGGAGCTGATGCTGTTCAGGTTGGCAGCAGGTTTGTGGCATCGGAAGAATCGTCGGCACATGAGAATTTTAAAGCGACTGTAGTGTCTGTTGAAGAAGGCGCCACTCAACTGACACTGAAAGAACTTGCGCCGGTGCGACTGATAAAGAATAAGTTCTTTAACGATCTGCAGGAACTTTATGCGACATGCCCAACGGCCGACGAGTTAAAATCTTTACTTGGCCGGGCACGTGCAAAAAAAGGAATGTTTGAAGGCGACCTGGAGGAAGGCGAACTGGAGATCGGGCAAATATCGGGTCTCATTCATGATATTAAACCCGCGGCCCAAATCGTAACCGATATGATGATCGAATTTAATATTGCAAAAGCCGAGGCGGCAACATTAGCCTAACAAAAAAAACAATGACAAAAATTAAATTATTGGCAGTTTTCTTATTCCTTATTGGCGGGATCTTCGAGAGCAAGGCACAGACTTATAAGTTTCTTACAACGGGATTCAGCGTCATGGAGAAGGATGAAAAAGGTAACTGGGGAAAATGGTCCGATCTTCAGGATGCTTCCATTGTTGTTACCCTGGACACGAAGAAGGACCGAATTGTCGTGTACTCCCAGGAATTGCAACTGTATCGCATTGTGGAATATCAAGCGGAACAGGAGACTGAGGATGATTTGACATATCCGTTCTCTTGTGCGGGTGAAGATGGTGAGCCGGTGGTTATTACAATCATAACAAGAAAAAAACAAAATAACCGAAAGCAGATGTACATCGCACACCGTGATGTAGTCCTTGTTTACAACATCATCAATTACCCCGAGAAAGGCGACCGCGGCTAATTGGCGCCGTGAAAACGCCAGTTATTATCAATATAGCCGGCTGTGAGTTTGCATTTATGCGCTCGCAGCCGGCTTTCTCTTTTGATACGCTGACGCGGAGACCTTCGTCGACTGCCTGATTTAACAATTTTTCTCTGACAACAACACAAACGCAAGTCTGTCAAAGATTGGTGCAAAAGATCAATTCGGTGTATTATCTTACAGTAATTTGCTAAATAATGCACTTTAACGATGAAATTTGCATTTTATCGGTAAAAATATTTTGAAATGACATCGGAATTTACGTTGTTTGCCTTGTTAATTACTTTGTTCATAAAGTTGAAATATGTTAAAACTTGAGGTTTGTATTTTATTTAATATTAACTGGATTATAAATGTTACTGATGTTCGCCTCCTTGCGTTTTTGCCGAGGCTGTAGTTTTGCGATGTATAGTTATGTAATCGACTTAATCTTGTCCCCATTGGTATGCTTATGAAAATAATTACCTTTCCTATAAAAATCTTTCTTTTTTCGTTGCTGTTTTTCTTTAGTTTATTGCCCAAAGCAGCAGCCCAATGTCCCACAGTAACCCAGTCAGCACAATCATTTTGTGACTTGCAATCGCCAACTATTTCGAGCCTTTCGGCGACAAATAACGGTGGAGGAGTGGCGTGGTACGCGACAGCCACATCAACAACGCCATTATCACCGTCGTCAGGTATAGTTGATGGGGAAGATTATTTCGCCGACAGCACCAGCGGGTCGTGCGGAACACGTCAAAGCGTTACCGTTACGATTTATTCAGCGCCAACAGGACAGAATTTCCAAGGTGTTTGTGTTGATACTCCGGGGGCTGCGACAATTTCGGACCTAATTGCAACAGGAAATGCCGTAAAATGGTATAATGTAGCGACAGGTGGTTCGCCTCTGGCACCGTCTACGGTTTTGGTAGACAATACGATTTACTATGCGAGTCAGACAAACCCGAGTACAGGATGCGAAACTTCCCGATTATCGGTTTTTGTAAACGTAGGGGTCGTACCGGTTCCTACAGGTGCTGCCATTCAGCAATTTTGTATAATTCCTGGTGATATGCCTACTGTTGGCGATTTAGACGCGAGTGGCACGAACAATTGGTATTTTACCTCGTCGTCGGCGGCAGCGTTGGATGATGATGAATTACTTATCGACGGACACAGTTACTTTGCGACTACAGTCGATCCGCCTTGCGAAAGTATTACCCGCCTTGAAGTTGTCGCTCAATTTGTGCCAAGAAATGAGGCTGGAAACAACGTAACTGTCACGCGATGCGAAGGCGCAACTCCGGTTTCAATCAATCTGTTTGCTTCTCTTGGAGGTTCTCCGGGTACTACAGGGGTATGGAGTGGCCCGCGCGCAACGACGAACGGTCATTTGGGCACATTGAACACATCAACCTTAACCGCAGCAGGAAGTCCGTACGTCTTCACCTATACCGTAAGCTCTGCACCATGTGCCGCAGATGTTTCGACTGTTACCATAAATATAGTCGAACCGCCTTCCGTTTCACACTCGGGTAACACTACGATATGTTCCGGCGGAAGCGCGTCAGTAACGTTTTCCGGAACGGAGAATTCGATAATTACATATAACGTTAATGGCGGACCGAACCAAACCTTGACATTAAACTCCTCGGGTATTGGTATTTTGACCGGAAATTACTCCGCTACCACCACCATTAACCTTATCAGTATTACAACGCCTGCACCAGGTTCGTGTTCGCAGCCGATTGGTGAAACAATTACGATAACCGTTCCGCCGGCGCCAACCGCAGCCTTGGGTCCGAATGCATCAGTTTGCCCGGGAGGCAGTGCGACCGTAACCTTTACAGGAAATCCCAATGCTACCGTTGTTTACACTGTAAATGGTGGCCCCAACCAAAGCATAGTCTTGAACGCCTCGGGAACGGCATCTATAACACAAACTTATTCTGCTACCACGACATATTCATTAGTCAGTGCCACAGTACCGGGTTCGCCGTCATGTACGCTTGCCCAGTCGGATACTATGGTTGTTTCGGTAGTTAACCCAACAGTTACGATCCATAACAGCATCAGCGTTTGTCCGGGTGGAGCAGCAACGGTTAGCTTCAACGGAACACCGAACGCAGTTGTAACGTATACGATCAACGGTGGCCCGAATCAAACTATTACATTAAACGCTTCAGGCATTGCTTCTTTTGTTTCGAATTACACAGTTACTAGTGTAATATCTTTGGTAAGCATTACTTCAGCCGGAACACCTGGCTGTACAAAACCTGTTACCGGATCAATTACAATTAATGTCCGAACCCCGGCTACGGTAACATTGTCTCCATCGGCAACAGTTTGTTCAGGTGCAACCGGCTCTGTTACTTTTACCGGAACCCCGAATGCCACGGTTACTTACACGGTCAACGGCGGGGCCAACCAGACCATTGTGCTCAACGCCTCGGGAACGGCAACCCTTACCGGAACGTATACCGCTACCACAACCTATACTTTAGTCAGCGCCGCATTGAGCGGAAACCCTTCTTGCCCCCAATCGCAAACCGGATCGACAGTTATAACTGTGACTACTGCGCCGACAGCATCTTTGTCGGCAAACACAAGTGTCTGTTCAGGAGGAAGTGCTACGGTAACCTTTACAGGAACGCCAAATGCAACTGTAACATATACAGTAAACGGAGGCGCCAATCAAACGATTGTATTAAACGCCTCGGGTACAGCCACGATCACATCAACTTACACCACAACGACAACCTACTCGTTAGTGAGTGTGACATCGGCGGGCGCCCAGGGTTGTACAGTGCCGCAATCAGATACAATGACTGTATCGATTGTGTCCCCACCAACAGTTACGATCCATAACAGCATCAGCGTTTGCCCGGGCGGAGCAGCAACGGTTAGCTTCAACGGAACACCGAATGCTATTGTGACCTATACGATCAATGGCGGCCTGAACCAGACTATCACTCTTAATGCTTCGGGAACTGCTTCTTTTGTATCGAATTATACTGTAACGAGCGTAATCGCATTGGTGAGTGTTGCAACAACAGGCGGCTGTACGCAGACCCTGACGAACTCGATCACGATCAGCGTCCGAACCCCGGCTACGGTA